>CACILT010000004.1:32500-111136 GCA_902587565.1 uncultured Alphaproteobacteria bacterium
TCCCCCTATCGGGGTGCTTTTCACCTTTCCCTCACGGTACTAGTTCACTATCGGTCATCAAGGAGTATTTAGGCTTGGGAAGTGGTCTCCCCATATTCAGACAAAATTTCACGTGTTCCGCCCTACTCGAGAATAAAATTATTTTTTACCTATACAGGACTATCACCTACTATGGTTTTACTTTCCAGAAAATTCTAGTTATTATAATTCTATCACTGGCCTGGTCCGCTTTCGCTCGTCACTACTAACGGAATAGATTTCTTTTCCTCTAGCTACTAAGATATTTCAATTCACTAGGTTAACTCTTGTTAGCTATGAATTCACTAACAAGTAACTCTTAAGAGTTGGGTTTCCCCATTCGGATACTTAAGGATCAAAGTGTGTTGACAACTCCCCTTAAATTTTCGCAGCCTGCCACGTCCTTCATCGTCTCTTGATGCCAAGGCATCCACTAAATGCCCTTTTGCGCTTGATTGCAATTACGTACAGAGAAAAATTTTGTACGTATTAAAATCAAAAAAAAATATTTTGATCAGTTATAATTTCATATTTACATTTTAAAGATAAAATAAGATTTTATTAGGTAATGGTGGAGGATAGCGGGATCGAACCGCTGACCTCCTGAATGCAAATCAGGCGCTCTCCCAGCTGAGCTAATCCCCCTTTTATTGGTGGGCCGAGGAAGACTTGAACTTCCGACCTCACGCTTATCAAGCGCGCGCTCTAACCAACTGAGCTACCAGCCCAATATAATTAAATAAGCACCCAGTACTAGCTAATAATTTTAAAGAGATAGATAGACAACAATCCGGATGACTAGCGAACTAATCATCAATATCCTTAGAAAGGAGGTGATCCAACCGCAGGTTCCCCTACGGTTACCTTGTTACGACTTCGCCCCAGTCGCTGACCCTACCGTGGACGGCTGCTTCCTTGCGGTTAGCGCACCGGCTTAAGGTAAAACCAACTCCCATGGCGTGACGGGCGGTGTGTACAAGGCCCGAGAACGTATTCACCGTAGCACGCTGATCTACGATTACTAGCGATTCCAACTTCATGGACTCGAGTTGCAGAGTCCAATCCGAACTGAGATGGTTTTTAGGGATTAGCTTTACTTTGCAGTATTGCTGCCCTCTGTCACCACCATTGTAGCACGTGTGTAGCCCAGACCGTAAGGGCCATGAGGACTTGACGTCATCCCCGCCTTCCTCCAGCTTATCACCGGCAGTTTTTCTAGAGTGCCCAGCATAACCTGATGGCAACTAAAAATGAGGGTTGCGCTCGTTGCGGGACTTAACCCAACATCTCACGACACGAGCTGACGACAGCCATGCAGCACCTGTGTGTGTGCCAGCCGAACTGAAGAATTACGATTCTGTAATTCATACACACCATGTCAAGGTCTGGTAAGGTTCTTCGCGTTGCTTCGAATTAAACCACATGCTCCACCGCTTGTGCGGGCCCCCGTCAATTTATTTGAGTTTTAATCTTGCGACCGTACTTCCCAGGCGGAGTGCTTAATGCGTTAGCTTCGACACTGAAACTAATGTCCCAGCGACTAGCACTCATCGTTTACTGCGTGGACTACCAGGGTATCTAATCCTGTTTGCTACCCACGCTTTCGTATCTCAGCGTCAAAAATGGCCTAGTTAGTCGCCTTCGCTTCTGGTATTCTTTCCAATATCTACGAATTTCACCTCTACACTGGAAATTCTACTAACCTTTACCAATTTCTAGATCACTAGTTTTAAATGCAGTTCCTGGGTTGAGCCCAGGGATTTCACATCTAACTTTTTGATCCGCCTACATACGCTTTACGCCCAGTGATTCCGAACAACGCTAGCCCCCTTCGTATTACCGCGGCTGCTGGCACGAAGTTAGCCGGAGCTTCTTCTTCAATTAATGTCATTATCATCGTTGATGAAAGAGTTTTACAACCCGAGGGCCTTCTTCACTCACGCGGCATTGCTGGATCAGGGTTTCCCCCATTGTCCAATATTCCCTACTGCTGCCTCCCGTAGGAGTCTGGGCCGTGTCTCAGTCCCAGTGTGGCTGATCATCCTCTCAAATCAGCTATAGATCGTAGCCTTGGTGGAGCAATTACCTCACCAACTAGCTAATCTAGTGCGGGCTCATCTAAAGGCGATAAATCTTTCTCTTTGCAGACACATCCGGTATTAGCTACAGTTTCCCGCAGTTATTCCGAACCTTTAGGTAGATTCCCACATGTTACTCACCCGTGCGCCACTAAGTCCGAAGACTTCGTTCGACTTGCATGTATGAGGCATGCCGCCAGCGTTCGTTCTGAGCCATAATCAAACTCTTAAGTTAAGTAAATTTGACCGAAGTCAAAAATTACGGAACGTCCGTTAAAGCGGAATACTTCTTGTAAAAACAAAAAATATTTGTTGATACGTATTCCATTAACATTCGTAAAAAATTAAATTACGAATTGTTGTCTACGTATCTCTTTATAATCTTATTAACAAATTAAAGAGCATACAAAACCCTACTATTTATAAAAAAATTGTAGAGGATTGTTCTTTTCACAAAGAAAAGAGTATGTGCCTATAATAGTATAAAAATTCCTTGTCAAATCATAAAAAATAAAAAAAAATGCCGTATTTCTGGGGATATTTTTGTATAACTCTAATATTTTTTTGTAAATAAAAGAATCAATATAAAAAAATTGGTTGCGGGAGTAGGATTTGAACCTACGACCTTCAGGTTATGAGCCTGACGAGCTACCGGGCTGCTCCATCCCGCGATATTAAATCGACTGTTAGTACTATAGTATTCAAATTACAACAAAAAAAATGGTAGCGGAGGAGGGATTTGAACCCCCGACATCACGAATATGAGCCGTGCGCTCTGACCAACTGAGCTACTCCGCCAAAGATTAAATTTTAAATACTAAAAGACTCCCCACAACCACAAGTACTTTTTTCATTTGGATTATCAAAAACAAATCTTGAGGCAAGTTTATCTTCTCTATAATCCATTACTGAACCTAATAGAAACATTGTAGCTTTTGGATCAATTAATACTATTGCCCCATCTTGATCAATAATTTCAAAATTTTTAAAATCAGATGATTTACCAAAATCTAGTTTATATGCATATCCACTACAACCAGACTTATCTACTCCAATCACAACAGAGTCCATGCCATTAGGAGCGTTGGAAATTATTTTTTTAATTTGTTCAGTTGCCTTTGATGTTATGGATAAAATGTTATTCATATACTTATTATAAATTAAATTAAAAAATATCCAAAGCAAGTTTTGCTTCTTCGGACATTAAATCTTTATGCCACTTTGGATCCCAAACTAAAGAGACTTCTATAGAATTTAGATTTGATAACTTTTCAATAGATTTTCCTACACTTTCTGGCATAGATCCTGCAACAGGGCAGTTTGGGTTAGTTAGGGTCATTTTAATTTTAATGTCGTTATTATCATTAATCTTGATCTCATATATTAAACCTAAATCATATAAGTTGACTGGTATTTCAGGATCAACGACAGTCCTAATACAGTCTATGACTTGTTCTTGACTAATTTTTGTGGTGATTTTTGAATTATTGATGTTTTTTATATAACTTGTGTTTTTATCTGGTAAAAAATCTTCTAGTTGTTTTTCTTCCATTAGCTATAATAAGATTTTTGTTATTTCATGAATGCTGTCTACTAAATAATCAACATCATCTTTTGTATTATATACTCCAAATGAAATTCTAGAAGTTCCAGGAACATTAAAATGTTTCATAAGAGGTTGGCAACAATGATGTCCTGTTCTTATTGCTATGTTTTTTTTATCTAACATAGCACCTAAATCAGAATTATGTACTCCTTCAATATTAAAAGAAATAATTGCACCTTTATTTTTATTTGATCCATATATTTTAATATTATTGAATTTTGAAAGTTTTTCATAAGCATAATTATGAAGTTTCATTTCATGGTCATAAATAAAATTTGGATCAACTTCATCCATAAAATTTAATGAAGATGAGAAACCTATAACTGGTGCAATAGGAGGAGTACCTGCCTCAAATTTTTCGTACCCATTTGCATATGTGCTTTTATCAATATCTACATCATGAATCATTTGCCCTCCACCTTGGTAAGGGGTAAATTCATCTATCCACTTATCTTTCATATACAGTATACCAAGACCTGAAGGGCCATACATTTTATGAGCAGAAAAAACATAAAAATCAGGATCTAAATCTTTTAAATCAACTTTTTTGTGAGGAGCAAATTGACATCCATCTAATAGTAGGGGTATGTTCTTTTTTTTTGTAATTTCTTTTATTTTATCTAAATTAGTTATTGATCCTGTCACATTTGACATGTGGGTTAATGTAATTAATTTAGTTTTTGAATTAATTTTATCATTTAATTCATCATAATTAATTTCACTATTCTCATTTAATCCAAGAGGTATAATTTTTATTTTTTTTTCAATTAAATGCCAAGGTATTAAGTTAGCATGATGTTCAAGATAACTTAAGATTATTTCGTCTCCATCTTCTAATAATCTTTTAGACATACAAGATGAAATTAAATTTATACCCTCAGTTGCGCTTTTAACAAAAATAATATTGTTTTCAGATGTATTTAAATAATCTGCAACTTTTTTTCGAGCATCTTCAAATTTTTTTGTTAACTTTGAACTTAATTCATAATTGCCTCTATGAATATTTGCATATTCATTTGTGTAACAGTTATTGGTGGCTTCAATCATTTCATCAACTTTTAATGCTGAAGCAGCAGTATCTAAAAAAACTAGATTAGGATTTTTTTTGAATACAGGAAATCTTGATTTTAAATTTGAAATATTCATTTCACTTTACTTAAGTATCTTACTAGTTTCTTTTGTATTATTTCAGACATTTGTTCATTATCAATACTACTTAATTCTTCATTAATAAATGATGATATCAATATTTTAGTTGCTGCAATTTTACTCATACCTCTAGATCGAAGGTAAAAAATAGCATTTTCATCTATAGGTCCAATAGTAGAGCCATGACTACATTTCACATCATCAGCATATATTTTTAATTCAGGTTTAGAAAAATACGATGCATTATCAGATAAAAGTATCCCTTTACTAAGTTGATATCCCTCTGTTTTTTGCGCCACTTGATCAACATGAGTATTACTAAAGTATGTTGCTTTAGAACGATCATTCAAAATACCTTTGTAAACTTGATTACTTTTACAATCCTCAGCTGAATGTTTAACAAAAGTTTTGTTGTTAGATGTGTTATTATCTTTAAGAAAAAATATTCCTTGTAAATTAGCTTCTGAATTGGTTTCTATCAGCTCAGAATAATGAAAATTTCTTACGTAACCTTCTGAAAAATTATATACTTTTTGAGTATAGGTAGAATCTTTTTTACAAGAAGAATGACTTGTTATTATTAAATTATGATTGGAAGAATTGTCTTGTATTAGAAAGTGGTTTAACTGAGAATGTTTTTCTAATTTAATTACATTCAATATATTTGATGTAGAATTATTTTTATTTTCATACTCTTCAATGAGACTAAGAGATGATCCCTCTTGGCAAATAATATTATTTTTTTGAAAAATAGTTAAATCGTCATCTGTTACAATGTTGGATATTTTAATTTTTATATTATTATTTCTTTTTATAACAATCTTAAAACCACTATTTAAAAATAATGAATTTAGATTTACAAAATGATCATTTTTTTCAATTATATTATTTTTAGAAAAATCATTATAATCTTCATCTAAAATTTTAGTAATTTCAATTTTATCATCTTTAAAAGTCGAACACTGACCATTTACAGAAACTATTGAATAGCTATTTTCATGATTATTATTTATTACTGATGTTTCTTCAGGGATCAAATATTTATACTTAAAATCAATAAAGTTTTTAAGATTTATATTTTTAAGACTTTCATTATTTTTTTTATCAAATCTATCATTTTCAAAAATATTTATTAAGTTTTCTCTATGAGTTTCAATATCTTTGTTTTCTGAAAAAAAAATATTTTTTCTATTTTTTTGATAATTGTCTTGGATATTCATTACTGAAATTTTTGAAATCCATCTTTTTCAATTTCAGCAGCAATTTCGGAACCTCCTGATTTGACAATAGAACCATTTACCATGACATGTACATAATCTGGTTTAATATAATCCAAAAGTTTTTGATAATGAGTAATTATTAAAAAAGAATTATCTTTAGTTTTAAGTTTATTAACCCCATCGGTAACGATTTTAAGAGCATCAATATCAAGTCCAGAGTCAGTTTCATCTAGAATAGCTAAATCTGGATTAAGAATACTCATTTGTAAAATTTCGTAACGTTTTTTTTCTCCACCTGAAAATCCTGTATTAACTGATCGTTTAAGCATATCAATATTTATACCTAAGTCACTAGCTTTAGATTTTAAAAGCTTAGCAAATGATAAATTATCAATTTCTTCTTCGTTCATACGTTTTCTTTTTGAATTAATTGCAGAATGTAAAAACGGGGTGATATTTACTCCAGGTATTTCGACTGGATACTGAAAAGCCAGAAACATTCCTTCTTGTGCTCTTTCTTCAATATTTAAATCAAATAAATCGTTATCTTTGAAATTAATTTTACCATTTAAGATTTCGTAATCCTCCTTACCTGCTAGAACGTTTGCTAAGGTGCTTTTACCACATCCATTTGGGCCCATTATTGCATGCACTTCACCTTTATTAATATTTAAGTTAAGTCCATTAAGGATACTTTTATTTTCAATCTTTACAGATAGATCTTTGATTTCTAAAAACATATTACCCTACACTTCCCTCAAGAGAAATAGATACTAGTTTTTGTGCTTCAACTGCAAATTCCATTGGAAGTTCTTGTAAAACTTGCTTGCAGAAACCATTAACTATTAATGAAACTGCTTCTTCATGACTTAAACCTCTTTGTCTGCAGTAATAAAGTTGGTCTTCATTTATTTTAGAAGTCGAAGCTTCGTGCTCAATAACTGCTGTATTATTTTTTGAGTCAATATAAGGAACTGTGTGTGCCCCACATTGATTTCCTACTAACAAAGAATCACATTGAGTATAATTTCTTGCCTTATCTGCTTTTCTTAAAAAAGAAACCTCACCTCTGTAAGTATTTTGAGATTTACCAAGAGAAATACCTTTTGATATAATTTTACTTTTGGTATTTTTACCAATGTGAGTCATCTTTGTTCCTGTATCAGCTTGTTGAAAATTATTTGTTATTGCTACAGAGTAAAATTCACCAATTGAATTATCACCTTTCAAAATACAACTAGGGTACTTCCATGTAATAGCAGAGCCAGTTTCTACTTGAGTCCATGATATCTTACTGTTTTTACCTGCACAAAGACCTCTTTTAGTAACAAAATTATAAATACCACCTTTACCATCTTCATCGCCAGGGTACCAATTTTGAACAGTTGAATATTTTATTTCAGCATCTTCTAATGCTATTAATTCTACATTGGCTGCATGTAATTGATTATCATCTCTTTTAGGGGCAGTACAACCTTCCAAATAACTTACATAGCTACCCTTATCAGCAATAATTAAAGTTCTTTCAAATTGGCCGGTATTTTCTGCGTTAATTCTAAAATAAGTAGATAGCTCCATTGGACATTTTACGCCCTCTGGGATGTACACAAAAGATCCATCAGTAAAAACAGCCGAATTTAATGCTGAAAAAGAATGATCTCCAGGAGGTATAACCGAACCCAAATATTTTTTTATTAAGTCAGGATGTTTTTGAATAGCTTCACCAATAGAACAGAAAATTATCCCAAGCTTTTCTAACTCACCTTTATAAGTTGTAGCAACTGAAACACTATCAAATACAACATCTACAGCAACACCAGCTAAAACTTTTTGCTCCTCTAGAGGAATACCTAATTTATTATAAGTCTCTATAAGTTTTGGATCTACTTCACTTAGATCTTTGGGTTTCTTCTCAAAACCTTTTGGAGCTGAATAATAATAAATATCTTGATAATCAATCTCAGGAAAACTTAGATTTGCCCATTTAGGCTCTTTCATTTTTTTCCATTTTGAAAATGCTTTTAGTCTCCAGTCCAACATCCACTCTGGCTCATTCTTTTTTAACGAAATAAATTTAATTGTATTTTCGTTTAGTCCTTTTTTTGGCTTTTCATTATCGATGTCAGTTATAAAGCCGTATTTGTATTTATTTTTACTATAAGTACTTAAGGTATCTAGAGTTTCTGAGTTCACAATACTTCATCTAATTCATTAATTTAAAAAATCCAGTCAATTCAACAAAAATTAACCAAATTTAGAACTCATTTTAAATTTATGCAGTAATCCAACCACCTCCAAGTAATTGGTCATTTTTATAAAAAACGCAAGCTTGACCAGGAGAAGTTTTATCTAATTCTCTTTCAAATGTGAACGTTCCATGATCACTCTTTATATCAAGAATTCCTGGTAAATCTTCTTGGGTTGATCTTATTTTTGCCGAACAATCAAGTTTTTTGGGCAGAATATTTCCACCTAACCAATTAATATTTTTAAAATTAATAACACTTTTCTTCAATTTTTCTTTTGAGCCTAATGTAATTGAATTTTGTTCTCTATTTATATCAATTACATATAAAGCTTCCTTGGAGCCACTTATTCCAATACCTTTTCTTTGACCAATTGTATAATTACTAATGCCGTTATGAGTACCTAGAATGTTTTTCTCAATATCATAAATTATTCCCTTTTTTTTCACACTGGGATTTAAATTATTTACAAGATCTCTATAAGAATCTGATGTTACAAAACATATATCTTGGCTATCAGGTTTATCGCTAACACTTAGTTTATATTCATTAGCTAGCTGTCTAATTTCAGATTTTTTATAATCACCTAATGGGAATCTCACATAATTCAATTGCTCTTGTAATGTTGAAAAAAGGAAAAAACTTTGATCTTTTGAAAAATCTTTTGCTTTATGTAAACTTGCATTATTTAAAGATCCTTTTCTTATTGCATAATGACCTGTTGCAAGGGTATCAGCTCCAATTTTTTTTGCCTCATTAAGTAAATCTGAAAATTTCACTGTTTCATTACACTTTACGCAGGGTAAAGGAGTTTCACCATTTGTATAAGAATCAACAAAGTTGCTTATTACCCCATCAAAAAATTTATCTTGATAATCTAAAACTAAATGTTTGAAGTTATTATTTAGAGCAACATTTTTAGCATCTTCAATATCAATACCGGCACAACACGATTTCGCACTAGATACGTTAGAGTTATTATATAACTTTAGTGTAATACCAGTTACATCGTATCCTTGTTTTTTGAGCATAACAGCTGCAACTGAGCTATCTACACCACCAGACATAGCTACAACGACTTTTGTGTCTTTTTCTGACTTATCAAAACCAAGAGAATTCATATATTTAGAATATCTATATTTACAAAATCATATAACTTCAATATTAGCTTTATCAAATGGTAGACTTATTGATCCCTGGACCTGAAGGTAAAATTGAAGCAAAGTACTCTCACAGTAATAAAGATGGTTCACCGATTGTGATATTACTTCATCCAGACCCATCAAAGGGCGGGACAATGCATACAAAATTAATTTTTAGAATGTACAAAATTTTTATAAAAGCTGGATTTTCAACGATCCGATTCAATTTTAGAGGTGTGGGTAAAAGTGAAGGAGAGTTTGATGATGGTGAAGGTGAATTAAGTGATGCAGCTTGTATTTTAGATTGGATACAGCAATATAATACTAATTCCAAAATATGTTGGGTAGCTGGTTTTTCATTTGGTGCATGGATTGCTATGCAATTATTAATGAGAAGACCTGAAATAAATGGTTTTGTATCAATTTCACCACCCGCAAATATTAGAGATTTTAGCTTTTTAGCACCTTGCCCCTCCTCAGGACTAATTGTACATGGGGATAAAGATAATATTGCTTCTTTTGATTCAACAAAAATTTTAGTTGAAAAATTACAACAACAAAAAAAAGTTGATATAAAATTTAAACCTATAAAAGGCGCTGATCATTTTTATGAAAATTTCTCAGATGAATTTGAAAAATCTATAGTTGATTATATTACACAATCACTAGAACTTAAATAATTATTAATGGAATATAAATCAGAATTTCTAAATGAGATAAAGGAAAGGGGATTTATTTATCAAGATATTGAAATTGAAAAATTAGATGAAGTACTCTGTAAAGAGAGAATATCAGGTTATATTGGTTTTGACATTACAAGTGATAGCTTACACATTGGAAGCTTAATTCAATTAATGCTTCTTCACTGGCTTGATTATTATGGCCATCAATCAATAGCTTTAGTTGGTGGAGGAACTACTTTAATTGGTGATCCATCTGGTAAAGATCAGACACGAAAAATACTTAATAAAGAAGATATAGATAGCAATTTAAATAATATAAAAGAAACATTTAGTAAATTTATTAACCTTAATAATTCTTTAATAATAAACAACTATGATTGGCTTTCGAATTTAAATTATATTGATTTCCTTAGAGAGTTTGGATCAAAAATCACTTTAAATAGAATGCTTACATTTGAATCTGTAAAGAGTAGATTAGATAGAGAGCAACCTCTTACAATTTTAGAATTTAATTATATGCTTTTACAATCATATGATTTTTATTATTTAAACAAAAATTATAATTGTATTTTACAAATGGGCGGTTCTGATCAATGGGGCAATATTCTAAGTGGAGTTGATCTAATAAGAAAAATTAATAATAAAGCAGCATATGGTATTACCTCTCCTTTAATAACAAATAGCGATGGCTCTAAAATGGGGAAAACAGCTGACGGAGCTATATGGTTAAATAGAGATAAAATTTCTAGCTTAAATTTTTTTCAATTTTGGAGAAATATTAATGACGAAGATGTATCAAAGTTCCTGAAGTTATTTACTAAATTACCTCTAGCAGAAATAAAAAAACTTTCTTCCCTTAAAGATCAAGAGATAAATGAAGCAAAAAAAATATTAGCTTATGAGGTAACTAAAATTGTTAGGGGAAAAGAAGATGCTAAAGAAGCCTTAGAAATAACTGATAATATATTCAATTCAAATATTATTGATGAAAGATTGCCAACTATATCTAAAAAAAAATTTATCTTAGAAAATAATTCTTTTACAATTTTAGACTCTATTGAAAAACTTCAATTAGTCAAAAGCAGAAGTGAAATAAAGAGATTAATTAAGTCTAACGGTATACGAATAAATGATAAAATATATCGTAATGATAATTTTTCATTAAAAGAATATGCGAATTTAAAGCAGATAAAAATTACAATAGGAAAAAAGAAAATTGGTATAATAAAGGTTATATAAAATATTTATAAAGTTAGAGAATTTTCTAAAAAATCATTTATCTTTCCATCTAAAACTTCATTAACCTTAGAAGTTTCGTGACCACTTCTTAAATCCTTAATTAATTTATAGGGATGCAAAACATAAGACCTGATTTGATTACCCCAACCAATATCTTTTTTTTCTTTATTTTTTAAATTTTCACTTTCTTTTCTCTTTTGTAGCTCTACCTCATAAATTCTTGATCTTATCATTTTCATAGCATTTGACCTATTTTTGTGTTGCGATCTGTCACTTTGACATTGAACAACTATGTTAGTAGGAAGATGTGTAATTCTAACCGCACTATCTGTTTTATTTACATGTTGGCCACCTGCCCCGGAAGCTCGGTAGGTATCTATTCTTAAATCATTTTCTTTTATTTCAATTTCAATCTTATCGTCTATTTCTGGATAAACCCAAACACTTGCAAAACTTGTATGTCTTCTTTTATTACTATCAAAAGGTGATATTCTAACAAGTCTATGGATGCCACTTTCTAATTTTAACCAACCATAAGCATAACTCATTATTACTTTTAGAGTGCAAGATTTAATTCCAGCCTCTTCTCCACGTGTTTCTTGCAATAAAGTAACATTGCAATTTTCATTTGACTCACTCCATCTTACATACATTCTTTGTAAAATTTCTGCCCAATCTTGACTTTCAGTTCCACCAGCACCAGCGTGTATCTCAATAAAAGCATTAAAATGATCTGCTTCATCGTTTAATAAATTTATATATCTCATTTTTTCAGATAATTTTAATGTTAACTGAACTTCATCTTTTAGCTCATCTAAAAGAGAGTCATCATTATTTTTTCGAATATAATCAAATATCTCTTCAGTCTCAGAAAGTAGTTTTTTTAATTTTGTAAAATCATTAATCTTTACTTCAATATTTTTAATTTCTTGAAAAATATTCTTAGCATGATCTTGCTTCCAAATTTTTGGATCAGAGCTTTCAACTTTTAAATCTTCTAATCTAATTTTTAGTGAATTATAGTCAAACCCCCCTCCTTATAAGATCATAGTTTGATCTTATTTTTTTTAATTTGTCTTCAATAACTTCTAAATTATCCATATATTATCTATTCTAATAAACCACCTGTTCCTGAAATGGAATTATTATTAATTTTCTCTAGGCCATCTATAATATTGATGTTTCCTGAAAATGGTTCAGAGCCTAAAATAAATGGCTCACTAATACTTCCTTTCTTATTTGATATAACGCCACTACTTGGATCAATCCTTACAAAACTAATTCCAGATGGAATTCTAAATGGTGTTTTATTTTCATTTATATTTATTTTTTCAGCAAAATTTTTAAAAATTGGAACTGCTACACTTGATCCAGTTTGCTTATATCCAAGAGATTTTGGTTGATCATATCCAACATATACACCTATAACTAAATCAGGTGTAAATCCTATAAACCATGCGTCTTTATTCTTATTTGTTGTTCCTGTTTTTCCTGCAATAGGGACATCTAGTTCTAATAATTTTTTTGCAGTACCTCTTTTTATGACACCTTCCATCATTGATGTTATCTGATAAGCTATTCTTGGATCAACTATGATATTTTTATCTTCATTGATAGATGGAACTTTTTTTTCTAAAAAAATATTATCAATTTTGCATGAATTACATTTTTTTATTCTGGTATCATAAATTTTTTTACCATCTCTTGAATAAATACTTGTTATTAGCTTTGGCTTTATTAGTTTTCCTCCATTTGCTATTATAGCATAGGCATTCGTTAAATCTTTCAAAGTAACAACTCCAGAGCCTAAAGACATAGAAAGATTCTTATCAAAGCCTTCGCTAATATAAAAGTTACTTGCCATTGACAGAATTTTGTTCATACCAATCCTATTGGCAAGTCGCACTGTCATTAAATTTCTTGATTTTTCTATACCCGTTCTCATTGTTGTTAATCCATAAAACTCATCTGTATAATTTGAAGGTTTCCATTTAGGTAAGCCCGGTCCTTGATCTACAACGTAGGGTGCATCTAATATTAGAGTAGATGGAGAATAGCCTTCATTTAAAGCTGCTAAGTAAACTATAGGTTTGAATGCAGACCCAGGCTGTCTTTTAGCTTGAGTAGCTCTATTAAATTCACTTTTAACAAAACTATATCCTCCTGAAAGAGCTAAAATATCTCCATTTTGAGGATCCAAAACAATTATTGCTCCATTTACTTTTGGTTCTTGTCTAATGATATATTCATCGTTAATTTTCTGAACATAAATTACATCACCTTTATTAAAATTCTCATCTAAAAGCCATTTGTTTGCATTATTGTTTAAATTAATACTTAATTTTGAATTAGACTGATCAAAGACCTTAATTTCACCTTTATACAATTCATCTATAATCACAACTTTCCATTCTGGGTAAAAAGGATTATTTTTCTTAAAATAACTTTTATCATTTAAGAAACTTTCTAAAGTTGTATTTTTTAATAATCCATGCCATCCATTATTTTTTTCATACTCTATTAAACCTTCAATTAGACTAAGATTAGCTTTTTTTTGAATATTTGTATCGAGTGCAGTCTTAATTACTAACCCATCTGAATAAAGTGCATCTTTTCCAAAAGATGAATAAAGCTCTTTTCTTATTTCTTCATAGAAATAATCAGCATCAGAGAAGATTACCTCTTTTCGCTGAAAGATATCAAGAGGTTTATTTTTAAATTTAAGGTCTTTTTTCTCAATAAATCCATTTGCATACATCCTGTCTATTACCCAGTTTCTTCTATCGATAGCTTTTGAATAATTTTTTTTTGGATTATAGTTGTTTGGAGCTTTTGGTAATGCAGCTAAAAAAGCAACTTCATGGAGTTCAAGATCATAAATCGATTTATTAAAATAATTTAAGCTTGCTGTTCCTATTCCGTACGATCCATTGCCTAAATAAATATCATTCAAATATAATTCTAAAATTGATTTCTTATCTAAAATATTTTCAATTCTTATAGATAAAATAATCTCTTTTATTTTCCTAGAATAACTTAACTCGTTACTTAATAATAAATTTTTAACTACCTGTTGCGTAATAGTAGAAGCTCCAACAACTCTTTTATCAGAATACATGTTTATAATGTTAGTTAAAAAAGCTCTTAAAATAGCAAATATGTCTACACCGTAATGATCGTAAAAATTTTTATCTTCAGATGACAAAAAAGCGGATTTAATTATTTGAGGTATTCTATCTTCTGGAATAAAAATTCTTTCCTGTGTATAAAAACTTTTTAAAAGCAAACCATCTGAACTGTATATTCTTGAAGATAAATTTGGTTTATATTTTATAATACTATCATAAGAAGGTAAATCAGGAGAATATCTCCAAAGAGTATAAAAAACTGTAAATATTGAAATAAATATAAATATAATTAGAAAAATTAATAATATTTTTATATAATTAAGCAATTTTGACATATTTAATAAACTACATTGTGAAATAGTTAAAAATATGACAATAGGCAATTAATATACAAATAATTAATATGATTTTAACATACAAAAATTTTTACGGAGTTTCGGCATTATGTCAAAAAATATACTTATTGATACAACTAATAAAATTGAAACAAGAATTGCAGTTACAGAAGATGGAAAGTTAGACGATTTTGAAATTGAGACAAATAAAAAAAATTCTGTAAAAGGTGATGTTTATTTAGCAAAAATTACCAGAATTGAACCTTCACTTCAGGCAGCATTTGTTGACTTTGGAGCAAACAGAAATGGCTTCCTTCCTTTAACTGAGATACATCCTGACTATTTCAAAATTCCAGCTGCAGATGAAGAGAAAATAAAAGAATTAAATGAAAAAATTAATAGTGAAAAAGAAGAAGAGATAAATAATTTAGATAGCAATAGTGACTTAGAAGAGCCTGCAGAAGAAAATATTGATTTAAAAGACAATGATTTAAATACAGAAACTAATGAAGAAAAAATTATTTCTATAAAAAAAAGAAGAAACAAAAAAATTAGTCCAAAGAAAGAATATTTTAATTTTTTTAGAAAATATAAAATCCAAGATGTTATAAGACCAAAACAAGTACTACTTGTTCAAATAAATAAAGAAGAAAGAGGTTTAAAAGGAGCGGCTCTTACAACATATTTGTCATTTGCTGGTAGATATTGTGTGTTAATGCCAAATAGCATGAATAGCGATGGGATCTCAAGAAAAATAGGTGATATAGAAGAGCGAAAAAAATTAAAAAAAATTTTAACATCTGTCGAAATTCCTGAAAAAATGTCTGTAATTGTTCGAACTGCTGGCATAGGAAGAACTAAAAAAGAAATTTCCAAAGATCTCTCTTTTTTAATAGCTCAATGGAATAAAATTCGCGAACTAACATTAAAATCAGAAGCTCCTGATATGATACATGAGGAAGGCAATGTTTTGAAAAGAGCTATTAGAGATATGCTGAGTGATGATGTAGATAAAATATATGTTGAGGGTAAAGAAGGATATGACAAAGTAAAGAAAATTACTAAAAGTTTAGCACCAACATTTGTAAAAAAAATCAAACAATTTAAATCAGTAGACAACTCACTTTTTGCCTCAAATAATATTGAAACCCAAATTAATGACCTTTTTAGCCTAAATGTAAAATTAAAATCTGGAGGATCAATAGTGATTAATACTACTGAAGCATTAGTAGCTGTAGATGTTAACTCAGGGAAAAATACGTCTGAAAGAAATATAGAAAATACAGCTTTAAAGACTAATCTAGAAGCAGCTGTAGAAATAGCGAGGCAACTTAGATTGAGAGACCTAGGTGGATTAGTGGTAATTGATTTTATTGATATGGACGATTATAGAAATAACTTTAAAGTAGAAAAAACTTTAAAAACAGCACTCATCAGAGACAGAGCTAGAGTTCAATTTGGAAGAATAAGTATGTTTGGATTAATGGAGCTTTCTAGACAGAGACTTAGATCAAGTTTAATTGATAAATCATTTGATAAATGTAATTATTGTAAAGGCTCAGGATTAATTTTAAATTCATCTTCAATTGTTGAGCAAATAATAAAGGTAATTAAAGAAAAAATTTCTAATAATGAAAATTCAGTTATTAGTGTTAAATGTAATAGTGATCTTGCAGAAGATTTATTAAATATAAAAAAGAATGAAATATTACTTTTAGAAAAAAACTTTGAATCAAAAATAAATTTTTATTTCAATCCACAATACTCTCTACACGATCCAACAATTGAAATTGATGAAAATCATGATTTGAAAGGAGAGAATGAAGTTAAAAAAAATAAGAAAAAGTCATCAAAAACAAAAGAGGTTAAAAAAAAGACAATAATTAAAACAAAAAAAAGAAAAAAAATTGATAAAGAAAAAGATGAAGGTGAAAAAATAGATATTGAAAAGAATGTTGAGCCAATTGAGAGTAGAATAGATGATACTGAAGAAAAATCAGGATGGTGGTCTTAATAAATTATTAATTTTATTTTTATTTTTTGTTTTTGCACCTCAAAATATATTTGCATCACAAATATTAGACTATGAAACTGAAAAATTTATTTCAAAAATTATAAATGATATTAAATCAGTAAATGAAATAAATAGAAAAATTATATTTAAAATAAATAATAGTAATGAAATAAATGCATTTGTAGATATTAATAATACAATACATATTAATTCTGGCTTGATTCAACATTCTGAAGATTATGTTGCTTTATTAACTGTATTGGCGCACGAAATTGGTCACATACATCTAAACCATGTTGATTTGCGAAAAAAAAATATACAAGATTCAAAAAAATTTAATAATTTAAGTATGCTATCTGTGCTAGTTGGATCAGCAATTTCTCAAAACCCAGAATTGCTTCAAGGCACTCTTCTAGCAAATGCAACGTTATCAAATAGGTATATCAATTTCAGTAAAGAACAAGAGGTAGAAGCTGATTTATATTCATTAAAAACTTTAGAATTATTAAATGTGAATTCTGATTCAATCATAAACTTGTTAATGACTATAGAAAAAAAATTACTAGAAAATGGATTTACAAAAGAAAATCAAAGAATTAGTACACACCCAAATTTTGAAGATAGAATTAGATTAATAAATAACTATCAAAAAAAGAAAGTAAATAATTACAATACTAATTATAATAATAAATTTAATTTCATTAAGGCTAAATTTATTGGATATAGTGATCATAATGATGGTATGAATAAATTAAATGAACCATATAAGTCTTATGCAGAATCAATAAAAAAAGCTAGAAATGGTAAATTAAAAATGTCTCTCCAAAGCTTAAATAAAATTATTAAAGATTATAAGAATAGTTTTTTGATAGAAACTAAGGCTGAAATTTTATTTTCTTATGGATATACAAATGAGGCTTTAAAATTTTATAAGAAAAATTTAGAACAACATCCTTCTAATTTCTACGCACAGATAAGAATATTCGAAAATACAGATATTAAAAATTTGCAATTTAACGAACTTGATCAAATTTTTAATTCTAACAAAGAGCTTTTATTCAAATATTATAATAACAAAAATATTTTGATTAAATATTTAAAAATAGCTGAAAAATTAAATAAAAAAGAATGGATAAATTTTTTCAATTTTTATTTATTATTTGATTCTCACGAATATAACACTTTTAAAAAAAGATTAATTATCTTTAAAGAGAGCAATGACAAAGATTTAATTAGATTAATTAATATAATTGAGAAGGCAAATTGATGAGTGGATCTTTAGTATTTCAAGATTATGTAAGCTTTATAAACAAAAAATATATTTTAAATAAAAATATTAAAGAAGAACAAATACAGCCTTCTAGTCTTGATTTATCACTAAGCGAAGAATGCTATGAGATAAAACACAGTTTTTTACCTTTTAATTCTAAAGTAAGAAATAAATTAAACGATTTAATCATTAAAAAAATAAACTTAAACAAAGAATTTATTTTTAGAAGAAATAAAACTTATATCGTTAGATTAAATGAAAGATTAAATCTCGACAACAACATATTTGGTCATTGCAATCCTAAGAGTACTACCGGCAGATTGGATATTTTTTGTAGATCTATCGTTGATTATGCTGAAGAATATGAAAAAATACCTAATAATTATCAAGGAGAAATTTTTTTAGAAATTACATCTAAATCTTTTGACATAGCACTTAAAAGTGGCAATTGTTTGAATCAATTAAGACTTGTTAAAAATAAACATATTTATTTATCAGATAAACAATTAATTAATTTTAATAAAAAAGAAATAATTTCATCTTTAAAAAAAAATAATATTAAAATAGATAATGGTATTAAATTATCTGTTGATCTATCTAGTTCAAATATAATTGCTTATGTAGCAAAAAAAAATGCTCCTATTTTAAGATTTTCAAAAATTAAATTACATAAAATAAAAGATTTTTGGAATATAATAAAAAATAAAAATAAAAAATTAGTTATTGAAAAAAATAAATTCTATATATTAAAATCAAAAGAAAAAGTTATTATTCCTTCAAATTTAGCAGGTGAAATGATTCCATATGATACTGGTATAGGAGATTTTAGGGTTCATTATGCAGGTTTTTTTGATCCTGGTTTTGGTTTATCTAATGGTTCATTTGCTGTGTTAGAAGTAAAAACTAATGAAGTACCATTTTTATTAGAAGATGGTCAGACAATAGCAAGAATTAAATATGAAAAGTTGAACAAAAATAGTAATATTGTATACGGTAAAGATATTAAATCAAATTATCAAAATCAAGGATTAAAATTAAGCAAACATTTTAAATAAAATGAAAAAAATAATTGTTATAAATGGCCCTAACCTTAATTTATTAGGTAATAGAGAAGATAATATTTACGGCAAAGATACTTTAGATAAAATTCAATCTGATTGCGAAAAAAAATGCTTAGAAAAACAACTAGAAATTATTTTTTTTCAATCGAATAATGAAGGAGAAATAATTGATAAAATTCATGAAGTAAATGATAAATATGATGGTTTGATTATTAATCCAGCTGCATTTACTCACTCATCTATTGCTATTCTAGATTCATTAAGAGCAATTAGTAAACCTAAAATTGAAATTCATCTTTCAAACATTTATTCTAGAGAAGAATATAGGAAGAAAAGTATTACTTCTGAGGGAGTAGATGGTTTAATTTGCGGATTTGGAGGAAATAGTTACCTTCTAGGAATTGAAGCTATAAGTAAATTAATTTATAAATAAGTATGACAAAAATTGATAAAGTAGATTTAGAGAACATTAAATTAATAATTAAAGAATCCAAAATCGATGGTGTTTCTAAAATAAAGATTAAAAAAAATAATTATGAAATTGAGATTACCTCAAATAACTTCAATGGAAACAATGTTTCTGTTCAAAAATTTGAAAAAAATACTGAAGTTAAAGAAGTTGAAAATACAAATGAAGTTGTAAATGAAGATAATATTGTTAAATCTCCAATGGTCGGGGTTGCTTATCTATCTGCTGATCCAAATTCTCAACCTTATGTTAAAGTTGGACAACATGTCAAAGCTGGAGATACCCTACTACTAATTGAAGCAATGAAAACATTTAACGAAATTAAAGCTCCTAGATCTGGAATTATAAAAAAAATAGTCATTCTAAATAGTCAACCTGTTGAATATGGTGACACTCTTATAATTTTTGAATAATGTTCAAAAAGATCCTAATTGCCAATAGAGGTGAAATTGCTTTACGTGTACTAAGAGCATGTAGAGAGCTTGGAATAAAAACAGTGGCAATTCATTCTGACGTGGATGAAAATGCAATGCATGTGAGAATGGCAGATGAAAGTATTTGTGTAGGACCAGCTTCTGCACAATCAAGTTATTTAAATATTCCTGCTATTATAACTGCCGCTACTTTAACAGATGTTGATGCCATTCATCCTGGATATGGATTTTTAAGTGAAAATCAGAGATTTGCTGAAATTATAGAAGAACATAATATTAAATTTATTGGACCAAAATCAGAACATATTAAAATGATGGGAAACAAAATCGACGCAAAAAAAATAATGGATGAAACAGGGGTACCAACAGTAAAGGGTATTAATGATCTGAGTGATAGTAATAAAATTCAGGAATTTATTAAAAAAGTTAAATATCCAATTATTGTAAAAGCAGCGAGTGGTGGTGGTGGGAAAGGAATGAGAATAGTCACAGAAGAAGATGATTTGGATAAAGCTATTAAGGAAGCAAAAATTGAAGCAAAAAAATCTTTTAATGATGAAAATGTCTATTTAGAAAAATTTTTAACATCTCCCAAACATATCGAAATACAAGTTCTTTGTGATTCATTTGGAAATGTTGTTACTCTTGGAGAAAGAGATTGTTCTATTCAAAGAAAACATCAAAAACTTATTGAAGAAAGTCCAAGTTCTGTTTTAACAAATGAAAATAGAGAAAAAATTTCTGAACTTTGTAGAAAATCCATGAAAGAAATAGGATACGAAGGGGTTGGGACATTAGAATTTTTGTATGAAAATGATGAATTTTATTTTATGGAAATGAATACCAGATTACAAGTTGAGCATCCAGTAACAGAAATGGTCACTGGTATTGATCTTGTCAAAGAACAAATACTTGTAGCTAATGGTGAAAAACTTACAATAAGACAAGAAGATATAAAATTAAAAGGAAGCTCAATTGAATGTAGGATTAATGCTGAACATCCAGAAAGTTTTATACCATCACCTGGTAAGATAACACAATACCACCAACCTGGAGGGCTAGGCATCAGAGTCGACTCAGCTGTTTACGATGGTTACTCAATTCCCTCCCATTATGATAGTATGATTGGTAAATTAATTACATATGGTGCAACTAGATCGGAAGCTCTAAAAAAAATGAATAGAGCACTAGAAGAATATGTAATTATGGGAATAAATACAAATATTCAACTCCATCAAAAAATTATTCAAACTGATGAATTTAAAAGAGGAAGTTACAATATTAATTTTATGTCAAATTTAATTGAGTAAAATAATTGAATTAAATAGCTTAATAGAATTTTACAAAAAAGCTTACTTTCCAATGGCTGATAGTAAGTATTCTGAAGAAATAAAATTTTATAAGCCAAAAATTAGGTTCGTTATTCCAATTTCAAATTTCCGCTATCCAAAAAAACTATTTAATGAATTTAAAAAAACAAAATATATTTTTAAAATTAATCACAATTTTTCTAAAGTTATAGAATTATGTAAAGAGATTAAAAGAAGAGATAAAGATACTTGGATAAATGATATTATTTTGGATACATATATTGAGTTATATAAAATAAACAAATGTCACAGTGTAGAATGTTATGATGAAGATAAACTAGTTGGAGGTTTATACGGTTTGCATATAGGATCATGTTTTTTTGGTGAAAGCATGTTTAGTTTAAAGACCAATACAAGTAAGTTTTGTCTTCTTTATTTATTAGCAATATTGAAAAAAAATAATTTTTCCATTTTAGATTCACAGTTTTTCAATCCTCATTTAGTTCAATTTGGTGCCTATGAAATAGAAACTGAAATTTATGAAAATAAACTAAAGGAAAGTTTAGAGGTTGAGAGTTTTTTTAAGGATATTAATAATTTTCAAGAAGTTTTATCATTACTACATTCGACCAACCAAAGATCATAAATAGGATTTTCTAAAGGAGTAACATCAGGAGAAGAGGAAATCATCCAGCCTCTATAAATATTAGTATCTTCATTGTTTATAGTATCGTAAACATCTATTAAAACATAATCTTCAGGAATTTCAGTTGGAGGAGTACTGCCACAATAAAAAACTTCAATGTTTAAAGTTTCCCATGATATTTTAGAAGTAACCAAAATATCTTTTGTAGAAACTTTATTTGTAGTTTTATTTAATAACTTAAAAGAAGCATACTTTTTTTCAATAGTTTCAGCATAAAGAGTTAGGGGTAGAAGAAAAAATATTGCTACTCTAATTAGGAGTCCAAGATTTATATTCTTCTTCTTTTTTTTCTGGATCATAATTTTTTGAAAGAGGATGAGATGATGGAAAATATGCATCACTAGTACCTGTCATATTTGGTTTATGATTTTTTTGCCATTTGTATTTATGTGAATAATCAAGTGGAGGACTGTCAATAGATTTGTGAAGCCAGGCATGCCAGTGTGGTGGAATGTTTGATGCTTCTATTTCTCCATTAAAAATAACCCATCTTTTTGCTTTAACATCTTTAAAATCTTTAGAACTACAGTAATATTTATTTCCTAAATCATCGCTACCAACAAAGTTTCCCTTAAGCCATGTATAAATTTTTGTTCCTAATGACATTAATATTTCTATAAAGATTAATGGAGTACTTTCCAATTAATTTTTTTATTAGCATAAAAATTCTTTACCTGAATATCTTTATAACTAGATAATTCTGACATAATCCATTCTTCTCTTTCTAATTTAATTTTTTTATCATTAATTGGGTAGTTATAATGTTTTGGACCATTAATTGAGCAAAATATCTCTAACTTATCAATTGCTTTTTCTTGATCAAAAATTTCTGCATATAATTCTATTGAGCAAGGAGATGAAAATATTCCTGGCTTAGATGACATATTTGGTTTTTTTTCTTGAATCGGATGTGGCGCTGAATCTGTACCTAAAAAAAATTTAGAATTATTGTGACATGCGGCTTTTCTTAATTCTATTAGATCAGTTTCATTTTTAACAACTGGCATACAAAAATGATGGGGATTAATAGAGTCATCATGAAATACATCTTTTTTTGTTAAAAGCATATGGTGTGGTGTAATTGTTCCTGCAATATTTTCATTTTCTTTCACATAGTTTACTCCATATGAAGTTGAAACATGTTCAAGTGTAATTTTTAAAAGGGGAAATTTTTTTCTAATAATGCTTAATTCATCATCTATAAAATATTTTTCTCGATCAAAAATATCAATATTCTCAGCAACTTTTTCACCGTGTATTAGTAGTGGGCTTTTTTCTTCTTCTAAAATCTCCAAAAATTTATAAATTTTTGAAATGTCACTCACTCCATGACTTGAATTTGTAGTGGCATTTGAAGGATAAAGTTTAGATCCAAAGAAAACTTTATTTTGAATACCTTTTCTAAAATCATCTAAATCTAAATTTTCATTTAAATAACAAGGTATAAGTGGTTCAAAATTATTACTAGATGCTTTATTTAAAAGCTCTTTATAAGCAAAGGCTTTATTAGTATCCGTTATGGGAATTTCTGTATTTGGCATTGCCACACATCTATTATTTATTCTTGAAGAAAAATTAGTAACCATTTCTAACATGTCACCTTCTCTAAAATGTACATGCCAATCATCAGGCTGAATTATTTCGATATTTTTATTCACAATAATTATTTTTTTGTAATGTATGATAAATCTTTTCTAAGCTTATAGAGTCCATATAGGACTTTGTTTTATCAATTTTTATACTTTTAAAATAGTCATAGCTTTCATTTGTTCTTATAACTTGTGAATCTTGCATAAATGGACCATAAATCATATCATTTGTTGGGCCAAATAATACTATAGACTTTAAATTTGTTGCTGAAGCCATATGTGATAAACCTGAATCATTTCCAATAAATAATTTTGATTTCTTCATATAAGCAGCAGTTTGAGTCAAGGATGCGCCAAATAAATTAATTACCTTATTACTATCAATATTTTTTGTTATTGCATTTAAATAAATTTCTTCCTCTGACTTTGAACCTACTAAAATAAATTTAATATTTTTATTTTGAGATACAATTTTGACTAATAATGAATTATAATTTTTAACACTCCAAATTTTTGGTTTCCAATTTCCACCTGGAAATATAACAAAATATTTATAATTATTAGATAAATCTTTTGATACTATCTCTTCTTCTTCTTTACTTGTTGCAATAAACAAATTTGAACAATTAAATCCAAAATAATCAGATAACTGCTGGACATGATTTAGATTAGATTTTTTTTTAAAAATAAATTTTTGCTTATGTTTTAAAAAATATGATAACAAGGAACTTCTAAAATCAATAATTATATCCCACTTCTTTCCATAACAATTAGAAATTATATCTAACCAATGCATGTTGTATCTTTTTTTTGAAACAGTGATTATGTTTTCTGCAGATTTAAAGTTTTTGAAAATTGATTTAGCAGATGGACCAATAACAAAAGTAAATTTAGCTTCAGGATATTTATTACTAAAATATTTTATTACTCCAGTTGATAAAATTGTATCTCCAATAAGATTTGACGAAATAACAAGAATTTTCACAGAAATATTACACTTTTAATATATTCAATATATATTTAGATAATTATGAAAGATAAATACTTTTTTCATCATTTGAACTCAAGATTTTTTGAGATTTCTGGAAAAGATAGTAAATCATTTATTCAAAATTTAATTACTAACGACATTGAAAAATGTAACGATGGATCAATTATTTATTCATGTCTATTAACACCTCAGGGTAAATTTTTAGCAGATTTTTTTATATTCAATATAAATGAAAACTATATTTTTGAAACTAATGATAAATTTTATAGTAATTTACTGGGACGATTAAAAATTTATAAACTTCGCTCTGATATAGAATTTAAAGAAATTAATAATCTAGATTCTTATTCATTATTTAATATAGATTATGAAGATGATTATCATATTTATTTAAATGATCCTAGAAATATGAATTTAGGTAAAAAACTTATAACGAACAAAAAAATTTTAATTGATAAAGAGAGATTGAAAGAAATTAATGAAATAGAATATCATGAAATTTTAATTAATCATACAACCCCATATTCTCCATTTGATATAATAGAAAATAAATCTTTATTATTAGAAAATAATTTTGATAATTTAAATGCTATTGACTGGAATAAAGGATGTTATGTGGGTCAAGAAATTACTGCAAGGATGAAATATCGTGGATTACTCAAGAAAAAACTTTACGCTTTAAAAATAAAAAATGGTAATGTTCTAGAGGGAGATGAATTAATAGTAGATAATAAAAAAATAGGTACAATTGTATCAAAAGCAAATTCAAATATTTTTGCAGCACTAAATATTAATTTTGTAAAAGAAATAAAAAATAAAAATCAAAATTTAGTAATTAACGATTCATTATCTTTTGATTTTTTAAACTGAAAATTTTTTTCTATAAAAACTTACAGGAATTATTAAAATCACAAAAATTATGAGCATTGGAACAAATATATTATTAATTCCATAGTTGTTTGCTATAAATCCTAATGAAGCTGGAGCCCCTATAAATGTTCCGTAAACTGCAATTGAAATAATAGTTATGCCTACTCCACTATCAATCCCCTCAATTTTTCCAGCTAAACTATATGCGATAGGAACAATTGAGGATGCTCCAATACCTAATAATGAAAAACCAATAATAGCTGCATAAATACTGCTAAAATTAGATAAAATTATTAAACTTATAATTGTCGATAAAAACAAAAAGAAAATCAAAAGAAACACACCAATTTTATCTCTTATCCAATCGCCACTAAATCTTCCTATAACCATAAAAATATTAAAACTTAGAGTTGCTAAGCCAATATAGAAACCATCAACTTGAATAAAATCTCTCATATAGAGAGCTCCCCACGCATCAACACTTCCTTCTGTTAGTGCATTTGCCATTGCAATTAAAGCTAATAAAAAAATAAGTAAGGGCCAAATAAAAAATATATTTTTTTTACTAGAGTCTTGTGTTTTTGTTTCAACTTGTGACTCTAAACAAAGTACAAAATACAAGCTAAAAGGAAGAAGAATGATGACATACAAAAGTATATTAAAAATAAAAGAATAATTCCACTCTAGTAAAAAGCTTGTAATTAAGGATCCAAATAAAACACCAAGACTCCAAAATCCATGGAACCCTGACATCATAGATTTTTTTTTCCTAACTTCTAAATTTGATGCATAAACATTGCATGCTATTTCAAATGCACCATAACTCATACCAAAAACAAATGAGAAAACCATGAAAAGCCATAACTCTTGAATGAAAGGTACTGGTAACCACAAACAACCTTCGGCAATTAAGGTGCATGTTAAAATAGATTTTGTAGAAGTTTTAAGAATAAGAGCATTTGCAAAAATCATTGCAATAATTGAGCCAATTGCAAATGATAACATTATATATCCAACACCTACATAATCAGTTTGAAGTTGATCCTTTATGGTAGGTATCCTAATAGCCCATAAGCCTACATAACAAGCAGTTATAAAAAAAATAATTTTTATTGCATGAATATCACTAACTTTTTTCATATAATTTTATTAATTGAAATATTTTTTGTAATATTCAGATAAATTTTCGATAGAAACTCTTTCCTGTTTCATACTATCTCTATCCCTAACAGTAACACTTTTATCTTCTAGAGTTTCAAAATCTACAGTTAAACAAATTGGTGTTCCTATTTCATCATGCCGTCTATAATTCTTACCTATGTTTCCTGAATTTTCTAGAACAACTCTACCTAATCCCAATTTCTGCAGATTAGATTTTATTTCTTTAGATAAATTAACTAATTCTTCATTATTTTTTTTGAGAGGAATAACTGCAGCTTTAATAGGTGAAAGGTGAGGTTTTAGAGATAAAAGAATTCTTTTATTATCGTTATCTACATTTTCTTCACGATAAGCTTCATTTAATAAAGCCAGAACTCCTCTATCAACACCAGCTGATGGCTCAATTACGTAAGGAATATACCATTTTTTTTCTTCTAAATCTTGAACAGCTAGTTTTGTTGTTGAAGAAGAGTTTTTCATAACTTGTGATGTAATTTGAAAATCGTTTTGATTTTTGGTGTGAGAACCTAAGTCAAAATCTGTTCTATTGGCTACCCCTTCTAGCTCCTCTTCCCCATGGGGAAAAACGTAATTGATATCAACAGTTCTTTTAGAGTAATGTGCTAGTTCATCTTTTTCTACTTCAATTTTTTTTAAATTTTCTTTTTTTATTCCTTGATTAACCCACCATTCTATTCTCTTATTTATCCAGTATTCATGCCATTCATCATCAGTACCTGGTTTAACAAAAAACTCTAATTCCATTTGTTCAAACTCTCTAACTCTAAAGATAAAATTACGAGGTGTTATTTCATTTCTAAATGCTTTTCCCATTTGTGCGATACCAAAAGGAATAGTTCTAGAAGTTGAGTCTAATATATTTTTAAAATTAGTAAAAATTTGCTGACACGTTTCTGGTCTTAAATATGCGAATGACGAACCATCATCTACTGGTCCAATTGCAGTTTTAAACATTAAATTAAAAGGTCTTGGCTCAGTAAGATCTTCTGATTTACAATTTGGGCATTTATTATTTTCTAATAATTGATCTGCTCTCCACCTTGATTTACATGCGCGACAATCAACCAAAGGATCGGTAAATGTATCCTCATGGCCTGAATGTTTTAAAACTACTGGAGAACTTAAAATTGAAGCATCCAGACCTTCGGTATCATCTCGTTCATATACCATTGATTTCCACCAAGCTTGTTTAAGATTATTTTTGAACTCAACTCCCATTGGTCCATAATCATATAAACCTTTGATACCGCCATAGATGTCATTTGATTGAAATAAAAAACCTCTTCTTTTGCAAAGAGAAACTAACTCTTCCATTGTTTTTGCAGTCATATAACTCTTAATCTTTTGGTTTATATTCTTTCGTTCTTGGATCTTTCTCTAAATCGATTACTGAGTCATTATTTACTTTATTATTAGTGAATTTGTCTTGTTTTTTTTTCTTAAACTTTAAAAATAATAAAATAGAGGCTAGAATTACAAATAAAACTAGAAATTTCATTACAAACCAAACCTAGAAAACATAATTCGTTCTTCAATTTTATATAAAATTTCATCAGAATTAAATATTGAGGAAGAAAACCTACGTTGTAAAAATGATTTTTTTTGACTGATCATTTTAATTTTTATTTTTTTTCCAAATTTATCTTCTAAAATTGGTTTTAATGCACCAATACCATCAGCTAAACCTAAATCGATAGCTTTGTTACCAACCCAAAATAAACCAGAAAAGATATCGTCTAATTTATTCTGATCAAGCTTTAAGCCTCTTCTATCTTTTACATAATTAATAAAATTATCATGAATTTGTTCTTGAATATTTTTTAATCTATCAATGTCTTCCTGTTTTTCTTCTTTGAAAGGATCAAGAAAGCTTTTACTTTTTCCAGATGTATAAACTCTTCTTTCAATTCCAACTTTTTTTAAAAGATCGACAAAACCAAAACCTGGTGAAATAACACCAATTGATCCAATAACAGAGTTTTGATCAATATATATCTCATCAGCTGCACATGCTAACCAATAACCACCAGAAGCTGCAACGTCTTCAACGAATGCTAAAACTTTTTTATTTTTTTCCTTTGCTAAATCTATGATCCTTTTTGCAATTAAAGAGGATTGTGTCGGAGAACCTCCAGGTGAATTAATGATCAAACATACAACAGGAGATTTTTTATCAGCAAATAATTTATCAATTAGTTTTTCTAAATTATTTAGTGATAAACCAGAGCCTGTTAAGCCTGACTGTGATGATATAATGCCAGATAAACGTAAAACAGGTATTGTAGTACTCTTCGAAAATAACCTTTTAAACATAATATCTAATAACAAATGTTAATCTTTTCTTAAAGCGTTATGTAGCATTTGTTTGTAATTTTAGTAATTTGAGTTTAAGTGCGTCAATTAAGTTAATGAATTCACATAATATTCTAATAGTTAAACAATATGGATAATGTTCTTCCGCTCAGAAAAAAAGATTTTTCATTTGAAGATGAAATTAAAGAATTAACAGATCTATGTAAAGAAGATCTGGTATCTGTAAATACCATTATTCTTGATAAATTAGATAGCAATGTACCTTTGGTTCATGAAGTTGGAAAATACCTTATCTTATCAGGAGGAAAACGATTACGACCTCTTTTAACTGTTTCAAGTTTTCATATGACAAGAAATGGAACTAGTGAAATTAAAAATAAAATGAATCACATCGGTTTATCTGCAGCAGTAGAATTTATTCATACAGCAACACTATTACATGATGATGTAATAGATGAAAGTAAACAAAGAAGAGGAAAACCTACAGCAAATGAGAAATGGAAAAATAAAACAAGTGTATTAGTTGGTGATTTTTTATTTAGTAGAGCTTTTCAACTTATGACAAAATATGGAAATACTGCAACGTTAAAAATATTAGCTGATACAAGTGTTGTAATTTCTGAAGGAGAAGTTTTAGAACTTGCTAATGATAAAAATTTAGAAATAAACGAAAATATTTATTTTGAAGTTGTAAATGCAAAGACCGCTTCTTTATTTAGTGCAGCATGTCAAGTTGGATCAATTAGTGGTCTTGGAACAGAAGCCGAGGTTAACGCATTGAAATCATTTGGAACAAACTTTGGCATGACTTTTCAACTAATTGACGATGCTATTGATTATTCTTCAAACAAAAAAATATTAGGAAAAAATACTGGAGATGATTTTAAAGAAGGTAAAATTACTCTTCCAATAATATTAGCCTACGGTAGATCAAATGATAAAGAAAAAAAGTTTTGGGAAAGAACAATATCTGATCTTAATCAAAATGATGGTGATTTTGAAATGGCATTAGAAATAATTAATAAATATCAATGCATTGAAGATACTCTTACAAGAGCAAATCACTTTTCAAATGTAGCTGTAGACTCAGTTGATATATTTAAGGATAATATTTACAAAGAAAAATTAGTTTCTCTTGTTACAAAGAGCGTTTCAAGAATTTATTAATTAATATTCCTCATAAGATTTTACCTCAACTAATTCAGAGCCAAAGGCTTTATTAATATCATTCTTTACTTTTGCTCTTTCATCATTTGTAAAATAGACACTTCTAGCTAGATCAATAAATGTTTGATCAAATAATTTTTTTCTTTCGCACTCTCTAATATCATCTTCTATATTCCACAATTTAGAGTTTATATTTACAAGCTTTACAAGAAAGTCGTTTATTTCTTCTTCAGAAATATATTTCTTTAATGTTTTCTGAAGAAATTCAAATTCTTTATTTACATGCTCAAGTTTAATTGAATCAGAGATATTTTTCTGTTTAATCAATAAAATAGATATTTTATCTACTAATTCGCCTAAGGAAATTGGAGTCTTAATTAACATTAAATTATATTATAATCGTTATCATATCTTTTAATATCATTTTCATCGAGAATTTCTCCGTACCACATTTCTATAATTATCAAATCTTTTGAACCTTTATTAGCAATTTTATGAAGAGAGCCTTTTGGAATAAAAATATTTTCATTTTCTACAAGATTTAAAGTTTTTTTATCCAAAGTAACCTCAACTTCACCTTCTGCAACGATCCAATGCTCTGAACGATGTTCATGATTTTGTAAAGATAACATTCCTCCTGGTTTAACAAAAAGTTTTTTAACAAGAAATCTTTTACCAGATTTTAAAATCTCATAGTATCCCCAAGGTTTTTGAACAATAGAATTCATTATGAATGTTTGTTTATATATTATATATCTATTTTAAATGATAAAAATTTCACCATCTATATTATCAGCAGATATACTCAAATTAGAGGAAGAAGTTAAACTTTTAGACAAGAATGGGGCTGATTATATTCATATAGACATCATGGATGGTCACTATGTCCCCAATATTACTTTTGGACCAAATATAGTAAAATCGTTAAGAAAAGTTACTTCTAAAATTTTAGATGTGCATCTTATGATTAAGCCAGTAAAGCAATATATTAATGAATTTGTAGAAGCTGGTTCAGATATCATTACTTTTCATCCTGAGGCAGATGATAACCCAGAAGAAATTATTAAAATGATAAGTGACGCTAAAGTCAAAGCAGGAATTGCCATTCACCCTGAAATAAATATTGGGGATATCGAACATTTATTTAGTAAAGTGCAACAAATAATAGTTATGACAGTCATACCTGGTTTTGGAGGTCAAAAATTTATGCATGATCAGGTCCAAAAAATTAAAGATTTAGATGAAATTAGAAAAAATAATAATTATAATTACGATATATCAGTAGATGGTGGAGTAAACAAAGAAAATGCTAAAATATGTAAAGATAATGGAGCTAATGTAGTGGCAGTTGGATCCTATTTATTATCTCAAAATCAAAATAGCTATAGTGAAATTATAGATTCATTAAGATAATGGATTGGGATAAATTAAAATCATTTTATGAAATCGCAATTTCAAGAAGTATTTCTAAAGCAAGTGCAAAATTAAATATAAGTCAATCAGCATTAAGTCGACAAATACAAGACCTGGAATATGATTTAAAAACACCTTTGTTTATAAGACATCAAAAAGGTGTAAGATTAACGGAACAAGGTGAAAATCTATTTAACACAGTTAACGAAATCAATTTCTCCATATCAGACTTTGAAAAAAAATTACTTGATAAAAAAACTAAACCAGTTGGAAAATTGACAGTAAGTACTACAGTAGGTTTTGGCTCAACTTGGTTAACACCAAGAATAAACAAATTTGCTGATCAGTATCCTGAAATAGATGTTAATCTTATAATGAGTGATGAAGAAGTAGATTTGGCTGCAAGAGTTGCAGATGTTGCAGTTAGAGTTAAAAAACCAACACAAGCAAATTTAATATTTAAAAAATTTGTAAATTTCCATAATCATATTTATGGATCATCAGATTATCTACAAAATAGTGGTATACCAAGGAATGTAAATGATCTTGATAGACATGATTTAATTTGTTTTGGAGCGGGTCTTCCATCACCTATTTCTAATATAGACTGGATATTAAAAATTGGAAAAGAAGGTGTTAAAAGAAGACCTAAATTTAGAGTAAATAGTATTTATGCAATGTCGCTTGCTGTTGAAAAAGGTGGTGGTTTAGCATCTTTGCCCGATTATATGGTTTCAGATAAACCTCAACTTGTACGTGTTCTACCAAACTTAGAAGGGCCGTCATATCAAACATACTTTGTTTATTCAGAGTCTTTTAAAAATGATAGAAGACTTGAAGTTTTTAGAGATTTTTTATTTAATGAAGCTAAAGATTGGCATTATTAGTCTTTGACTTAATTTATTATTTTTGTATACCGTATTTACAATATGGGATATCCAAAAAAACATAGAGGTAGACGAAAAAGAGGTTCTAAATATAGAAGAAACAAAAAGCGTCAAAAGAAAAAATAATTAATACTTTTAGCTTCTTTTTTTAATTACAATTAAATCTATATAAATATTTAATGTTTAAATTTTTCACTGAACCAAAATGGTATGTATGGGCTTATGTAGGCTCAGTGGTAATTCTTACTTCTATATGGGTGCAAGTTCAGATTGATGTACAAATCAATGAATGGTTTGGTGAATTTTATGACATGATTCAAAAAGCACTTGGAACACCAAATGCTATAACCATGCAAGAATACATGGGAGCTCTTTTTAGCTTTGCTCAATTAGCTGCTATTTCAATTGCATTAGGACTTGCGATCTCTTTTCTTACTTCACATTTTCTGTTTAGATGGAGAACTGCAATGGTTGAGTGGTACCATAGCGTATATGATCAAGCGAGAACCATAGAAGGTGCAAGTCAAAGAGTTCAAGAAGATACAATTAAATTTAGTAGAATTATGGAGGGTCTAGGAACAAGCCTAATTGAGTCTGTTCTTGTACTGGTCGAATTCTTCCCTCTTTTAATGACTCTTTCAGTTGGAATTCCAATTTTATGGTTTGGTGATTGGCAATATGGTTTGGTTTCTGGAGCATTTATATGGGCAGTAGGAGGTACAATATTAATGATTGTACTTGCGTGGATATTAAGATTAGTTGGTATTGAATATGATCTTCAAAAAAAAGAAGCTGCTTATAGAAAAATTTTAGTTATTGCTGAAGATGATGGAAGTATAAGACCTAAATCATTAGAAGAACTTTTCCAAGGCGTTAGAGAAATCCATTTTAAAAGTTATCTATATTATCTTTATTTTAGCATTGGTAGACTTGCTTATTTACAAGCTAACGTTCTTGCTGCTTACATATTTTTAGCCCCAGCCATTGTTGCAGGTGTCATGACACTCGGAGTTATGCAACAAATTATAAGAGCTTTTGGAAGAGTTGAAGGATCTCTACAATATTTATTTAGAGCATGGCCTACTATTATTGAATTAGCAAGTGTCTATAAAAGATTAAGAGAATTTGAGAATAAAATAGAAAAAAACATTGAGGATGAAAAAACTGGTATAGTGCGCTAGTGATTTTTCTAGCCTTTATAATAATTCCGATTATTGAAATAAGTATTTTTATAACAATTGGCTCTAATATAGGAATTCTAAATACTATTGCAATTATACTTACTACTGCTTTGGTTGGGATATTTCTTGTTAGAAGACAAGGAATTAAATTATTGTTTGATGCACAAAGAAATTTATCACAAAGTGTAATGCCTACTGAGGAAATAAAAGGAGGTATTTTCTTATTAGTATCAGGATTACTTTTAATTACTCCTGGGTTCTTTACTGATTTTATTGGTTTTGCTGTATTTTTAAAGCCTATTCAAAATATAATTACTACACAAGCAAAAAAATATTTCAACTCACGTATTCGCTATTAAAGGGTCAATCTTATTAATTAACTCCTTTAAAAATAATACCAACTTGTTATTTTGTGGATTATCAATTTTTTTTAACGGTGGAATAATATTATTCCAATCTGTGATATTATCTGCAATTGAAAAATAAGCCTTCATTAAACTTATTGGTTCTGCTGAGGTCAATGTTTTTCTAATTTCAGCTTGTAAATTTTGTAATTCATCAAAATTTTTAATATTATTTTCATTTTTAAAATTTTTCAAAATAAAACAGAGTAACTTACCTGATACGTTAGTACCAGCAGTTATAGCTCCAGCCCCTCCTCGTCTTGCAACGTTTAAAGCAAGAGTATCATGTCCACAAAAAACAGCAAAATCGTTGAAATACTTGATTGTTTTTAACATATTATCATAATCTCCACTTGAATCTTTCAACCCAACAACATTATTTGGATATAATTTCAATAAACTTTCAATAACTTTGAAATTAATAGGAACATATGTATTTTGAGGAATATGATAAAGTATATACTGAAAGTTATTATCATCTACACTTTCAATAATATTTCTATAATAATTTATCACACCTTCATCTGAAACATTTTTGTAAAAAAAAGGTGGAAGAATTAAAACTGCCCTTACATTCATTTTTGAAGCATGTTGTGTCATTGAAATTGCATCCTTCAATGAACTAGATCCAGTTCCCGGTATGAGAACCTTAGGATCTATTTTATTTTCTATAAGAAATTCAATATTATTTCTTTTTTCCATTATACTAAATGAGTTTGCTTCACCAGTTGTACCAAAAATAGCAAGACCATCATGACCCTGTCTCATAAGATACTGACAGTGACGCAAATAAAGATCCTGATTGATAGTAAGATCTTTTTTAACTGGTGTTAAAGATGCACTGAAAACTCCATTTATCTTAAGCATAGAAGTATAATAGTATAAAACCTAGAATAACTCTATAAATAATAAATATATTAAAGGTTGAACTTTGTATTATTCGCATCATTATGTTTATTGACAGTAGTGCTGTAATACATGCAACAAATGCTGCAAATAATGATTGGTATAAATTTATATTTACCTCAGCACTAATCATAAAATCTAAACTTGTTAAAACTAAGGATGCTAAAATAATGGGAATGGATAAAAGCATAGAAAATATTGCTGCAGAAGATCTATCAAATCCTAGGAAACGTGCTCCAGTAATTGTAACACCTGCTCTACTTGCCCCAGGTATAAATGCTAAAACTTGAAATACACCAATGATAAAGGACTGTACATAACTCATATTTTCCCACGAAGATATTTTCATCTTAAAATGATCTGCTACAAATAATAGTGCAGCAAATACAATACTTGTTACTGCAACAACTTTGATATCTCTAAAAAATAATTGAACAAAATCAAAAATAAAAAATCCCAATATAACTGCAGGTATTGTTGCAATAATAATTTTAATTAAATTATCATTTTGATTAATCTGAAAAGAAAAAAAACTCTTAATTAACGCTTTTATTTGTGGCCTTAAATAAATTAAAACTGCTAATAATGTTCCAACATGTACAGCAACATCCGTAAAAAGACCTTGATCTTGCCAACTTGTTAATTCTGATACAAGAACTAAATGTCCAGAAGAACTAATTGGCAAAAATTCAGTTAAGCCTTGGACAATTCCAATGATAATATATTGAAGCTCAAACATTAACCAAAAATTATTTTGCTCAGTTCTTTACCACTTGGAAGAGGTTCAGCATTTTTATTAGAAAAATATTTCTCCATAAAATTTAAATAAACATTGTAATCTTTTAAAATTTGCATTTTTTGAGCTTTATTTTCATCATCACTTTCTTCCATTTTAACTAATTCAGTATCAGTTTGTGACATTGCTTCTGGTATCGTTGTAAATGGTCTTTCTTGATTAATAACTAACCTGTCATGTAACTCTCGGTGAACCATTTTAAAATCTTCTTTTGAAAGAGTTTTTGGACTTTCATCAAATAGAAGTCTTTTTAAAATAAAGTTTGCTCTTGGTTCTTTAATTGAAAGAGCAATTTCATATTTTTCATTCCAGTCATTCTGTTCATGGAATTTTGCTATTTCAGTTGATTGTTTAAAATCAAGAAAGGCATTTGCTGCACTTTCAGGAAATATATTATCTTGAGATTTTTCATCCTCTTTTTCAATACGTCTATCAATTTCCATAAGTTTAAATTTGTCAGCTAAATCTTTATTTTTGAAAACTATTTTTGCTCTTTCATTAAGTACATCTGAACCAATCTCATCGTATGGTTCATAATTAGAAGCAATCTTACCAGGTAGAATTATAGGATGCTGGTTAGTAATAACGTATCTATTTTTTCTTTTGATAAGTTTTTTAAATTCTTCAGAATTAGCTTCTAGTAATGGCGTTGGATCATGAGCCAAATCAATTGTATGAAACCAACCATTATATTGTGACTCACACACCATCGACAATGCTTGAAGTTTAATTCTTCCACCAAAACTTGTCATAAAACAAAAACCTTTATTTTTGTTTATATATTCAATGGCATCTTCTTTACTCATTGTCATTTGAAGTTGACTCCAATTAGTTGTATCTGCTTCGTTTATAAATTTTGTCAGAGCAATGGATGTCTTAACATCTGAAAATGCATCGTGAGCAAATTCAACAGGCAAGTTGTTCATCTCAGCAATTTTTTCTAATTTAAAACTAGGATTACCTCTTTCTGTTAAAGGTGTTTTTATACTTAATGGGTTGATGGCATATAAACCTCTCGCTAAATTTAATGTATCGCCCCTACTCTTTCTTGTTACGTAAGGATAAAACATATGACTAAACAAATTGTATTCGAGAACTGATTCATCAAACTCTATTATGTTGTGTCCTATAAAAGTAGAACTTGGATCATCTTTTTTCCATTCATCAAAAGTTTCATTAATTTTTTTCATTAATTCATAGGACGACTGAGGGGCATCAAGTGCCTCTCTCATACCTTTAAGTGTTGTTATTAATGCACCAGGTTGAGAAATCACTGATGTTCGAGGTCTGCAGAACTCATTCATATTTTGATTTGTTTGATTAAACTTGGAGTCAGTAACTATTGCAGCAATTTGCATTATCTGCTCCCATTTTGGAGTAGTACCAAAGGCAGTTGGATATTCTTTCTTACCTCTTCCTGATGTTTCTAAATCGTAAAATATATATTTTGACACTGATAAATAACCTTATTGGTATTTATAGACTATTAATTATCTCTTTTGGACCAATAAAAATGATAGAAAAAAGTAGCTGCAATGGCAACAAAAAGAGAAATAAAAGCTACGTAAATTATAGTTGCGATTGCCCAGTAAGCTACAGCAATTAAAAGACCAATTGCTGTAATTCCAGCCCAAAAATAGATCAGTCTTTCTAAAAACAATTGCATATTTATTCTATTATACAATAATTATAGAAGTTTATCAATTTCCTCTCGAAAAGGCATGGAATTTGCTGTTCCAATTTTTGTCGTTGATAAACCAGCTGTTGCACTAGCAAATTTAAGCGCATCTTTAATATTTTGACCTTCGGTAAGTGCCGCAGCAAAACCAGCATTAAATGCATCACCAGCACCAGTAGTATCAACTACTGGATTTGAAAGATTAGCTATAGGTAAAGAAAATTTTTCATCATTGTTGGCAAAAAAGGCCCCTTTTTCTCCAAGAGTAATAACGACATTTTTAATTCCTTTTTCTAATAATTGAATTGCTGCTTTTTCAGCATCCTCATGAGTTTCAACATTGTGATCAACATAAAAACTTGCTTCCGTTTCATTTGGTGTAAAATAATCAATCATAGAAAATAAAGATTCATCTATTTCAGCAGCTGGAGCAGGATTTAAAATTGTTTTTACATTTAAACTATGTGCTTTTTTTAATGCATAGGTAACAACATCCTTTGGTGCCTCTAGCTGTGTAAGAAATATACTTGAATTTTTAATTGCCTCTTCTGCTTTATCTATATCTTCAATAGTGATTGCACCTGCTGCCCCAGGAAAAACATTAATAGCATTGGCTCCAGTTGCTTCATTTACAAGTATACCTGCAGCACCAGTTGAATGATCTTTTGAAATATTGACATTACTATAATCCACACTAAAATTTTTGTAAATTTCTTTTGCCATGGAGCCAAATTGATCATCACCAATCTTAGAAATAAAAAAAGTTTTTGCACCAGCTTTGGCTGCAGCTACAGCTTGGTTTGATCCTTTTCCACCAGGGCCAATAACAAAATTTTTACCAAGAATAGTTTCACCCTCTACTGGAATTTTTTCTCCAAAAAAAACGAGATCAGCAACAAAAATACCAAGAATACTAATCGACATAATTATTTATCGATTATCCAAACAGTACCATCTGGTTTAATAACACCTTTTGTTAAAATAAAATTACAGTAAGGTCGTCTTTCACTTGTTGTAATATATGCATAGGTTGATCTTGATTGCTTATAAAATTCTTGTCTTTCGTATGAACCAATTTTCCAATGATCTCCTGATACTTCCTTAATTGCATCAATTACTTCTTTATTAGCATCATTAATTTCATCTGGTTGATTATCAACTTCCATTCGGTAAACAGCTGAGTCTACGAAACTATCCAATGGAAAAACAGATAATACTGCTCTCATAACAGTTGTCATATCTAGGCCGTCTAATCTGTGAACTCTATTATGGTTCGAATGAGCAGGATAATTAATATCAGATATAACGAGTCTATCACCATGACCCATTTCACGTAATGTTTTTAATATATCAGGACTTAAAATAGGATCGACGTTAATTAACATATTTTTAGTATATCACTCTCCGTATGGGATCCAAATATTTTTTACTTGTATACTTTGATATAAAAACTCTTCTAAGAAATCTTCTTCTTTCGAAGACCAATCAAGATTTTTTGATTGTGGACACCAAGTTCTTTTTAAATTTGATGTTGTACTTTGAATAACCTTGAGACGCTCATTATTATTTTCACTAAAAAACCAAATACCATCAATATTTTCATGTTCAGATAAGATTTTATTCAAACTATTTTGTTTAGTTGTAAGGATATTAATATACCCAGCTGGAACATCAGAAGTTTCAAGTAGTTGATACAATTCCGTTGCTAAAAGAGATGTCTTTTGTCCTGGAACAATAATACTAGCATTTCCTGCTGCAAAATTTGATCCTAATGTAGTTATTAAACTTAATAGTGGATAATCATCATTTAAAATATTTGCAACAACGCCTATCGGTTCTTTAACAGCTAGTGTTAAACCTCTTATAGGAGGATTATGTATAGAGCCTTCAAACTTATCAGCCATAGCACCGTAATAAAATAATCTTTCTATTGATTGATCAAATTCTTTTTCGGCATCTTTTTGTGAAATACCAATTAAAGAAGATAGTAAATTAGAAAAGGTAGTTTTTCGATTTTGCAAATTTTCTGCTAAGTAATAAAGAATTTGAGCTCTATTAAAGTTAGTAGAAGATTTGCCAACTGCTTTAGAAGCAACCTCAACGGTGTCTCTTACATCTTTGCGATTTGCGTTTGGAACATCACAAATAAAATTATTTTGAGCATCATATAAAGAAAAGGAATAACCACTATCAGGTCTTTTTTGTTTGCCTCCAATATATAATTTTGGTGTTCTATCGATAGAGTTAGATGATGAACCTTTAGATAATTTCTTTCCTCTTTTTGACTTAGAAAGAGGAAGTGGTAATTTTGAATATGCTCTAATACCCTCCGAACCACCTTCTCTTCCAAAACCACTTTCTTTGTATCCCCCAAAACCACACGCAGCATCAAATAAGTTTGTAGAATTTATCCAAATGACACCAGCTTTTACTTTTGGAGCAATATCTAAAGCCAAGTTAATATTTTCAGACCAAATACTTGCTGCAAGTCCATAAGGCGTATTATTAGCAATGGAAACGGCTTCACTAGGTGTTCTAAATGTCATTGTTGTTAAAACTGGTCCAAATATTTCTACTTGAGCAATAAAAGATGACGGTGTTACATTTGTAAATAAAGATGGAGGATAAAATAAACCATTTGTTGGACATGACCATGAAGGTTGCCATAATTTATTTCCATCCTTTTGTGCTTTATTTACTAAAGAATTAATTTTTTTAAGTTGGACTGGTGCAACTATAGCCCCAATATCGATAGACTTATCTAATGGATCACCAACACGAAGTTTTTCCATTCTTTTTTTTAGTTTTTGGATAAATTTTTTCTCAATACTTTCTTGTACTAAGAGTCTTGATCCTGCACAACATACTTGACCTTGATTAAACCAAATTGCATCAACAACACCTTCTACTGCACTATCTAAATCAGCATCTTCAAAAACAATAAAAGGTGATTTGCCCCCTAGTTCCATTGTCATTTTTTTATCTGGATTAGTATTTGTTTGAATTATTTTCTTTCCAACTTCAGTTGATCCTGTAAAGGCAATTTTTTTAATATCTTTGTGCACTGTTATATGTTCACCAGTAGAACCATCTCCTGTAATAATATTAATTACACCTTGTGGAATTTTAGCTTTTTCACAAAGTTCAGCAAAATAAAGCGCTGTTAAAGAAGTATACTCTGCAGGCTTTAAGACTACTGTATTCCCAAGAGCAATTGCAGGAGCAATTTTCCAAGCTAACATTAATAATGGAAAGTTCCAGGGTATAATTTGCCCAACAACACCAATAGAGTTATCAAAGTTGTTTGTATTCCTCGCAGCCCATCCGGCATGATAATAAAAATGTCTAGCAACAAGTGGAATATCAATATCTCTTGTTTCTCTTATAGGCTTACCATTATCAATGGTCTCTAAAACAGAAATAAATCTTGAATTTTTTTGTATGAGACGTGCAAGAGCGTATAAATATTTTGATCGATCAAACGATGAAAGTTTTGACCATTTGACATGAGCTTTTTTAGCAGCACTAACAGCAGCATTAACATCTTTTTTCGAAGCAACAGACAATGTCGCAATTTTTTTATTTGTAGAAGGGTTAATTATATTTAATTTTTTTGAGCTAGACGATTTTACAAATTTACCATTAATAAAATGATTATTTGGATTTTTTAAATTTTTTATCCAACTATTAACTTCTTTGCTGTCTTCTGGTGCTGGTCCAAAAGATATATTTTGAAAATTTTTAATAACTTTATCCATATTATCCTATTGCAAGTTTCTCTTTATTTGCATACCTGCCACTAGTGTAGTGATAGAGTTGTCTCTCTATATCAATTAATAAACTAGAAGCACCAATTCGCAATAATTTAGGATTAACCCATTCAAATCCTAGCTCTTCAGCAACCAATATTAAAAATTCTAAAACAGATTTTGCAGTTGATATTCCACCTGCAGGTTTAAAGCCAATTTTTTTTCCAGTTTTTGAATAAAAATCTCTAATCATTCTCAACATAACAAGACTATTATTTAAGTTAGCATTTATACTTTCTTTTCCTGTTGATGTTTTAATAAAATCGGCACCAGCCATCATACAAACTAAAGATGCTTTTGCTACATTTCGAAGAGTCTCAAGATCACCAACACCAAGAATTGCTTTAATTTTTGTTTTACCTGCTGTTTCTTTAAAACTGCGAACCTCATCATATAATTTTTTCCAATTATTTTGGAGAACATATCCTCTATTGATAACAATATCAATTTCATCTGCGCCATCTTTAATAGAGTCAGAAATTTCTTTTTTTCTAGTCGTATAAGATGATAAACCTGCAGGAAAACCTGTAGAAACTGCAGCAATTGGAAGTTTGTTTTGAATTAGTTTTGTACAATCTTTTATTAGATGATGATAGACACACACAGCTCCTACTCTTACTGCATTATTCTCTATTCCTAAATCCTGAAGAATATAATTATCAATGGGATTAAGAGCTTTATTGCATAGTCTTTCAACTTTTCCAAAAGTGTCATCGCCACTTAGTGTGGTAAGATCGATTAAAGTAATAGCTTTTAACAACCAAGCAACTTGAAATTCCTTTTTAACAGTTCTTCTTTTAGTTAATGTAAATGTTCGACGCTCTACAGCACTTAAATTAATTTGTGTATTGTTTACCCAGTTTGTATCTAAGTTATAAAATATTTTTTTTGTCATCGAATTAAATGTTTTCTTCTGTTATTGGTCTACTCAGTAAATTACTTAGTTCTTCCTTTAAATCATGTTGCTTATAAAGTATATTGTATACAGACTCCATAATTGGCATATCAATATTTTTTTTTTGTGAAATATTATAGACTGCTTTAACTGTATAATAACCCTCTGTTACTTCTTGCGATTTTAAAAGATCTAAAAAATTATCATATTTTGTAGAAGCTAATTTAATACCAAACTGTGTATTTCGAGAATTTTTAGAACTGCATGTTAAAATGAGATCACCAAGCCCAGATAAACCAAATAATGTATTTTTATCAGCTTTAAATTTTTTTGCGTATCGTGTCATTTCAGCAAAAGATCTAGATATAAGTGCACTTTTAGCATTTTCACCTAAGTTTAAACCTTCTGCAATGCCTGCAGCTATAGCATATATATTCTTTAAAGCACCACCTATCTGCGTTCCAATTAAATCATTTGAATAATAAATTCTAAACTCTTTGTTAGGTATAAGTTTTGAAATATTCTCAAAATCTTTTTTATCTTTTGTTGCAAGTGTTACTGCAGTTGGTAAACTTTGAGATACTTCATTTGAAAAAGATGGACCTGATAAAATACTTATTGATTTAAAAGGCGTCATTTCTTGAAATACATCTGTTAAAAATTTTGATGAAGATATTTCAATCCCTTTAGAACATATAATAATATGATGATTTTTATTATGTAATGATGACTCCTTAATTACCTCCCTAATGTTTTGAGCAGGTAAAGTTATAAATAAAAATTTAACGTTTCTAATTTCTTTTAAAGAGTTTGTAGCAGTGACATTTTCATTAAATGAACTGTATTTTAATTTTGGATTGATTTTATTTTCATTTATTGATTTAACAATTTTTTCATTTCGAGCATAAATGATAACTTTATTTTTACTTAAAACTCGAGCAAGCGCACTTCCCCACACACCTCCGCCTAAAATTCCAATTGTCATACTTTTGATCTTTATCTGGTGAGGCAAATGAAGTCAATTTATGGTTTTTGGCTAAAATCTTGGGTATTTTTATAAAAAAACTGCATGATTGATTTTTGGAACTAGTATATGAGGTACCGTATATAAAAAGTATACTTTTTTGGAGGAAATATGAAAAAATTACTTCTAGCTGTTATTGTAAGTTTGTCGACTGTAACGACTGCTGCATTAGCAGAAATTAAAGTAGGAATTATTCTTGGTTTTACAGGACCAATTGAATCTTTAACTCCTGCTATGAGAGATGGTGCGAGAATGGCATTTGATGAAGCATCAAACTCTGGAAATCTTTTAGGTGGTGAAACAATTACTATCTTAGAAGCTGATTCAACTTGTGTAGACTCTGCTGCTGCTACTGCTGCTGCTGAGGATCTAGTTGCACAAGGTGTAACAGCTATTATGGGTGCTGACTGTTCAGGTGTAACAGGTGCAATCAATGCTAACGTTGCAGTACCAAATGGTATTTTAATGGTATCTCCATCTGCAACTTCACCTGGTTTAAGTAAAGTTGCTGATGCTGGTACATTTTGGCGTACAGCTCCATCAGATGCAAAAGGTGGTCAAGTACTTGCTAAACTAGCACTAGACAGAGGAATTAGTAGTATTGCTGTAACATATACTAACAATGACTATGGAAAAGGATTAGCTGAAGTGTTTGAAGCTGCATTTGCTAAGGGTGGAGGAACTATCACTGCATCTGCTGCACACGAAGATGGTAAAGCTGATTATTCATCAGAAGTTGGTGTTCTTGCATCAGCTGGTGGTGATGCTCTATTGGTAATTGGTTATATTGATGATGGTGGAAAAGGTATGATTGAAGCATCTTTAGATTCAGGTGCGTTTGATACATTTGTTCTATCTGATGGTATGATTGGTCAATCAATAGTAGATAATATTGGTGCAGACTTAGAAGGATCATTTGGTTCTATGCCAGGTGCAATTTCAAAAGGTTCAGCTAAATTTGGCGATTTAGCAGCCGCTAATGGCATGGATGGTAGCGGACCTTATGTTGGTGAATCTTATGATGCGGCAGCAATTATTGCTCTTGCAATTCAAGCTGGAGGATCTGCTGATAAGCAATCTATTCTAAAAAATATTGGAAAAGTATCAAATGCGCCAGGTATTATTATTAATCCTGGTCAATTATCTTACGGCTTACAAATGTTAGCTGAAGGAAAAGATATAAATTACCAAGGTGCAACAGACGTAGAGTTTAATGCATTAGGTGATGCAGCTGGTGCTTTTAAAGAGTTAGAAGTTAGTGGTGGCGAATTCGTTACTGTTGGTGCTCTTTAATATTTAATAACAATTTTTATACTAACCCCAGCATATGTGCTGGGGTTTTTTTATGAATGTCTAACTTTTTCAGGAATTATTCCTTTAGGTCTATATCGTAAAATTAATAATAAAATTAATCCCATTAATAAGTATCTAAAATAAGGTACGCTATCTAGTAAATGTAATTTTAAAGCATTATCTGGTTCTAATCCTATGGTTAAGTGATTTATAATAAATGTTGTAAGTGGTGCTGCTTCGATCCAAGAAAACCAAATAACAAATCCACCAAATATAGCACCTAAATTATTTCCGCTACCGCCAACAATAACCATGATCCAGATGATGAATGTGAAACGTAAGGGTCTATATCCAGATGGGGTAAATAAGCCATCTAATGTCACTAACATTGCACCAGCAACACCTACAATTGCAGCTCCAATAACAAAAATAATTAAATGTTGTTTAACTACATCCTTACCCATTGCATTAGCAGCTGTTTCATTATCTCTAATTGCTCTCATCATTCTTCCCCATGGAGATAATTGAGCCTTGTTAGCAAAATAAAAAATTATAAACATTACAATCAAAAATAAAATTGCGTATGATAATTTTACAAATATTCCTGAGGCATCAATAATAAGATTATTTAAAACTTGTTGCCTCTCACTTACATCAATAATATTATTTAACTTAGATGCATTGAGGTATGTAACTAATTCAATAAACCAATCGGTATTTTGTAAATTTATTTCATATGGCACTGGTCTCTTTAAACCGATTACATTTTTTACTCCTCGAGACAACCATTCTTCATGTTTTAAAACACTTACAACTATTTCTGATATACCAAGTGTAACAATAGCAAGATAATCTGATCTTAATCCTAAAGCAACTTTACCTATTACAAATGCGACACCTGCAGCAAAAAAACCTCCTACTATCCAAGAGAAAATTATTGGTAATCCAAGACCACCTAAAAACCCTGCAATTGCCGGATTAACGTCTTCAATATTATGAGTAGCATTTAAATAAAAGTGCCTGATAATTAAAATTCCAAAAAAAATAATGAGAGAATTTAAAATATACCTATTTCTTTTTTGGATTATTGTTTTATTAATATACATTACAGCAATTACCAATACGACAAGTAAAGCAAAACTAATTCCTAGCCCTCTACCTCCAGCCTGCCATGACTCGGTTATGGGAGGGTAAGAAACAAGTACTGCTGCTAATCCACCCATTGCCAAAAAACCCATTACACCAAAATTAATTACTCCTGCATAACCCCAAGAAATATTGACCCCCATTGTCATTATTGCTGAAATAATACACATATTTAAAATTACTAAACTTACAGACCATCCTTGAATAAAACCTACAAAAAAAAATAGCGAGATCATGATTGTAATGGCTACCCATTCATATCTTTCAAACTTCATCATAAAACTCTTCCTTTAAATATTCCCGATGGTCTTATTAGTAAAACGATGACTAAAATTGAAAATGATACAGCAAATTTATAATCAGTTGAAAGTAATTGTACTAGACCAGTTGGCTCCATAGAACTTGGAAGCAAATAGACAAAAAATTTCTTATAAGCATATGTGACCATGATTTCTGAAAAAGCTATAACATATCCACCTACTACAGCTCCAAAGGGACTACCAATACCTCCAACAATTGCTGAGGCAAATATTGGCAAGACTAAATTGAGATAAATAATAGGTTTATAACTTTTATCTAAACCATAAAGTGTTCCAGCAACGCAAGCTAAGACTCCTACAATAATCCAAGTAGTGAATACTACTCTATCAGGATTAATACCTGACAATAATGCTAAATCTTCATTATCAGAAAATGCTCTCATTGATTTTCCAGTTTTTGTTTTTTGCAAAAACCAGAAAGTAAAAGTTAAAAGTAATACAGTAATTAATATTGTGATAACTTGAGAAGATTTTATTGCTAATCCTTCATTTAAACCTGTCATTACTTTAAACTGTTTGGCTTTCATTATAAATTTCTGTCCATCAGAAAATTTTATAGTTTCAGTTCCAATTATGATTCTTATTATTGCATTAATTACGAACATAACCCCTATTGAAACCATTGCTAAAACAACAGGAACACTTTTTTGATATCTGTAATATTGAAAAACAAATTTATCAGAAATAATGCATAAGATAATAGTTGCTATTATTCCTATAGGTAACGCCAACAGAGCAGTAGGGAGAATTCCTAAACCAATATTTTGTGATTGAAATAACCACGTTAATAAAATTGTTATCATCGCTCCAAATGACATGATTTCTCCATGTGCAAAATTGGCAAAACGAAGTATAGCATAAACAAATGTAACTCCAAGCGCACCAAGTGCAAGTTGAGAGCCATAAGAAATGCCTGGAATTATAATAAAATTTAGAAGTACAATTATAGAATTTAGAAAATCAATCATTTTAACCTCCTAAAAAAGACTTTCTAACTTCTGGATTATTTAATAGTTCTTCACCTGTACCTTCTCTACTATTTTTTCCATTTACTAATACGTACCCTCTATCAGCAATACCAAGTGCTTGTTTTGCATTTTGTTCAACCATTAGTATGCCAACACCAGTTTTACGAACTTCTATAATTCTTGAAAATAACTCATCCATTACAATTGGTGATACTCCTGCTGTTGGTTCATCTAACATCAAAATTTTAGGTTGAGTCATAAGAGCCCTCCCAAAAGCTACTTGTTGTCTTTGACCTCCTGATAATTCTCCTGCACTTTGATTTCTTTTTTCTTTTAAAATAGGAAAAAGATCATAAACATCATTAATGGTATGAATAATGTCATCATCTCTCAAAAAGCCTCCCATTTCTAAATTTTCTTCTACTGTCATACCAGTAAACACATTGTTTGTTTGAGGAACAAATGCCAATCCTAAATTAATTCTGTTTTGAGGCAGCATTGAAGAAATTTCCTCATTTGAATATTCAACAGAACCTGAAGTTAAACTTAACATGCCTAGCAATGCTTTCATTGCTGTTGATTTCCCTGCTCCATTTGGACCAACAATGACAACAATTTCACCCTCTTTAACTTCTAGATTAATATCTTTAATTATATCAACCCCTCCATATCCAGCTGTTAAATTTTTACCAATTAAATTATTCATAAAATTCTAATTCTTATTAATACCTTTGCCTAAATAAGCTTCTATAACTGTCTCATTATTTTTCACTTCATTAAAATTTCCTTGAAATAAAACTGAACCTTCCGCCATCACAATTACAGGATCACAAATTTTTTCAATGAGATCCATATCATGTTCAATTACGAAAAAAGTGTAATTCTTTTCTTTATTTAATCTTAATATTGCATCCGTAATTTCATTTAGAAGTGTTCTATTAACTCCAGCCCCTACTTCATCAAGTAAAACAATTTGAGGATCAACCATCATGGTTCTCCCTAACTCAAGTAGTTTTTTTTGACCACCAGATAAGTTGCCAGCAAGTTCTTGAGTTAAATGACTTAAATTTAAAAAATTTATTACCTCTATAGCTTTTTGTCTTATTTCTTCTTCTTGTTGTTTTACTTTAGCATTACTTAATAAAGCATATGATAATTTTTCACCAAATTGATTTGGTGGTACCATCATTAAATTTTCAAGGACAGTTAAAGTTGAAAATTCATGGGCAATTTGAAAGGTTCTTAATACTCCTTTAGCAAATAACTCGTGTGGTTTTAAAAAAGAAATATCTTCATTATTAAGAATTATATTTCCCTTATCTGGAACATATAATCCTGCTATAGTATTAAATAATGTTGTTTTTCCTGCTCCATTTGGACCTATTAAACCTGTAATGGAACCCATTTCAACTTTCATTGATGCGTTATGAACTGCTTTTAATCCTCCAAAAAATTTATGAACCTTATTTATTTCAAGCATTATGTAATTTCTTTAAATTTGCATTCAATTCTGCATTAAGAACTAATCCTAGAGATATAATTATAGCAAGCATTGCTGATCCTCCATAAGAAACTAAAGGTAATGGAATTCCAACAACAGGCATTAATCCAGATACCATAGATATGTTCATTATCACATATATAAATAAATTGCTGCCAACTCCGATAGAAAGAATCCTACCAAAGATATGATTTGATTTAATGCTTATATAAAAACAAACTGAAATTAATAAAAAAAATAATAAAATTATAAATATAGTACCAATAAAACCAAATTCTTCTCCAATTAACGTAAATATAAAATCAGTTTGTTTTTCAGGTAAATATTGTAGATAAGATTGAGAGCCTTCCAAAAATCCTTTACCTGTTAAACCACCGGATCCTAAAGCAATTTTTGATTGTATGAGTTGATATCCTCTGCCAAGTGCATCTGCTTCAGGATTTAAAAAAGAGAAAATTCTATCTTTTTGATATGGTTGTAAGTAATTTAATGACAAAGGAATTGATAAAATTAGAACAAAAAATCCTAATACAAACTTCCAAATTCTTATTCCACTAGCAAATAGAACGAGAATTCCAAGCATTGCTATGCTTAAAGCAGTTCCAAGATCTGGTTGAACTACTACCAAAGCAAAAGGTAAAAACAAAATTAAAATTGGAAAAAATAAATTTTTTATTCTTTTAATTTCATCAAATTTTAAATCATGATAAAATCTTGCCATTGCAAGTATAATTGTTATTTTTATTAATTCCGAAGGTTGAATGCTAAAACCAAATAAATTTATCCATCTAGTTGCACCTTTACCAAAAACACCAATTAATTCTACAGAAAGCAACAGTAACAAAGATAAGATAAAAAAAACATACGCAAATTGATAAATATACTTAATATTTAATAAGGCTATAATAACTGCTAAAAAAATAAATAAAACTAATCTAATTAAATGTCTTGATGCCCAAGGACTATATGATCCTCCTGCAGCAGAATATAAACCTGCTGCTCCAATAAATGAAATTAATATTACTAAAAAAATCAATAAATAATTTAAGTTTTGAATTTTATTTAACATTAAGTTTCTAATTTTTTTATAAATTGAAAAATTTCTTTTGCTATAGGTGCAGCAGTTGATGCACCTGAGCCTCCATGCTCAATAACAACCGAAACAGCATATTTAGGTTTTTCAACTGGCATGTATCCTACAAATAAAGCGTGATCTCTTTTTTTCCATTCTACTTCTTTTTTTCTAAAATCTTCACTTTCTCTTTCAGCTACAGTTATTCTTCTAACTTGTGAAGTACCTGTTTTGCCTGCAAAAGGTATAATTTCTGATCTCGAATTATATGCTGTGCCTTTACTTTCATTAACAACTTTAAACATTGAACTTTTGATAATTTTAATTGCATTCTGGTATTTTTCTAATTTTTCAAATTCAAAATCATTATTTTTTTTGATTATATTTGGTCTTACATTTTTTCCATTAGAAGCAATTATTGAAGTCATTACAGCAAGTTGAAGTGGATTAGTTAATACAAATCCCTGTCCAATAGCTGAAATTAAAGTCTCTCCAGGGTACCAACTTTCATCATATTTTTTCTTTTTCCAATCACGTGAAGGAATAATGCCTTTTTTTTGATTAGGTAAGGGGACATCATAAATTTTTCCTAAACCAAAATCTTCAGCAACTTCAGCAATTTTATCTATGCCTATCTTTTTCGAGATTTCATAAAAAAAAACATCACATGATTCTTTAATTGCATCACTAACATTCATTAATCCATGACCATTATTTTTCCAGCAGTGATAAAGTCTATCACCCAAACCTATTTTTCCACTACAAAAATGTTTTGTATTGGTATCTAATACCCCGTGTACTATTCCAGCAATTGCAACAACCATTTTAAAAGTTGATCCTGGGGCATACAAACCTTGAATACATCTATAAGTAAGTGGTGAGAGTTCATTCTCTAAAATTGAATCCCAATATTCTTTATTTGGTTTTTGTATAATTTTATTAGGATTATAAGATGGGGTAGAAGCCATACATAAGATGTTTCCATTATTAATATCCATAAGTACCGCTGATCCTGCCTTATGTTCTTTTAATAAACTTAAAGCATATTTTTGAATTCTTAGATCTATAGTAATATAAATATCATTTCCCTTTTGACTATCTTGCCTAGAAATTTCACGTATTACTCTCCCATAAGAGTTTACTTCAATCTCTCTTTGTCCTGATTTACCGATGAGATTAGGATTAAAACTTTTTTCAATACCATCTTTTCCTATTTCTAAATTAGGCATATTTGCAATAAAAGGTAATTCTACTTCTTCTCGATTAGGTTTATTTGTATAACCAATTAAATGTGAGACGGTATTATTATGCTGGTAAATTCTCATATAATCTTGAGAAATAAATATCCCCTCAATATTAAGCTTATTTGATTCAATTTTTTCAAGTTCAGACCAATTAATGTTTTCTAATACTTTTATTTTTTCAAATTTTTTAACTTTAGTAGATAATTCTATTATTTTTCTTCTATCACTAAAATCTATTTTTATGATTTGATTTAATTCATTAAGAGATTTATTTATATTTTTGGTATTTTCAGGAATTATGTATACATCAAATACTTTTGTATTAGATGCTAATATCTTATTATTAATATCATAAATCTTGCCTCTAAGAGGGTATATAATTTCCACATCTATTTGATTATTTTTAGAAAGAGTCTTGTATTTTTCAGAATTTTTGATTTGAATATCATATAGTCTCCATCCTACAATTCCAAAAAATGATACCTTTAATAAATATAAAAAAAATGTTCTTCTATTAAGTACTGAATATTGTTTTTTATCATCTGAATAGAACATGTCACTTATCTAATTTATTAAATAAAAATACAGTAGGAATAAATATAATTAAAGAAATTAAAAAGAAATTGAAAATTAAAAATACATTAAATTTATAGTCATTTATGAGATTTGCTAAAAATTGTTCAAATAAAAGTAAAACTATTAAAGTTATAAAATAAATAAAAATTATTTGATAAGAAGATAATCTAATTAAATATTTTTTAAGTAAAATAAAAAAGATTAAAAGAGATAAAAAAGTTATTAAATGCGCGCCTATATAATTTAATAATAATACATCAAATAAAATTCCATATACCATAGCAACAACATAAAGATAATAATGATAGTGGTAAAAAATTAGATAGATAAAAGTTAAGTGAAAAAGTACGTAAAATGCATTATTAATATTTGGGAACAAAATAAAAGAATTTACAGATATTGAAAAACTTATAATTAAAATAAAATTTAGTTTTATAGAGGAATTAAGTAATTTTGAAAACTCCATTATTTTGAAGTAACTATTTGAAGATAATCAATATTTTCAAAATCAACAAATGGTAGAACAAAAAATCTATTTTTTTCTACTTTAGCTACTTTACCAACTAATAAATCTACAGGGAAAATTTGCGCTGTACCACTTGTCACTACAATATCTCCTAATCTTGGCATTTTATTTTCTTTCACAAAAGAACTTACTAGATATTTGCCATCTCCATTACCAGTTAGTAACGAAAAAATACCATCCGATATAGATTTTACCGAAATAGATAAATTCGGGTCAGTTAAAAGTATTACTCTTGAATTTTTAGCAGTTGTATCAATTACCTTACCAACCAATCCTCTTTCATTGATAGCTGACATATTTTTCTTAATTTTATCTTCATAACCAGCATTCAAGTTTATTAGCTTACTATAAATTGTATCGTTTCTATTAATAAGAGATGCAGTTTTGATTAAAATTAAATTATTATCAGTTGCATTTAACAATTTTTTTAAAACTTTATTCTCTCTTGAATTTTGTATTGCTAATGTTTGCCATTTTTTTAAACGTGTTATTTCTTCTTGAAGAATTTTGTTTTCAAATTTTAAACTTCTAAATTGATTATATTCGTCAACAAAATTTGAAAAAGCATTTACAGGTGCTGAAATAAATCTTGTAACTGGAACGACTACAGAACTCGATATATTTTTTATCCCATATACAAGATAATAATCAGTTTTTGAAAAAAAGACTAAAAGAAATGAAATCGTGACTACAGAAATAATTGTAAAGTTTTTTATAAATCTTGATAATTGAAAAACCTTTATTTGGAACTTTGGTGCCATTATAATTATTAATCAGTGGCAAATACGTCACTTAATCGAGATTTTTCCTCTAGTGCTTGACCAGTGCCCATAACAACACACAAGAGTGGATCCTCAGCAATTGAAACTGGTAGACTTGTTGATCTTCTTAATACTTTATCAAGATTATGTAAAAGAGACCCTCCTCCAGTTAACATTATACCTCTTTCAACAATATCAGCAGATAATTCTGCTGGCGTTTGTTCTAGTGCTCTTTTAATTGTATCAATTATTTGAGCAACTGGTTCAGCAAGAGCTTCTGCAATTTGTCTTTGTGAAATAGTTATTTCTTTTGGCAATCCTGTAATTAAATCTCTACCTTTAACACTCATAGTTCTACCATCTCCGTCATCTGGTGGGCTAGCAGAGCCAATATCTTTTTTCATTCTTTCAGCTGTGGTTTCTCCAATTGCTAATTTGTGAGTTGTTCTCATATATTCCATTATTGCTTCGTCAAATCTATCTCCTGCTGCTTTCACAGATGTTGAATTCACAACACCACCAAGAGAAAGAACAGCTACCTCTGATGTTCCTCCACCAATATCTACGACCATCGAACCTGTTGGTTCAGCAACTGGTAAGCCTGCTCCAATTGCTGCCGCAACTGGCTCCTCTATTAGATACACTCTTCTAGCACCAGCTGCGTCAGCTGACTCTCTAATTGCTCTTCTTTCAACATTTGTAGCACCTGAAGGCACACATATAACTATCTGAGGATTTGAAAGAGATCTACCTTTGTGAACTTTTTTAATAAAACTTTTAATCATCTGTTCTGCAACATCAAAATCAGCTATTACTCCATCCTTCATAGGACGTATGGCTTTAATTTTTCCTGGTGTTCTTCCAAGCATTTGTTTAGCTTCATTTCCAACAGCTAAAACTTGAGTTCTTCCATCATTTTCAATTGTTGCCACAACTGATGGTTCGTTAAGAATAACACCTTCTCCCTTTACGTATACCAAAGTATTTGCAGTACCTAAATCAATAGCCATATCTTTAGAAAATAGACTAAAAAAACGATCAATTACCATTAATTAAACCCCTTCTATTTTTAAACTTGCTGTATTCTCTTTAATAGATTTAGTTTTTTTAAAGATCAATCTGTTTAATGCATTTATATAAGCTTTTGCTGAAGCAACAATAATATCAGGATCACTTCCTTTTGCTTGAGATGATAAATCTTCATCTTCAAGTCTAACAGTGACTTCTCCTTGCGCATCAGTTCCTGCTGTAATTGCATTTACTTGATAAAGTTTAAGCTTAAATTCAGTATTTGTAAGTTTTTTTATAGCATTAAATGTTGCATCAACAGGGCCATTACCGTTAATTTTAATATTTTCCAAATTATCGTTAATTTCTATCTTTAATTTAGCTTCAGCTTTTTCAACAGATCCAGCATTTACTTCTAAGGATACAAACTTAATGTGTTCATCATATGTCGATGTTCTATCTTCTGCTAATGCGATTAAATCTTCTTCAAATATTTCTTTTTTCTTATCTGCTAAATCCTTAAATCTTCCAAATAATTCCATTAAGGCATTATCACCTACTTCATAACCGAGTTCTTTTAATTTTTCTGAAAATGCATGTTTGCCTGAATGTTTGCCAAGAACTAGTGAAGATTTGTTTAGTCCTATTGATTCAGGCGTCATAATTTCATAAGTTCCAGCATGTTTAAGCATCCCATCTTGATGTATTCCTGCTTCATGAGCAAAAGCATTTGCGCCTACTATCGCTTTATTTGGCTGAACTGGAAAGCCTGTTATTGATGATACTAATCTAGAAGCTTTCATAATAGATTCAGTTTTAATATCTGTATGAAAAGGCATTAGATCTTTTTTTACTTTTAAAGTCATAACAATTTCTTCTAGTGAAGAGTTTCCAGCCCTTTCACCCATACCATTAATTGTGCACTCTACTTGTCTTGCACCTTGTTTAATTGCAGCAACATTATTTGCTGTGGCTAAACCTAAGTCATTATGTGTGTGAGTAGAAAGAATTGCCTTATCAATGTTAGGAACATTATTTTTTACATTTTTAAAAATTTTACCGAACTCTTCTGGTAGAGTATAACCAACCGTATCAGGAATATTTATTGTTGAAGCACCAGAGTTAATAGCAAGCTCAATACATTGATATAAAAATTCTAATTCTGATCTTCCACCATCTTCACAACTCCATTCAATATTATCACAAAGATTTCTTGCGTGAGAGACAGTCTTTTTAATAGCTTCTAAAACTTCTTCTTCAGTTTTCTTTAATTTATATTTCATATGTAGAGGGCTGGTTGCAATAAAAGTATGAATTCTTGGAGACTTAGCATATTGTACTGCTTCCCAAGCACGGTCAATATCTCTAAAACTTGCTCTTGCTAAACCAGCTATAGTTGAGTGTTTTACATGCTTGCTAACTTCAGAAACTGCCTCAAAATCTCCATTAGAAGCAATTGGAAACCCTGCTTCAATGATATCAACCTTCATAGAGTCAAGTACTTCAGCAATTTGAAGTTTTTCATCTAAATTCATTGATGCGCCTGGAGACTGCTCTCCGTCACGAAGAGTTGTGTCAAAAATATAAATTTTTTCAGTCATTACAATGATTATACACTAATAAAAATTTTATTAAACTTTCATCTAGTTTTTAGATTTATCAACCATTTTTCCTTCAGCAATCCATGGCATCAAAGTTCGCAACTTCTCACCGACTGCTTCAATTGGATGTTCAGCTTGTTCTTTTCTCATTACTTTAAATTTAGTTTGACCACTCTTATGCTCTTGCATCCATTCCTTGGCAAATTGACCAGATTGAATCTCTGAAAGAATTTTTTTCATTTCCTTTTTTGTTTCATCAGTAATAAGTCTTGGACCTCTTGAATAATCTCCATACTCAGCAGTATTTGAGATTGAGTATCTCATGTTTGCCATTCCACCCTCATATAAAAGATCAACGATAAGCTTAACTTCATGAAGACATTCAAAATATGCCATTTCAGGAGCATATCCTGCTTCAACAAGAGTTTCATAACCTGCTAAGATTAAATGAGTTAAACCTCCACATAAAACAGATTGTTCTCCAAAAAGATCTGTCTCACATTCTTCCTTAAAAGTAGTTTCTATAATTCCTGCTCGACCACCACCAATTGCTGATGCATAGGCAATTCCTATTTCTAGAGCATTACCTGAAGGATTTTTATCTACAGCTACAAGACAAGGAACACCTGCACCTCTGACATATTCAGCTCTTACTGTATGGCCAGGACCCTTAGGAGCAACCATTATAACATCTATACCTTCTTTAGGTTTAATTAAATCAAAATGAATATTTAATCCATGAGCGAATGCAATAGTTGTGCCTTCTTTAATATTTTCAGCAATATCATTTTTGTAGATTTCAGATTGAAGTTCATCAGGTGTCAACATCATAATAACATCAGACCAACTAGCAGCCTCTGCAGGTGTCATTACTTTAAAATTAGCTTGTTCTGCTTTACTTCTTGAATTTGAACCTTCTCTTAAAGCAATCGAAACATTTTCAATTCCTGTATCTCTCAAGTTCATTGCATGTGCATGACCTTGACTTCCATATCCTACAATTGATATTTTTTTATCTTTAATTAAGTTTAAATCTGCATCTCTATCGTAATATACTCTCATTATTCCTCCTCATTTTTTTGAATTGATGATATTGCAACTGGACCACTTCTAACAATTTCAACTTTCGTTATTTCATTGATTTCTTTTATAAATCTGTTTACTCTTTCAGAAGCACCAGCGATTTCAAAAATTGTGGTATTATTTTCATTTTCTATTTTTCGAGCTCTATATAAATCACAAAGCTGATAGACTTTCTTTTTGTTTGTTTCTGAAATATAAATATAAACTAGAGCAACTTCAGCTTCTACAGAACTACCTTCTTGATCTAAATTTGTAACACTATGAACAGGAACAATTCTAAGTAATTGTTTCTCAATTTGGTTCACAACCTCTGAGGTACCGTGCGTTACGATGGTGATTCTTGAAATATTTTCATCATTACTTACTTCAGCTACATTTAAACTATCAATATTATATCCTCTGCCAGAAAACATTCCTATTACTCTAGCTAAAACACCTGGCTCATTATCAACTAATACAGTTAATATATGTCTCTTAGTCTCTGATACTTGATCAGGAGAATCATAAACAGATTTATTCATTAAACTAAAATTTTTCCTTTTTCGGCTGATTTTTTATCTTGTTTTTGATCTTTACTTAACATCATTTCATTATGGGCAGAACCACTTTGTATCATTGGAAAGCAATTCTCTTCTTTAGTAACCCAAATATCTGCAATAACTGTATTTTTTGTTTCAATCATTTCAGTTATAACATTATCAAGATCATCAGTAGTCTTCGCTCTTAAACCTACAGCTTTATAACTTTCTGCTAATTTTACAAAATCAGGTAAACTATCAGTATAACTTTCGGAATATCTTCCACCATGTAAGAGCTCCTGCCATTGTCTTACCATACCCATGTATTCATTATTTAGGATAAATATTTTCACTGGTAGTCTATATTGAACTGCTGTACTCATTTCTTGAATATTCATAAGAATAGAAGCATCTCCTGCTATATCGACCACTAAGGCATCTGGATGTCCAACTTGAGCTCCAATTGCGGCAGGAAATCCATATCCCATAGTTCCTAAACCACCTGACGTCAGCCATCTATTTGGTTGCTCAAATTTATAAAATTGAGCAGCCCACATTTGATGCTGACCGACTTCAGTAGTAATAAAAGTTTTTGTATTTTTTGTTAACTCGTAGAGTCTTTGAACTGCATATTGAGGTTTAATCTGTTTACCTTCGTTATTGTAGTTTAAACAATCTACTTTTTTCCATTTAGTTATTTTATCCCACCATAATTTAAGTGCCTTATCATCAATCTGAAGTTTCTTTTCTTTCCAAACTTCGATCATCTTTTCAACAACTTGTTTTACATCACCTATTATTGGAACATCGACATTTATAGTTTTATTAATATTACTTTCATCAATATCAATATGGATTTTTTTTGAATTTGGTGAAAAAGCATCAAGTCTTCCTGTAACACGATCATCAAATCTTGCTCCAATATTAATCATTACATCACATTCATGCATTGCCATATTAGCTTCATACATTCCGTGCATACCGAGCATGCCAAGTGAGTTTTTATCTGATGAAGCTACTACACCAAGACCCATTAAAGTCATTGTTACAGGTGATCCAACCATATTTATAAATTCTCTAACTAATTTTGAAGCTTTTGGACCAGAATTAATACATCCACCGCCAATATAAAAAATTGGTTTTTTAGATTTCGAAATTAATTCTACTGCTTCTTCAATTTTATTTTTTTCAAAATCAGGGCTTGGCTCAAATAATCTATGTGAAGGTATAATTATTTTACTTTTTTCTTCATAAGTTCCAGAAGCAAATTGAACATCTTTTGGTATATCAATTAATACAGGTCCTGGTCTTCCATTTTGAGCAATAGTAAATGCTTCATGAAAAACTGAAGATAGTTTATTTACATCCTTAACTAAATAATTATGTTTAGTACAAGGTCTAGTTATACCTGTCGTGTCACATTCTTGAAATGCATCACTACCAATTAAGTGTTGTGGTACCTGTCCAGTTATACATACGATAGGTACACTATCCATCATTGCATCAGTTAAACCAGTTACAACATTTGTTGCACCAGGTCCTGATGTAACAAGAACTACTCCAGTTTTACCGGTAGATCTAGCATAACCCTCAGCTGCATGTATGGCGCCACCTTCTTGTCTTACTAAAACATGCTTAATTGAATTTTGTTTAAATAAAGTATCGTATATGGGCAATACTGCACCGCCAGGATATCCAAATACAACTTCTACGCCTTGTTCAGCTAAGCTTTTTAAGACAATTTCAGCGCCTGTTATTTCATTTTTCATTGAATTTAGCTCATAGGCTGTGGATAAAATAAAATCAATAAATTAGTTCAATTTTGCTCTAAATTAATGGATTTTAAGTCAATTTGGTCTGGAAATTGATTAAATTTTTTAAAAATATTAAGATTTGAAGATCTCCACCAAGTATGTTGTCTTTTTACATAGTTTCTTGTTACTTGCTGTATTTTAGAAATACATTCCTCAATCGATACTTCGTTATTAAGATAAGATTGAATTTCAGGAACTCCGTGAGCTTTCATTATTGGTAAACTATTATTATAATTTAATTTAAGCAAATTTTTGACTTCCTCAATTGCACCATCTTCAATCATTAAATGTGTTCTATGATCTACTCTTCTATAGTTTTCTTTTCTATCTGGAAGAAATAATAATATTTTGTAATTTTTTAAATTAATAAAATCTTTATTTTTACTTTTTTTCCAATCACTAAATTTTTTCTTAGTGAAAAAATTTACTTCCCATATTCTTCTTATTCTTTGAATATCGTTTGGGTCAATATTAACCATTGCATCACTGTCAAGTTCATTAACTAAATTAAAAAAATTTTCCTTACCAATTTTTAAAATTATTTTTTCTGATTCTATTTTTACTTTTTCTGGAATAGATGGAATTGAAACTATTCCATTAATTAAAGATTCTATGTAAAGACCTGTACCTCCAACTAAAATAGGAGTTATATTTTTATCAACCAAATAATTTATTTTTTTTGATGCTTCCTCGCACCATTTTTGAACATTAAATCTAACATCGCCTTTTACAAAACCATAAAGATGGTGATTGATTTTTTTTTGATCATTTAAAGTTGGTCTAGCAGTTAAGATACTTAACTCATGATAAATTTGCATACTATCAGCATTTATAATCTCACCATTTAGTTTGTTAGCTAGACTTAAAGCAAATTTTGATTTTCCTGATGCAGTGGGTCCTAATACAAAATAGATTTGAGTTTTCAATTATTCTTAAATTTAATTGTTACCCAATTTTGCTCATCATCTCTAATTATTTTTAGTAATAATGAGGATCTACCTGTTTTTTCTAAAGAATTTACTAATTCTTCAAATGAACTCATATTGTTAATACCCTCTCTATTAACTTCTGTGATTATATCTCCATTTTGCAAACTACTATCAATGTCATCAATTGAAATTACTTTAACCCCACTTTCATGATCTTCAATAGTAATTCCTAAAGATTCAATTTTTAAATTTTTTTCAATATTTGTAGTTGTTTTTCTTTCCGTAACTACCTCTCCAGGTAATTCTCCTAATATTACCTCAATACGAATTTTTTTATTTTTTCTCCAAACTTCTAATATTGCAGTAGAACCTACATCTGACTCTGCAACAACTCTTGGTAAATCAGGCATCTTTTTGATTTCTATATTATTAAATTTTAAAATTACATCGCCTGGTTCTAATCCAGCAGTTTTTGAGGGTCCATTAGGATTGACATTGGATATGAATGCACCTTTTTGATCAGGCAATCCAAGACTTTCCGCAAAATCCTTTGTGACAGGTTGAATTTGTACACCTAACCAACCTCTCTTTGTTTTTCCAAAATCTTTTAATTGTTGTACTATTTTTTTGGCACTGTTTGCAGGTATTGCAAATCCTAAACCAATACTTCCACCTGTTTGAGAAACAATTGCCGTATTAATTCCTATAACCTCTCCATCTAAATTAAATAATGGTCCGCCAGAATTACCACGATTAATAGATGCATCTGTTTGTAAAAATTTAACATATGGTCCACTTCCTAAATCTCTTGAGATTGCAGATATAATTCCTGCTGTGACAGTTCCTCCCAAACCAAGAGGGTTTCCAATTGCAATTGACCAATCTCCAACTCTCATCTTATCCGAGTCTCCCCAACCAACATATGTAAGTTTTTTGTTTTTTGTATCAATTTTCAATACAGCTATGTCTGCTTTGGGATCTCTTCCGAGTAATTCAGCTGTAAACTCTGTTTCATCATTTAGAATAACAGTTATTTCATCAGCTCCTTCAATTACATGATTATTTGTAACGACTATACCATCTTCACTTATTATAAAACCGGAACCAAGTCCTGTCATTGGTCGTTGTGATCGTCTTTGATCACGATCAAAATATTCTTTGAAAAAATCATCAAAAGGAGATCCCTCAGGAAATTGTGGTATTTGATTTTGGTTATTGTTTTCAACAATAGTAGTTGATGCAATACTAACTACTGCAGGAGATAATTGTTCTACTAGATCAGCGAAACTCTCAGGTACAGCAAGTAATGGTTTCGAAAATAAAATAAAAATTAAGAAGAAAAATTTAATTCTCATATTAATTGTCATAGTATTTGAACGTGAAATAAATAAGGCACAATCCTAGAAGAGCAAAAAATAAACTAATATTTTTTACAGTTTGTGGATTAATAAGATAAAGCATATCTAGATATTTCTTTAAATTGTTCGCTAAGAAAAAATAGACTATGCCTTCAATGATCAGCACTAGACCTATGCTTATTAGTAATATTTCAAACATTAATTTTGGATATCTATTTCACCAAAAAATTTTTCACACACTTCCCCAGGAGCAATTACCATAGACATCTCTGTGTCTCCAAAAGTATCTTTACAAGCTTGCATTGTTCTTAAGAAATCAAAAAATTCTTCATCAAGGCTATAAGCATCACCTAATATTTTATTTTTAGCAGCATCTCCTTCACCTCTTAGTATTGATGAAGTTCTTTCGGCTTCGGCTAGAATTACTGTTTGTTGTCTATCTGCTGATGCAACAATTTCTTTAGAAAGTTCTTCACCTTCTGCTCTCAATAAATTTGCTTCTTTTTCACGTTCAGAACGCATTCTTTGATAAACGTTATTAGATACTTGTTCGGTTAAATCTGTTCTTCCAATTCTAATATCTACAATTTTAACGCCAAAAGAATTCTCATTAACCTTAATTTGTTTTTCAATTTCATTCATAATATTAATACGTTCATCACTCAGTAGTGATGTTAATGAGTATTGTGCAATTACACCTCTAACTGCTGCGTTTATAATTCTTCCAAATCTATCTGAAAAAGTAGTTTCATTTCTAACTGTCTGATAAAACTTTAGAGGATCAACAATGTTGTATCTAGCAAATGAATCAACAATAATTCTTTTTTGATCTGAAAGTATCATTTCTTCAGGTTGGGGATCGAGATTAAGCAATCTAGAATCTAAAAAAACAGCATCTTGAATAAATGGAATTTTAAATTGAAGACCAGGTTTTGTAACAACTTTTCTTGGGTCACCAAATTGAAGCACTAAAGCCTGCTTAGTTTCATTTACAATAAAAAAAGCTCCAGTGAAAGTAAGGAAAAGAATAAATAAAACTAGAACTATAAGTAAATTTCTTGCACTAAATCTCATCTTAATTATTTCCCGACTTTTTAAGTTCATTCAATGGAAGGTAAGGAACCACACCCTGTCCATTTCCAGTATCATCTAAAATTATTTTGTTCTTACCTTCTAAAACTTCCCTTAAAGTTTCTAAATAAATTCTTCTTTTAGTTACTTCTTTCGCATCTTTATAACTATTGTAAACATCAATAAAGTTTTGTGCCACACCTTCAGCTTGTTTAACTACCTGCTCTTTGTATGCTGTAGCAGCTTCGACGAGTTTGGCTGCTTCACCACGTGCATTGGGTACAATCCTATTTAAATAAGTATTTGCTTCGTTAACTAATCTTTCTTTATCTTGTCTTGCTCTTTGAACTTCATCGAAAGCATCAATTACTTGATCGGGCGGATCAACACTTTGAAGCTGTACTGATTGAATTAAAACACCACTTTCATAGGAATCTAAAACTAGTTGTAATTCATTTCTTACAACTTGTTCAACCTCTTGACGACCTTCTGTAAGTAAGAATTGAAGATCTCTTTGACCAACAACTTCACGTACAACACTTTCAGACATATCTTTAACGGTAAGTTCTGGATTTCTAAGCTTGAAGAGAAAATTTCCAGCGTCTTTAATTTTGAATAGTACTGTGAATGCAACATCTGCTATATTTTGATCACCCGTAAGCATTAAACTTTCTTCAATAACTTTTCGCTCTGCATTTGAATTTGAGCCGAAACCAAGATCACTTGCACTTCTAAACCCAACGTTGATTTTTCTAATTACTTCAACTTTAGGTGTAACAGTTTGACCGATTGGAGTTGGAAAAAAGTAATGTAATCCGGGCTCGGTTGTTTGACCATTCCATTTTCCAAATAAAAGCTCTACACCCTGTTCATCAGGCTCAACTCTATAAAAACCAGTAGCTAACCATAGTAAAACAGCTACTATTATAAATATTGAAATGTTACGTCTGCCACCAAATTTAAAATTGCCAAATCTATCTTTTGCTTTTCTGATGGAATCTTCAAAATCTCTTCTGTTTGGACCGTCTCCAGACCCTCCTGAACCCCAAGGATTGTTATTTCCACCTGATCCCCAAGGATTATTGTCGTTGTTATTTTTATTCCAGTTCATATATTGTTGATAATATTGGCTCTATCTACTAACACTAATTATAATATTTAATAACTAATATTTGAGTAAATCTGGAAAAATCAAGTATGTCTAATGAAATTTTATCTTTAATTTATACATTTTCGAAGAAATTTAGTGATCCTGAAACAAATCTTAGTTTTGATCCTAAAAATCAAAATATTTCAGCAGTTGTAAAAGATGGCAATGTAAACATTTCCTTACTTGTAAAAGGTCAAAAAGAAGATCTTTATCTAAATATAGCAAGATTGCTTAAAAATAATGTTGAACAAATTTCTGGAATACGTTCTGTGAATGTAATTATAAACTCAGATGTACAGATTACTAAAACAAATAATAATGATAATAGAAGATTTAAAATTGATGCAAAAAATATAGTAGCAATTGCTAGTGGTAAGGGGGGAGTTGGCAAATCTACATTTTCGGTAAATCTTGCCACAGCATTAAGATCACTAGATCTTAAAATTGGCTTACTTGATGCAGATATTTATGGTCCTAGCATTCCTAGAATGATGGGTATTTCAAAAAAACCTATAATGAATGAAAACAAAAAACTTATACCTTTAGAAAATTACGGAATAAAATTGATGTCTATTGGATTTATTCTAGACTCTGAAGCTCCAACGATTTGGAGAGGGCCAATGGTCATGAAAGCTTTAGAGCAAATGTTTAATGGAGTTGAATGGGGTGAATTAGATTACCTTATAATAGATTTGCCACCAGGCACTGGAGATGCTCAGCTTACTTTGGCTCAAAGTTCAAAACTTTCTGGATCAATTGTAATTTCTACACCTCAAGATGTAGCTCTTACTGATGCTAGAAAAGGAATAAATATGTTTAAAAAAGTAAATGTTGAGATTCTTGGTATTGTTGAAAATATGAGTTATTTCATATGTAATAATTGTAATCAGAAACATTATATATTTTCAAAAGATGGTGTGAAAAAAGAAGCTGAAGAATCAAAAATACCTTTTTTAGGAGAAATTCCTATTGATACAAATTTAAGAATTCAATCAGACAATGGAATACCTGCTTTGATAGACAACCCAGATGGTAAAATTTCAAAAAAATTTATATCAATTGCTAAAAATTTAAAAAAATCTCTGAATTAAACATTCATCAAAGCATCAATTTTTTCATGATGCTGATAGTTTGTTAGTTTAAAATCATTTACGTTGTATTTAAAAAAATCTTTTGTTTCAAATTGAAGCTCAGGTAATTTTTTAGGTTCCCTTTCTAATTGAATTTTTACCTGTTCAAAATGTTCTTTATAAATATGAAAATCTCCTAAAGAATGAACAAAAGTTCCAACTTCAAATTTACACTCTCTGGCCAACATATGAGTTAAAAGACTATAACTAGCTATATTAAATGGAACTCCCAAAAACATGTCACATGACCTTTGATATAATTGGCAGCTTAATTTGTTATTAGAAATAAAAAATTGTGAAAATGCATGACATGCTGGCAACGACATATTTTTAATTTCCGGAGGGTTCCAAGCAGAAATTATATGACGCCTTCCATTTGGATCTTCTTTTAATCCTTTAATTAAATTTAAGACTTGATCTTCTCCATTAAAATTCCTCCATTGAACTCCATAAATTTTACCAACATCTCCTTCAAACCGAGCTTGTGATTTCCAGTAATCAGCTTGAGCATTTTGCGTCCAAATAGTTTTTTTATCTTTTAAATTTTCTCTTGAATCATTGTATAAAATTTCAGCAAGTCTTCTTTCATCGTCTGAACCTTCGATAAACCACAATAACTCTGAAACTACAGATTTCCATGCTAGTTTTTTAGTTGTTATAGCTGGAAAGCCTTTTGATAGATCATAATGCATTTGATAACCAAAAGACTTTCTAACACCCCCCGCTCTACTTTCAACATCAGAGCCATTATCATAACAATATCTCAATGCATCTAGATATTGTTTCATCTTTCCCAAATCTCAAAATGGCAAGTTGAGTCTCCATTTATTTTTTTAATCATTTTCATATTATTTTCTATAGAAGTAATATCTATAAATTTTTCACAATTATAATTACCGTAGATTCTAGTGAGATAAAATTGTTCTATGGATTTAAAAGTTAAATTTATTATTTCTGAACCTCCAATTATAAAAATATCCATATCTTTATATTCTGATTGAAGATTTTGAATTTTATCATTTATGTTTTCATTAAAGTAATAATCAGCCCCTTCTATTAATTCTTTATCTTTGCTTGTAATTAAAACATTTATTCTTGATTTTAGAGGTGTAGGCATAAATGGATCTTCCCAAGTCTTCCTTCCCATTACAACGACATTATTTATAGTATTTTCTTTAAACCATTTTAAGTCAATTGAATTTTTGGGCCAGGGCATACTTTGACCCTTACTTATCCCTCCTTTTTCATCTACTGCCATTATTGCTTTGATCATAATTTTTTTATTTTATGTCTTAATTAGTAACAATTTTTTTTTTAATTACTAGGTTTCAAGACAAAACTTTCAAGTATAATTAGTTTAGGGTATAATAATAACGTTGCATTGCAACTAAGATAATAAATGCTTTGTGAAATAAGTTATTCGGACCCGGGGGCGGTACCCGGCGTCTCCACCAAAATATGGGGACGAAATAGGTTTGACGGTAATTCAAAGACAAAGACTTTATCCGGTATTGTACCACCGTTATCGGGCTATTTTATAAACGCTAACGATAATAGATTAGCACTTGCTGCCTAGATTCTAGGTGAGCGCGGTCAGGGGCACCGAGCAACAGAACGCCCCATTTTTTAAATATTATCTAATCAAATCAACAATTTCTTTTAAAAACCTCTCTACGAAGTTTACTACGAAGTTACTACGAAGGAAAATATATAATTTATTATTAGGTAATGTTAATTGTCAGATTTATTTAAACAAATTAATTGATAATGAATTATGAGTCTGAACTAACTGGAGGTCATCCAAATTCACTAGGTAATACAATAAAAGTTGTTGAACATGTTATTGTTAAAAAAAATAGAATTAATCCATTAATTAAGTGTTATTCAAGCACAGACCAAATAGTAAGATTAAGAACATCAAATGCTTTTAAAAGAATATTTAGACAAAAACCAGAATGGTTTTTAGATTTTAAACATATTTTCTTAAACAAAATTTCAAAAATAAAACAATCTTCCACACAATGGACCTGCGCTCAATTATTTTCAGAATTAGTTAATCAATTAGAAAATAAAGAACAAAAAAAAGCAAAAAAAATTGTATCTGATTATCTTAATAATTCCAGTGATTGGATTGTTTTGTGTCAATCAATGAATGCTCTAATAACTTTCAATAAAATTGATAATAAAACAATAAAAGAAAATATAAAAATTATTAAAAAACTTTCAAAAGATAGAAGAAAGGCAGTTTCTAGACTAGCAAAGAAATTATTATCCTTAATTAAAGAATAAAAAAGACTACGAAGAACTAAAACAAGAAATCTGACAAATAAAGAAAACTTACTACGAAGTTTCTACGAAGAAGTTTCCAAAAGTCCTTATTTTCTGTTAATAATGATTTAGTAGTCGTTATACAGAACGCCCCATTTTTTAATATTATCTAATCAAATCAACAATTTCTTTTAAAAACCTCTATACGAAGTTTACTACGAAGTTACTACGAAGTTATTTCTAAGGATTTAAGAATTAGTTATTTTTACTTTAGAAGTATTTTATTAATTAGTGGATAAACACCATTTTCAGATCCTATAAGATAATTACTTTTCTCATTATCTTTTATTCCAGACTCTTTTGTAAATACAATATTATTATCATCTAAACTATTAGATGGTTTTATATATATATTTCCTTTTTGTGCTTCACATCCATAATTTGATATCCATTTATCAAGTTGTTGTTGTGAAGGTAAATCTTCAGTTTTATCAACCTGACGATATGGTCCACCTTCCTTAAAGTTTCCTTTATCTACAAAAGATTTTCCTTTTTCAATTACCTCTCGGTATTGAATAAGTGCATCTCTAAAAATTAAATCTGGGAATAATTTAGTATCTTTGCTTGAAATTTTAAATGTATTTATTTTAACTTTATCATTAGTGTTATTTGTAATTTCTATTCTGTAAGTACAACCTACATAATTGTTATAATGAGAAAAATTTCCAAAATCGTCATTAACATCCATTGATCTAAAATAATCTTCAGCATAAACTATTTTGAATACAACCTTACCATTTTCTGACTTTTTATTATTTTCATCTGAATTTACACTCGTAGTATCATTAGTTATATTTAAAGAACTAGAATCCTTTGGTGTTACTTCATAGAAAACGTTATTATTCTGTTTAAATAATCTCATATTATACCAAGATATTATTGTGTTGCTTAAAGTAATTTTTGACTCACAAATAATCTCATCTTCATTTTTACTTAATACAACAACCTCATCAAAAAAAACCATATCAAGGTTTGTGCCGATTGCTGTTTGCAATTTTAGTCCTTTAACTTGATTAACCACATCCTTACAAGAAAGTTCACTAAAATCAGTTTCCATACCTAGTTTTACATCATTAAAAAAATCTGAGACTAAATTACTGCCACCTGCAAAAGATTCTTTTTTTATAGATGAATCATTATTTGAATTTACATTTTCATTTGTGCTTATATTATCTTTAGAAATTTCTGTTTCTACATTTTGAGTGATTAATCTATTATTTTCAACCTTATAAATAAATGTTTCAATCTCAATATTAATCTTATTTAACTCATTAGAGTTTAAAATAGATGTATTTAGATTTTTAGCATAATTAATTTTATCAATAATGAAGGGCGAATTTTCTGTTGTTAAATTTTCTGATAATAGTTCTTCTAAATCCTCTATTTTCTCTAAAAAATATTTTTCTTCTCTATTTTTATTTACTACCTCTTCTTCTTTTAACTTAATTCTTTTGTTAAGATTACTAATAAAAACTTGAGTTTTTGTATTTGAAATTGTCAATTTTTTAAGCGTATAATCCTCTAATATTTTTCTTATATTTTTTAGGTTATTTAAAATTTCCTCACTGAACTCTGATGTTAAATTATCATTTAATAGTTTTTCCAGTTCTTTTTCTTTCGCAACCAATAATTCATATTCATTATTAAGTTGTTCCATTGCTAAGGCAAAACGATCATCTTCTTTAGTTTGATTATAGGATCTAAAAGCATCTGATTTGTTAACAAAATCAGATAATTTATTATAATTTGTTTGGGAGTTCTCTTCCCATACCCCGTTAATAATTCCTTTATTTTCAAGTAATAATTCGGCAATATCAACAATATCAAATTCTTCAGGATTATTTTTTATAAAATCTTGTAAATCATTGATTAAATTTTGGGCGACAACTAATTCCGAAGAACCTAGTTCATATTTAAGGTTATTAATTTTTCTCTCTTCTTTTTTCTTTTCTTCTTCAATTTGTTTTTCTTCTTCAAGTTTTGTAGCAATTCTTTTTTCTTCTTCTTCTTTTTCTTTTCTTTTTATTTCTTCTTGCTCTTTTTCTTGATAAGCAACTAATTCATTTTCATTTTTTGTCAGTTTTTTTTCATTATTTGCTAACTCTTTATTAACCTTATCAAGTTCTTTCTTTAAATCTTCATATTTAGTTTTAAATTCAGTGTTATTTTTTGTCTCAATTACTTCGTCATTTAATTCTTTAATTTTTTTATTACTAACTTCATTTTCTTCTTTAAGTGAAGCAATCATATTTTCTAAACTATTTATTTTTTCATTATATTCTTCATTTATCTTATTTATTTCTTCTTCATTATTTTCTTTATCTTCTTCTCGTTTCTTTAAATTATCTATTTGATTTTTTAATCCTGAGATTACTCTAGTGTAAGAATCTAATTGAATCGCATCCCCTGCTTTTACTTTATTAAGTAATACTAATTTACATTCTCTACGCCATTTATCTTTACCCTCAAATCCTTCAACACCTGCTTCAAGATGTTCAAACATTGATTTATTACCTTTAGAGATAAATTGTAGTTTCCAATCTTTAGAAGTTTTCTTTAACCACTTTCCCTCCCCTTTTATAAGAAGTGATTTATCAGTCCTTACGCCACTAAAAATATTAAGACCTACATCTCCCTCATATTTATTTTTTCCAATCCAGTATCTATTTCCTTGAAAAGTATAATCTGTTGTTAGGGCAAAAAAATAATCGTTGTAAGGTTTTCTTCCAGCGCTATTACCGCCACATTCAAGTTTCATCGCCAATAGAACTGCATCCTCTCCAGAATAGGATGGTTTAGACACAAAAATAATTAATGGTAAAATAATAAGAAAGTATATTGTTAATCTCATCCGAAATATTCTATGTAAAGTTAAATGTTATTTTAATTGTATAACAAAAAACTACGAAGAACCAAAACAAGAAATCTGACAAATAAAGAAAACTTACTACGAAGTTTCTACGAAGAAGTTCCAAAAGTCTATATTTTCTGTTAATAATGATTAAGTGGTCGTTCTACAGAACGCCCCACTATAAATCAAGATTTTAGCTTCTAGCATATCCTTTCTTACAAATGCTCCAGAATCACACGCCATATACGTGTACGTGTAAATAAAATTAATTTTTATAAAAATAATAATCAAAAAAAATAATTTAAAATAAATCTATTATTCAAATATAAATAATGGCGCCCATCCAATTTCTTGTAAATGCATAGCACTGATATTTGAGCTCTCTACTAAAAGACTTTGTCTTTTTTCTAAATCATATGTAGTTCTAAAAACAATAGGATCGCCATCAACGAAAGAAGGGAAAATTGATAATTTTTGTGTTTCAATATCATTATTAATATTTACCTTCAAAATGCCTTCATCAAGTGACAATTCTTGGAATGTTTCATTTTGAATAAAATCACTCAATCCTTCAAACTTATTAAGATTTAATACGATATAGACATATGGTTTAGTTTGACCTTCCCAAATTGTAGATTGGTAACCTATTAAGCTTTTATTTTCAGAGTTGAAATCCTCTAAATTATTATAAATAGGAACAGAAACTTTGGAGGTAATGTAGTCCATAAAATCTTCACCTGTACCACAGCTTATTTGTTTATAATCTTGAAAATATGTTGATATTTTATTATTTAAATCTGTCAGATCTTCATCACAAGAAGATACTTGAAACTTTATTTCCATAGGTAAATTAATTGATCCACCTTCTTCAGCTATAGTTAATAAATCTGAGGTATAAAGATCACCCTCAAAATCTATTTTGCAACTTGTCAATACCAAGCATAACAAAGTACCTATCAAAAAGTTAATTTTATTAAAAATATTATTCACAATCTTTCTTTACCACATTAAGATTTTTATAAAATCATAGGAATGCGTTATATTTACTTAATTGTTTATAAAATCAAATTTATCCTAAGAGAATAAAATATATGCGTAATATACGCGTAATAGAAGACTAATTTTTTTGTTATGTGGTAATAAGTTTCTGCGAAGAAGTTTCCAAAAGTCGTTATTTTCTGTTAATAATGATTTAGTGGTTGTTCTACAGAACGACCAATAAAATAAGGTAAGGAAAAAATGAAAAAATTTGAGGATTTAATGAGTGTAAAAAATGATATTGAAAACATTTCTGCAGCAGAGGCAGAAGAAAAACTCAATGATCCAAATGTGCAGTTTATTGATGTAAGAGATAAAGAAAGTTTTTCCAAAGGAACAATAGGAAATGCGATACATTTGGATAGAGCTTTTCTTGAATTTTATTTAGCAGAGGGAAGCCCCTTAGAAAATAATTTTTTTAAAGAAAACCCTGATAAAGAATATGTTGTATTTTGTGGTGTCGGCGGACAAGGAACTTTATCAACTAAAACAATGAAAGATATGGGCATTAAGAATGTCAAGAATATTACCGGTGGTATGGCTGAATGGGAAAAGTTAAATAAATGATATAATTAAATATAAATGATTAATTTTGAATTAAACATTTTAAGCATAAAGCAACTAAGGGTGTTACTAAATTTTTAATTTTTCTGTAAAGCTTATAGATTGATACATTGTCTAAATCAGTTATTAGTAATTTGAATTAAGTAGATAAAACTTTTAAATTTTATCTAATTTTCTCCAAACCATTCCCAAATAACTTCAGCGATAATATCACAACTTGTTCCACCTGATTCAATAACTAAAGCTGCACCTTCCGCTCCATTTTCCCAAGCAGTTTCTTGGCTTTCAGTTAAATGTTCTAATTCTGAAGAATATCTTTCAAATCTAGGGCTCTCTAATAATCTTTCTGTTATTAATATATAATATTGATTATCTATACAGTTTTCTTCATAAACAAATATTTGTACCCACAAACCTCCTAACGTAGCAATTTCCTCATTAGATACTTCTACATCATGAAAAGCTAAAGCAGTTTTTACAAAAAAACAACAAATTATGATTTTTTTTATTAACTTTAAAATCATCAATAACCATACATTAAATTTAAAAAAATATAAAAAAATGTTAAACACTTATCTAATATGCTTGTTGTTGATAATTATATTATAGACAAAAAACTTATTGATAAATTAAAAAGTGAAGAATTTTGGTCTAGCGTTGGTAGATTAAATTGGTGGGACGGTTGGTGGAAGAATGAACCAAGAAATATATGTGAGCACTTTATAAAAAATGTATGGAAACAGTTTACAAATCTAGAAAACAAAATTGCTGGCTTTGAATATTGGAGTAATGTTCATGAAATAGGAGATGGATTAAATTGGCATGTTGATAAAGATGAAAAATTAATGAAAGAAAAAAAAGAAGTAGTAATGCCTAATATTGGCTTAGTTTATTATGCAATTTGTGAAGAATTAGATGGTGGTTACTTAGAAATTGCAAATAGTCCGGATCGTGAAAATGTTGAACCTCATAAAATTGAGAGATTAAAACCAATTGAAAATAGATTAATTATGTTTAATCCATCATATCCTCACAGAGTGAGTCCTATAAAAAATGGAAAAAGAAGAGCAATAATTGTAAATGCTTGGCCAAGAAAACCCTATTCTTTTCAAGACTCAGAGAGTTACTCGAGAGAAAATAAATAAAGAAAACTTAATATTTATTTTTTTCTTTAAGAAAAGGCACCATTGAACTCCAGACACCATCTCTTTTTAACCTATGATACGTTGCAGCAAATATATGAATACCAATAAACAAATACAGTAAATTTATAACTAGTTCGTGTATAAAAATTACAAAATCAATTAAAAGGCCACTTTTAATCTCCAACCAATATAAAAATCCAATAAGTAAACCTGATAAAACAGTGCCTGCTAACAATATATACATTCCATTATGAATAATTTTAGCGGCTATTTTTTGTGCTCTGGGAGTATTTTCAGGTAAGGATGTTTTTTGTGTTGTTTTCATATAAATTAGACGGATTAATAGAAGAAACAGAAACATTACTGCAAAAATAATTTCAAATCTAAAAAAGGCTTGGTCTTCAAGTTGATTAATATCATCTACTTGCTTTGCTACACCATAAACAAACAAAAGAACAAATCCCCAATGAAATAATTTTGCTATTTTACTATATTGCGAATTATTTTTATCTGATCTCATAAATTTTATTGCAATACTTTAAATATTTAATAAAAAAATAAAACAGAAATGATAGAATATCAAAAAATACTAGATAAAAATATGTTAAATGTATTTAAAGATATTCTTAAAAACATAAAAGATAATGGATTATCAAATAATAATCATCTCTACATTACATTTTTAACGAATCATAAAAGCGTTGAGCTACCTAATTGGTTAAAACAAAAATATCCCCAAGAAATGACAATTATTATTCAATATGAATATTATGATCTAGAAATAAATAAAAATAATTTTTCTATTACACTCTCATTTGGTGATATTAAAGCAAACTTAAAAATTAATTATAATGCTATTGTTTCATTTGCTGATCCTTCAGCTAATTTTGGTTTAATTTTGCAAAAAAGTAAAATTCAGAAGAAAGTAAATAAAAAATTAGAAACCAATATTTCAAAGAAGGATAATGTAATTAATTTTTCAAATTATAAAAAAGATTAATCTAAGTAATAATGTTCAATTAATTCACCATTTTGGTAGTCTAAACATAATGGACTACCAGTTGGTAGTTCTATTGAAGATATTTCTTCAGGTTTGTACATACCGACTTTAATCATAATTGCTCTTAAGGAGTTGCCGTGTGCTGCAATTAAAACATTTTTTTTATTTAAAATATGTGGTTGAATTGTTTCAGTAAAGTAAGGAGAAACTCGATCTACTACATCCTTAAGACTCTCCCCGTTTGGAGGCGGTGTATCATAAGATCTTCTCCATATGTGTACTTGTTCTTTTCCAAATTTATCAGCAGTTTCAGCTTTATTTAAACCAACTAAATCTCCATAATCCCTTTCATTTAGATTTTGGTTTTTTTCATAAATTAATTTTCCATTTTTATGTAAATTTTCTATCTCTGATGCTTTCATAGCTATTTCTGCTGTTTTATTTGCTCTTTCTAAAACACTACTAAAAACTTTATCAATTTTTATATTATGTTTTTTTAATAAATGTCCTGCATTATTCGCTTCGTTAATGCCTTTTTCAGTTAATGGGACATCTTTCCAGCCAGTAAATCTATTTTCTAAATTCCACTGACTTTGACCATGTCTCAGTAAAACAAGTTTGTTCATATGTTCCATATAATATGTTATAAAGAATTTGTTAATAAGTAATGGCTAATAAAAAAAGAATAGAATTTGACAGTTTAGGTTCCAAAAAGATTGATAAAAATAAACTCTGGGGTGCACAAACTCAAAGATCCTTAGAAAATTTTAAAATTGGAAGTGATAAAATACCATCTGAATTGATTATAGCATTGGGTCAACAAAAAAAAGCAGCTGCACAAGCAAACATAGAACTGGGTGTTATAGATAAAAAATTGGGATCATTAATATCAAAAGCCTGCGATGATATTATTAATTTAAAACTTATTGAAGAGTTTCCATTATCAGTATGGCAAACTGGCTCTGGAACTCAAACTAATATGAATGCAAATGAAGTAATTAGTAATCATATTATCAAAAAATTAAAAGGAAGAATTGGCAGTAAAAAACCTATTCATCCAAATGATCATGTCAATTTATCTCAATCATCAAATGATACATTTCCAACAATAATGCATGTTGCAATTAATGAGTTAACAATAAAAGATTTGATTCCAACTCTTAAAGATCTAATAAAAGAATTTATAAAAAAGAAAAAACTTTTTCAAAATATAATTAAAATAGGAAGAACTCATACCCAAGATGCAACGCCAATTACTTTAGGTGATGAGTTTTCTGCTTTTTGTACCCAATTACAAGCTTGCTTAAAAAGAATAGAAGTTTCTAAATCAGAATTAAAATATCTTGCTCAGGGTGGAACTGCTGTAGGTTCTGGTATTAATGCACCAAAAAAATTTGATAAAGTATTTTGTAAATATTTAAATAAACTTACTTATGATGATTATAAACCCTCTCAAAATAAATTTGAGTCTATAGCTTCTCATGATCCACTAATTAATTTTTCAAATTCTTTAAAAACTTTATCAATTTCATTATTAAAAATAATAAATGACATTAGATTTTTGGCATCTGGACCTAGGTCGGGCTTGGGAGAATTGATATTACCTGCAAATGAACCCGGATCATCAATAATGCCTGGAAAAATTAATCCAACTCAAATTGAGGCATTAAGTATGGTATGCGTTCAAGTAATTGGAAATAGTACAACTGTAGATATTGCAGGTTCAAATGGTCACTTTCAATTGAATGCCTATAAACCAGTTATATCCTTTAATATTATTCAGTCAGTAAACCTTCTAAGTGATGGAATTAAAAGTTTTAATAATAATTGCTTAAAAGGATTAAAAGCAAACAAAAAAGTTATTAATAATCATTTAAATAATTCATTAATGCTTGTTACTGCTTTGAATAAAAGTATTGGATATGATAATGCAGCAAAAATTGCGAAAAAAGCTTTTAATGAAAATTTAACTCTTAAGGAAGCGGCCCTAAAATTGAAATTAATTTCAGAAAAAGATTTTGATAAAATAGTTGATCCAAAAAAAATGATTTAACTAAATGTATTCGTAATTATTTTTATCAGCAAATAAAGATCTCAATAATAAGTTATTCAAATGATGTCCCGATTTGTTACCTAAAAAATAACCTTGGATTGGTGCTCCTGCTAAATATAAATCTCCGATTGAATCAAGAATTTTATGTCTCACAAACTCATCCTTAAATCGTAAACCATCTGAATTGAGTATTTTACTTTCTCCAACAACAACTGCATTATCCAAAGAACCACCTAGAGCTAAACCATTTGATCTTAACATATCTACATCTCTTTCAAACCCAAATGTACGGGCTGAGGCAATATCAGTTTTATAATTTCCATTTACTAATTGTAAATGACAGCTTTGTTTACTAATTAGCTTACTAGGAAAATCTATTTCAAAATCTATTGAAAACTGATCATTAGGTTTTAATTCTACAGAGGAATCATTATTTTCTACTTTAATATTTTTTTTAACTTTTAAAATTTTTCTTTTTTTATTTAAACTTTGAGTAGAAGTTTGATTAATAAGATTAACAAACTTTATTGAACTACCATCCATGATTGGTACCTCTGGTCCATCAATCTCTATTTTAATATTATCTATATGTAATCCTGATAAAGCACTCATTAAATGCTCTATAGTTGATATACTAATACCATTTTGATTGCTTATAGTTGTACTTAGTTTTGTACTACTTACATTTGACCATAAAGCTTCAATCACATTATTATCTTTGATATCTTTTCGAATAAACTTGATCCCGTAATCAACTTTAGCAGGATATAATTTCATAGTTACTGCAGTTCCAGTATGCAATCCTATCCCACTTATTGAAACTGGTTTGCCAATTGTCTGTTGTTGATTGCTAGATGTGTTTACTATGTCTATCATTTTATAAAAAAAGTACTGAAATCAGCACTTTTTTTAATATATATTTTTCGCGATCTTAACAAGTAACCTAATATTTCAAAGTATTGCAAATAATACCCCAATTACTAGTTTGCTTGTCTTCTTAGGAATGTGGGTATATCTAAGAGTTCTTCCTCTGTTTCTTGATTGAACTCATCATCAATTTCAGAAGATTCATTCTCTTCAGCACTAAACTCTTTTTCATCAATGCTTAAATTATTATCTTCTGACAGATTTTCTTCAATCTTTTCTTCTGAAGATGCGAAAACAGGTTCAGTCTTAGTTTGAACCTCAGTTTCTGAAGAAATATCTTCAGATTTATTTTCAGTAGAAAGAGTATCAAATAAGCTCAACCTTCTTACACTAGTTTCATTTGGTTTTTCAATATGTGAAGATGAGCTTGATTCTTCTTCAGAAATATTATCAGTTTCAATTTGATCTAAATCTTCTGAAACTTCATTTTGTTCAAATAGTTTATTATCAATATCATTTATATTTTCTTCTAAACTTGCAGTCTCTATTTGATTAATATTTGTTTGCTCATCTAAATCAATATTTTCAGAATTTTGATTATTGTGAATTTCTTCATTTGAAATTCCATTAATCTCTTCATCTAAGTTGCTTTGATTTTGTAAAGAATGATCTTGCGAAACTGTACTTTCAGTTAATGACTCAGACTTTTCTATATCTTGTTTGTATATATCATTATTTATATTTATTGGAGCGAAGTTTTCTATCGGTTTAGCTAATATATTATTGTTTGCATCAATACCCGTAGCTACAATACTAACTCTTACAATACCTTCAAGTCTATCATCACAAGTAGTCCCATAAATAATGTTTGCTTCTTCATCAACTTCTTGTTTGATTCTATTTGCGGCCTCATCAACTTCGTACAATGTAATATCTTTGCCGCCAGTAATATTAATTATTAGACCTTTTGCACCTTTAAGAGAAACGTCATCAATTAATGGGTTTGCAATAGCTGCTTCAGCAGCTGCAATTGCTCTACCTTCACCTTGCGCTTCTCCAGTACCCATCATAGCTTTGCCCATTTCGGACATAACAGTTTTAATATCTGAGAAATCTAAATTTATCATTCCAGGCTGAACCATAAGATCAGTTACGCCTCTAACACCTGCATACAAGACATCATCTGCCATCTTAAAAGCATCAGAAAAAGTAGTTTTTTCATTAGCAATTCTAAACAAATTTTGATTTGGTATAGTTAGTAATGTGTCAACATACTGTTGTAGTTCTTCAATTCCTTTCTCAGCTAGTTTCATTCTTTGAGAACCTTCAAAATGAAAAGGTTTAGTTACAACACCAACAGTTAGAATTCCTTTTTCTCTTGCTAATTTTGCAATTACTGGAGCAGCACCAGTGCCAGTTCCACCACCCATTCCAGCGGCTATAAAAAGCATATGACTACCTTCAAATTTTTCATTTAAATCTTGAATTGCTTCTTCTGCTGCTTGCCTTCCAATATCAGGTCTCATTCCTGCGCCCAAGCCTTTAGTGCTGTTTAATCCTAATTGAATTTTATTTGGACAGCTTGAAATTTGCAGAGCTTGCGCATCCGTATTAGCTATTAAAAAGTCTACACCTTCTAAATTAGCATTAATCATGTTGTTAACTGCATTTCCACCAGATCCACCTACTCCTAAAACTGTTATTTTAGGATGTAAGTTTTGTGCTACATCTTGTATTGAAATATTGATAGTCATTGTAATCTCCGCCGTTTTAAATAGTTTTTAACGATTTATGTTCGAAATCGTCAATATAAATTACTATATATAGTATAATCTAAATATACTGATCAAGCCAAGTAAAAAAGCTTGAAATTCCAGGTTTTTTTGAAGTTTTTGAATGATTAGCTAAAAAATCAATTCTAAATAAATCTTGGTCGTACAATATAGATCCAATAATATCGCAAAAATTCGGTTTTTTGAAATTATTGTCTAGATTTAATTGTTCTAAGGGACTTGATACTCTTACGCCACTTGCGAAAATTGTTTCTACATATTTTGTAATATTATCCATCATTGCCCCACCACCAGTTAAGACTACATTATTTAATTTTTTATTTCTTAAATTGTTGTCTCTAATTTTTTGCCATATCAATTCTAAAGTTTCTTCAATACGCGGTCTAATAATAGCGTTTAAGTTTGATCTTGTTATTTGTTTAAATGTATTTTTATCACCTGAAATAATTGGGATTTCTATTATTTCATGATCATCGCTTGGTGATGAAACTAAGGAGCCATACAAAGTTTTTAATCTTTCAGCACTTGAAATTGTTGTTGATAAACCTCTAGCAATATCTAATGTAATATTATTACTGCCAACACCAATTGCATCTCCATACACAAATTTATTATTCTCAAAAACTGATATAGAAGATGTTGAATGACCTAGATCTATACAAATAGTCCCAAGTTCTTTTTCATCTTTAGTAAGTGATGATAAAGATGAGGATAA
>CACILT010000005.1 GCA_902587565.1 uncultured Alphaproteobacteria bacterium
GAAAAATATAGAGGAGCAGATACAAATTTTCGATGGGTATATAAAGTTGATACTGAAAAAAGAAGATACGTTTATTTTTTTGTTGAAGGTTGGGAATATAAAGTTTTTGATTTTAATATAAATCTTCCAGGAAAAATTTTAGATTTTAAGATTCCAGGTTTTACATTTAATACTCATTTATTTGGAGTTGAAGAGGGTGGTATTCATATATTTGGAACAGATAAGGCTGGAAAAGATTTATTTAGTAGAACCTTAAGTGCAATTTATATTTCGCTAGCTGTTGGTACACTTGGAGTTTTTATTTCATTTGTACTATCGCTAATTATAGGTGGGATATCAGGTTACTATGGTGGATGGATTGATAGTGTATTGCAGATGTTTACTGATGCAATTCGAACGGTACCACCAATACCTTTATTTATGTGTCTTGCTGCCTTTGCGCCATTAGAATGGAGTTCTGAATTACGTTTCTTTTTTATATCATGTTTACTTGGATTAATTTCATGGCCAACACTTGCAAGAAGAGTAAGAACTCATCTACTTAGTGAAAGAAGTCAAGAATATATTCTTGCTGCAAAACTTTGTGGTGCGTCATCTACCCATATTATCGTAAGACACTTGTTACCAAGTTTTACGAGTTACATTATTGTCGATTTAGTAATTAGTTTTCCATACATGTTATTATCTGAAACTGCTTTAAGTTTTATAGGATTAGGTTTGAGGGAACCTGTAAATTCTCTTGGTGTTCTTTTGCAAAATGCAACGAAGGCTGATGTACTTTTAAATTATCAATGGTATTTTATCCCTGTATTTTTCTTAGTCGTATTAATTTTAACATTTGTTTATGTAGGAGATGGATTACGTGATGCAGCAGATCCTCATAAGGTAAAGTAATATGAGTCACTTATTAGAAGTAAAAAACTTAGATGTAAAATTTGATACTGATGAAGGTAGAATAACAGCAGTTGAAAATATTTCTCTTTCTGTAGATCAAGGAGAGGTACTTGGTATAGTTGGCGAATCTGGATCAGGAAAATCTGTTACAGCTAAATCGATTATGAAGTTAAACCCAGGTAATACCTCTTATAATGAAGACGCAGAAATAATTTTAGACAACGAAAACGTTCTTCAATTTACTTCTAAGCAAGACTTAAAGAAAATTAGAGGTGGAAAAGTATCAATGATTTTTCAAGAACCTATGGCAAGCTTTGCTCCAGCAATAAAAATTGGAGCACAAATGGTTGAGCAATTACTAATTCATAAAAATATTAATAAAGATGAAGCAAAATCAATATCTATAAACATGCTTAAAAGAGTAGGTATAGCAGATGCAGAAAAACGGTTTAATCAATATGCATTTGAACTATCTGGAGGAATGCGTCAAAGAGCTATGATAGCTATGGCATTATCAACTATGCCTAAACTTTTATTAGCTGATGAGCCTACAACTGCTTTAGATGTAACAATTCAAGCTCAAGTAATAAACTTAATTAAAGATATCATTAAAGAATATCAAATGGGCGTAATATTTATTACTCATGATCTAGGTGTTATTGCTCAGGTCGCTGATCATGTAGCAGTAATGTATTTAGGAAGTGTAGTTGAAAAAGGTCCAGTAAATGAGATTCTTAAAAATCCTAAACATCCATATACAAAAGGTCTATTACAAGCCTTGCCTGATATTAATAACTTAGATGCACCATTATCTCCTATACCTGGAAATATTCCAAGTCCATTAGATAGACCTACAGGCTGTGTATTTAGAACTCGATGCCCTCATCATAATCCTGAGGGTAAAGATGGTAAAATAAAAATGAAATTAATTGAAGTTGAACCAGGTCACTGGGTTGACCAGTGTGGAATTCAGTGTGGTCAAAATGGGTGATAATTTAATTTCAGTTAATAATGTTTCAGTAAATTTTGATTATCAAGAAAATTTTATTTCTAAAAAACAAAAAATACATGCAGTTAACAATATTAATATTAAAATTAAAAAAGGATCTTTTTTTGGTTTAGTGGGTGAATCAGGTTCAGGAAAAACTACTCTTGGTAGAGCAATACTTGGAGCTAATAAAATTAGCTCTGGAAATGTTATTTTTCATGACGATGAAAGAGATTATGATTTAACAGATATTAACAAACAAGATTTAAAAGAATATAGAAAAAAAGCTCAATTAATTTTTCAAGATCCTTATGCTGCTTTAAGTCCAAGAATGACTGTTAGGGATATTATTGCAGAACCTTTAGAAGTAATGAAAATAACAAACTCAAGACAAGAGACTGATGAAAGAGTAAGAGATATCGCAGCTAAATGTAGACTAAATATTGAGCATTTACGAAGATTCCCTCATGCATTTTCTGGAGGACAAAGACAAAGAATATCAATTGCAAGAGCCTTAGTAAGTAATCCAAAATTTATTGTAGCAGACGAAAGTGTTGCTGCTTTAGATGTATCAATACAAGCAGATATATTAAATCTTTTAAAACATCTTCAAAGTGAACTTAACCTTACTTACTTATTTATTAGTCATGATTTAAGTGTTGTTGCTCATGTATGCGATGTTGTTGCAGTTATGTATTTAGGGCACATAGTTGAAATGGGCCCCTCAAGAGAATTATTTAAGAACCCTAAACACTCCTATACTAAAGCATTATTATCTTCTATTCCTTCAATTGATCCAGAGAAAAGATCTGAAGCTATTGAACTAAAAGGAGAAATACCTAGTGCATTAAATCCACCTCCTGGTTGTGTATTTAGAACAAGATGTCCTAACCCTGGAATAGATTGCAAAGGTGGCGAGATAACAATGGGCCTTACTGAAGTTGAACCAGGTCACTGGGTAGACCAGTGTTGTGTTTTATAAAAAAGTATCTTTTAAAAACACATAACATTTTATGAAAAGTAATTTATTTTTAGCTGTTATCCTATCACTTTCAGGTTTGTTCTTATTAGATTGTATGGGCATAGCGATAAAGTTTTTGCGAAACGATTACCCAGCTGCTCAACTTTCTGTTTTTCGAAATTTATTTGGGATGATTCCATGTGTTATTGCTTTATATTTTTCACAAGATTGGCATCGAAACGGTAGACAAATAAAAATAACTCAATGGAAGTTAGGTTTATTTCGTGGAGTTTTTGTAGCCTTAGCTCAATTGTGTCTCTACACTTCTTATGCTTACCTCCCATTTGCTTTAGTCGCTACCATGGAATACACTGGACCTATGATGGTTACTCTTCTTGCTATTCCTATTTTAGGTGAAAAATTTGGTTGGTATAAAATGAGTGCAGTAATTTCTGGTTTTGCAGGTATCGTTTTAATTATGCAACCATGGTCATCAAATTTTAACTATATGTTACTACTTCCTATACTTGCTGCTTTAGGGTATTCATTAGCAAGGGTAACATCTTTAAGTTTTGAGGATCATGTTCCTTCACCACTTATCAACTTATATGGTCAAACAGGGACAATCATAGTTGCATGTATGTTAGTGGTGTTTTTTGGTATGTGGGAAAATTTCAAAAGTATAAATGATTTTTTAGTAGTTTGTTTAATGGGAATTGCAGGAGGATCTGGAACTTTATTATTAATCTACGGTGCTAGAAAAGCAGAACTTAGTAAAATTATGCCATTTGATTATATCGAGATATTTTTTGCACTTATTTTAGGTTGGATATTTTTTGCAGAATGGCCAGTTGATCAACTCTTCCCAGGTGCTTTTTTCATAGTTTTAGGCGGATTAATCATTTATCTTCAACAAAGAAAAAATAATTTTCAAAGATTAAGGAAAACATAATGGAATACAAAATTACCAAACTTCAAAATGATAAAGGTTTAGATATCGACATAGTTAATATTATTAACTCAAACAATTATAGTTTTAGTTTTTATACATATGGTGGTTATATGAGTGAAGTTTGTATTCCAATTTCTTCAAATGTTTCTGAAACAGAGGATGTTTTATTAGGTTATGGTAATTTAGATGATTGCCTGGAAGCTCATGGATATTTCAATTCAATTATTGGAAGAGTTTGTAATAGAATAGGGCAAAGTAAATTTACTCTTAATGGGAAAGAATATAATTTATATTCTAATACCAAACCTGATCATCTACACGGTGGAGAGGTAGGTTTTAATAAAAAGATTTGGAAAATAGCCGATATTAAAAAAACAAGCCAAAGTATAAAAGTAGAGCTCACTTACCAGTCTAAACATTTAGAAGAAAATTATCCAGGTAACTTAGATTGTAAAACTATTTACGAACTTAATAATAATAACGAAATTCTAATTTCTTTTCATGCTACTACAGATCAAGATACTATTGTTAATATGACTAACCATAATTATTGGAACTTTCATGGTCATAAAGATAATTATAAAAATATTACACAGCATGTTGTTAAAATATCATCTAATCGAATTTGTGAAACTGATGAAGGCTCAATACCTACAGGTAAACTATTAGATGTAGTTAATACAAAATATGATCTAAATAATTTGTTTGAAATTAATAATACTTTTTTAGATAGTGGTGGTATCGATCACAATTATGTTCTCCAAAATCATTCTATTGATAAATCTATAGCATCCATCTACAGTAAAATTACTAGTATGGGAGTTGAATACTCAACTGATCAACCTGGAATACAATTTTATACTGGGAATATGATGAAAGACTCATACGATGGCAAACATAATCGAAAATATGGCTTACAATACGGTATGTGTCTAGAGACGCAAATTTTTCCTGATGCTATTAATCAACCAAATTTTCCATCAACTATATTAAAAGAAGGGGAAACATATAATTCAAACACAAAAATAAAATTAAGAAATGATTTTAAATAAAATAATTTATTGTTTTATAAATTTATATCTATAGACATCTGCATAAATGAAAATCAGTAAAAAAATCATTGATAATTTAAAAAAAGGTGGAGTAGATTTTTATTTAAGTGTCCCATGTAAGTTGTTAGCTAATATGATTGAGATTCTTGAAAATGATAAGGATGTTTATTATTCCGCTGTACCAAGAGAGGAAGAAGGTATGGGTATATGTGCTGGAGCTTATTTGGGAAACAAATTTCCGTGTATAATGATGCAGAATACAGGAATTGGAAATTCAGTTAATGCAATTGTTTCTTTATTACAATTATATCAAATGCCTGTCGTTTTCCTAATTAGCTATAGAGGTACACCAGGTGAGCCAGTAGGAGCACAAGGTGGAATGGCTAAAATAACTGAAGATATTTTACAAACGTTAAGAATTCCGATGTTACATTGTTCTTCTGAAAACGATTTAGATAAAATTTCAACATTTAGCAAACATGCTAAAGTTGTTGAATCACCAGTTGCTATTTTATGTGATTTTAATTTAATGAAAGATGATACATGAACCGTTTTGACTTGTTAAATAAGATACAAAATTTTCTTAAAGATAACTTAATTATATGTAATATAGGTCTTCCATCTCAAGAATTGTATAAAATTAATGATCAGCCAAATTTTTTTTATATGTTAGGTAGTATGGGCTTATCGTCTTCAATAGGCCTGGGTTTGTCATTGTCTCAAACAAAACAAGTCATAAGTATTGATGGTGATGGATCAGTATTAATGAATATGAATACTTTAGCAACAATTGGAAATAGAGCACCTTCAAATTATACTTTATTAATAATTGATAATGGATCATATGGTTCAACTGGGGACCAAAGAACATTCACGGATGAAAATACCTCTTTAAAAGATGTTGCAGTTGGTGCTGGCTGTAAAAAAGTAATCGAATGTTCAGGAGAAGAAACTTTAAATGAGTTATCAAAAGCAATTGAAGACAAAAATAATTCTTATGTAATTATTTCAAAGATTAATTCAGGCAATGTTAAAATTGATCCTATACCCCTTAATCCTATAACTATAAGAGATAGGTTTAGAAAATTTATTGGTATTGTTAAATATCTTTAAAAACTTTTTATGATCATTTGTGCAGGATCTATATTTGCAGACTATATAAGTAAAATAGACAAGTTTCCAAAAAAACCAATTAAGGTTTTATCAAGTGGTATTGATAGAAGACTAGGTGGATCAGCGGCGGTATCAGCATTTACTGCTAAAAAATTAGGATTTAACTCAAAGTTTATTGGTAAATTTGGTGATGACGATTCATCAATTTTCTTAAGAAATGAATTTAAAAAATTTTCTATAAATATCGATAAATCAATTATTATAAAAAATTGTCAATCATCTCAAAGTTTTGTAATTGAAGATACTAAAGGTGAAAGATTGCTGGCAGCTTATAATGATCCAAAGTTACTTAAATATAAAAAATTGCCGACTTTAGAGTTTAGAAAAAAGGATATTTATTCAATAGATATGAGATGGATTAATTTAGCTACTAAAATTGCTATCAACTCTAAGGAAAAAAATATTAAATGTGTTGCTGATTTGGATAACTTTAAAAACTCTTCAAGTATTTCAAAGATCATAAAAAATGCTTCCCATCCTATATTCTCTGAAGAGGGTTTGAAAACATATAAAAAAAATAAGAATTTTGAATCAGCTCTTTTTCAAATATTTAATGAAACAAAAAAATTTGTAGCTGTTACTATGGGATCAAGAGGCGTTTATTGGGTAGAAAATAATTCATTATATCACTGTAAAGTTCCTAAAGTAAAAACTGTTGAAACAAATTGTGCAGGAGATGTTTTTCATGGTGCTTTTGCATCAGCTTTATCACAAAACAACTCAAATTCTGAAAGTATTTTATTTGCTGCTGCAACCGCAACATTAAAATGTATGAAAACGGGTGGAATATACTCAATACCTAAAATGAGTATAGTAAACAAATTTATAAAAAAATTAAAAATTACAAAAATTAAATGATAAAAATATTAATTACAGAATTTTTAAATCAAGAGGCTTTAAAAAATTTACATCAAGATTTTAACATTACATACAGATCTGAAGCTTGGTCAGATAAAGATTATTTAGAAAAAGAAATACATAACTTTGATGGAATTATTGTAAGAAATAAAACAAAACTAGATAAGTATCTTTTAGAAAAAGCTCTTAAATTAAAATTTATTGGAAGACTTGGTGTTGGACTTGATAATATAGATACTGAATATTGCAAAAACAATAATATATTTGTGCAACCTGCAACAGGTATGAATGCTGATTCTGTTGCTGAATATGTAATTAATTCATCACTAACGCTTTTAAAAAAAACTACAATTGTAAATGTACAAACTCAAAATGGAAAATGGCCAAGGACTACAATTAATACAATGGAAATAAGTGGTAAAACATTAGGACTTATAGGATTTGGAAATATATCAAAAAAAGTTCTAAAGCTTGCTAACGCTTTTGATGTTTCAACAATTACATTTGATCCATATGTGTCTCTAGAAGAAACAAATTCACATAATGTCAGAAAGGTATCTTTTGAAGAAATTCTTAATTTTGCAGATATCATATCTATTCATGTTCCTCTTAATAATGAAACAAAATACATGTTTAATAATGAGTCATTTATTAAAATGAAAAAAAAACCAATAATTATTAATTCTTCAAGAGGAGGTATAATAAACGAAACAGACTTACTTAATGCCTATTTTAATAATAATATTTCTGGTTTTGCCTTAGATGTTTTTGAGAGCGAGCCTGTTAATGAAACATTTTTATCAAAGATAACAAACGAAATGAATTGTATTCTAACACCACATAATGCAGGAGTAACTGAAGAATCTAATGAAAGGGTTAGTAAATTTATTATAAAAAAAACAAATGAATTTCTTAAGAATTTTAAAGATTAAATTCACTCATTTTAATTACACGATTTTCTTCTATCGATAGTTCTGCTGCTTGACCTATAGCAACGGACATTAAACCATCTTCGAGTGAAACTTCAGGTAGTGTATTATTTTTAATAGCATCATAAAATGCCAAATGTTCAAAATATGTTGATCCATGATGGTGTCCTGCCATTAATATTTTTTTATCAACTTCCATATCCTCAGTTATTATAGTAGAACTATTCCTCATTCCCATTTTTACTTGAGAGATATTTTTACCAGAATCGTGAGATGGAACAAATGCTTCAATTTTCCCTTTGTCTCCAACAGCTACTACTTCTTCCTGGTATTCAGAATTTTCTGCAAACATACATAAATCTAATAACCCTCTAACACCACTTTGAAAATCAATTATTACGTATCCATTATCAATAATATCTGGTACTTTACCACTGTATTTTTCATCAAGATGATTCACATCTTGACTGCCGCTTGCAAAAACTTGTTTAACTTCACTTTGAGTTATAAATCTCATCAAATCAAAAAAATGACAACATTTTTCAACCATTGTACCACCAGTGTTTGAATCAAATCTATTCCAATTATCAACTTTTTTAAGAAATGGAAAACGATGTTCACGAATAGATATCATTTTTAATTTACCTAAAGTTTTATTATGAACTCTTTCAATTAATTTTTTAACAGGTGGCATATATCTGTATTCCATACCTACCCAAATCACTTTTGAATAATCTTTTGAAATTAATTGAAATTTTTTACAATCATCAATGGTTGTGCAAAGTGGCTTTTCTATTAAAAGATGTTTATTGGTTTTCAAAATTTTTTCTAAAACTTCAATATGAGTAAAATTTGGAGTGGCAATTATATAAGCATCTGCATCATCGTTATTAATTAATTCATCTAAGTCCCTATATGAGCTAAAATCATTCGTAATAAGCGAAGAAGATTGATTTAATGAATCCTCGTTAGGATCACATATTGATGTGACTTTAGCGTTATCTAATAAATTAACATTTTTAATATGTTCCTGACCCATAGTTCCTGCGCCAATTATTCCATACTTAATAAAGCTACTCATATTGTATATGTTGGTATTTGTAATTTAGTTCCTAAATTTTGTATATCTTTAAAAATATTTCCGTAAGTAAACGCTAAATGATGTTCCAATCCACTTAAGAATATTTTTTTTATTTTTTTATTTGTATCTTTTCCTAAACTCACTACTCCTGAAGTACCAGAGAAAGATTTTTTTCTCTTAATGATTTCCCCTTTTGCTATAAAAAATTTTAATTTGTTTTCAGATTTTGAAACTCTGAAGATAGTAATTTTACCTGGTTTTAAAGCAAAGTCATGAAGCAAGGGTTTTCTTCGATTTGAATGTACAGTCACATTAGCCTTATTTTTTTCTGCCATACTTATAGGTGCAAGTCCACAATGCCAGAATACTGCAGTGTTGTCTTTTATATCTAAATCAACAATATCTACCAGAAGTGAGGGCTTATTATTTAATTGATTTAAAATATTACAACTTAGACTTCCAAGAACATCTGCTTCACATGCAGAACTTATTTTTTTTTCGTTCATCATCGCCATTGGAGCACACGAAGCACAACCATATTCAGTAAACATTTCCGGCCAACATCTCACTGCAAAAGCATCAAACTTTTCTTTTTTTTGAATTTTTTCTAGCCCATGAAATAATGAAATACTTTTTTCAACTTCAATTTGATTAAGATTTTTTAAATCTTTGAAATTTTTTCCAATATTTTTTTTAGTATTTATAATTTCATTTTTCTCAATTTTACTAGAAATTTTAAATAATTTTTTTAAACTAATTTTAGAAACATTTGTATGAAGTTTATTTTTTAATTCACTCACTTCATAGTCACATGTATCAAAACCATCCGGTCTTTTACCAACTAAAGCTATTTTAGGATTTGAGTAGGTAATCTGTTTAAAATTCTTTCCAGAGTTTTCAATTTTTTTTAAATAGTTTTTATCTAAATTGTCTTTATTATTAATAAACTCAACTATTTTTTTGTTGAAGTAATTAACTTCTTTATCAAAGATAACAAAATCAGAATAAATTTTGTTTTTTATTAATGAATGTAATCCTAAATTAACTCCACAAAGAGAATTTAGTCTTAATCTGCCCCCCGTTCTTTTTTCTTTAAAAGATATAAAAAAAATTGGTTTTTTAAAAACTTTAGTGAATTTTTTAATAAATTTTGAGTCAGTAAATGTTGACTGAATAATTAAGTATTTCTTACATTTTTTTTGCTTAAAAAAAGACAATGCTTCTTCACTAATTACATCATTTGTAATTAATTTTTCAAAAAAAATAATGTTATAACTTAATTTTTTTAATCTTTGTTCTACCAAGCCTATTTTTTCATTTGCAAAATTTACATCAAATGTTTCCCTACCAAGACTAAGACAACCAATCATTTAAAGCTTCCTTATACGAAAATATCTTCTTTTTTTGTGATTATAACACTACCAAGTAAAAAACAAAAAAACAGAATATTTTTCCTTTTTATAATGGCTTTTATTATCAATTTCTCTTGTATAAATATTTACTATATGTTTATGTTTAAACATTAAATTGGAGGAATAATGATAAAATTAATTCTTAAAAAACTTTCAATTACTTTTATTGCAATCTCTTTTACTGTAATTTCTTCTGTAGCTTCTGCAGAAATAACAATAACTTGGCCGTCTATTTGGGTTGGAAAAGACTCAAAGACTACAGTTATTGGAGAGCTAATAGATGAATTTAATGCAGCAAATGCAGGTTCAATAAAAGTAGTGGTTGAAGAACAAACTGACTACGACATTTATGCTCAAAAACTAACTGCTCAGATAGCGACAGGTGAATTACCTGACATAATGACAGTTGGTGCTCAGCTTTTAGATGTTTTACATAGAAGTGGGAAAGCAATGGATCTTGCTCCTCATATAAATTCAGATCCACATTGGAATAATGTATATCCAGAAAATGCACTTCAATCTGCTATGACTGATGGAGTTCTTTCAGCATTGCCATACGAACTTTTCGTAACTCCTGTTACTTATAATAAAAAAATATTAAAGGAAGCAGGTTATGATGAGTTCCCTGACAATTATGATGATTTTTTCAAAATGTGTGAAGCAGTTACTGCTAATGGTAAAGTTTGTACATCTCAAATGACTGGTAAAAATGGTTGGACATCAATGTTATGGTATTCACAAGCACTAGCTTCTGCAGGTGGACCTGATATTTATGAAAAAGGTCTCGACCACCCAGCGTATGTCAAAGCTTTTGAAGTTATGGAAAAAATGTATCAATACACAACTAGTGATGCCATTGGTGCAGATGCAGGTGTTTCAGGAGGTCATTTCCTAAATGAAAGAACTGCAGTATTTATGAATGGTCCTTGGTTTATTGCACGATACACTTCTGACGGTATACCTGGCCTACATGAAAATATAGGTGTCGCTGCTGCTCCCATGTTAATGGGTGGTGAAGGTTCACCTGGAGGTTATGTAGGTGGTAGACAATCATCATTAGCTGCAGGTAAACAATCTGATCCTGCAAAAGAAGAAGCAATAGTTAAGTTTTTAAAGTGGTTAACTATTCCTGAAAATGTTGCAAGGCTATCTTATAGTTCAGGTGCGATGTTCATTGTTAATGCTGATCTACCTAATGATATGGATAGACTATTCATAGAAATGAAACAGGGAATAAGTGACGCTCCTTATGTTGCTCCTATCTTTCAAAATGGAATTGGCTCTTTAGCGGTAGCTAGTGAATTTCCACAAGCATTGTCTGCTTTAGCTTTAGGTGATGTTACACCTGAAGGTGCAGTAGAAATGCTACAAGACGCTGAATAATAACTTAACAACTATGAGGTATTTTTATACCTCATAGTTTTTTACCTATGAAAATAAAAAAAGATGAGGTTGGTTGGTTATTATTATTTATTGCACCTACCTTAATTCTTTTCACACTTTTTTTTATTTTACCAATTTTATTTCTATTAGCGAGTAGCTTTACAAATTGGGATGGTATTGATGCAGAATTTGTTGGGTTTGAAAACTACATTAAATTATTTAATAAAAAAAGCTTTGTAAGGGCAATTACAAATAACTTATATTGGTGCATCACTGCAGCACTTATTACCGTTCCGTTAGGTCTGATTATAGCATTACTCTTGTCTCATCGATCAAGGGGATGGAAAGTTTTTAGAACAGTCCTATTTGTGCCACAAGTTGTATCATCAGCAGCCATAGCGATGCTTTGGGCAGCTGTTTTTAATGCTGAATATGGACTATTAAATTTTATTTTGGATAACATAGGTTTATCTGATTATAAAAACCATAATTGGTTAGGAAATGTAAGAACTGCAAATGCTGCATTAATTGGGTTTTCTTTGTGCTACGTTGGTTATTTTATGGTTATCATGTTAGCAAAAACAGCAAGCATATCAGAAGATTATTACGACGCCGCAAAGATAGATGGAGCAAGTCAAATTCAAAAAGATTTTTATATTACAGCTCCTTTAATTAAGAGCACATTTTTTCTTTGCATCATTTTAGCTGTAATCTTTAATTTAAGACAATTTGAATATGTTTATCTTATGACTGCTGGCGGTCCAGCAAATAAAACTCAAGTACTTGTAGTTTATATTTGGAATGAGTTAACTGTTCAAAGACTTGGAAGAGGAAGTGCCGCAGGAGTTATAATGATTGCATTGGGAGCTATGTTACTTCTTTTACTTCGTAGAATATTAAAAAGTGAGACTTATAACTAATATGACTAAGGATAATTCTTTAAATTTCTATTCTATTTTTAAGTGGGTAATAATAATTTCTTTTGTTGTATATGCAGTATTCCCATTTCTTTGGTTGGTACTTGCTTCTTTAAAAACAAATGCAGAATTACTTGATAATCCATTTAAGTTACCAAAAGTTTTCCAATTTCAAAACTATTCAAATGCAATTCAAGAAGCAGGTTTAATTCAACTAATAATTAATTCTTTAGTGATTAGCACCTGCGCTACTTTTTTAAATATCCTTTTTGCTTCCATGTGTGCTTTTGCTATAGCCAGACATATTTTTTGGTGGAAAAATGTATTATTTTTAATGATAACAGCTGGTATTTTAGTTCCTTTAAATGCATTAATAATCCCTTATTATGCAATTATCAATTTTTTAAATCTTTATGACACAAGGCTTGGTCTAATTTTAGTTTACTGTGCAGTTGGACTACCTGTATCTACATTTATCTTAACAGAATTTTTTAGAGGAATTCCAAAAGAAATAGAAGAAGCATCATATTTAGATGGTTGTAATTTTGTAGCTCGCTATTTTAGAATTATGTTGCCATTAGCTCTTCCTGGGTTAGCTACTGCAGGAACGTTTCAGTTCATTTTATGTTGGAATGAATTTATCTACGCAATGCTTTTAACTTCTTCAACTGAAATAAGAACAATCCAGTTTGGTATAAGTTATTTTACAAATGAATTTTTCTCTGATTACGTTGGAATGTTTGCAGCAGTAGTAGTTAGTATTTTGCCAAGCATTACTGTGTTTATACTTTTCCAAGAGAGAGTAATAACCGGCTTAACAGCTGGATCAGTTAAGGGATAGATATTTTTTGAAACATCCAAATATTATAAAGATTATTTGCCACGATATTGGAAGACACTTAGGTTGTTATGGAATAAAATCTATCAATTCAAATGCTATAGATACACTAGCCAAAAATGGTATCTTATTTAAAAACTCATTTTCAACAAGCCCTGGTTGTAGTCCAAGTAGAGCTGCGATAGCTACTGGAATGTATCCTCACAATACAGGTGTATTGGGGTTAGCACATGCACATTTTGGTTGGAGTCTTGATAAAAAAATTAATCACATCGCAAAATATTTTTCAAAAAATGGTTATACCTCAATACTTTTTGGATTACAGCATGTCACCTATCATGAGAAAACACTTGGTTTTAACAAAATTTTTCCAGAGAGACCAGCTGATGAAGTGCTAAAAAATATTACAAAGAATATTGATAATAAAATTTTCAAAAAACCTTTTTATGCTGAAGTTAATTTCTTTGAACCTCATCGTCCTTTTGATTATGGAGGTGTTAAGCCAGATAAATCTAAAGGTGTGTATATTCCTAAATATATACCAAAAAATATTTATAGCCGAAGAGAATTTGCAGAAATGCAAGGAGCAATTAAAAAAATGGATGATACAGTTTTTGAAATAATAAACCTTCTAAAGAAAAAAAATCTTTATGAAAATACTATTATAGTTTTTACAACAGATCACGGGATTCCATTTCCCAGAGCAAAAGGAACCCTATATGACTCTGGCATTGAAACTTGTCTTATAATTTCTTATCCAAAATTAAAAATAAAAAATAAAAAATTTAGCGAATTAATTACCAATATAGATATTCTACCAACTCTATTAGATTTTGCAAAAATTAAAATTCCAAAAGAAATACAAGGTAAAAGTTTTTATCCACTAATATTAAATAAAAAATATTCTGAGAATAATGAAATTTTTGCTGAAAAAACTTATCATGATCTATTTGATCCAATGCGGTGTGTTCGAAATAAAAATTTTAAATTAATTATAAATTTTGATTCTGATAAAATTATAAGAGTACCAGGAGATATTATGATGGGGGATACATATAAAACTATGTTGGGGCAAATTATTAATATTCGAGAACGCTATGAATTATATGATATAAATAGAGATAAATTTGAAAGAAAAAATTTAGCTAATAGTAAAAAATATAAAAGTATTAAGCGCGAACTATTGAGAAAAATTGTAAGATGGATGAAAAAAACTAAAGATCCTTTATTGAAAAAGCAAATAAAATCACCTTTTTTCCTTGATACACTAAAGCAACTAAAATAGACTTTTAAGGTATGAAATCATTTGTAAATAAAAAAATATTTATAGAATCAAATGAATACACTTATAGAGTTGAACATTTAACACTTGAGGGTACATGTTCAACTGATCATGGTCCAAGAAATGTTAAAATTAAAAATTTGTTAGTTGATAAATATCCAGTCACTAATCAACAATATTCCTTTTTTTTAATAAAAACCGGTTATCAACCAAAAGACTCACAAAGATTTTTAGAACACAAACCAAATAAAAAAATATCTAATCTTCCTGTTGTGTTTGTTTCTCAAAATGATGCAATTGCATATGCTAAATGGGTTGGCGGACGTCTTCCAACTGATGAAGAATGGCAATATATTGCAGCTGGTCCAAAATATCTTGACTGGCCATGGGGTAACAAGTTTAATTCTTCATTATGTAATCATGATGGCAATAAACTTGAATCCGTTAATGCATATAGAAAAGGAGAAAGTTGGTGTGGCTGTGTAGACATGAGTGGGAATTGTTGGGAGTGGACTGCAGGTATTCATGATGATGGTAATCACCAATTTGCTTTATTAAGAGGAGGAAGTTATTTCTATGCACATGATCATTGGCATGTTGGAGGAGGTGCGAGAAAAAATAATTATCATTGGAAATTACAAATATTAAATGAAGGAATGAACAGGGCTGCCACTCTTGGTTTTCGATGTGTTTATGATGCAAAATAAATTTAAAGATAAAAAAAAGTTTATAGATTTTTCATTAGGTAGTTTGAACTTATCCCTAGTTGTAGATAAAAACATTCTCTTAAAAAAATTAAATTTTATAAAAAATATTAATAATGAACTATTTAGTATTCGAGTTGAAAATAAATTAATTCCAAGAAATAAGTATAAAATAGAAAAAGTCTTTAAAAAAACTGATGTTAACTTCACCGTCATTTCAATAGATTTTTCACAAAATTTTGGAAATGATTTCTTTAAAGGAAGAATATCTTTTGTTCAGAAGAAAAAAAATATTACTGACTTTATTTTTCAACTATCTGCTAGATGGCATAAAGATATTCCGAAGAAAGTGCTCTTAAAATTTCCATTTCTAATTAACATGCATAAAAATAAAAATTTCTTAAAGCCAGGTGATATTTTTGATGGAAAAATAAGAATAAATAAAGGCGTTTGGAATTTACACGAATATCCACCCTCAATAATATCTGATAATTTAGGAAATCAATGTTTAGGTTTTGAATTTTACGATCAATTCCCTTGGCAGGCGAACTATAATCTTGGGATTAGTGAAGCTATATCAAATGAAAATTTTGAAAAGCTTGAAACTGAAGTTCAATTAACACGTGAATTAACAGATATCATTTTAATGAAAATTTACACAAGCTCTCAAGGAAGAGAAAAAATTTTCAGTCTTTGGAAAGAAAATACCAGAGAAAGATATGACCTAAGAAAATACCATGATAGTCAAAATAGATGGATAAAAAAAAATTATCTTCAACACTTTATGTTTGCTTATGGAGAAGAGGCTTTTGATTATAAAAAAATGGAATTTAAAATTATTCAAATCATTAAAGAAGGGAAAGAATTTGGTGGTTATGATTCAATTTTATTTTGGCACCAGTATCCGAGATTGGGTTTAGACGAAAGTAATCAATGGCAATTATATAAATATTTACCAAAAAATTATAAAACTATAAAAAAAATTGTTGATATTTGTCATTCATATAATATTAAATTTTTTATTCCTTTTAAACCATGGGATATTAGATCTAATGAAAGCTTAGATAGTCACGCCAAATCTTTAGAAAAATTTATTAAAGCAACAAGTATCGATGGTTTTTTTCTTGATACAATGTCTTCTTTACCTGATTCATTTTTAAAAATTCAAAAAAAATTTCCTTCATTTGAATTTTGTTCAGAAGGTACACCTAGAGAACAAAGGCAAATTGAAACCTTAACAAGTTCATGGGATCAAATTGGTGATATTAGAAGGAATTTTACAGTTGAGATAAATTCAAATTTTTTTCGTTTTCTTTTTCCAGAACATCCGCTTAATCTTGTTTCTCGATGGAGTGTTGGATCAGACAAGGACTTATTAATTAAAAGAGCAGCTTTTAATGGAATGGGAATGGTTATTTGGCAAGATATTTTTGGTTGCTGGCTTCCATTTAGTATTGAACAAAAAAAGAAGATAAAATCATTAAAATATATTCTTAAAAAATATCATAAATGTTTTTTTGGGAATAATTCAATTCCATTAATACAAACTTTATCTAAAAAGATTATTTGCAATGAGTTTTCAAATTCATTTTCAAAACAAAAAATCTATTCTATTTATAACTTTGGTTCAAATAAAATTAAAGGAAGAATTTTAAAACTTCCCTCAGCTGTAAAAGAATTTAAACAAATTTATGGAAAAGATGCAAATATTAAAATTGAAAAAAATCAAAATTTTTTTTATTTGTTAGCAAATCTAGATATTGATGATGTAATTCTTCTTAATATTAAATTTGATATTTGATAAAAAATTAGCTTACTGCTTTTATGATACCTCTCAATTCTGATAGCCCCATCATTCTTCCAATTGCTGTATAACCAGGATTTATAGATTTTTTAAATTGATCATCTAGCAAACAATGTCCATGATCCGGTCTCATTGGAATTTCAACTTTTTTATTTTTACTTCTTCTTTTTTCTTCTTTTAAAATTAGTTTTATTAATTTGACAAAATCAACATCTCCACTTAGATGATTTGTCTCATAGAAACTTTTTCTATCTTTACCAATTTTTACATTTCTTAAATGAATAAAGTTTATTTTCTTTTTAAAAGTTTCAAAAATTTTGTAAATATTATTATTAATGTTTGATGCTAGTGAACCTGAACAAAATGCCATACCATTTGATAGCGAATCATATGAATCTAAAATATACTTATAGTCTTTTAGATTAGAAGCAATTTTGGGTATTCCAAAAAGTGCTACTGGTGGATCATCTGGATGAAGAGTCATTTTTACTTTACATTCCTCTGCAACGGGTATGATTTCTCTTACAAAATCAATTAAATTTTCTTGTAATTCTTTTTTTTGGTAATTTTTATATGCATCAATCATATTTTTAAATTCATTTATAGAGTATTTTTTTTCAGATGCTGGTAGTCCACCCATTACTGCAATCTTCAAATTTTGAATATCTTTTTTACTCATTTTCTTAAACATCATTTCAGCTTCTTTAATTTCTTTAGAAGAGTATCTAGATTCAACATCATTCAATTTTAAAATAAAAACTTCAAATATAATGATGTGTTGATAATTAAATTTTAAAGCTAAACCTTCTGTTGGAAGTTTAAAGTCTAATTGTGTTCTTGTCCAATCAACTATTGGCATAAAATTATAACAAATTGTTTTAATATTGTTTTTAGAAACATTTGATATAGAATCTTTGTAGTTATTAATTAGTTTTCTAAAATTTTTATGTCTTAATTTAATGTCATTATGAACTGGAATACTTTCAACTACATTCCATTTTAGATTAATATTATTTGCATTATTATATTTATTTATAAAATCAATTCTCTTTCTAACATCATTTTTAGACCATTTTTCTCCATATGGAATTTGATGTAACGATGTTACAATATATTCAGCATTTGATTGCCTAATATCTGAAAGACTAACAGGGTCATCAGGTCCGTACCATCTAAAAGAATTTTGCATAAGACTTTTATATCTGATAAATTTACATTTAAAATAACTTCTTTGAAAATATGCAAAAAAGAAATTTAGGTAATACAGATATTCAGCTTACATCAATTGGATTTGGTGGAGCGCCTCTTGGAAATTTATTTGAAGAACTTAACGAGCCTGAATGTTTTAATATTGTTAAAAAATCCTATGAAATGAATATAAATCTTTTCGATACTTCACCTTTATATGGTTATGGTCTCAGTGAACATAGACTTGGGAATTTTCTAAAAAGTATTGATCCAGATAAATACTATCTTTCTACAAAGGTAGGTAGATATCTCAGTCCAAAAAGAAATTATTTTAAGGAAGGAAAATTTAAAGGTCACATAAATTTTGAACCCAATCTTGATTATTCATATGATGGAGTGATGAGATCATTTGATCAATCAATTCACCGCTTAGCAGTTTCTAAAATTGATATTTGTTTAATTCATGATGTAGACAGATATAATTTTGGCAAAGATGTAGATGTATATTTCAAGCAAGCAATGGAAGGAGCTTACAAAGCATTAAACTCACTTAAAGAACAAAAAGTTATTAAAGCTATTGGAGTTGGATTAAACGATGCAGATATCTGTGCAAAATTTGCTAATGAAGGAGATTTTGATTGTATGTTACTTGCAGGAAGATACACGCTCATAGATCAAAGTGCTCTTGATGAATTTTTTCCAATAGCAAAAAAAAATAACATTGGAATAATTCTTGGAGGTGTATTTAATTCAGGCATACTAGCAAAGGGTATTGGTGATAATGTAACTTATTGGTATGATAAAATACCACCTGAAATTAAAGAAAAATACAAAAAAATTTCTCTTGTTTGTCAAAACCATGATGTCCCTGTACCTGCTGCGGCTCTTCAATTTTCCTACTCTAATAAATTAATTTCATCTATGATATTAGGTATAGATAGAGTAGAACAATTAGAACAGAATTATAAGTATTTAAATTATCCTATTCCAAAAAAACTATGGAGTGATTTGATTAAAGAAAATCTTATTGATGAAAGATGTATGATTTAATTATTAACTTTTGTCATTGTACACAACATTTCAAAAGCAACTGAAGCTGCAACTAAAGAAGTCATATTATTTACATCAAATGGTGGTGATACCTCTACAACATCCCCACCTACAAAATTGATTTTATTTAGTGCTCTTATAATAGTTTGTGCCTCTCTCACATTAAAGCCTCCAACCTCGGGAGTTCCAGTACCAGGAGCAAAAGTTGGGTCTATTCCGTCTATATCAAATGTAAAGTAAGTATCTGTTGTGGCTAGAACTTCATATATTTTTTTAATACATTTATTAAATCCCATTTCATAATAATCATCTATAGTAATTATAGTTACCCCCTGTTCTTTAGCCCATTTCATATCATCTGGATCATACAAAGATCCTCGAAGACCAAGGATTACATATTTTTTGGGATCTATAAGATTTTCTTCAATAGCTCTTCTAAAAGGTGTTCCATGAGTATATTTGAAGCCTCCAAAATAAGTGTCCCAAGTATCAGAATGAGAATCAAACTGAAATAAACCAATTGGTTTTTCTTTAGCAATACCTCTAAGAATTGGTAGGGTAATTAAATGATCACCTCCAATTGATAATGGTATTGTTTTGGAATTATAAATATTTGAGTAAAATTTTTCTATTTTATCTAAACTATCATTTAAGTCAGCTGGATTTACCGGGCAATCACCAATATCCGCAATATTAAATTTATCATAAGGACTTTTAAGTGATACGGGATGATAAAGCCTTACAAGTGATGATGCATTTCTAATTTCTCTTGGCCCATGTCTAGCTCCAGGTCTATTAGTAGTTCCTCCATCCCATGGAACACCTGCAATACAGTATTCTAATTTACTTAAATCTTTAACTATAGGTAATCGAAAAAAAGTAGCAACATCAGCAAAGCGAGGAGTTTGCATACTAGATAAAGGTTTAATTTGAGTCATAAAAGTATCTTATGATATATAGAGTTAGATTATACAAGACAAATTAATATGGATTATAGCAAATTTCCTAAACCGCAAAATGATGGAAAAGCTGATCATCTTTTAAATAAGTTTTTGCCAGATATTTCTCTTAAAAATCAACAGGGAAATCTATTAAAAATAAAAAGATCTGACACTTTTCGTTTAATTTTATATTTCTATCCTATGACAGGTAATCCAAATGAAAGTTTGCCTAAAAATTGGAATCAAACACCAGGAGCCATTGGCTGTACTGTAGAGACCTGCAGTTTTAGAGATAACTACGAAGAGTTAATTAAACTAAATGCGCTGCCTATAGGAGTATCGACTCAAACAATAGATTATATTAAGGAAATGACAGATAGATTAGTAATCCCTTATGATGTTTTAAGCGATTCAGAAAATATTTTGCTCAATTCATTAAAAATGCCACATTTTGAAATTGAAAATAAAATTTATTTTAAAAGATTAACTCTTATTGTGGAAAAAAATATTGTTAAAAAAGTATTCTACCCTATTTTTCCTCCTAACAAACATATAAATGAAATTCTACAATGGCTAAAATCAAACTAACTATTTTTTTATTTTCTGTATTTTTGTTTTTTTCTAATCTATCAATAGCTAATCCAAATATAGATCAATGGTTAGAATCAGAAAAGTCTTATAAGGATCTTATTAATGATGGATTTGAAGTAAAGAGTTACGCTATAAGTGATATAGAGGTTGGAAATGATTTAATAATAATCTTATTTGTTACAGTTCTCCAAAAAGATAATGAATTATATGAGTGTCAGGAATATCAAACTATAGATAGAAATGTTGAGACTTTAGATATGAACTTAATATGTAAAGAATTAGTTCAACCATATGAAAGAGGTATAGGAACTTAGATTCGTTCAATGTTTAAAAAAAACCATTGTAAAGCTATTAGTGTAAGTCCATTTAAAATTTCTTTTTTATTCATTTTTGTTTTTACTTCATCAAAACTATAACTTTTAACTAATATATCCTCATTTTCATTTTCTAGACCTCTTATTATTTCTTTATCTGGAGCAATTACCTTGCCTAAAAAAAGATTATAAAAAGATTCAGATGATCCTGGGGCAGGAAAGTAACCTTGTATAGATGTAAGATTGCTCACTTCACATCCAGTTTCTTCCAAGCATTCTCTCTTTGCGGTATCTTCTGGAGTTTCACCAGGGTCAATTATTCCAGCAACTATTTCATCTAGATAATTTTCACTATCCTTAGAAATTGTCCCTGGCCTGAACTGTTGAATTAAAACAATTTTTTTATTAACAGGATCATATGGTAAGACTGCAGATACTTGTGCACCGCCAAATAATTCTCTTTTTATTTCATTACTCCAATTTCCATCATATTTTTTGTATTTAAGAGTAACTTCATTCATTTTAAAGAAACCGTCGTGAATATTCTTTTTATCTAAAATTTTAAATTTTGGACTCATAAAAATTGATATATTTTATATTACATATATATTTACAAGTATGGAAAAAGCATTATTTGGTGCAGGTTGCTTCTGGGGTGTGGAAGAAACATTTTCTAAAACTCCTGGTGTAATAAATACCTTAGTTGGTTATTCTGGAGGTGATACTATTAACCCTTCTTATGAAAGTGTTTGCCAAGGAAATACAAATCATACTGAGGTTGTTTTAGTTGAATTTGATAATTCTAAAATATCTTATGAAGATCTTTTAATGGTTTTTTGGAAATGTCATAATCCTACAACTTTAAACAGACAAGGTCCCGATATTGGAACACAATATAGGTCAGCGATATATTATTATAATGAAGATCAAAAAAATAAATCAATTAATTCTAAAAATGAATACGCTAAAAGTGCAGGATTAAATATTGTTACTGAAATATCAATGGCTAAGGAATTCTATAAAGCTGAAGAATATCATCAAAAATATATCCAAAAAACAGGTTTACACTGCACAATTTAGATTAATTCTTTAAGAAACCAATGTCTGTAGATTTTTATTACGCATTTTTAACAGGCTGGTTAATACTTTTATTATTTTGGAGTACTATTGTTTTCTTTATATATTTGAGAAAACCTCCTAAATCCAAACTAACTAAAAGTTTTGTAATCAAATCCTATCTGTTTTTTTTGGCACTATTGTTTGTAATTTTATTTTTTCGGTAAACCGATTCGTTTTTCTTATAAATTATGTATCAACATATAGTAGGTCAAAAAGATTAAGATACTAACATATTGATAATTAACAACTTTTTTATATTTAATGTTGAATACTGGTTTTTTCATAAATATAAACTACCTCGAAATTAATAAAATTATTATGTCTATATTAAAAAACTACTTTAAACAAAACAGTGTCATGCACAGTTTCTCAACTTGCCAATGGCCAATTGGAGATCCACAAGAGAAAGATTTTCATTTTTGTGAAGCTCATACCGTTGCTGGAAAGCCTTATTGTCAGAGTCACTGTGATGTTGCCTATATTGACGAAAAAGAGCTTAAAAAAGAAAAAGAAGCTCAAAAAAATCGTCGTATTGCTGCTTAAGTCAAACTCTACAAATTATTTCCTCATTAAATGTTAATAATTTAGAGTTATTGACATAAGGGGTGTTTTTCTTAAAATAATAATATTATGTTATTCAGTGTACTGAAAAAACTTAACTTTGACGGAACATTAGAAATCATAGACTCTAATGATAAGATTTATAAATTTGGAAATTCAAATCCTCACGTTTGTATAAGATTAAAAAACAAATCTATTGAAAGAAAGCTATTTTTAAATCCTAATCTTCATATAGGTGAAGCATATATGAATGAGGAGTTAGTTGTTGAAAAAGGCACTATAGAAGACTTTCTTAATTTAATAACTAATTGTTACGATGACTTCATTTCTAACAATAAGCTTTATAAATTTTATGAGTATTTATCTTCTATTTTTATGCCACTTCAGCAAATTAATCAGCTTGTAAATTCAAAAAAAAATGTAGCACACCACTACGATATAAATGAGGATTTATATAAGCTATTTCTCGATCAGGATATGCAATATTCTTGTGCATATTTTCACAATCCCAATATGAGCTTAGATCAAGCGCAGAAAGATAAAAAACAACATATAATTAAAAAACTACAAATTACAGAAAATATGAATGTGCTTGATATTGGATGTGGTTGGGGTGGAATGGCAATTGAAATAGCAAAATCTACTGGAGCCAAAGTAAAGGGAATTACACTCTCAGAAAATCAATTTAAGACTGCTTCTGAAAGAGCACAAAAAGAGGGCTTGAGTGACAAAGTTTCTTTTGCATTACAAGATTATAGAAATGAGATTGAAAAATATGACCGTATAGTATCAGTTGGAATGTTTGAGCATGTTGGTGTAAAATATTTTAAAACTTATTTAAGTAAAGCTAATGAAATTCTGAAAGAAAATGGTGTTTTTCTTTTACATACAATTGGTCAAAGAGGCAAACCAACAGCTACAAGTCCTTGGATAAGAAAATACATTTTTCCTGGTGGTTATATTCCATCATTATCTGAAGTAATGAATGAAACACAAAAACTAAATATAAATGTTACAGATGTTGAAGTACTTAGACTACATTATGCTCACACACTTTCTAAATGGTATCAAAATGTAATGGAAAATAAGGATAAAATTATAAAGATGTTTGATCAACGTTTCTTTAGAATGTGGGAGTTTTATCTTTTGGCAAGTAAGTATTCCTTTATTAATATGGGCAATGTTGTTTTTCAAATACAAATAGCAAAGAATATTGACAATTTGCCTCTCACGAGAAATTATATCTACAATTAAGCTCTTTATATTTATTGAATTTCCAATACAGGTGATGTAATCCTCTAATTATGGCACAATCACTAAACAATTATATTATTAGAGCATCAATATTTTTAGTCGCTACTTTTGTTATTGTTGTTTTATTATACCCAGTCTTACAAAATGCTTTTTTATCAAATATCTTTATTAATATTATAATTTTATTAGCCTTATTAACTGGAATTGTATTTAATTTTTTTCATCTCATTAATTTAAATTATAAGTATATAGCTTATTCCAACTTCAATATTACTAACTCTATAGAAGCATTTTCAACATTAAGTGGTCAGGATAAAAATATTTCTCTTGAATTAAAAAATATTGATGGAAAATTTCTTTTTAAAAGTTCATCAATAAATAGATTGATAGAAAATTCAGACATGACTTTAATTAGTATAAGAGAAACTTCTCGTTACTTAGTTGGACTGTTAGTCTTTTTAGGGCTTCTTGGAACCTTTTGGGGTCTACTTAAAACTATTGGATCTGTTGGTAATGTTATTAGTGGTTTAGGAATAGACGATACAAATGTTGCAGGTTTTTTTAATTCCCTTAAAGATGGTTTAAATGCTCCACTAGAAGGAATGAGTATTGCCTTTAGTAGTTCATTGTTAGGTTTAGCAGGCTCTTTAATATTAGGATTACTTGACCTAAATCTTGGTCAAGCACAAAATAAATTTAGTCAATACTTTGAAAAAATACTAAATTCTAACTCATCTCCAGATTTTTCCAAAGTTGAAGATAAACCAACTGGTGAAGCAATTCAAAAAATTTATGATAACTTAGAAAATCTTTTAAATGCTTTTAAAAAATCATCTGAAAATCAAACTAAAATTTCGAAAAATTTAGATAAATTTAATGAAACACTTAATAAAATAAATTCAAATTCATCCAGTCTTGATAAACAATTATCAAATTTTTTATCTTCCCAGTTAAACACACAGTCTTCTCTTATGAACTTAACAGAAGCTTTAAGTAAAAATGGAATATTAGAAGCAAAAAAAGTTAAAGAGTATTTTCAGAATATTGAAAAAGAATTAAAGAAAATTAAAAAATAATAATGTCTACTAGGTCTTTAAGAAATAGACTTGCTGATACAACAAATATTTGGCCAGGTTTTGTAGATGTTTTAGCGACTTTACTGATTGTAATTATCTTTGTGTTAATGGTTTTTACAGTCTCACAAATATACTTAAGTGATGCTATATCAGGAAGAGATAAAGCACTCCAAGATTTAAGATCACAAATTAATGAACTTTCAAAAATATTAATTATTGAAACTAAAGACAAAGAAGAAGCCCTTTCAGATCTCTCAGAAACGGAGAAACAACTTGAAGATACGCAATCAAATTTACAAAGTGAACAGTTATTAAGTGAACAATTACAAACAGATGTAGCAAAAAAACGATCAGAAATATTTGTTCAAGAGCAGAATATCATTGCCTTATCAGAGCAAATTAGCAGTCTTCTTAAAGAGTTAAGAATAGTTGCAAATGCTTTAGAAACGTACGAAGGACAAGAAATTGCTTTACTCGAAACTGAAGGACTGGGAGAAAGAATCAATAAAGCACTAGCAACAAGGATTGATCAGCTTAAAATACTTAATCAAGAATTAGATAATGCTAATTATAAACTAATAGAAAGTGAAAAATCTCTTAAAGCAACAATTTCAGAATTAAATGAAAAGAATAATAATTTAATGGCAATCAACGAAAGTTTGGGTTTAGAGGATGTAGGAATTGAAGAACAATTGTTGGCAATAAAAAACAAAAATGAGGAACTACTAAATTTAAATAACGAGTTAGAGAAAACAAATATTGAATTGTCTTTAAGAGATGAAGAATTACAAAATCAAATATCTCAATATCAACAATTAATGAATGATCTATTAGAAATTAATGATACTCTTGGCTTAAAAGATGCATCACTTAATGAACAACTTGATGCAATTAGATTTAAAAATGAAGAACTAGCAAGATTAAATAAAGACTTATTAAAGAAAGATAATACCATTTTTAATCTACGTGGAAAAATTTCTGAATTAAATAGTGTACTTTCTTTGTCTGAAGAAAAACAAAAACAGCAACTTGAAAAACTTGAACTCCTCCAAAATGAAATTGCTTCATTAGAAGAAGAGAATCAAGCACAAAAAGAAACGTCAATTGAGGAAATTGAAAAAATGGAAATACAGGCTTCAAAAACATTAGAACAGGTAGAAATTCTTTCGGATCAAATTGATACTTTGCAAAAAGAAATAGCTTTACTTAATAGTGCTCTAGAAGCGAGTGAAAGTCAGGCTTTAATTAAGGATTTAGAAATTGAAGTACTCGGTGAAAAATTAAACAAAGCCCTTACATCTAAAGTATTTGAGCTCCAAAAATATAGATCTGAGTTTTTCGGAAAATTACAAGCTATTTTAGGTGAGAGAAAAGATATTAAAATTGTAGGAGATAGATTTATTTTTGAATCAGAGCTATTATTTGATTCTGCTTCAGCAGATTTACAACTAACTGGTAAAGAAAAGTTAAGTGAAATTGGCCTTACTTTAAAAGAGACTACTAATGATATCCCATCAGATATTGATTGGATTATAATGGTAGAAGGACATACTGACAAACGACCTATACAGACAATAAGATATCCATCTAACTGGGAACTATCTTCAGCTAGAGCTAATACAGTTTTAAAACTTCTTCTTGATCTTGGTTTTCCACCAAATAGATTAGCATCGGCAGGATATGGAGAGTTTTACCCTATAAGTGAAGGAGAAACTGAGAGTGATCTGCAGCAAAATAGAAGGATTGAATTAAAACTCACTTCTCGCTAATTTGCCTTAAATTTAACATAAACTGATCATAAAAAATCGATATGAGATTATTAATTTTTTTTATTTTTAGTTTCTTCAGCTCATTATCTGTATTTGCTGCTTGTAGTGATCAGCCAGCAAATGAGGTCGATTGGACAAATTGTAATTTTGTAGAAAATCTAGATCTTTCTGGTACTGGTTTGGCAAACTCTCAAATGTCAGGAGTAAATTTATCTTTATCTAATTTTGAAAAATCTCAGCTTAACAACTCAAATTTATCTATTGGTAATTTTATATTCTCAAATTTTAGTAACTCCAATTTATATGCTTCAAATTTACAAGGAGCAAATTGCAATAATGCTAATTTTGACAATGCAAATCTTGCGAAAGTAAACTTTGAAGGATCTAACCTTTTTGGAGCAACTTTTAAAGGTGCAAATCTCTATGAGGCAAACCTACTCGGTGCTAATATTTCAGGTGCAATGTTTGATGAAGCAAATTTGTCAAATGCAGTTTGGGTAGATGGTAAAAAATGTGCTCTTGGATCTATAGGCAGTTGCCAATAATTTTTCTGTTTCTTTTTTTAGCAAGTTGTAAAATGTCAACTGTGTCAGGAATTCAAAAAAATGATGATAATAAAGTTAACTTTAAAATCTCAGGTAGCAAAGAAACAGGAATCCAAATAAATAACTAAAATATTAATTTACTTTTATTGTATTTAATGATTTGACCTTTTAATAATGAGTCAAAATACTTATTTGTATGCTTTTTGTGTAGTTTTTCTTGCTGGAATTTTTTGGAGTTTTGGAGCGTTGACTGTAAGATATATGGTTGATGGTCATCAATATGTTTTTCAATATTTATTTTATAGGGGCTTAACTATTTCAATTATACTTCTTATATATTTATTTTTTCGGGAAGGATTTGATTTTTATAAAAATTTTCTCAAAATAGGAATACCATCTATACTTGGAGGGTTATTCCTAGCAACAGCTTTTACTGGATTCATTTTTTCTATTACTATGACGACCGCTGCCGTTACATTATTTATGTTAGCAGCCATGCCTTTCATTGCAGCCATTGTTGGTTATTTTGTTCTTGGCGAAATACTAAAAAGATCAACATTAATTGCAATGGTTGTGGCATTTATAGGTGTGTGCGTGATGATTATAAATGACAGTATTTCTGGAACTGCTTTAGGTGCAATAATAGGATTTATTTCTGCAACTGGTTTTGCGTTATACACGGTAACAATAAGATGGAAACCTGAAACACCAAAATTCACAACAGTTGTTTTAGCGGGAATATTTTGTACAATATTTGCGTTCTTTATTTTAGGTTTTTCTTTTGAACCTTTAATTTTGATGCCTGAAATAAATAGTTATTTGAGTATACTTCATGGAATAATTGTTGCAGTCGGCTTAATACTTTACAGTCTTGGAGCAAAATATCTACCCTCAGCTGAGCTAGCACTTTTATCGTTAATGGAAGTTGTTGGAGGAATTCTGTGGGTTTGGCTTCCTATTTTTGGAATAAATGAAGTACCAAGTACAACTGTAATAATTGGAGGTTTCATAATCACTTTAGCTGTAGTTTATTATGGTTTTGCTGCTAGGCAGATTGATATCAATATTAAAACTTAAATATTTGCTGTAACTTTATTAATATTTTTTCTTGGTAAATTATTTTTAGACCAAACTTTATCAAGAGCCTTAATCATTTTTTCGATATGCTCTTTTCTATGTTTTGGGGTAACAGTTATTCTTAGTCTTTCTGAACCTTTTGGTACAGTCGGGTAAAAAATTGGTTGTGCATAAATACCATGATCATCAATTAAATCTTTAGACACTTTTTTGCATAAAAAAGGATCATTAATTAATACTGCTACAATATGAGAATTTGTATCCAAATAAGGGATTGCTAAGGAGTCTAAATTTTCTCTTATTAAAGATGCATTTTCTTTTATTCTTATTCTTAGTTGTTCTGCCAGAGAAACTATATCTATTGCTTTAGCTGCTCCTGCAGCAATTGATGGGCAGATTGAAGTTGTAAAAATAAAACCTGGAGCGAAACTTCTAATATAATCAATTATTTCTGAACTAGCTGCAATATAACCTCCCATTTGACCATATGCTTTTGCTAAAGTTCCATTAATAATATCTATTTTATCTTCAACTCCCATCTCTACTGCAATACCTTTACCTTCTTTACCGTAAAGTCCAACTGAATGAACTTCATCCAGATATGTCATGCAGTTATATTTTTTTGCTAACTCTACAATTTTAACTATAGGCGATCTTATACCTTCCATAGAGTATAAACTTTCAAAAACTATTAACTTAGGATTATCTATATTTGACTCTTTTAGTAACTGTTCTAAATGATCAATGTCATTGTGTTTAAATATATGACACTTAGCTCCACTATTCTTAATACCTTGTATTAAAGAGGCGTGATTTAATTCATCAGAAAATATCTCAATATCTTTAATTTTTTTTCCTAAAGTCCATAAAGTAGATTGGTTTGCTGTATAAGCAGAAGCAAAAACTAATGCCGCCTCTTTATTATGAACATTTGCCAGTTTTTTTTCAAGTTCAGTATGATAGGTTGATGTACCAGAAATATTTCTTGTTCCACCTGAACCAGATCCATATTCGAGTAGTGTTTTTACAATTTCATTTACGACTTCTGGGTGCTGACTCATATTAAGATAGTCATTAGAGCACCAAACTTCAACTTCTCTTTCTTTATTTTTAAAACTTTCATCAGCATTTGGAAAACTTTTTATAGGTCTGTCTATGTTTCTAAAATCCCTATAAAGACCTTGTTCTTTAAGATTTTTTAATTCAGATTTAAAGAAGTTTTTATATTGCATATTTATTAGATATCTTAGACAATGTTTAATTGTAAGTGTTTAATTGAATGAATTGTCACACCTTATTTCTACTAAAAGACATTCTCTTCCAAACACCATATTTATCTTTAATTATGAATCGATGATACAACGCTGCTGCAATATGAAGTGAAAAAAGAGCTGTTAATATAAGTGCTGAGTAATAATGTATAGCTAGAGCTTGAGGGTATAGAAAAAAGTTCTCTTCGATTAAAGGTGGTATTTTAATTAATCCCAAGAGATAAACATCCTCTCCTCCAAGCCATGTCATAAAGGTACCTTGAATAGGAATAAGAATAACTAAACCATAAAGAACAAAATGGACTAAATTCGAAACCAATTTATGAAATAAAGGTATATTTTCATATTTAGGATGAGTGTTAAATATGTATTTCCACATTAATCTAAGCACAACTAAACTAAAAACTAAGGTGCCAAAAAATTTATGAGTAATAATAAAACCCATTTTAAGAGGAGAAAATTCCATATTATGAAGGCTAATCCCTGTTGCAACTTGCCAAAAAAGCAGAAGTGCCAATGACCAATGAAAAAGTTTTGCAACTAAGCCCCAAGAAGATTTTGTACCTTTAAATTCAATCATTACCAATTTTAACATATAGTGCTATTTAAAATAATATAATCCATGAAAATTAAAGTTTTATCGAGAAAAAGTGACTTGGCAATAATTCAAGCACGTGAATTTTCCGATTATTTGATTTCAAAACATCCTTTTGTAGAAATAGAATTTTTAACAAGAAGTACTTCAGGAGATAAAGATTTAAAAACACCTCTGTCTGAAATGCCAACTGAGGGAGTTTTTACCAATGATTTAAGGGATGAATTAATAAATAATAAATGTGATTTAATTGTTCACTCGTGGAAGGATCTTCCAATTGAAGTTGGTGATAAAACTAAAATAGCTGCAACATTAAAACGAGCCGACAAAAGAGATATATTATTTTTAAAAAAAAATAAAAAAATGGATAGTAAGAAAATTACTATTCTTTGTTCATCACCAAGAAGACAATATAATTTAAAAAATTTTATTAAAAATTATATTCCACAAAAGTTTGATGAAGTTTGCTTTGAAAATATCAGAGGTAACATACCCACTAGATTTAAAAAATTTTTGGAAAACCCTGACAGTGATGGTTTTATTGTTGCTAAAGCAGCAATTGATAGATTACTTTTGAATAATTATTCTGAATTCAATGAATTAAAAATAACTCTAAAAAAATATATTAACGAATGTCTATGGTCTGTTTTACCATTGTCTATAAACCCTTGTTCTCCTGGACAAGGAGCTCTAGCGATTGAAACAAGAATTAAAGATAATAAACTTAACGAAATTTTAAATGAAATTAATATTTCCAAAGATTATTCCAATGTTATTCAAGAAAGAAAAATTTTAAAAAATTATGGAGGAGGATGTCACCAAAAAATAGGAGTATCTTACATCTCACATAAATTAGGATTAGTTGTATCTAAAAGAGGTGAAGATGAAAATGGTAATCATTTTGAGAGCTGGGATTTTATCGATCCAAAAGATATAGGTTTTTCTAGTAATACAACAGATGAAATTTATCCTGAAAATTTAAAAAATTATAAAATATTTTCTAGAAAACAATTAAATGAAAATGTTGATGATATAAATAATTTACAAAATAAATGTATTTATGTTTCACGAATTAGCTCAATCCCGGATAATTCAAATATCCAATCAAATAATGTTATTTGGACTAGTGGTTTAAGAACATGGAAAAATTTATCTGAAAGAGGTATTTGGGTTAATGGAACTTCAGATGGTTTGGGTGAGGATTTTGATAAAGATATTAATTCACTTACAAATAATCCTTGGGTTAAGTTAACTCATTCTCAATCTCCTGAAAGTTCGATAAAAAATAAAATTGAAACGTATCAATTGGAGTCTATTGATTTTGAAATAGATATAGAAAAGAAAAAGTACTTTTATTGGATGAGCAGTTCAGCTTTTAAGGCGAGTATTGATAAATATCCTAAAATTATAGAAAAATATCATTTTTGTGGCCCAGGAAATACTTACAATGAGATTAGCAAAATATTAGGTAATGATAAAAATCTTTTTGTTGAGCTATCTTATGATAGTTGGAAGAAAAAATTACTAAAAGCCTAAAAATGACAAATATTTTATTCCAAAATGCTCTCAAAAGAAATATTCAAAAAACACCACCCATTTGGTTCATGAGACAGGCTGGAAGGTACCATTCGCATTATCGTAAGCTCAAAGAAAAATATACTTTTGAAGAACTTTGTAAAACTCCGGATCTAGCCGCAGAAGTCGCTTTTGGTCCAATACAAGAGTTTGATTACGATATTGCAATTTTATTTAGTGATATTTTATTTGTATTAGAGGGGTTAGGCTTAGAATTAAAGTTTGACCCAGGGCCTAAATTTAATTCTTTTATAAATTCAAAAAACATTAATGATTATAGTAATATTGATCGCGGAATTGAGCATATGCAATTTCAATTTGAAGCAATTAAAATAACAAAAGAGAAATTGCCAAATAATAAAAGTTTAATTGGATTTGTTGGTGGACCTTGGACATTATCAAAATATGCATTTGGAAATAATAACTCTGATTTAATAGAAACTAAAATGAATTTAGAATTTATTTCAAAAATTCTTTTACCCCTTTTAAAGAAAAATATTCAATTACAATTAGATGCAGGTGTTGAACTTGTCATGGTTTTCGATAGCTCTTTGTATGATTTAGATAAAATAAATTTTCATGAAATTTATTCAAAATTTTTGCAAGAGATTGCAATTTCTTTTCCAAACAAAGTTGGCTATTATTCAAGAGGTAAGAGTTTAACAGATCTAAATTCTACCATCAATTATCCCTTTGCTGGTTTTGGTTATGATCACACAATAGATCTAACATCTATGTTTGAAAAGCAAAAGCATGGTTTTATTCAGGGAAATTTCAATGAACTATTAATGTTAAGTGAAACAGATACATTTCTTAAAGATTTAAAAGATTTTATTGAAAAAATGAAATCGATTGAAAATCTTAATGGCTGGATTTGCGGCCTTGGACATGGAATTAACAAAAATACTCCAGAAAAAAATGTTCATTTATTTATAGAAAATATCAGAAAAGAATTTAGCTAATAGATATGGTAAAATATATAGGTGAAAAAGATTATGAGCACGGGAGTAAAGAAAAAATTGGTGTTTTAATTACTAACTTAGGGACTCCAGACGCTCCAAATAAAAAAGAACTAAAAGTTTATCTTAATCAATTTTTATCAGATCCTAGAGTAATCGAATTACCTAAAATCTTATGGCAAATTTTATTGAAGCTAGTAATTTTGCAGATAAGACCATCAAAGTCAGCAGAAGCATACAAACAAATTTGGACTGATAAAGGTTCTCCACTTTTAGATATTGCGAACAGACAATTGAATAAAATTCAATCATCTTTTTCTTCAAAAAATGAAAATATAGTTTTTGAAGTTGGTATGCGTTATGGCAATCCATCTATCCCAGATGCTTTGTTAAAACTTCAAAAAAAACAAGTAAGAAGATTATTAGTCTTACCAATGTATCCGCAATATTGTGCTGCAACAACAGGAAGTACATTTGATGAGGTAACAAATGTATTGCAAAAATGGCGTTGGATACCTGAAATGCGTTTTATCAATCAATACTTTGAAGAAAAAGATTATATTGATGCATTGTCAAATTCTATAAAGTCATTTTGGAAAAAAAATCCTAAGCCACAAAAAATTATTTTTAGTTATCATGGTATACCAAAACGATACTTGACTAATGGTGATCCGTATCATTGCTTTTGTATTAAAACCACAAGACTGGTCAAAGAACATATGGGGTTATCTGATGATGAGATAATGACTACTTTTCAAAGTAGATTTGGCAGGGAAGAATGGTTAAAGCCATATACAAGTGAAACTTTGAAAGAACTACCAAAACAAGGTATTAAAAATATACATATAATATCTCCTGGTTTCAGTAGTGATTGTCTTGAAACACTTGAAGAACTTGAAGAAGAAAATAAAGAATATTTTATGGAGTCAGGTGGAGAAAATTACCATTATATACCTTGCTTGAATGATCACGATGATCACATAGACGTTTTTGTAAATCTGATAAAAAAACATATTCAAGGTTGGCCATTATGATTGCTGATCCCAAATTTAATACTGCAAAAGAATGGTTTGAAAAATTAAGAGATAACTTAGTTGAAACTATTCAAAGTATTGATGAAAAACAATTTGAAATAAGTTACTGGGATCACAAAGGTGATGGTGGTGGTAAAATGAGTAAAATTAAAGGTAATATTATTGAAAAAGGTGGAGTAAACATTTCTACCGTCGCCGGTACATTTAATGAAAATATGAGAGAAGTCATTCCAGGTGCTAAAGAAGATCCAAATTATAATGCAACTGGTATTAGTGTTGTTTTACACCCTGTATCACCAAAAATTCCTTCTATGCATTTTAATACAAGATTTATTAAAACCACTCAGGAATGGTTTGGCGGAGGTATGGATATTACACCTTGTTTAATATTCGAGGATGAGGAAAAATATCATCGTGGTTTAGAAGTTTTATGTAATAAATATGATACATCTTATTATCCTAAATTTAAAAAATGGTGTGATGACTATTTTTTTCTTAAACACAGAAACGAACCAAGAGGTGTTGGAGGAATATTTTTTGATTACCTTCAAACTGGTGATTGGGGAAAAGATTTTGAATTTGTACAAGCCGTAGGTATTTATTTTCACCAGTTTATCAAAAATACTTTAATTTCACTAAAGGATAAGGAGTGGAATGAAGAAGAAAAAAAGATACAATTAATTAAGCGTAGTCGCTATGCTGAATTTAATTTACTATATGATAGAGGTACAAAATTTGGTCTGGAGACTGGTGGGAATGTTGATGCTATATTAATGTCAATGCCTCCGCTCGCAGTATGGGAATAAATCATGTTATTTAATACTTTAAAAGTTGTTCATATTTTTAGCATCATAGCTTGGATGGCTGGGCTTTTGTATTTGCCACGTTTGTTTGTAAATCATGCTAATCCAGAAATTACGAAAGAAACCTCAGAAACATTTAAACTAATGGAAGGAAAATTATACAGAATAATAATGTTTCCAGCTTTTATAGTAACGTGGATATCGGGTTTTACACTTACACATTATGTGGGTATTGATACTTGGTTGTTTTTAAAAATTTTATTCGTAGTTTTATTATCTGGCTATCATTTTTTTTGTTTAAAATGTCTTAATGATTTTAAAAACGATAAAAATAAATACTCCACTAAATTTTTTAGAATAACAAATGAGATGCCAGCAGTAATATTAATTTTTATACTTATACTTGTTGTATTTCAGCCTTTTTAATTACTACTTTTTTGTTTTGATAGGTTTTTTTCTCTTTGGATTGCAAACTTTGCATATTTCACACTCTAACCCATAGCAACTTCTTGCCTGACAAAATTCTCTTCCATAAAATATTATTTGTAAATGAAGTTTGTTCCAAGATTTTTTTGGAAAAAGATATTTTAAATCTTTTTCTGTTTGAACAACATTTTTACCATTTGTTAAACCCCAACGTTGAGCTAAACGATGAATGTGTGTATCAACTGGAAATGCTGCATGACCAAATCCTTGAGACATAACAACACTGGCTGTTTTGTGACCAACACCTGGCAATTTTTCTAATTCCTCAAAACTTTCTGGAACATTGCCTTTAAATTTTTTTACAAGAATTCTTGATAGTTCAAAAATTGCTTTTGATTTTTGAGGTGCTAAACCACAAGGTCGAATAATATTATAAATTGTTTTTTTTGGCACTTTTATCATTTTTATAGCTGTGTTTGCTTTTTTAAATAGTATTGGTGTAACTTGATTAACTCTTTCATCTGTACATTGAGCACTAAGAAGTACAGCTACAACTAATTCAAATTTATTTTTGTGGTTAAGAGGAATAGGTACTTTTCTGTATATGCGATTTAGTATTCTTGAGATCTCTTGTGCCTTCTCTATTTTTTTCACTATATCAAGCCTCCTCCAAGCTGTAAGTCTAAATTAATTCTAATAATTATGACAAAATATAGCACTTATTAATACTAATAATATTGAATATTTCCATTGAAGTAGTATGGGTCTACCATCAAATTTCTATGGAGGAAATAATATGAAAAAGACTTTAAGCATTGTTTTGTCTTTGCTTTTCATGGGTATTTTCTCACCAGCATTTGCAAATACTATTAAATGGTCAATGCCTGGTGACTCTTTAACTCTTGATCCGCATGCACAAAACGAAGGACCAACTCACATGGTTTCGCGTCAAGTATATGAAGGTTTAGTAACTCCAGGTATTAATATGGAAATACTACCTCAGCTTGCTGAATCATGGAAAACAACTGCTGATGACACTTGGATATTTACAATTCGTAAGGGTGTAAAATTTCATGATGGATCAGATTTAACAGCTAGTGATATTGCTTTTAGTATCAATAGAGCAAAAACTGCCCCATCTGATATGGTAGATTTAATTAAAAGTATTAAATCAGCATCAGCATTAACTGATCACACAGTTCAGATTGTAACAGATGGACCAAATCCAATTCTTTTAAATCAATTAACTCAGATATTTGTTATGTCTGAAGATTGGGCAAAAGCAAATGGTTGTGAAGTTTCATACAATTGGGATGCAGGTGAAACATCTTATTGTGCGTCTAATGCAAACGGAACTGGACCTTTCAAAATTACTTTTAGAGAACAGGACGTAAGAACTGTTTTTGAAAAAAATAATGACTGGTGGGGCGATGATAGTACTTTTAATGTAGATACTATTGAATTACTTCCAATTGCTAATGATGCAACAAGAGTTGCAGCACTTCTATCTGGAGAAATTGACTACACAAACGTTGTTCCTGTTCAAGATATTGAGAGAATCAAATCTTCTGCTGGACATGGTGTAAAAATGACTCCTCAAAATAGAACAATATTTTTTGGAATGGATCAAGGTTCTACTGAATTAAATTCATCTAATATCAAAGGTAAAAATCCTTTTGCAGATAAAAGAGTTCGTTTAGCTATGTACCATGCTTTAGATATGGAAGCTATTAAGGATAAGGTAATGAGAGGACAAAGTGTTCCTGCAGGAATTATCACTGCTCCTGGTGTAAACGGTCATACAGCTGCACGTGATGAAAGATTACCTTATGATCCAGAGCTATCAAAAAAACTATTAGCAGAAGCTGGTTATCCAGATGGATTTGAGGTTACACTAGATTGTCCAAATGATCGTTATATTAATGATGAAGCAATCTGTGTTGCTGCAATTGGTATGTTTGCTAAAATTGGAGTTGATGTAACTCTTGATGCAAAAACTAAAAGTCAACACTTCTCAGAAGTTAAAGAAGGTGACGCAAACGGTATGACAAGTGACATGTACATGTTAGGTTGGGGTGTTCCAACTTTTGATAGTCATTACGTATACTCATACTTATTTGATAGTGCTGGTAGCTGGAATAAAGTTAATTTCAGTAATGCTAGAGTTGATGAGTTAGTAGCGGCAATGGGTGTTGAAACAGATCAAGATAAAAGAAATGCTATGATTGCTGAAGCTTGGGATATTACTCAAGATGATGTAACATATCTTCCTTTACATCACCAAGTTGTCAACCAAGCATCAAAAAGTAATGTCGATGTTCCAATTAGAATGAACAACGAGCCATTATTTAGATTTGCAAACGTAAACTAATAAATTTTATATTTTCTGGCCAGTAATCTGGCCAGAAATTAAACCATGTTTAGCTATTTCTTTAAAAGACTCTTTCAATCTATTCTTGTAATGATTGTTGTAGCTTTTGTTTCATTTTCCTTATTTAATTTTGTTGGTGATCCAGTAAATAGTATGACTGGGGAAGATGCTTCAGATGAAAGACGTGCTGAGGTTAGAGAGGTATTGGGTTTAAATGATCCTGTTTACATTCAATTTTCACGTTTTATAGGCAATGTAATTCAAGGTGATTTTGGAATATCATACCAATTAAAAAGAGAAGTTTCAGACTTAATTGCAGAAAGAATGCCTGCAACTTTAGAATTAGTTTTCGTCTCCGCTTTAATTGCAATCATCAGCGGTGTTATCTTGGGTGTATATACAGGAATTCATAGAGACAGTTTTATTTCTAATATTATTCTTGTGATTTCTCTAGCAGGGGTATCACTGCCAACATTTATTATAGGAATAATGTTAATTTATTTGTTTTCAGTAATTTTAGGAGTTCTTCCATCCTTTGGAAGAGGTGAAGTCACACAATTAGGTTTTTGGACTACAGGATTTTTAACTACTTCTGGTTTAAAAGCACTGATACTCCCATCTGTTACGTTAAGTTTATTTCAAATGACTTATGTTATTAGATTAGTTCGAGCTGAAATGATGGAAATTTTACAAACAGATTATATTAAATTTGCAAAAGCAAGAGGTATAAAAAGGCGTGTTATTAATTATAAGCATGCGCTCAAAAATGGATTAATTCCAGTTATTACAATTACAGGTATCAACATCGGAACATTAATTGCTTTTTCAATTATTACAGAAACAGTTTTTCAATGGCCAGGCATGGGGTCATTATTTATCAAAGCAGTATACTTTGTCGATATTCCTATAATGTCAGCATATATGATCATGGTAGCTTTTATATTTGTTATGATAAATTTTATTGTAGACATCACATACTATTTTATTGATCCTAGAATTAGGTTGAAGGAAGAGGGTAGTTAAGATGCTACTTAAAACGTACAATAAAATATATGATACTGATATTGGATACAGTTTCTTTAATTCTAAATTAGCAGTAATTTCTTCAACAATATTTTTTATTATACTTTTTTGTTCTGTATTTGCTGGGATAGTCGCACCTTATAATCCTTTTGATCCAGCATCAGTTTCTTTAATGGATGCCTTTACCCCACCAGTATGGTCGGAGGGAGGAAGTTTTAGTTTCATATTAGGAACTGATCAGCAGGGAAGAGATATGTTTTCAACAATGATTTATGGTTCAAGAATTTCACTGATCGTTGGTTTTGCATCTATTATTTTTGCAATGATACTTGGAGTTTTTCTTGGAATAACAGCTGGATATATTGGCGGCAGATATGAGATTATTGTAATGCGTCTTACAGATGTGCAGTTAACTATTCCAAGTATATTAATGGCTTTACTTGTTGATGGTATTGCAAGGGCAATTATCTCACAATCAATGCATGATGAAATGGCAATTTATGTTTTGATTTTTGCCATTGGTATTTCTGAATGGCCTCAGTTTGCAAGAGTATCAAGAGCATCTACTTTAGTAGAAAAAAATAAAGAGTATGTTTCGGCTTCAAGAATTATTGGATTATCAAATATATTAATTATGTTTAAGCATATTTTACCAAATATACTTCGGCCCATTTTAGTAATTGCGACAATTGGATTAGCACTTGCAATTATTACAGAGTCCACATTAAGTTTTTTAGGTGTTGGCGTTCCACCAACAACACCTTCTCTTGGTACTCTTATAAGGTTTGGAAATAATTTTTTATTTTCAGGTGAGTGGTGGATTACTTTTTTTCCAGCAATTTTCTTAATTGTTTTAGCATTATCAATTAATTTATTAGGGGATTGGATGAGAGATGCTTTAAATCCAAAATTAAAAAAGAGATGAGTTTTTTAGAAGTTAAAAATTTAAACATAAGTTATCCAACACGAAAGGAAACTATTGTTGCAAGTAAAAATGTAGAATTTTCTTTAAAAAGAGGTGAAATATTAGGAATTGTCGGTGAGTCTGGATCTGGAAAATCTACAATTGCAAATGCGATAATTAACTTGATTGATCCTCCAGGTGAAATTACAGATGGCTCAATAAAAATAGACAATATTGAATTAAGAAGTAATGAAGAAATAATTCAAAATATTAGAGGAAAAAAAATAGGATTTGTCTTTCAAGACCCTCAAACTTCATTAAATCCACTATTTAAAATAAAAGATCAATTAATTGAAACTATTCAAGCTCACTTAAATTTAAGTTATAAAGATTCACTTAAAAAATCAATTCAACTACTTAAAGAGGTTGGAATAGAGAATGCTGAAAAAAGAATTGAGGACTATCCACACCAATTCAGTGGTGGTATGCGTCAAAGGGTTGTAATAGCTTTAGCAATAAGTTGTGAGCCTGACTTAATAATAGCAGATGAACCTACAACAGCTTTAGATGTTAGTATTCAATATCAGATATTAGAGCTTCTTAAGGATCTTACTAAGAAAAGAAATCTTGGAGTTATAATTATTACCCATGATATGGGAGTTATAGCAGAAACAACAGATAAAGTTATTGTTATGCGATATGGCCTGATTGTAGAGCAAGGTGATACTAAAGAATTGCTAAAAAATCCAAAATCAACAGAAGCAAAAAGTTTAGTAATTTCAGTACCACCAACAAATAAGAAAATTGATAGATTTAAATTGATTAGCCCAGATGGAAAAGAAATTACATCAAATTCTAAAAATCTTACAAAAAATATTATTAAAACTTGGGGGGTAAGAGAAAATAAAAATCAAAAACTACTAGAGCTTAAAGATGTTACAAAAATATTTGATGATCAGTCTTTAGGTAGTTTTTTTCCATTTAGTTCTAAAAATAAAATTCGTGATCAATTGGTTAAAGCAGTCGACAATGTATCATTTGATTTAATTGAAGGTGAAACACTCGGATTAGTAGGTGAATCTGGTTCTGGTAAATCAACTATTGCAAAAATTATTACAGGACTAGTAAATCCAAATAATGGAAATATTAAGTATAATAATGAGTCATTGTATAACTCCAACAATAAATATCAAATTCATAAGAGTAGAGGACAAATTCAAATGATTTTTCAAGATCCTTACTCATCTTTAAACCCAAGATTTAAAGTTAGGGATATAATTTCTGAACCAATTAAATTTTTTCAAAAAAATATTAATAATAATAAACTTTTACAAAATATTCATGATTTGATTGATATAGTTGGTATGACACGTAAATCTTTAGATCGATACCCACATGAGTTTTCTGGAGGACAAAGACAAAGGATATCAATTGCTAGAGCTTTAGCAACAAGACCAAGGTTATTAATTTGTGACGAACCCACTTCAGCTTTGGATGTAAGTATTCAGGCTCAAATTTTAAATTTATTGAAAGATATACAAGATGAACTTCATTTAACAATGCTTTTTATTAGTCACGATCTTCCTGTAATACGTCAGATGTGTAATAGAATTGTAGTGCTTAAAAATGGATTAGTATGCGAAAGCAATGAAACTGAAAGTTTGTTTAATAATCCTCAGCACAATTATACTAAACAGTTAATTAACTTAATGCCAAAAATAGAATCAATTATTTAGTTACATCAAATGAATTGTCTAATTCATTTTTTACCAAATTTATAAAATCTTCAGTAAATTTTTTTAATTTATTTTTTTTTGAAACTACTATTCCAACTTTATTATCTAAAAATAATTTGTGATTAACTTTTTTAAATACTAATTTTTTACTTTCAATTTCTTTTACTGATCCCGCACTTGTAAAAAAAGTTAAATAATTACTGTCTTCAATTAGATAGTTTTTTATAAAAGAAAAAGAGTTTGAAATCAGATTTGGATTTATTGAATATAATTTTTCTCCTACATCTCTTTGTATAGAATTCCAAAAAGTAACTGTTCCAGGATGAAAAATTAATGGAAACTTAAAACAATCCTCTAGATTAATCTCTGATTTACTAGACAGAATATGTTTAGATGAGCACAACACGCCCATAGGAAAATTATATAAGTAAAGCACCTTTAATGTTTTAGGTAAATCTTTTGCAAATGTAATGCCAAAATCAGTTTTATTTGTGATCAGATTGTCTAAAATTGTATCAGGTTGCCTTGATGATATTTTTATTTTAATATCAGGATATTCTTTTCTAAATTTTGAAATTATAGGTGATAAAAATTGAACAGCAAATGTTTCACCTGTTGAAATATTAATTTCTCCAGATGTAGAAGTTTTATTTTGTTTTAAATCTGATAAGAAATTATGATTAGTCTCATTTTGAACTTTTAGATGATCAAATAATAATTTTCCTTCATTTGTTAATTCTAATCCTCTAGCATTTCTTATAAATAATTTTGTTTGAAGTCTGTCTTCTAATTTTTGGATCTGTCTTACTATAGCTGATGAATTAATATTTAAATTTTGAGAAGCTTTTCTAATAGAGCTATCAAGCGCAGATTGATAAAAATATCTGTACTCAATTGATAACATATAAATATTATAAATAAGCGTTGAGAAATTGTCATCACAAAATTGATTATATTCTACTTTTGGCATGTAAATTTCTCTGTTAAAAAATCATTATGGACTACAGAGAAAGAGCTAGATTAAATCAGGACAAATCAATTCGTATAAAACATATGGCATTTGCAGTAAAAAGTGTAGATGAGGCTCTTGTAAATTATCAATCTTTATTATCTGTTTCTGAAAAAACTGAAAAGGTTATATGGGAGAAAGCAGAAACAAAAGTAGCAATTTTTTATATTAACGATATCGAGTACCAACTATGTGAGTCTTTAAATAAAAATGGAAGATTCACAGAATGGATAGAGAAATATGGAGAAGGTCTCCATCATATCTGTTATGAAGTAGATAATATTGATAAAGCACTTGAACATGCTCAAAAACATAATGCTAAATTAAGAATTTGTGAGGCATGTAATGTTTATGGAAGTCATGCCCATCCAGAGGGTTTTGTGGCTTTTCTTGATGATGAAGCCGCAGGAACTGAAATTGAATTTATGCAAGTATACACAGAAGAAGAATTAAAAAAATACAAAGTAACGGGAGTATAAAAATGTCTAAAACAATTGAAATTGGATCAGCAATTGCTGAACCTGGAAGAATAGCAGAGGGAAATATTTTTGTTGAAAAATTAGCTGGCGGAAGCGAACTAACAATTCCAGTTACTATAATCAATGGTTCAAAACCTGGACCTTGTTTTTGGATCAACGGAGGTATTCATGGAGATGAACCTGAAGGTATTCTCACGTGTACACTATTAAAAGAAAAAATTAAACCAGATGATCTTTCAGGTTCAATTGTTATGATACCTGTTATGAATGTACCCGCAATGGAAGCGGCAGAACGCGGCAATCCATTAGATACCTTCTCATACGATATGAATAGAATTTATCCTGGAAAAAAAGATGGATACTTGAGTGAAAGGATTGCACATGTTCATAAAGAATGGATGATTAAATATGCTGATATGGAAATCTCTATTCATTCAGGAGGCGCCCATTCTTATCTTGCAGAGGCTATGTTTGCAGCCAAAGATGATAAAACGCAAGAACTTGCAAGAGCAATGGGTGAAGATTGGAAAGTATGTCTGTATTCTAATATAACATCGAAAAGTCCAATGGCAGTAATGGCTGAAAATGGTAAACCAGCACTTACTGTTGAGCTAGGTGGACGATCTTCCACTGCCCCTGGAGCATTTCTCAAAGTAGGACAAACATTATTAAAAGCATGTATAAATATTTTAACTCATTATAAAATGATTGAAGGCACACCGCATTATCCTGAAATAAGATATAAAGGCTTTCAGCAAGCTCTTTTAGCTCCTAAGAGTGGTGTATTTCTTCCTAATCCAAATATTAAATTTTTAACTATGATGAAAAAAAATGATGAGATAGCAAAAATCATTGATTATCAAGGTAAAGAATTATGTATATTAAAGGCACCAGAAGATGGAATGTTTTTTGGTTTGCGAGCTTTACCAAATGTTACAATAGGGGATTGGTGTTGTTTTTATGCTATAATCGAAGGCGAATGGTAAAAAAAATTAATGAAATCTTTTGACAGAGACTTAGTAGGGTATGGTCATTCAAGTCCAAATCCTAGATGGCCAAAAAAATCAAAACTAGCTATCAATTTTATAGTAAACGTAGAAGAAGGATCAGAGTATTCTCCTTTACTTGGAGATAAAAAATCTGAGTCAGGTCTTTCAGAAGTTCCAGGCGGAAGACACAAAGAAAATCAAAGAGATTTAGGAATTGAGTCAATTTATGAATATGGTTCAAGAGTAGGTTTTTGGAGATTAACCAGTCTTTTTGATAAATACAGGATTCCACACACCTATTTTGTGTGTGCATTAACTTTACTTCAAAATAAAGAAATATGTAATTATATTAAAAAATCTCAAAATGATATTTGTTGTCATGGTTACCGGTGGGAAGAGCATTATAAATTAACTAAAAAAAAAGAAAAAAATCAAATTAGCAAAGCTTTTAATTTAATACAAAAATTGACAAATAAAGCTCCAAGAGGCTGGTATTGTAGATATGCCCCAAGTGAAAACACCCGAGAACTAATAGTGCAAAATGGAAACTTCTTATACGATAGCGATGCTTACAATGATGATTTGCCCTATTGGGTCAATGTGAATAAGAAAAAACACTTAGTTGTTCCTTATTCACTTGATACAAATGATGTTCATTTCAAACTTCCTTCTGGTTTTAGTGGATCAAATCAATTTTATGAATATGTTTGTGATACTATAAATTATTTATACAAAGAAGGCGCTCATAAACCAAAAATGTTAAATATTGGCCTTCATCCAAGACTAATAGGACGACCTGGAAGAATTGTTGCAGTTGAAAAAATAATAAATCATATTAAAAAACTAGATAAGGTCTGGATTTGTAACAGAGAAGAAATAGCATCTCACTGGATTAAAAACTTCAATGAATGATACTAAGTACACAAAATATCTTTTTGATTCTGTAAAAAAAATCTCTTTTGCTAATCCTGGTGTAATAAGAGATACTTATGGAAAGGGCGAAAATTTAACACATGATTTTTTAATAAAAGAAGCAAATAAATTTACCAAAGATATTATTATTGATTATGGAGGTAACTTTCTAGCCACCTACCCTGGAAAATTGAAAAAAAAAATTGTCATTGGATCACATCTAGATAGTCAAAAACATGGTGGAAATTTTGATGGACTTACTGGCGTGATAATGGGTCTAGTATTAATAAAATTCTTTTTTGAGAATAACATAAGACCAAAATATTCAATATCAGTGATGGGTATTAGAGGAGAGGAAAGTTGTTGGTTTCCATACAGTTATATCGGAAGTAAAATTGCAGTTGGAAAATTTGACAAGAAACTATTAGATTCTTTAAAAAGATCAGATACTAAAAAATCTCTTTCATATCATATAAACAAATCAGGTTTTAATGCTAAGAAAGTATCTAAAAAAAAAATAAAATTCGATATTAAAAATTTTAAATTTTTTATTGAGCCTCATATAGAACAAGGTCCAGTGCTTGAAAAAAAGAAAATACCCCTAGGTATAGTTACAGGAATAAGAGGAAGTTTTAGATTCAGAGATGCTTTTTGTAAAGGTGAATATTTACATTCTGGAGCGACTCCTTATGATTATAGGAAAGATTCTGTTGTTGCAGTATCCAATTTAGTAAATGAAATGAATATTTTTTGGAAAGCACAACTAAAAAAAAATAAAGATTTAGTTATAACCTTTGGTCAATTTTTTACTGATAATGAGGAGCATTCTTTTGCAAAAAGCTCTGGTCTTGTTAATTTTTGTATAGATGTAAGAAGCAATTCAAAAAATACACTTGAATATACCAAAAAAATTTTAATCAAAAAAATTAAATTAATTGAAAAACAAACAAAGACAAAATTTTTTTTAGGTAAGGAAACAAATTCAGAACCAGCATTAATGGATAAAAAATTAATAAAAAAGTTTCAAATCTATTCCAAAATGATTTCGATGAAATTTGAAACTATGGCAAGTGGAGCAGGGCATGATGCTAGTGTTTTTGCAAATCATGGCATACCTTCTTTAATGTTATTTATAAGAAATAAGAATGGGAGCCACAATCCAAAAGAATATATGAGTATTAAAAATTTTGAAGAAGTTTTTAAAGTCTTAAAAGGTATTATTAAGGATAATTATATCTAATTACAATTAACACAACACTGGTCGACCCAATGTCCTGGCTCTACTTCAATCAAACCCATTTCAATATTACCTCCTTTACAATCTATACCAGGGTTTGGACATCGTGTTCGAAAAACACAACCTGAAGGAGGATTAATAGGACTGGGAATATCACCTTTAATTAATATTTTTTCTTTATTTTTTCCTTTTACTTTTGGTACTGCAGATAAAAGTGCTCGAGTGTAAGAATGTTTAGGACTGTTAAATAACTTTGATACTGGTGCTATCTCTACGATATGACCCAAATACATAACTGCAACTTTATCACAAAAAAATTCAATTACGCTTAAATCATGTGAAATAAAAATCATTGTTAGATTATAAGTTTTTTTTAATTTTTCTAATAAATTTAAAACCTGTGCCTGAATAGAAACATCTAAAGCAGAGACAGGCTCATCAGCTACAATAAATTCTGGCTTAAGTACTAAAGCCCTTGCAATACCAATTCTCTGTCTTTGTCCCCCAGAAAATTCATGAGGAAATCTTCTTAGACTTTCTATAGGCAATCCTACGTCGTTAATTATTTCTTTAATATAATTAATAGCTTCATTTTTTTTCATTAAATTATGTACAAGTATAGGTTCAATCAATGTATCTAAAATATTTTTTCTTGGATTTAAACTTGCAAAAGGATCTTGAAAAATCATTTGCATTTTTTGTCTTATTTTAATCATTTGTTTATTTGAATATTCTGAAATATTTTCATTATTAAAATAAATTTGACCTCTAGAGGGTTGTAATAATTTAATTATAGATTTACCTAAAGTTGATTTACCTGAACCTGATTCTCCAACTAAACCTAACACTTCATTTTTCTTTACATTCAATGAAATATTCTGAACAGCTTTTACAGTTTCATTTGATTCTTTAAAAAAACCTTTTTCTACAGGGAACTCTTTAAATAAATTTTCTATTTTTAGTATTATTTCATTATCATCAACTTTAGTTTGTTTATTATCATCTTTTTTAGTTAATTTGCGTTCTTCCAATTTAAATTCGGGTAATGATTGAATAAGATTTCTAGTGTACGAATGTTTAGGATTATCAAATACTTCTTTAACTTGACCCTCTTCCACAATTTCACCATGATACATAACAATAACTCTATCAGCTAATTCCCGAACAATACCAAGGTCATGTGTAATAAATAAAATACTAGTTTTAGATACAATTGAATTTTTTAACTTCATTAATAATTGTAATAACTGAGCTTGAATGGTGACATCTAATGCAGATGTAGGCTCATCAGCAATTATCAGTTTAGGAGTACATGCTAGAGCAATTGAAATCATTACTCTTTGTCTCATTCCACCAGAGAGTTGATGTGGATACTCCCTAGCTCTTTGAGTTGGATCAGGTATTTCAACTAGACCCAATAAATCAATCATTTCTTTAACTGCTTTGGTTTTAGAGATTTTTTTGTGATTTAGAATAACCTCAACTATTTGATCACCAATAGTCATAGTTGGATTAAGACATGTCATTGGTTCTTGGAAAACCATTGAAATATCATTTCCTCTTATCAAGTTATGTTTATCATCAGTAAGTTTTAAAATATTTACTTGATTATTTTTTTTATCAATTAAATTTATATTACCTTCTTGAATATAGGCATTGTTGGGTAGAAGGCCCATAATGGAGAGGCTGGTAACAGTTTTGCCTGAACCTGATTCTCCAACTAAAGCAAGAACTTCTCCTTCATTAATCTTAAAGGAAATATTTTTTAAAGCTTGTTTTGATCCATAATCGGACTGAAAGGCAGTACTTAAATTTGAAACATTCAAAATTTCTACCATAACTACACTTTACCTTTATCTACTGATTGTCTCGCATCAAGTGCAATACTTAGCCTATCACCTAGTAAGTTAACCGACATAACAGTTAAAAATAAAAAAAGTCCTGGATAAATCATAGTCCAGGGCGCATATCGCATATACTCTCTTCCTGAACTCAACATGGCACCCCATTCGGGTTCAGGAGGTTGTGCACCTAATCCAAGAAAACTTAAGGATGCTATAGAAATTATAGCACCACCTAAATCCATAGTTGCAATAACTATGATTATTGGAAATATATTTGGAAGAATATGATTAAACATTATTCTTATTTTTCCAAAACCCATATTTACACATGCTTCAATATAAGGTTGCTCTTTAACTTGTAGTGCCGCTGAACGAATAATTCTTGCAAAATGTGGAATACTTGCCAATCCTACTGCGAACACGACATTCCATAAACCAACACCAATTATTGCAACAACTAAAAGAGACAAAAGGAAGGATGGGAAACCAAACATAACATCAATTATTCTTGACCCAATAATATCCACTCTACCACCGATATATGCTATTGTTATTCCAAAAATACTACCAGCAATTATACCAAATAAAACTGAAATCACACCCACACTTAAAGAATATCGCGCTCCATAAACAATTCTAGAAAATACATCTCTCCCATGAATATCTGTGCCAAATAAAAAATCCCAACTAGGTGGGGCTAATCTTGGCCCAGTATCAACTTCATTCCAATTATATGGAGCAATCAATGGTGCAAAAATTGCTCCAATAATTATAATTAAAAGAAATATTCCGCCAAAAGCTGATCCTTTATTCAATAAAAATCTTTTTAAAATAATTGAAAAATTTTTCATTACCCTCTATTTCTTTCTAGTCTGATTCTTGGATCAATAATTCCATAAGTAAAATCTACTATCAAATTTAAAAAAATATACACTGCTGTCATATAAACAACTAGCGCTTGAACTAATGGTATATCTTTTGCCAAAATAGCTTGAAGCAATAATTGACCAAGTCCTGGTCTTGCAAATACTTCTTCTGTAATTACAGCTCCCGTAATAAGTAACCCAAATTGTATACCAAGTAATGTTACTGGAGGTATCATTGCATTTCTTAATGAATGTCTTAATACTATTCTATATTTGGATATTCCTTTTGAACGTGCTGTTCTTATATAATCTTGATTTAATACATCTACTAAACTTGATCTTGTTAATCTTGCCATTCCTCCAGCAAAAAATAAGCCGACTGTAATAGATGGTAAAATTAAAGAAACAAAGCCCTCACCTACAATTGGTACCCATCCCAAAGTTGTACCAAATATATAAATCAGCATCATCCCTATCCAAAAACTAGGAAGAGAAATGCCACAAAGAGCAATAATCATTGAAAAAGTATCACGCATTGAATTAGGTTTGGTTCCAGCAAATATTCCAAAAAAGACACCAAAAAAAACTCCAAATATTAAACCTCCTATAGAAAGTTCTATTGTAGGCATCATGTTTTCTTTAATCATTGTTGTTACAGGTTGCCTAGTGAGATATGATTTTCCTAAATCACCCTTAGTTGCATTAATTAAGAATGAGGTATATCTCTCAAAAACAGGTTTATCTAAACCTAAATTCTTCCTAACATTTTCTCTTACTTCATCTGATGCGGGTCGTCCGCCAAGCATTAAATTTACTGGATCTCCAGGAATAATATTTAGTGTTACAAAAACTACTGTCCAAGCAATGTACAAAGTGGGTATTACAATGAGGAGTTTTTTTATAAAAAAATTCATAATTTTTTAGCCACCTTTAAAGGTGGCTAAATTTAATCAATTAATTATTTTTTTCGTACATCATACATACGCATTTGCCAATTACCATTGGCAAATCTCACACCCTCTAAATCAGGATTGTATGCAACTGTTTGTACTTGATCGTGAATTGCAAGAAAAATTGCTTGATCCATTATATGTTTTTGAATTTGCATATATAGATCATCTTTAACCTCCTGTGTTTCTGCACTTTCAGCATCTTCAAGAAGTTGATCAAGTTCTGCATTAGCATATCTAGCCCAGTTAAATTTGAATTTACCTGGTTGTGGAATATTTCTAGAGTGGAAAGGAATAATTAATACTCCTGGATCTAGAGAAACCCATCTAATAACTAGCATATCGTAACCGTTAGCAAAGATTAATTCATCTTGTCTTGCTTTCATTACTACTTCAACATTAACATCAAATCCTACCTTGTTTGCATAGCCTTGTATTGCAACACAAGTATCAGGTTCTAGTAAGCATGGAAAAAATACAGTAAGTTTTTCACCATTTTTTTCTCTAACACCATCAGAGCCCATTTTCCAACCTGCTTCATCTAATAAAGCAGCTGCACCTTCAGGGTTGTAAGGATAATAATCTTCATTACCACTCCAATAACTTGGTGTTGAGCTACTAATTGGACCAAATGCTGCTTCGGCATATCCAAAAAATAAATCACTTGTCATTTTTATTCTATCAAGTGAATGGAAAAATGCTTTTCTAACATTAACATCTTGGAAGACACCAGTAGTTGTGTTCAAGAAAGCTGAGTAAGGTAAACCAGATACTGTTCCTGTAACAGTACTTAGATCTCCACTAGAATCAAATCTACGCATATCAAGCGGAGGTACTAATTCTGCGATATCAACTTCACCAGCCTCTAGAGCAGCAACTCTAGTACTAGTATCTTTAATCAATCTATATGTTAAATTTGCAACTTGAGAAGGACCACTCCCATCCATATATTCAGGAGCCCAGTTATAATCAGGATTTCTTACTAACTCTACTTTTTTGTTAGCCTCCCAATTTTTAAACATAAATGGTCCAGTACCCACAGGAGCCATTCCAAATCCTTCATTACCTAGTTTGTCTAGAGCTGTTGGACTAACAATTGATAACTCTGTTTCTGTAAATGCAGTTATTGCAGATCCATAACGTCTTTCAAAAACTACTTTTGCAGTAAAATCGTCTATAACAATTGTTTCCTTATAAGGCCCTAAAATATCTACTGCACCTTGTGATCCAGTTTCTGGATCTACAATGCTATCAAATGTTGCTTTGACAGCTGCAGCATTAAATTTTGTTCCATCATGGAAACTTACATCATCTCTTAAGCTGAATGTATATTCTAACCCATCACTAGAGACATCCCATGATGTTGCAAGACCAGGATATATATTTCCTTCTGAGTCAGCTGATATTAATTGATCAAACATATTTACAATTAACATTTCTTCATGTCTTGACTGTGTTATTCTTGGATCTAGTGTTCTCAAATCTGGTCTATCCTCTGCAAAAACAATATCCAATGCGTTCGCAGTATTAATAAAAGAAAGACTTGAGAATATAAAAGTTATACCAAGAGCAATTTTTAATAATATTCTCATATTATCTCCTTTGTTAAGAAAATTAGAAATAGTTTAAATCATTTAGAAATTACAAAAAGTTTAAAATTAGCATTTTTGTAATGCTTTTTAGACATCACTCAAAAAACCATATTTTAAAGGATTTTTAAAGAAATTTGTTAGAATTAAATACTATTTTCTAATAGCTTACCGTCTTTAAAAACTTTTATATTTTTTTTATCGCTTAAAATTTTTATATTTTTTGAAGGGTCACCTTGTATAACAAGGATATCTGCTTTTTGACCCTCTTCAATAGTACCCACATTTATTCCTAAAAGTTCACCACCAATTCTAGTTGCAGATATTATTGCTTCCATATTTGTCATACCTCCTTGAACCAAGTATTCTAATTCTCTGTAGTTCATTTCTCCATGTGGCAGCATAAAACCTGCATCTGTTCCGGTTGCTATTTTAATATTAGATTTAATTGCTTTTTTTAAAGAAACCCATTTTGCCTCTCTAGATAATTCTAACCACTTCCAATTTTTAGAAGATTTAAATTTTTCGTTTTCTTTAAAATCAAAATTTCTTTCATTGACTAAAAGTGTAGGAACATAAAAAGTATTATTTTTTTTCATCAAATCAACAGTTTTATTATCAAGCCAATGCCCATGTTCAACTGAATGCAATCCACATTCAACTGCTTTTGTGATAGCAGAACCACCAGAGGTATGAGATGCTACTTTAATATTTAACATTTTTGTAATTCTTGCGACTGCTTCAATTTCTTCGTTACTCATCTCTTGTTTATAAGGTTTTTTTAGATCATAAGTTGAACTTACACATAAATTTGTTTTAATAAAATCAGCACCTGCTTTTAATTGAGTTCTAACACCTTTAATAAATTCATCTGGTCCATCACATGGATAAGTCATATCTTTAAAATTTACATGACTCCCCCATCCTGGTTGATCCATATGGCCACCGGTTACTGACAATCCTAGTCCGCAGGCTAAAATGTTAGGTCCTTTTAATTTATTATTTTTAATCATGTTTCTAATATTAATTGCAACATTTCCTGGAGCATTCATATCTCTAATACTTGTGAATCCATAATTTAGATGATCTAATGCAAATGAATAACCTCTTAAAGCTTGAGCTCCATAATCAAGATCAGCAGACTCTGCTCTAAATGATCTATTATTTGTTATTCCTGAGAATGCCAAATGAACATGGACATCAACCATGCCAGGCATAACCACTTCTTTGTTAAAATTATAAACCTTGTCACCTTTTTTATCTTTAAAATTTTTTAAATCTAAAACTTTTGTAATTTTTCCATTTTCAATTATGATACATTTGTTTTCTAAAATTTTTTTACTTACACCATTTATTAGTTTTTTGGTTTTAATTATTTTTCTCATATCTATATTAATTCAATTTATATTTATGCTTAATTTTTTTTGTTAATTGCCAAGCATCAATATATTTATTATTTATAACACTTTTTGTTTGTACTCCTAAATGAAGAAACGCTGGTGAAATTAAATATGGATCTTTCCATATTTTTCTCTTTTCATCTGAATAAGTTTTTTTACTCATAGAAGTTTTAATAGGAGTTCCAGGAGTTATTGTATTTACAAATACATTATATTTTTTGCATTCTTCATATAGAGACCTACTTAATCCTTCAATCCCAAATTTTGAGGCACAGTATGCAGTTTCATCTAATCCACCAAACTTAGCAGCTCTGCTAGATACATTTATAATGGAACCTTTTTTATTTTTTTTCATAGAAGGGGCAATAAGTTTACAGCTTATAAAAGTACCAGTTAAATTTACATCGATAATTTTTTTCCAAAAATCAATTGTACTTTTTTCAATACTTTTAAAATCAATAATACCTGCACAATTAATAAGGACATCAATTCTTTTAGATTTTTTTAATATTTTTTTTACAATCAAACTCATCTTTTTGTAGTTCTGAACATTACAATTATGAAACTCAAAATTTTTAAATTGTAAATTTAAACTTTTATTATTTTTATTATCAATACCATATACAATCGAACCTCTCTCTAAATATGCTTTGGATACTGCATGTCCAATCCCACTGGAAGTACCTGTAATAAAAACTTTTAAATTTTTAAAAGTACTATGTTGCAGCTCTACCACCATCCACTAAAAGACCTACGCCTGTTATAAAAGATGACATATCAGATGAAAGAAAAAGAACAGTTTGGGCTAATTCATATGGACTCGCAACTCTTCCTAAAGGTGTAATCGTTTTCCATTTACTAATAAGCTCTTTTTTATTTTTTGTTTTTTTTAAATTTCTTTCATTCATAGGAGTATCTATTACTCCGGGACAAACAGCATTTACTCTTATATTATTTTTTGCATACTCAATAGCCAAGACTCTTGTGAGTGACATCACTCCTCCTTTTGAAGCTGCATAACTAAGATTGCCACCTACATTTGCAAAAGCACTTATTGAACTATTATTCACAATTGAACCTTTTTTATTTTTTAACAAAATAGGTAAGGCATGCTTACAAGATAAAAATATTCCCTTAAGATTTATATCAATAATTTTTTCAAATATTTTTATATTTAATTTATGTGATGGAGTAACTGCTTGTTCTATACCAGCATTATTAAAAACAGTATCTAAAGTTTTAAAATTTTTAGTTACATATTTGTATAAATTAATAATATCTTTTTCCTTTGATACATCAGCTTTTACAAAATAAGTTTTCAAACCTTTTTTATGAAGCTCCTTTTGAGTTTTTTCACCCTCATTTTTGTTTACATCACAAAAAATAACTGTTGCACCCTGTAATGCAAATGTTTCTACTGTAGCTTTTCCAATACCAGTTGCTCCACCAGTTATTACTGATATTTTATCTTTTAAAATCATATTTGTAAGTTAATTAAAATTCAAAAATAAATAAATAAACAAATTGTATAGTTGTTGTTGACATTTTGTATACACTTTAAATGAATTACCATTATGTAATACTTTAAAAAAGCTAAAAAATAGTATTTACTAAAATAATATGTACGACCTAAAAAAACATTTTCTAGCTGATAAAAAAATTATTTTATCAAAAATTGAAAATGTCCTTAGCAAAGGTGTTTTGGAAATGGGTGAGGAGGTAGAGAAATTTGAAGAGAATTTTAAAAAATATTGTAATGTTAAATATTGTGTAACTGTATCTTCTGGATCTATGGGGTTACTTTTAGCCCTTAAAACTTTAGACTTAAAAAAAAATGATGAAGTTATAACTGTATCTAATTCTGACATTCCAACAAGTCACGCAATTACTCTTGTTGGAGCAAAAATTAAATGGGTTGATATTAATGAAGATTCTTTAAATATTGATGAGAACAAAATCGAAAAAAATATAACAAAGAATACCAGGGCAATCTTACCTGTGCATTTATTTGGAAATCCATGTAATATTTCGAAAATATCATCTATTGCAAAAAAACATAAATTAAAAATTATTGAAGATGCGTGCTTGGCAACTGGTGCAGAGTACAAAAATAAAAAAATTGGTTCATTAAGTGATTTAACAGTTTTTAGTACTAATCCAGGTAAAATATTAGATGGTATAGGCCCAGGTGGTATTATTACAACTAACAGTAAAAATTTGTATCTTCAGTTACTTCAGCTTCGTGATTATGGAAGAAAAGAGAGGCCTAAAAAATGGCCAGTAAAATCTTATACAATAGGTTATAATTCAAAATTAAGTACAATAAGTGCCGCAATTCTTAATATTAGATTAGAAAAACTTGATGAATATATACAAATTAGAAATTATAACGCAGAACTGTACAAAGAAATTTTATTCTCTAAAAAAATAAAATTTCAAAAAACTCTTAAAGATGCAAAATCCTCCTGGAGAAATTTTCCAATAAGAATAAAAAATAGAAATAAAATATATGATAAATTAAATTCTATAAATTCATTAGTAAAACTCAATTATTTACCGCCTAATCATCAAGATGAATGTTATAAAAATTTTAAACATAATTTTGATTTAAAAATTACAGAAAAAGTTAATTCTGAGATTCTAAATCTTCCATGTCATCAATATATGACAAAAAATGAAATTGAAACTTTATCAAATCATCTACTAAATCTAATTAATTAGTATTTTAATTTAATAACTTTATTTATATTTATCGACTTATAAATTGCATCAACAACTAAGACAGAATTTATTCCATCTTGTATTTTGATAAAAGGTTGGGTTTTTTTCTTTAGTGCATCAACATATGATTTTGCTTGAGTATAAAAATTATAGTTTAGACCATTCTTATTATAATATTTTGAATAATCATATGTTGTTATTTTATTTTTTGATCTTAGCTCTAATCCTTTTCTAATATTAATATCTATTTGTCCAGACGTGCCAAATATTTTTGTTTCCCATTTTGGAGTAGTCACATATGGCACAAAAGTTGCTATTAACTGAGCAGTTATTCCATTTTTAAACTTCATTGAAATTGAAATTATATCTTCAACATCTATTTTGTTGTTTATATTTATTTTTTTTGCATAAACCTCATGAATTTTAGATTTAGCTAAGTATGAAATCTTATCTAAACTATGAATCGCATTGTATAGTAAAACACCTCCACCAGAATATTTCTTAACATCTATCCATTTTGGTAAAGATTTGTTTTTTTGAGAAATCATTGTTTCAGAAATAAATTTTATTTTCCCGATTTTTGAATTCTGTATCAGTTTGTAAGCAGTAAATACTTCTTTTCTGTATCGATGAACAAAACTAATTGTATGGGTAATATTTTTTTTTAATATATATTTTTTTATAGAACTTAGCTCATTACTATTCAAAACTAATGGTTTTTCTATCAAAAGATTTATTTTATTTTTACAACACTCTAATATTGGTTCTATTCTCAAAAAATGTGGTAGTGCGATAACTATAAAATCAGGTTTTAACATTATAAGTTCATTAATATTATTGAAATGCTCTATATTGTTTAATTTTTTAAATTTATTAGCTTTTTTCAAATCATATTCTGTAAATCCAATTAATTTTAAATTTCTAATTTTTTTAAAAGCCTCAAAATGTCTTAAACCTGCTTGACCAATTCCTAGTAAACCATATCTCATCAATAATTTGAAATAAGTTTATCAACTTTTTTAGTTTTTAGTAAGCTATTCTTATTAATTGCTTCTCTATAAGCTATAAAGAGAATTGATGAGAATATTATAGAAGCTCCTATCCATGTCCAAATATCAGGCACTTCCATAAAAAAGAAATATCCAATTAAAGACAGCCAAATTAGTTTTGTAAATTGTATTGGCATTATAAATGTTGTTTCAGCCATTTTTAAACATTGAGCAAAACTGAACTGTGTTATAAATCCCGCAATAGCAACAAATATAAATAATAAAAATTGATTTATATTAATGCTTTCCCAAAAGAACAACGCAATAAAAAATGTCGGAGGAACCATGAAAGCCATTTGGTAAAAAGCAGTCGTTAAACTTGAATCCTTTTCAGTAAGTTTTTTTACAATTATTATTACTATTGAAAAAGTTATTGCTGCTGATAAAAGCCATAAAGCTCCACTCTCAAAAGGTATATACCCAGGCCTTATAACAACCAAAATTCCTATAAAGCCAACAATTAGTGCAGTAATTCTTTGAATTCTAATTACTTCACCTAAAAAAATAATTGCGAGGATGGTAGTAAATAGTGGAGTAGTAAAACCTATAGCTGCTGCTTTTTCTAGTTGTAATGTTCCTATAGCTGTAAACCAGCTTATCATTGAATAAACATTAATCGCAGATCTCACAAACTGTAGTTTTATGTTATGAGTTTTCCAAGCTTCTGGGTAATTATAAATCATAAAAGGTAACATAATAATAACCCCAAACAGACATCTGTAAAATGCAATTATGAAAGGGTTTAAATCTTGTGAAAGTAGTTTTATTCCTGAAACCATAATTGCTGCTGTACCAGTACCTAATAAAGATAACAAAATTACAAATAGTTTTTTATTCATATTCTTAAAAATGTAATTTAACTAATTACAATTTGCACAACACTGGTCGACCCAATGTCCTGGCTCTACTTCAATCAAACCCATTTCAATATTACCTCCTTTACAATCTATACCAGGGTTTGGACATCGTGTTCGAAAAACACAACCTGAAGGAGGATTAATAGGACTGGGAATATCACCTTTAAGTAGAGTTTTCTTTTTATTTTTTCTAAATATTTGTGGAGCAGTTTCAATAAGAGATCTAGTATAAGGATGTTGAGGATTTGAGAATAAATTACTTGTATTTGCAACTTCTACTATATGACCTAAATACATCACCATAACTCTATCAGCTATTTGATTTATTACTGAAAGATCATGAGAAATAAATAGAATTGTTAAAGAATACTTTTTTTTAAGTTCTAAAATTAAATTTAGAATTTGGGCTTGAATGGTTACATCTAAAGCTGACACTGGTTCATCAGCTATTATGAATTTTGGATTAAGAACTAACGCTCTAGCTATACCAATGCGCTGTCTCTGTCCCCCCGAAAATTCATGAGGATACCTATTTAAATGTTCTTTTTGCAAACCAACATCTTGAATTATTTCTTCTACCTTTTGATTAATAGAATTTTTATCCATTTTTTCATGAACTTTGAGACCTTGAGATATAATGTCATAAATTTTTTTTCTAGGATCTAAGCTAGCATATGGATCTTGAAAAATTATTTGAAAATCTTTTCGTAATTTTCTCATTTCACTATCTGATAATTTTGTAATATTCTTATTTTTATAAAAAATATTTCCCTGAGTAGGCTCAATTAATCTAATGATTGCTCTTCCGAGAGTGCTTTTGCCGGATCCAGATTCTCCGACAAGACCAAGAATTTCTCCTTCTGGAATTTCAAAGCTAACGTTTTCAACTGCTTTTACATCTCCCGATTTATTGTTAAAAAATCCATCTTTTATTGGGAAATATTTTTTTATATTTTCTACTCTAATCACGTTTGATTACACTCATAACAACATCTATCAACCCAGTGTCCTGGTTTGGCTTCAATCAAACCCATCTCAATATCTCCACCTTTACAGCCTATACCAGGATTAGGACATCTAGTCCTAAAAACACAACCAGAAGGTGGGTTTGTTGGGCTAGGAATTTCACCTCTTAGTACCTTAATTTCTCTTTTTTCATCCGAAATTTGAGGCGCTATATCAATTAATGACTTAGTGTATGAATGCAGCGGATTATTAAATAATTCTGATGTTTCTGCAATTTCCATAACATTACCCAAATACATTACCATTACATGATCTGATATTTCAGAAACAACTCCAAGATCATGAGTAATAAATATAATCGACATCCCAAGTTTTTTTTGCAGTTCTTGCATTAGGTCTATAATTTGAGCTTGTATTGTAACATCAAGAGCAGTTGTAGGTTCATCAGCAATTAAAATTTTAGGATTACAACTTAAAGCCATCGCGATCATTGCCCTTTGTCTCATTCCACCAGATAATTCATGAGGGTAGGAGTCAATTCTTTTTTGAGGCTCAGGTATGCCTACAAGATCTAGCATTTCAATAGCAATTTTTCTTGCTTGTTCTTTGCTTTTCTTTTGGTGAAGAATAATTGTTTCTGAAATCTGAAAAGATAAATCATAAACTGGATTTAGGCTTGTCATAGGTTCTTGAAAAATCATAGAGATTCTATTTCCTCTAATTTTTCTCATTTCATTTTCTTCAAGATCAATTAAGTTTTTATTATCAAATAATATTTCACCTCGTTCAGTTTGTGCTAAGTTATTCGGTAACAAGCCCATAATAGATAATGCTGTAATAGATTTACCTGAGCCTGATTCCCCAACTATCGCAAAAGTTTTTCCTGCTTCTAAATTAAAAGAAACACCATCAACAGCTTTAACAACTGATTCACCAACAGTAAAATGTGTTTTTAAATTCTTTATACTTAATAAGTTTTCACTAATCATATTAATTTTATCTTATTGGAGATACAAAATTATTCATATTTCTATTCCTATAAAATTTTTTTCCATCATAAACCACTTTTCCATTAACTATAGTTTTATTTATCTTTCCTTTTATTTTTTCCCCAAAATATAGATGAGCACAGTTTTTTCCTTTTGAAACAAGGGTATTTCTATCCACAGTCCATTTCTTATTCATATCTAAAATAACTATATCTGCATCAGATCCTCTTTTAATTAAACCTTTATTTGGAAAAATATTAAATCTTTTTGCCGGATTAATACACATCAGTTCAATTACTTTTTCTAATTTGATTTTTTTTTCTGAAACAGCTTTTAGCATAAGTGGTAACATTAATTCACCACTAGGCGCACCTGGAGGAGCTTTAAGAAAATTTTTTTCCCCCTTTATTTTCTCATTGTATGAAAAAGAAGCATGATCAGAGGCTATAATATCAAGAGTTTTATTTTTAAGAGCTGACCATAATTTTTTTTGATCTTTTTGTTTCCTTATTGGTGGATTAATTTTTCCAAATGGACCTGATTTAATTACATCTCTTTCATTTTTAAATAAATAGTGTGGACATGTTTCCGCAGTTATACTCTGACCTTTACTTTTAAATTTAGAAATTACTTCTAAAGATAATTCTGAAGTCACATGAGCAATATGAATTTTAGTTTTAACAATTGAATTCAACCTTAGTATCTTTTCAATTGCACTTGCTTCTACAACAGCAGGTCTCATAGCATTATGTATTGCTGGATTATTTTTTTTAAAATTTTTTTGATTTTTCTCAAAATGATCAAGTAAATTCTGATCTTCAGCATGAAATATTGTCGTTAAATTTGATTTTTTTGCATGTATTAATGCTTTGAGAATATTTTTTTCTTCAGTAAAACACAATCCTTCAAATTCACTTTTTCTATCAAGTGGAGGAGCAATTGTAAAAACTTTAAAAGCAATAGCTCCACTATTTATTAATCCATTTAGATTTTTATCATTGAATTTTCCTAAAGCAGGAATCATAGCAAAATTAATGTAAGTATTTTCATCAAAATGTTTTTTTCTATGGTTGAGCACCTTAGCATTTGACATGCACGGATTACTTATAGGCATTTCAAAAAGTGTAGTTATTCCACCCTTTGCGGCGGCTTTAGTTTCACTTTGAACTGTACCTCTTTGAGGAAATGATGGCGCTCTAACATGAAAATGAATATCAATTATTCCAGGAATAACAATTTTTTTATCAGCATTGATAATTTTTTTGGACTTAAATGATTTTATATTTTTTGTTAGCTTAAAAATTTTACCATCTTTGATTACAATATGGTTTTTTTTAAATTTATTTTCCTCAAAAACTTTTCCATTTTTTATAATCAAATCACAGTTAGTAATCATCATTCAAAAATTTTTAGTTCTTTTAATGCTTTTGCAACTCCATCAAGATTTGACAGTTTCATAGATGCATAATTTGGCGACAACACAATCCCTTTTCCTCCAGCATTATACGTTGCTAAAACTGATCTATAAGCAATATCTGGTGTACAGATTGCTTGTTCTTTTGATGATCGAGGTGCATCAATACCAATACCCATATATACTTTAGATTCACCATCAACACCTCTAACTGCATCCGCACATTGAGTATAAATATATGTATCTGGATCTAATCCTCTTTCTATTAGATTATTTAAGCTAGTTTCATTAATTCCTAAAATTTTAGAAAAAGATGAAACCAACTCAGAATTAGATAATTCATTTAAAATTGTTTTTCCAAATATGTTTATTTCTCTGTGGAATATTTCACCAGATTGATGTTGATAAGTTATAGGCTTTACCCAATCCGAATAATCTACCTGTTCTTTCCAAGGCCACTGTATTTTTCTAATAAAATTAAAATGATTTCTATTCCAAACGTTTAATCCAAAAGACAAATTAGGTTTGATCCATTTAACTAAACCATAAATTTCTTTATCTAAGTCTTTATTTCTTTTAAGCCAAAATTTTTCCCACTCTAAAATTTCAGGTTTATCAAATAGTATTCTAAAAAATTCAATTAAGTTTCCATCAACAAAATTTTTTCCATCCAATGTTTTTTGAAAGAACTCATATAATGACAACAAAGAGTCTCTTATTTTTTCAATATTTAAATTAAAAGTTTTGGCTTCTAGTAAAAAATCTTCTGAAAAATCACCAGGTGCATTTCCTTGAAATAACTGATCTAGAGGTGAATATCTTTCATTACACCACATAACGCCATCAATATCATAATTAGCAACTTGATCTTCAATCATTGATAAGATCCAATTTCTATAATTTTTATTACTTGTAGAAGGTGATTTGCTAATTTTTCCAAAGACATCTACTTCCATACATTGAACTAAATTTGGAATGTCTACTCCTGTAGCCGAGCCATGACCTGCATAATTGAAAAATGGTTCCATTAATTCAATAAAAATTTTCATTCCTCTTTCTCTTGCTTTAGGAATAACCATTTTTAAAATATCTTTATTTTTCATTTCTTTGTCTTGGGCTTTAAAATCTTTTATAAAAGTTTTATTATAAAATTTGGGATCTGGATCAAAATATGCTCCACCTTTCATTGAAAATGGTTCTGGAATTCCATGATCTGGCCAACCATCTATTTCCCAAGACACTGATCTTCCTGATTTTAATCCAAGCCATGAAACAGTCCCAATTAGTAGAACATTTACACCAACACGTTTTTGTAAAGTATCCAATACATTATCAATTCCCTCATCAATAAATGAAATTGGACTTATTTGAATTCCAACAAATTTATCTTTTTCTTTTTTAATCATCTTAAAAAATTATTAATCCTTGTCATTGACTCTTCTATTTTTTCAAGAGGTTGTAAATAAGACAAACGTATATATTTATCTTCTTCATCGCCAAACAAAGTACCAGGAAACATAAGAACACCTGTATTAATAAGTAATTCCTTACAAAAAGTTGAAGCAGTCATATTTGAATTTGATACATTTGTATAAATATAAAAAGCACCTCCTGGATCACCATATGTAAAACCAATATCACTAAGGGCCTTCATGCTAAACTTTCTTCTTTCATTATATTCATTTTTCATTTTATTAAACTCTTCTTGAGGACCATCTAAAGCAGCTAAAGCTCCATATTGAGAAAATGTACATGTATTTATTGATAAGGCATGTCTTATTTCTGTCATTTTATTTATAATATCTTTTGGACCTGCAATATATCCAACTCTCCAGCCAGTCATAGCATAAGTTTTAGAAAAACCATTTAGTGTTAATGTTCTTTCCTTCATTTTTTCAAGTGAACCAATTGATAGATGCTCATGCGAATCATAAATTAAGTCAGCATAAATCTCATCTGATATTACAATTAAATTATTATCTATTGCTATCTGAGCAATTTTTTTAATATTATTTGGAGGTGTTACAGCTCCTGTAGGATTATTTGGTGAAACAAGAACAAGCAACTTAGTTTTTTTAGTAATTTTTTGCTCAATTAATTCTGGCATTAATGCAAAATTATCTTTTTCGTATGTGTGAACAGGTACAGGTTTAGCATTACACATCCTTACTGTTAAATCATATGTAGTAAATCTTGGTGAGGTAATTAAGACTTCATCATCTGCTTTTAATAATGAAATCATTGCGAGAGCAATACTTTCTTGAACACCAGCTGTGATAATTATTTCATCTTCAGAATAATCTAAATTATATTTTAGCTCAAAATTTTTAGATATAGATTTTCTCAATTCTGGCAGTCCAGTTGGAGGTGTGTAATGATGTTTGTTTTCATCAAGGGCTTTTTTCGCAGCCTCAACTATATGTTGTGGTGTGTGAAAATCTGGATCTCCTCTTCCTAAAGCTATTACATTATCCATACCCGAAGCTATTTTTAAAAGATCTGATCTTAATGTCTCATCGTCTAGTGATATTTCTTTAGATTTATTAAAAACTATGCTCATTATATTAATCTACTTCCATGAATATAAACTTGTTTTACATTAGATAAGTCATCTATATTTTCATCAGGTTTGCCTTGTACAATAATAAGATCTGCATCTTTACCAATTTCAATTGATCCTAATTTGTCTTCAATTTTATTTACTTTTGCTGCTCTATAAGTAGCAGATTGAATAGCATCTAAATTATCTTTAACTACACCAAGATCAATCATAAACTTCATTTCAGGAACTATAGCATCATGTGGTACAACTGGTGACCCTGCATCTGTTCCAAAAATTATATCAATGCCTGCTTTACTTGCTTTAACAAGTGAATCAAATCTCGATTTATCTTTAACAATTTTTTGTCGTTCTTTTATTTTCCATTCAGGAATATTATACTGTCTTGCAATTTCTTCCTTACTTTGCATTACTACTGGTGAAAAAGTTGTACATATTGGAATATTTTTTTTTGCAACTTTTTCAATTGTTGCATCTGTCATAGGCCCCCCATGTTCAATACAATCTATTCCAAAATCAGTAACTCTATTAATTGCTGCATCAAAAGTAGCATGTGCGGTAATATATAATCCATTTCGATGAGTCTCATCGATAACTGCCTCTAATTCTTCATCAGTAAATTCAAGAGTATCATGGCACGCCATAATTTTAATTAGATCTGCACCACTTCCAACTTGTTCTCGTACTGCTCTTCGCATTTCATCAGCTCCAGAAGCTTCACGACAACACCAATATGTATGTCCTGCAGTTTGTACTATAGCTTCTCCACATATTTTTAATCTTGGACCTGGATATATACCTTGTTCTATTGCTTGCTTAGCAAAAATATTAGACTTGTTCATTCCTAAATCTCTTACAAGAGTTACACCTGCCCTCAATGATTTCAACATATTCGCACAAGATTTATAAGCTGAAATTTCAGATGGATCATCAAGTGACTGCTGAGCTAAATCATGTGTTCCATCCCAAGCAAGATGGGCATGCGAATTCATTAGTCCAGGTAAAATTGTATGATCCTTAAGTTCTAAAACTTTTTTGGAATTTGCGCTACTGTCTAAATCAGATTGAGAACCTGCTTTTATTATTTTACCATTATCTATTTCGACAAATCCATTTTCAATTACTTTAAGAGATTTAGTTTCAATTACCCTGCATTTAAATAATATGTTCTCTTTTTGTAAATCAAAAAGTGGTTTAATTATTTTTCTAAATTTCCAAGGTGCTGCTTCTGGCATAAATTTTATCCTTTAGTTTAAGTTTATAATTCTATGATCAATACTTTTATCTAAAAAGCTTGATATTTGTTTTCCATTATTTACGCCCACAATCATTGAGCTAATAGTTCTATATCCATCAATATTAGGTCTATAAATACCTGGCTCATTTGAAAAAATCATATTTTTTTTTAATATGGTTTTATCTCCAGGCGATAACCAAGGAGCTTCATGTCCTTCAAATCCCATACCATGTCCTATGCGATGTCTCACAAATTCGAAATAACCACTTTCCTTGTATATTGCTGTTGCAATTTCATTAATATTTTCACATTCAGTTCCTTCTTTAAGGTTTTTAATTACCTCATCATTAACTTCTTTCATTGTTTTTATAATATTCATTTGATCATGACTTGGCTCACCAAGAATAAAAGTTACTCCAGATTCAGCGTATAAACCACCAACACAAGCTCCAACACCACAAATTAATGTTTCATTTCTTTTTGGAACTCTGCTTAATGATTTGCCATGAGGAAATGCTCCTCTTGGTCCTGAATGAATAGTGGCTACTACATTACATGGTGTTTCATCAAAATCAGCCGGTAAGTTTTTTAACATTTCTTTTTTTGCTTCTTCAGTACAAATTTTCACTAATTCTCTTTCATTTGTTTCGCTATTGATCAATTCCTTCCCATTTTCTTTTAAATATTCAAGGGTTAAATCAGCATACTTTGCTGCTTCAGTAATTATATCGATCTCTTCTTTTAGTTTTTGATATCTGAAATAATTTATATTGACTTTATAATCTAGTATTTCAAATCTGTTTTTGAGTAATTCTATAATATCTATATTATTTATGTCTGTACCAATTTTTTTTTCATTAATATTTTGAGCCATAAATGAATAAGGATTTATCTTTCCTGGATATTCTTCATAGATTAATATTTCATCTATAATTGTGTTTTCTGAATTTTCTTTTTCTAATAGAGGAATAAACAATTTACTTTTATTTTCTTTACTTAAAAAAAAACCTGATGGTCTTTCGTTAGTTACATAAAAGAAACCTGTAAAATAAAAAATATTTGCAGGGTTAGTAATAAGAAATCCATCTAGATCTTTTTCTTCTATTAGTCTGAGCAACATTTTTCTTGTCTGATTATAAAAATTATTACTTAATGGTTTTATTTCTTTAAATTCATTCATTTTATTAAATTTTAAGTTTATCAATATTTAAATCTTTTGCTAAAATGTTAAAAGAATCTATTACTTCACAATCAATTAGTATTCCTTTTTCTAATTTTTCTTTAACTCTTTTATTCTCAAGATCGCCAGGAACTAAAATTTCATCAAATCCAGGTCTAAGTGGCAATTTTTTAAGCGTATCAACAAAATCATTTATGCGTGAATAGAAATCAGAAATTTCCATAAACCACTCTATATTTATCGCTGTTAATGAATGAGAAACATCTAGTTTTTTTGGATCGGAGTAAGGTATTAATCCATATCCACCACCGCTTATAACTCCTGTTAAGATATCAGTCATAAACGATAAACCATAACCTTTATATTTTCCAATACCTAATAAAAAACCATCCATAGCATCAGAAGGATTGGTTGTTTCTTCACCTTCTTTAGTGAGAGCCCAATCGTTTGGCATTGGTATTTGCTCTCTTTCATGCCATCTCATCATTCCTTTGCCAGCTGTTGTTAATGCTATATCTAAAATTAAAGGATAACCTCTATTAGTAGGACAAGAAATACCCCATGGATTTGTTCCAACACCTCCACTTCTAGATCCCCATGGGGCCATTTCGGGTCCTGCATTTGTATACGCAATTCCAATACAATTTTTTTTTGTTGCTCTTACTGCATGAACTGAACTAGAACCAAAGTGAGTTGAATTTTTTATAATTACTTGACCTATGCCTTCATTCTTTGCTTTTGTAATCGCAATATCCATACATTTAGATGCTTGTACTGTTCCAATTCCATTTTTTGCATCTACCAAAGCTAAGGAAGAACTTTCTTTTAGAATATCTAAATCAATATTTATGTTTACTTCTTTATTTTTAATTCTTTTGTAATATGTTGTTATTCTTTGAACCCCTTGACCTTGACCGCTATGAAATCTCAGTTCTGAAAACATCAAAGCGTCAGTAAAAATTTTTGCATCTTCATTTCTTAATCCCATTGCTAAAAAAGAATTAAGTACAAAATTTTCTAAATTTTTAAAGTTGACTAATGTCATATCTATATTTTGCATAAAATTATTTTTTAAATTTTAAATAATTTACAATATTTGCGTTACTGTTTAATTTTGGAATTCCATCATTTGTTTTTGAAGACATTAATATAGTAAGACCCGGTCCATAACCGGCTCTTGGACCATTAGTTTGACCTACAATACCTATTGACCAAGCTTTTCTTAAGAAACCATGTTGATAACTGCTATCATAATTTTCTACGTATACAAAGTCACCCAAACGCAAATTATTAAGTTTATACTTTTTCATTTCATTTAGATCTGTTGTTTGAATGTGTAAAGAACCTGATTCACTTGTTAATCCTGAACCAGCTCCAACTAAGTGCTCTGGTATGATGTGTGTGACTGGTATGTTTAGTTTTTTATTTTTAATCTTGATATTCATTTTATTAAAAATTTGAGGTGATAAACTTTTGCAGAAAATATTTTCAAAATTTTTTATTTTTAAACCTACGCCCAATGACTTTATTAAAATTTTATCATTAATTGAAATCCTCTCCCTTACTTTTTTTTCGAAATGTATAATTATTTGTTCAGAGAATCTACCTGACTTGCCAGATACAAACCCAACTGAATTTTTAGCTTCACCATTCATTATAATTGCTTCATTACCAACACATGATAAAATATTTAAACCTCTGTTACCTCCTTCACTAGGATATTTAATAGAAACACCTGGATGAATACAATCAGCTTCCCAACCAAATGCAGAATCGCCAACAGATACATTATGAACTATGGATCCCCATGTAGGTAAAAGAAAAGGAATACCGTCAGAGTCTAAGCGGTACGGTTCAGCAGGCAAACCTTGGAAATTTGGTTGACACACAGATCCCATTACACTGACATTAACTAATAAATTTTCGTTAGTTTCTATCTTCATATTTTTATTTTTAATAAATTTTTGATGTTTGCTTTTTTATTAATTTTCCAACTTAAATCTTTTTTTTTGCCTGTCATTATAGTCATAATTCCAGGACCGTGACCTGACATTACAGAATCTCCATGAATGCAAATTGCAATGCTAACATAATCTTTTTTATATGATCTTCCCCACCTGTGATCAGCATGATTTATAGCGATTAAATCACCAAGTTTCATTTGATCAATTTTTAATTTTTTCATTAAGGCTCGATCACCAGACATCAGATCTTGATCTACGTATTCAGAATTCAACTCTGCTCCAGATCCCATAATACGTATTGGTAATTCGATTGCGACATCGACTATTAATTTTTTTTTAACAATTTTTAAAAATAAAGATTTTAAAAGTTTTGGATCAATTTTTTTAATTTCAATATTTGGAAAATCTAATAATTTTAATCCTCTACCATGAGTTATGATATCAATTTGATCACCTATGCAAATCTTATCTAGAATTTTATTTTCGAAATGTATTAAATTTCTTGCATGCTCCCCAGTCACTATGCCAATTGCACCTTTAGCTTCACCCGATCTAACTATAGCCTTATTGCCAGTGCATACCAAATAATGCAAAGCAAAATGCTCATTAGGATTTTCAGAGTCTATCGAAACACCTGGTTCAACGTGATCTCCAGCCCAACCAAATGCATTATCTCCTACTTTAATATTATTTACTACACCAAACATTCCTGGATAAATCACAGCCTGTCCATCATTATTTGGAATATATCCAGGATTTTTAAAAGAGGGTTGCGTTGCAAAACCCCCAATTGACATTTTTATTAAATTTTTCTCATTAGTTTTTAAATTTGAAATCACATTGAGAGGAATATCTTGTTTAATTTAAATAAAGAATAACAAAATTGTCATTACAGTGTTGATAAAATGTAATCTAAAAAATACTCGTATATTGCAAAATAATCACCACCAAAATGATAAATTATCTATTTCTTAAATTATAAAAACAATTTAGATACGATTTTTATGGGAACTTCATTTGAAAATTTAAATAATGAAATTAAAAAATTTAATGATGTCTTAAACACTATGAATATTTTGATTTGGGATTCTAGAACTAAAATGCCAAAAAAAGGAGCATCTGGAAGAGGTTCACAGATAGGAAGTCTTACATCTGTAGCAAGAGAAATATTACTATCTTCAAAAATGAGAAAATTATTGGATGAATCTGATAATGAAACTCATAATTTAGATGATGATACTTTTGAAAGAAAAACACTTAAACATTTAGGTGAGGCTATTGAGTATCATGATAAAATACCAGAAAAAATTCAAGTTAGAAAAGCTGAAATTGAACCTTTAGCCCATAATGCTTGGGCTGAAGCAAGAGAAAAAAAAGATTTTAGCATTTTTAAACCACTCTTACAGGAGCAAGTTGATATAGCAATTGAGCAAGCTCACTGTATCGGTTTTAAAGAGCATCCATACGATGCATTAATGCAAAGATTTGAACCAGGTGAGTCTGTAAAATCACTTAAAAAATTATTTGATGTATTAAAGTCAGGCCTTGGAGAAATACTTAAAGAAACCTCAAAAGTAGCAAAACCAAATAAAAGTTTTTTATATAAAAATTATCCTGTAGAAAAACAAATTGAGTTCTCTACAAAAATTGCAAGTAAGTTTGGATATGATTTTGACAGGGGAAGATTAGATAGCACTGTTCATCCTTTCGAAATTTCTTTTACTAGAGATGATGTAAGAATTACCACAAGATATTATGAAGATTTTATAAATCCATCTTTATTTGGTACTTTACATGAAGCAGGTCACGGAATTTATGAACAAAATATTAATGAAAAATACACTCGCTCAGCAATGACAACAGATTTTTTAAGCTTTTATGCTGTTGGTGGAGTTAGTTTTGGTGCTCACGAGTCCCAGTCAAGATTATATGAAAATCATATTGGTAGAAGTAAAATTTTTTGGGAAAACCACTTTGGTGATTTAAAAGATTGCTTTCCGGAAGCATTAAAAAATGTTTCTGCTGAAGACTTTTTTAGAGCAGTAAATGTAGTTGAACCAAGTCTTATAAGAGTAGAGTCTGATGAATCTACGTACGATTTTCATATCATGTTAAGAGTTGATATAGAAAGTATGCTAATTGATAAAAGTTTAAAAGTAGCAGATTTACCAATTGTTTGGAATGAACAAATAAAACAATATTTAGATCTCGAAGTACCTGATGACAGTCAAGGTGTCTTACAAGATATTCATTGGTCAGGTGGTCAATTTGGTACTTTTTGTAATTATACAATTGGAAATGTTATGGCTGCTCAGCTAATGGAAATAATGAAAAAAACAAACCCAGAAATACAAAATGATATTAATCAAGCTAATTATGAGCCACTACTCAATTGGTTAACATCAAACATTCATACTCATGGAAGACGATACACAAGAAACGAATTATTAGAAAGGTCTACTGGAGAAACTCTAAATCCTTTACCTTATATTAATTATCTTAAAGGCAAGGCCAGCCAAGTTTATGGAGTAAAATTTAATGATTAAGAAAAATTTTGTCGCTTCAAGAATTAAAGATCATAAATCTAATATTGTAACAAAAATGTGGAATATTCAACAAAAATTAGATGATGTAATTGCAATGGGAAGAGGTGATACTGATTTAGATACACCAAGACATATCATAGATGCAGGTATAAATGCTCTAAACAATGGAGCAACACATTATACACATCCTATGGGTATGCCAGAATTAAGAAATGAAATTTGTAACGATATATTAAAGAATGGAGGAGCAAAATATAACGATGACGAAATAGTTGTTACAGCTGGAGGTCAGGAAGCAATGTTTGCAATTGCTTTAGGTATATTAAATGCTGGTGATGAAATGATTGCTGTAGCTCCTGGCTACAATCCATATTTTCAGGCAGCTGAATTAGCAGAAGCAAAGCCAGTTATGGTTAAGACTTATATTGATAATAATTTTGCAATGACTGCTGAAGCTGTTGAACCCTTAATAACTGATAAAACTAAAATTATGGTTATTATCAATCCTTGCAATCCAACTGGTGCAGTTACACCTTATGAAGAAGTACTTAAATTATCACAATTAGCAATAAAACATGATCTTATAGTAATATCTGATGAGATCTATTCTCGTCTTACTTTTGGAAATCATACAGCACAACCTGTTGCAGCTTTACCAGAAATGTTTGAAAGAACTATAACTTTAAATGGATTTTCAAAGTCATATTGTATGACCGGATGGAGAGTAGGATATTTTGCTGCACCAAAAAATTTGATAACTCATTTAGGTGAGATTCATCATGGATTTGCAATATGCGCTCCTGCAGTTAGTCAACATGCAGCTCTTGCAGCTCTTAAGGGTTCTCAGGATTGTGTAAAAGAAATGCAGCAAATCATGCAGGAAAGATGTGAAATATTATGCAATGGACTTGATGAAATTAATATACCTTATTCAGAACCACAAGGAGGATATTACGTATATGCCAATGTTTCAAAAACAGGCATGAATGCTACAGATTTTTGTCTGAAATTATTGGAAGAGGGAAAAGTTATAATTTACCCTGGAGGTTTATATGGTGATCACTGTGATGATTTTGTAAGATTTTCTCTAACTCAACCAGCAAATAAAATTAAAGAAGCAGTATCCAGAATAAAAAAAGTTGTATCAACAATATGAATGCCAAATTAAAAAATGAGGTTTTAGAAATAAAACACATGGCATTTGCTGTAGAAGATATTGAACAATCACTAAAATATTATAAAAAATTTATGGGCGTATCAAATGATATAGAAATTCAAGATATGCCAAAATCACGTACAAGAGTTGCTGTTTTTAATATTGGAGATATAGAATATCAACTCTGTCAATCACAAGATCCTGATGGAAGATTTAATAAATGGATAAAAGAAAGAGGAAGAGGTGGCTTGCACCATATTTGTTACGTAGTTAAAAATTTAGATGAGTCAATAAAGGTAATGACAGACGAAGGTGCTACTCTTAGGGAATGTAAGGCATGTAAAGTAGTTGGAAATCATCCTCACCCTGAAGGTTTTATTGCATTTTTAGATAATGAGGTTGATAATATTGAAGTAGAATTAATGCAAGTTTACACAGATCAAGAATTAGAAAAATATAAATCTTATCAAGGAATATAAATATTAAATCAATTTATATCACGGGTGCTGGAGGCTTTTTAGGATCTGAATTAGTCAATGGACTTTCATTATTAAATTATCAAATTTATGCAAATGATATAAATTTTTCTTATAAAATAAATAAAAATAAAAAAATAATTCTTCTTAAAGAAAACTTATTACCTAACAAACACAAGATTAATATTAACAATTGTGACATTTTTATTCATGCATGTGCGTTGACTAAAACATATAAAGATAAAAATAAAAACTTATTTAAAGTTAATACGAAATTGACTAGGAAAGCATTAATTTTAGCTAAGCAACTTAATTGTAAAAATTTTTTTTTTATAAGCTCAACTTCTGTCTATAGAAAATTCTCAAAATACAAATATAATGAAAAATCAAAAACTTCTGGACAAGATAGTTATTCTAAATCAAAATTAAAAGGTGAAAAAATATCAAAAGATTTTTGTAACAAACATAAGATTAAACTTACTATATTGAGAATAGGTAATATTTATAGTGGTCATGAGAAAATAAAATGGAGTAGATTAAATGTATCACAAATTCAGAAATGGATTAATGATAACAAAAAAAATAAAATCTTAAAAACAAGTAATTTTGATACCTTAAGAGATTGGACATATGTTAAAGATATACCCAAAGCTTTAAATAGCATAATTATAAATAATCAAAATTTTAAGATACTCAATTTAGTATCTCCTTATTGTTATAAAGATATCTATTTAATGAAAAAAATATCTAAAAATAATAAACTAATTAATTCATTAGAAAATAATAATAATAATAATGCGAGTTATTCAATTTATATTGATAAAATATTATTTAAAAAATGGACTACTTTTCAAAGAGCATTTAACTTAATTAAAAATTATGAAAACTTATAAGGTGGTATTAGTTGGCTACGGCCCAAGAGGTAAAATATGGTCTAAAATTTTAAAAAAAAACAAAAATGTGAAGTTGGTTGCAATATGTGACATCAATTTAAAAACCAAAAATAAAGACTCAAAGAAAATTCCTTTTTACTTAAAGATTGAAAATGCCATTTTTGAAAATAATCCAGATTTTATTGTCTTATCAACACCTCCAGCATCAAGAATGAAAGATTTAAAAGTTTGCGCAAAATATAAATTGCCTGTTTTAGTTGAAAAGCCACTTGCTGTTAATATTAATGAGGCAAAAAAATTAGTGAGATTTATGAACCGAAATAAATTATTAATGATGGTCGGTTTAAATTTTCGATATCTTCCTTCAACAATTGAAAAAATAAAATTAATTAAATTAAATAAAGTCGGAAAACCAAATTTTGCAAGATTTGTTTATGAGAGATGGCGAGATGGAAAGCTTAAGCGATTAAATAAATACCCTCTTTTAATGGATCAACCAATGCTTTGGGAGCAATCAATTCATCATTTTGATTTAATACGATATGTATACAATTCAGAAATAAAAAGCGTATATGCTACGACGTCAAATCCACCTTGGTCAATGTATAAAGATGATACAAATGTTAATGCAATACTCGAATTAAAAAATAAAATAATAATAAATTACGTAGGTAATTGGCAGAGTAATTCAAAGTCATTAAATTTTGAATGGAGAACTGATTGTGAAAATGGAATAATAATTCAAAAAAAACAATTTGAAGACTTATATTACAGACATTTCAAATCTAAAGTAGAAAAAAAAATCAAACTTAAAAAAATAAAAATGTGGTTCGACGATGCTAATCTATTATTAAATGATTTTTTAGACTCTCTTCGAAAGAAAAAGGATATTTACAAAATAAACTCTGATCATTTAAAATCATTAGCTGTTGTAGATGCTTGTATAAAATCTTCTAAAACTGGAAAAAAAGTAAGGATATTAAGCTAATAATTATTAATAATTTTTTGCAATACTATTAAATAATACATGACATATAGTCATCACTGATATGACTTATTTACTATTTCAAATATTCTAAATTTCTTTTATTCCTTCATTAATCATATTTTCTAATGGAGGTTGTATGAAAAAATTAATAACTGGAGTAGCAGTTGTATTTGGTTTGATATTCCCATCAACTTTTACAATAGCCGCTCCACCAGACGATACTTTCGTTGTTGGATTGCCGACAGATACAATCGGTTTGGAACCTGCCCAAATTAGTTCAAGACATACTGCGAATATAATGAAGCATATTTTTGGACAACTATATTCAGTTTCTGAAACAGGTTCAATCGATCCTAACTTAGCTGAGAGTTATAAAATTTCTGATGATGGAAAAGAATATACATTTACATTAAAGGAAGGTTTAACTTGTCACGATGGTGAGGCGCTAACAGCAGAAGATGCTGCATATTCATTTAATAGAGTAGCAGATGAAGATCTTGCGTTTACTGGTAACTCAGCAGGTTTTGTTTATAAATCTATAGACTTTAAAGAAGCTAGAGCAGACAGTGAAAGAGAAGTTACTATTGTTCTCGGTGGACCTAATCACATTGCTTTAGGTTTGATTGCAGAAGTTTACGTACACTGTAAAGATTCTTATGAAAAAATGTCTAAAGATGAAGCAGCGTCAAACCCAATAGGTTCCGGACCTTATGAATTTGTTAAATGGGATAAAGGTAGTCAGATTGTTCTAAAAAAAGCTGCTAATCCACCTATACCGACAAATTTTGAAAATGTTATTTGGAGAGTTATTCCTGAAGCATCTACAAGAACTGCAGAATTAATTGCAGGAAATGTAGATATGATAACTAATGCATCACCTGATCAGGTAGAAGCAATTGATGCTTCTAGCACAGCAAAAGTTGCTAAGGTACAGGGAACTAGAAGAATGTATGTTGGTTTTCATCAGGGACCAGAATTTGCAGTTACTCCTGGAGGAGCAGCAATTCAAAAACCAGAAGTTAGAAGAGCTTTACAATATGCTGTTAACGTTCCAGCAATTTGTGAAAATCTTTTAAATGCTCCTTGTACAAGAATGACTGGTATTGTTAATCCTAACAATGCACATCCAAATCTAGAACCTTATCCGTATGATCCAGAAATAGCTGAATATCTATTAGATCAAGCTGGATATCCTAGAGATGCAAATGGAGTAAGATTTGAAATTACTTTACAAGCAGGTGAGGGAAGATACTTAAATGACAAAAATGTTGTTTTAGCTATTTGCCAATACTTGGATGATGTTGGAGTAAAAACAAATTGTGAAATATTAGACTGGTCAGCTGTTTACATACCTCTTATTAAAGAGAAAAAAGCCGGTCCTATGTATTTCATTGGTTCAGGTGGAGCAACTTGGAGTCCGCTATATGATATGGCAGATTTATCAGCTCCTGACTCAGGTCCAAACTATACGAAATGGATGAATGAGGAATGGTTTAAAGGATGGAAAGTTATCAATAATACTAATGACGAATATGTTATTCGTAGAGAAATTGATAGAATGCTTGAAGTCTTTTACAATGAAGGACCATGGTTACATCTATATTTCCAACCTGACTTCTATGGTGTGAGTAACAGAGTAAACTGGAATCCACGTAGAGATGAAAAGGTTGATCTATTTAACGCTACTTTAAAGTAGTTTACAATTAATGTTGGCTCCAATTTGGAGCCAACATCATTTTTTAAATTAAAAAAATGTTTTTTTATATCTTAAGAAGAATTCCTCAAACAGTCTTAGTTATATTTGGTGTAACTCTAGTTACATTTATTGCACTCCAAATAGGAGGCGACCCTACATATTTATTTGTAAGCGAAAGAGCATCACCTGAAGAAATAGAAGAGACCAGAAAAATGCTTGGATTTGATAAACCTCTTCATATTCAATATTTAATTTATTTATCAAATTTAGTTCAATTAGATTTTGGTGATTCACTTTATTATAGACAGCCTGCATTAACAGTCATTCTTGAAACATTACCAGCAACAATTGAGCTAACAATTTTTTCAATGTTGATTGCAATTTTTGGATCAATTCCATTTGGAATTTTAGCAGCAATTTATCGAGGAAAATGGATTGATGGATCATTAATGGCTATTGCTATGCTTGGACAATCAATACCTAGTTTTTGGCTGGGTATAATGTGTATTCTTTATATTTCATTAAATGTTAGTTGGCTCCCTATATCGGGACATGTTCCTTTTTTAATGTTAATTTTTCAAGGTGAATTTATTCAAGCATTTAAAAATCTACCTACCACAATAACATATTTAATTCTTCCAAGCTTTGCTGTTGCTTTCTACTCAGTTTCTAGAAATGCAAGATTAATTCGGTCTTCAATGTTAGAAGTTTTATCTCAAGATTATGTTAGGACTGCAAGATCAAAAGGATTATCAGAATACATAGTTATTATGAAACATGCTATGAGAAATGCCTGGCTACCAGTTGTAACAATTATTGGTTTAGAATTTGGCTTTGTAATAAGTGGGGTAGTAGTTGTAGAAGTAATTTTTGCATGGCCTGGATTAGGTAGAACGGTTTTTGATGCAATTTCAAATAGAGATATTCCACTTGTGCAGGCAGCTGTGGTAGTAATATCCCTATTCGTAATAGTAATAAATTTAATCACAGATTTAGTTTATGCAAAATTAGATCCAAGAATAAAATTATGAACAGTAAAAAAACAAATAATCAAAATATAAAAGATTTTTTGTTTGCACTTATAAAAAATAAGTGGGCTTTAACATCTATAATTTGGTTATTTATAATTATAGCAATTGCAATATTTGCATCACAACTTGCACCTTTTGATCCAAATAAAAATAATATTATGGAAAGGGTAGCCCCTCCACTAACCCTAGACAAACAAGGAAACATGAAATACTTAATTGGATCTGATGCTTTAGGAAGAGATTCATTTTCAAGACTCATTTTTGGAGCTCAAGTATCTTTAATTGTTGGTTTTTCAGCCGTACTTGTTGGTGGAATTTTAGGCACAGCTTTAGGTGTTTATGCAGGATATTATGGAAAATGGATAGATGATATAATAATGCGTCTAGCTGATATACAACTTGCCTTTCCATTTATACTTTTAGCTATTTTATTTCTTGTTGTTTTAGGTGAAGGGTTAATAAATTTAATTATAGTTCTGGGTATAGGTCAATGGGTTACATATGCAAGAATTGCAAGAGCTCAGACAATTTCTCAAAAGGAAAAAGAGTATGTAGAAGCTGCAAAAGCATTAGGAGTAAATAATTTTAGTATCATGTTTGGTTCAATACTTCCTAATATTTTTGCTCCTTTAATTGTTATTGCTTCATTTAATGTAGCAAGTGTTATTTTAGCAGAAGCAGCTCTTTCCTTTTTAGGTCTCGGGGTTCCACCTCAAATTCCAACATGGGGAGCTATGTTGGCAGAGAGTAGAGATCATATATTTGCTAAAAGATGGTGGATGCCTTTCTTTCCAGGAATGGCAATTTTACTCACTGTTTTAGCATTCAACATTGTTGGAGATTGGTTAAGAGATTACTTAGATCCAAGATTAAAGGAGGTAGAATAATGACGCTTAAAATTGGAATAGTAGGAGCAAGTTTTGCAAAAGCTGCATATTTACCTGCTTTAAATCACATAGAAGGAGTTGAAGTAACATGTCTATCTTCAAATAGATTAGAAAGCGCTAAATCCTGTGCTGAAAAATTTAATATAAAAAATTTTTACGATAATTGGGAAAAAATGATTGAAGAAAATGAGCTTGATTTAGTTTGTATAGCCACTCCTACGGATTTGCATGCACCAATTACTTTAAAATCTCTTCAAAAAGGAGCTCATGTTTTATGTGAAAAGCCTACTGCTATGAATGCTGAAGAGGCAACCCAAATGTTAGAAACTGCAAAAAAGTATGATAAAATTCATATGATTGATCATGAATTAAGATTTAATCCTAATAGAAAAAAAATTAGAGAATGGATTTCAAGTGGAGAAATTGGCAAAATTCAACACATAAATATTTTAAATGTATCTAATAGTTGGCTAGATCCTTCATCAAGACCCAAAGATGATTGGTGGAGTTCAAGTAGCAGAGGTGGTGGAAGAATGGGAGCAAATGGATCCCATCAAGTAGATTTGATAAGATGGTGGTGTGGTGAAATAAAATCAGTATTTGGACAAGCTTTAACAATAGTAAAAGATAGAATAGATAAAAATAGTAAAGAAAAATGGCAAGCTACTGCCGATGATTTATCTTACTTTTCTTTAGAGTTGTTAAATGGTGGTCTCGCTAATGTTTTTATGAGCGGTGTTGCTAGTCATTCTTTAGGCAATAAAACTCAAATTTTTGGATCAGAAGGTACCATTATTCTAGAAGACAAGACAGAAGAAATTTTATTTGCAAAAAAAGGAGAAGATTTTAAAAAATTATCTTTTGAAGATCCTAACGCATCACTTGACGGTGTTAATAAAGGTATTTGGAATGTTTCAGTAGTTAGTTTGTTAGAAGAATTAACTTCAGCTATTAAGGAAAACCGATCTTTGAATGAAGGTTCAACATTTGAAGATGGATTAAAAAATCAACTTGTTGTTGATGCAGTTTTCCAATCTACAAAAGAAAGAAAATGGATTGATTTATAAAAATGGATTTTTCAAACAGAAATATCCTTATTACTGGAGCAGCAGATGGTTTAGGTTTTGCAGTCTCAAAAGCTTTTTCAGAAAAAAAAGCTAATTTATTTTTATTAGATATTGATCATAAAAAACTTATAAAAAATAATATTCCTAATGCAAAAAATATTGAGTGCGATTTAAGCAAAATAGATAATTTAGAAAAATTATTTCTTAATTTATCTAAAGAACAAAAATCAATTGATATTTTAATACATAATGCTGCAATTCTTATCCCAAAATCATTTGAAAATACTGACAAAAAATATTGGAATGATGTACTTAATATTTCCTTAAATAGTGGATTTCATTTATCTAAATTTGTTTGGAATAATATGAAAAAAAATGGAAGAGGCATAATAATTTTTGTATCATCACGTGCTGGTGTAGAAGGTTTTGATAATGAAAGTGCCTATTGTGCAGCAAAACATGGTTTAGAAGGTTTAATGAAAAGTTTATCTATTGAAGGCTCTAGTATTGGCATTCAAGTATTTACTATTACTCCTGGAATGTTTATGAATACCCCCATGTCAGAACAAAACTATACTGATGAATATAAAAAGAAATGGGTAGATCCAATTGAATTGACTCCAGCTTTTATGAAATTAGCTTCTGGAAAATATAAACATCTTATAGGAAAGCATGTAAATGCATGGGATTTATCTAATGAGGATAAAAAATGAAAGATATATATAAATATATAGATGATAATGTTGACGAATATATAAAGGATTTGCAAGAATTCATAAGAAAGCCTTCAGTATCTGCTCAAAAATTAGGTTTAGAAGAATGTGCAAATTATGTTGTTGAGAAAATGCATAAGGATGGCTTACCTGCTGAATTACATGAGATACCAGATGGTCCTCCTTTAGTCTTTGGACATTTAAAATCTTCAAATTCAAAAAAAACAATGTTTTGTTATTCTCATTATGATGTTCAGCCACCAGAACCTATTGAAGCGTGGTCACACGGAGGTCCATGGTCTGGCGCCTTAGTTGATAATGTAATTTATGGAAGAGGTGCTACAGATAACAAAGGTGGTTTATTAGCTTTTAATAAAGCAGCAAAAGCATTTTTAAAAGTAAGAGGTGAAGTTCCTTTAAATTTAAAATTTTTCTATGAAGGTGAAGAAGAGATAGGTTCCGTTCATCTTGGTCCGTGGGTTGAAAAAAATAAAAAACTGTTAGAGGCTGATGGAATGCACTGCCTAGATGGAACAGTTGATGAATTTGCTAAAGTGCCGGAGGTAGAGCTTGGTTTAAAATCAGTTTTATTTGTGGAATTAATCGCAAGAGGAGGAAAAAAAGATATTCACTCTCTTAATTTTCCACTTGTACCTAGCCCTCCATGGGAATTGGTTCATGCCTTATCAACTATTATGACAAGAGATAGAAAAATATTAATTAAGGATTGGTACGAAGGATTATACGAATTAGGAGAGGAAGAAATAAATTTACTAAATGAAAAAAATGAAAGGGTAGATTTATCAGCATTAAAATCAGAATTTGGTATTGAGAATTTTGTTTTAAATAGAGATGGAGTTGAGGCTATTAAAGCTAGAACATATGAGCCAACTGCAAATATTCAAGGAATGATTTCAGGATACACAGGTCCTGGACACAAAACAATCGTACCAAGCGAAGCGAAAGTTCGAATAGATTTTCGTTTACTTCCAAATATGAATCCACAAAAATGTATAAAAAAACTTAAAAATCATTTGATTGAACATGGGTTTGGTCATCTTGAGGTAAAAGCTTTCGATGCAGCAGAGCCTCCTTACAAAATTTCTGTTAAAGAGGATATATCTCAAGCTATCATTAAAGCTGCAGAGGAAGTATTTGGTGAAAAACCTGTTGTAAATGGTGTTTCAGCAGAAGGAACTATATTGAAACATGTTTGGATGCCATGTGTATTAACTGGTTTTGCTAATTCTGGTGCAAATCTTCATGCGCCAGACGAAAATATTAAAGTTGAAAACTATATAAAAGGTATAAAATATGCTGCTGCAATAATGGAAAACTTTTCCAAATATTAATATCTTTTAAGTTAAAATAATAATTAAACATTAATTACAGGCAATTCTTTAGGAGTTCTTGAGGTCAATAATCTATTACCATTTTGAGTAATTAAAATATTTTCTTCATGAACCAACATCAAATCATTTTCAATTTCGATTGAAGGTTCTAAGGCTAAGATCATATTTTTTTCTAAAATTGTATTATCATCAATCATAATACTTGGCGGTTCTGTCAATTGAAGACCAAAACCATGCCCCATTCTTCCTACACTACTTTTAACATTACTTGAAAACAAATTTTTACTTAGTGATTCATAAACTTCTTTACAGCTGATACCTGGCTTAATTATTTCTAAAGTTTTTTCTGTAGCATTCCATAATTTGTTATAAGCATCTAAAGATTTTTGATTGATATTTCCAAATCCAAAATTTCTATCAAAATCACAGTAATATCCATTTAAGGTAGAACCAGTATCAATAATTAGAATATCACCATCACCTATTTTTTTTTCACTTGGATTACAAATTATTTGATTATAACCATTTATTCCTGATGCACATGAAAGATACATTATGTAATCAACCCCATTATTAATAAGATCTTTTTTAAATATTGTTGCAATTTCTCTTTCACTCATACCTAAACTTATTTTGTTAATTAAATTATTGAAAACTTTACTTGTAATAGAACAAACTTTTTCAATATTTTTGATTTCGAGATCAGATTTAATTTTTCTAAGACTCCAAACAATATTAGTAGAATCAATAAAATTATATTCTTGTAAATCATTTTTAATTTTTAAAAATTCTTTAATACTCATTCTTAAGTATGTTTCCATACCTAATTCAAAACCAATATTTGAATTCTTTGGAAATGTTTTAATGATTTTCTTTAATAATGACGTACCTTCATCTTTTGGATTAGGCGATTGCCATACTTCTATATCTTTAATAAACGTACTTTCAATTGCCGATAAACCTATAGACGGGACTAAGGCTTTGATTTTCCCATTTTTTGAAATTATTAAAAACCAAGGCCTTGTAGGGCTTTCCCAAAAGTTACTATCTAATCCGGAAAAGTATCTAAAATTTGCAGGAGAAGTAATAACAATTGCATCTATATTTTCATTTTCTAATTTTTTATGAATATTATCTAATCTTTTGAGATATTCTTCTTTTGGAAAACTCATCATAAACTGATAGATATCATAATATTAATATTAATAAGAATTAATAATTACTTTGATATACCTGTCGTTATTTATTTTTTGTCTTAGTTTAGGTACTTTTTTTCCATTTGCTTCAGAAACATATTTATCAACATTATTTTTATCTGAAAAATACAATAATTTTATATTATTAAGCTTTGCTTCATTAGGTAATATTTTAGGATCTTTAATTAGTTGGACATTTGGTTACTTTATAAATTATTTTATGAATAAATCCTGGTTCCCAGTTAATAAATATTTACTTCAAAAAGCTACTAGTATTTTTAAAAAATATGGAAAATGGTCATTATTATTATCTTGGGTTCCATTTATTGGTGATCCTATAGCATTTGCTGCAGGTACTTTTAGATACAACGTTTTATTTTTTTTAATATTTGTATCTATTGGGAAAGTTGCTAGGTACTTATTTATATATTTTTATTTTCTAATTTATTGATTATGTTTGAGAATTTTTACTTTATTTTTATAATTGGTTTCTTTGTTGGTATAGGCTTTCTATCTTTAATAATTTTTTTACGTAAAGACAAAACTGATATTAAGGAAAATACAGATCTCATTTCCTTAAAAAATCATATGCAATCTATTCAACAGTCTCTTCAAAATTTTAATCTTGCACAAGATAGAATTGAAAATACATTAATAAGAGGTGGAGCACTTCAACAAGGGCCTTGGGGTGAATTTGTATTAAAAAATATTTTGGATAGTGTTGGTTTGAGAGAAGGTGAAGAATATTCAACGCAAAAAACTTTTAGAAATGAAGATGGTAATTTACAAAAACCAGATGTTGTCGTGCATATGCCTGGTAATCGCCATATTATTATCGACTCAAAGGTTTCTTTAGAATCTTGGCACGATTACTCAAATACTAATGATGAAGAGAGAAAAAAAATTTTTTTAAAAAAATTTCTTGATGCAACAAAATCTTCTATTCGTAATTTAAGTCAAGATAACTACTCAAAAGTATATGGAATAAATACTATTGATAATGTGCTAATGTTTATACCTATCGAACCGGCTTTGTTAACACTTTATAATGAAGCCAATAAATTAATTGAAGAATCTTGGAATAAAAAAATTATTATAGTTGGTCCATCAACACTTCCATTTCTCTTAAAGGCTGTAGAAAATATGTGGAGAGTTGATAAGCAGTCTAAAACAATAAAGGATATTGCGTCGGCAGCCTCTGATATTTATGACAAAACTGTAAGTGTTTATGAATCATTCATTAAAGCAAATCAGTCTTTAGATTTAGCTAAAACAAAAATGGATGAAGCGCGACAAAGATTACAAGAAGGATCAGGCAGTTTGACTAAAAAAGTTGAAAAAATGAAAAAGCTTGGAAGATTAAGTACCAAAAAACAGTTGCCAGACTCTGATGACGATGTCATAGGATAAATTACTATGCCTAGTTTTGATGTTGTAAGTAGATTAGATCATCAAGAGATTGATAATGCGATAGGTAACGCTACAAGAGAAATAACTACACGATATGATTTTAAAGGATCCAATACATCTATAGAAAAAAAAGAGAATTCAATTGTAGTATTAACAGATGATGAAATGAAGGCAGGCCAGGTTAATGATATGCTAGTTACGCATTTTGTTAGAAGAAAAGTTGATCCTCTTTGCTTAAAGAAAAAGGAATTAGAAAAAGCTGGTGGAAATAAAATAAAGCAAATTTATGATTTAATTGAAGGTATTGATCAATCCATATGCAAGAAACTAATAGCTGATGTGAAAAGCTCAAAGATCAAAGTTCAGGTCAAAATTAATGGTAATGAGCTACGTGTTGACGGAAAGAAAAAAGATGACTTACAATCAGTTATTCAATTAATTGAAAGTTCAAATATTGGAATACCTATACAATTTATTAATTTTAGAGATTAAAAATTGTGATAACTTGGGAATTAATTTTAGCTGTAAGCGTATATAATTTTGTAATGTATGTTACACCCGGCCCTAACAATACAATTTTAACCACTTCAGGAATAAAGTTTGGTTTTTTTAAAACAATACCTAACTTGTTCGGCATTCCTTCCGGCCATGGTTTGCAATTATGTCTTGTGTGTCTAGGTTTGGGTACTTTGTTTGTAAAGTTTCCAATAATATTAGATGTATTAAGATATGTTGGTGCAGCGTATATACTGTATTTATCTTATAAAATGTTTGGATCGCTAAATATAAAAAACTCGACTGACTCAGCTAAACCACTTACGTATTTTGAGGCAATTATTTTTCAATTTGTTAATCCTAAAGCATGGGTTATTTGTACAACAGCTGTTTCATCCTTCTATCCTGAACAAGAAAATATTTTAGTTGGAACTTTATTTATGGTTTTTATGTCAACAATTATAAATCTACCATCAATTAGTATTTGGGCTATCGGTGGCAGTATTATTAGAAACTACTTAAAAAATGAAAATTTAAAAAAAATAATTGAAATATCATTGGCAATATTGCTAGTATTAACTGCAATTTATATTTTATTCGATAATTAGTATAATTGTGGTATTTTTTATTTATGACCAATAATCTAAGCGAAAACATAAAAAACGTTATAGAATTTCTATCTATTGAAGGTGTTACTGGATATGAAAAAAATATTGCTTTAAGTGTGAAAGATAAATTAAATAAATATGGAGTACCTGAAGAATATATTTTTTTTGATGAGGCTAATAAAAAAATTCCTTTATTTACTGAGACAGGAAATTTAATAGTTAAACTTCCCGGCACTAAGCCAGGTAAGAGGAAACTTTTTTCAACACATCTTGATACAGTATCTCTTTGTAAGGGAGCTGAACCAATAATTAATAATGGAAAAATTATTGCTAAAAATGATACGGCTTTAGGAGCTGATAATAGAGGTGGTGTTTCTTGTTTAGTTAATCTTTTAAAATTTTTGTTTCAGAATAATGTAGAGTATACACCCTTAACATGCTTATTTACTGTTAGAGAAGAAAGCGGACTTTGGGGTGCTAGAACTGTCGATAAAAAAGATCTTGGATCACCTGAAATTGGCTTCAATACTGATGGATCATCGCCATATGAAATTATCACATCTGCAGTTGGAGCTGAAAGATGGTCAGTAGAAATTATTGGGAAAGGATCACATGCAGGTGTCGCACCTAATAAAGGTATTTCATCTTCAATAGTTGCTTCTATTGCTCTTAGTAAAACGTATGAAGATGGATGGTTTGGATTAGTAGAAAAAAATGGATTAAAAGGGACTTCTAATATTGGTTATTATGGTGATCAAGATGGAAATTGCGCTGGTTCTTCAACTAATCAAGTTACTGATTATGTGAAGATTAACGGTGAGTCTAGAAGCATGGATCAAGATTTTATTAGTGAAATTACAAATCAATATGAAAAGAATTTTATTGCTGCTTCTGAAATGGTCAAAAACTCTAAAAATGAAAAAGCTCAAATTAAATTTAAAAAAAGCTTAGATTATTTTCCTTTTAAACTGGATGATAATTTAGAAGTTATTAAAATAGCAAAAGAATCAGCAAATAAAATCGGTATAAATTCTAAAACTGTAGCTGTTAACGGTGGTCTTGATGCAAATTGGCTGATCAGAAATGGTATTCCAACTATAACTTTTGGAAATGGTCATTACAATCCTCACAGTTTAGATGAATACCTAGATATCAAAGAGTATGAAGATTCATGTGAATTAGCAATTTCAATTGCAACTCAGTGATATGATTCTCTTACAAAATGCCAAAATTTTTGATGGTGAAAAAATAATAAACCAAAATTCTATACTGATTAAGAATAACAAATTTAAAAATATAGGCCTTAACTTAAAATCATCAAAAGATACAAATAAAATTAATCTTAAAAATTATTTTGTAATGCCTGGGTTAATTGATGCACATTTTCATGCAAACATACCAAATTACGATTTCTACTCTTCAGATAAATATCCAAAAAATTATATTGCGTTTCATGCTCATAATATTTTGAATGATACTCTTTTTAGAGGTTTCACGACTGTAAGAGATGCAGGAGGGGGAGACATTGGAATAAAAATGGCTTTAGATGAAAAGTTATTTCAGGGACCAAGATTTTTATATCCTGGCAAAGCTATTACACAAACTGGTGGACATGGTGATATGCGAAAGAATAATTTTATAGATAATTGTGTTTGTGAGTATGATGGAAACATTACTCAAGTTGTCGATAGTCCAGATAAAATGCGAAAAGTAGTCAGAGAAGAATTTAGAAAAGGAGCAACTCATATCAAATTAATTATAACAGGTGGAGTATCAACAAATTTAGCTCCGATTAATATGAATCATTTTAGTGATAAAGAAATAAAAATTTGTGTTGAAGAGGCAAATAGAAGAGATAGCTATGTAATGGCACATTGTCATACCGATGAAGGAGCAAAAAGGTGTTTAAAACTTGGTATAAGATCAATTGAACATGGTAGTCTAATAACTTATGAGACAGCTAAACAGATTGCTAAAACAAGTAGTTTCGTTGTACCAACATTATCAGCAGGACATCTGATTGAAAAAAATTCTAAAAGATTAGGTTTGTCCTCTGCTTCTTTACAGAAAGTAAAAAAAGTAAATAAACTTAGATCAAAAGCTATTCAGAATTGTTTTAAAGCTGGCGTTAAATTAGGTTTGGGGTCTGATCTTCATGGTAGAGAATACTTAAAAAAACAAAGTAACGAATTGGTTTTAAGAAGTTATTATCAAAAAAATATTGACGTATTAAGATCAGCAACTTCAATTAATGCTGAAATTTTAAATATGAGAAACAAAATTGGAACAATAAAGAAAGAGGCATTTGCTGATTTAATTGTTCTCAAAAAAAATCCCATAAACGATATAAATGTCTTTAACAATATTGATAAAAATTTAATGTTAATAATTAAGGACGGAGAAATAATCAAAAACTCTTTTTCTTAACCCCATAATTTCTTATCTGGAGCATAAATTAGTTGATCGTGACACTCAATTTTAAATTTTCTGTCATCTAACATTATTTTTGGTACTTCAATATTATTATATGTAGCTCCATCTAATGCCAAAACATATGCAGGAGCCACCGCAAGAGAAGAACCAAACATACACACAATCATAGTTTTTAGGTTATGTTTTTTTGCTATTTTATTTACTTTCAAAGCTTCTGTTAAACCTCCTGATTTACCCGGTTTAATAATAATGAAGTCGTATTTGTTTTTTATCTTAAGAACATCTTCACTTGTATGACATGACTCATCAGCTCCTATTGGAATTTCATGTTTAAATGTAGATAAAATTTCATCTTGTTTTTCATGTAATGGTTGTTCTAGTAATACTACATTATTTTTTTTTAATTTTTTACTTAACGGTATTATGTCACTTGGTCTCAAACTTTCATTAAAGTCGATTATTAATTTAGAGTTTTTTGATGTATGGTTTACAGTTTTGACTATATCTAATACGTTATTTCTATTGGCTTTAACTTTTATAAATTCAGGATAATTATCATCTATTATATTTTTTTTAAGTATGTTTAATGGCCTAATTCCATAACTTTCTAGAGTTTTTAGAGGTTGAGGCTTTCTTTTTATTTTTAGTATATCCCAGATTCTTTTATTTTTTTCTTTTGCTTCTATATCCCAAAGCGCACAATCAATTGCACATCTAGCACTAGAAGGCTTCATATAGTCTTGTAATTTTTTTCTTGTAATTCCATTTTCAATAAATGTCTTAATTTTTGATAATTCATACAAAGAATTATTGATATCTTCTCCATATCGATAGTAAGGAGTACTTTCTCCTCTACCAATAATATTGTTTTTTTTTATAATTGCTTCAATCGTTACAACTTGGTTGGTGTCATTTCTTCTATTTGAAGTTTTAAACTCTTCTTTTAATCTCCATATTTTTTTTCTAAAATTAAATTTAATTTTTGATTTCATAATTTAAAACTATTTGAAATTTTTTTTATATTCATATTGATAATTAAAATTCCTACAAAAATAATTAAAGAGCCAATATAAGTAGAGATTTCAGGAAATTCACTAAAAAATACAATTCCAAAAATTGTAATAAATATAAATCGTAGATATTCGAAAGGAGAGATAAAACTTATATCTTTATATTTCAATGCTTGGAAATAAGAAATTTGAGATATATTACCAAATAAAGCCATAAGTAATATTAAAACAAAATTAAATGTATTTGGTATTACTATGTAACTAAAAAAAACTGTGCCAAAAAAAACAAATAAAAATAACTGAAAATAAAAAATAACTGAGAAATAATTTTCAGTTTTGCTTAAGCTTTTTAAATAAATCACGAGGAAACCCCACAAAATAGCAGACATTAATGCATAGTAGTGACCTTTTTCAATATCATTAAAGCTTGGATCTAAAATTATAATTACTCCAATAAAACCTAAAAAAATTGCAACAATTCTTGAAAGTATAACTTTTTCTTTCATAAATAATGTTGCTAAAAAAGTAGCAAAAATTGGAGCTGAATTACCAATTGCTGAAACATCTGCCAGAGAAGATAATGTTAGGGATGTAAACCAAAAATATAAAGCAAGCGCATTAATTATTGATCGAATCAAATGAATATGAATTTTTTTTGTTTTTAATTCTCTAAAGTCAATTTTTATAAAAAAAAATAATGATAAAATGAATCCAAAAAAACCTCTGTAGAATAGTATACTAAAAATATTCATATCCTCAGATAACAATTTAATTAAAATGATCATTAAAGAGGCAAAAAAAATTGAAATTAAAATAAATGCCAATCCAATGAATCTTGATGGCATTAAAAGAAAAATTATTCTAGTAAATTTCCAGCTTCGTTTAAAGCGTCTACAACTCTATTTCTACCTCTAACAAGTTGATTTTTTATAAATCCATATTTATCTTTAGGAGCTTCAGCAAACTCATCACATAGAGATAAGACAGGTAATTGAGGAATTGGTACAGCAGGGTCATGAGAAAACCTTGGATTTCTAGCATAATTAAGAGGGACTAAAATTCGTGCTAGTTTCATAATTATAGCATTAGCTTTTCCAGGATCTAGACTGTCATTATTAATTTTTTCATAAAAACTTTTAATCTTATTTTTAAAATCGTCTGCAGCAGAAATAGCTTCACTTAAATCAAAATTGCCACCACAATTTTTTTGATAATTATTTAAAACTTTTTCAAATTCATTGGCTGAAGCCTGCCAATTGAAAGGTAAATATTTGCATGTGCTTAGTTCAATTATACTTGCTGCATAAACTTTAATATCTCTTTCTAAATTCTTTTTATCAGCAATTTCTAATATATCATTTTCCGTATGCCATGCTATATTACCTCCACAACCTCCTACGGCATAATAACCCTTTTCTTTTCTAAGTTCAGGAGTCATTGTAGAGCTCAACATAAAAAAGCTACTAATTCCGATATTATTAAATGAATAATCACCAGCTCTGTGAGGTCTTTCACATACAGGTGTGATATTAGCTACACCTTTAATAATTTTGTGAACATAGTCCTCAGCTTCAGTCATTACTGATAAATGATCAAATGTATCAGCCCACCTACATCCAGGTGAATCGCAATTAATTTGTGCTACACAATTATTGCTTAGTTCAATCCCAAAATTATCTGCATACCATGTACTGCCCGCATATCTTCCTGTAGAATGTCCAGGCCACCAAACTATTTTTACTGATCTATTAAGCTTACTTTTATTCTCTTGAAGCAATCTAGCTATTTCTAGCATTGTTGCGTCTCCAGTTGCATTATCTCCAACACCTACGTCCCAAGAATCATAGTGTCCATGTAATAAAATGAAATCTTTGCTGTTGTTATCACTTTTAATAGTTACCTCAGGTATTTTTTGATTAAACCATCCTTCCTCAAGCTTGGTAAATAGAGTAGCCTCTTCATTATTTTTTGATAATTCTATCAGCTTTTTTCCATCATCTAAATTTACGGCAACAACAGGAATATTAGGTTTGTTTTCTAGATTATCGTATTCCGGCATTCCCCATATAGATGTGCAAATTCCCCAATGTATATCAACTCCAGGGTTTACAGCTATTACGCCAACAGCACCTGCTTTTTCAAAATCTTGAATTTTACCTGGAAAAGCAAAACCTTCAGAAATAATTATTTTTCCTCTTACTTTATCTGGCGTTGATGCTTCTTTATCTTGAGATTTATCAAATAGATTTTCTATATCTTTTTTAAAATGGGCTGGAACATAATGCAATTTAGCAGTTATACCTTCTTCACAATTTATACTATAAGCTGGTGGTTTAGCATGAAGCGTATCTCCGCTACTTAATTTAACACTTGCTGTATAAGGTATGCTTAAGTAGAGCTCAGGATTATATACTTTATATTTGACTCCAAACTTATCAAGTCTGTTGGTAATTTCATCACATGATTTATTAACATCATCTGGTTTCCATCTTGCCATTTTTGAATAAACTTCGACAAGATCCCAAGCGTTGTCTACATTAACTTGTTTTAGTATTTCATCCATAATTATTTTATATCTACTTTATAAAATTAAATGAAGTAGAAATTTATCATTTTAGTGATGATAATTTGTCATCGTTGATAAATATCAAATTATTTTATATCATTATAAAATGAAAGCAATTTATTATGAGCAAACTGGAGAAGCAAAAAAAGTTTTGAAATCTGGAACATTCGATGATCCTCAAGTCAAAAAAGATGAAGTTGTTTTGGAAGTTTTGTATTCAAGTGTTAATCCTGCTGACACTAAGCAACGATCTGGATGGATATCAAAAAAACTTAATCAAGAATTCATTATACCCCATACAGATGGATCTGGAAAAGTAGTAGAAGTAGGGAATCCTAAGTATAAAAATTTAATTGGAAAAAAATTTTGGATTTGCGGAGGTTCAAAGAACCAACAATATGGAACTTGTGCTCAATATTATAAATTAAAAAAAAATAAATTGATATTTACACCAAATAATATCTCCGCTTCAAAATCTTCAATACTAGGCGTGCCAGTAGCCACTGCATACTATTCAGTTTTTTCAGAAAAAAAATATAGTGAAAAATTTGTATTTATTTCAGGTGGAGCTGGAGCAGTCAGTAATTATGCAATACAATTTGCAAAATTAAATGGATCGAAAGTGATTACTACAGTTAGCAATGCTGCTAAAAAAAATATCTGTAAAAATTTAGGCGCTGATTTAATTTTAAATTATAAAAAACTTTCTGAAATTGATATTATCAATATTGTTAATGAATTCACTAAAGGTCTATTAGTTGATAGGGTTATAGAAGTTGACTTTGGTAAAAATATAAATCTAATTCCAAAAATTATAAAAAATAATGGTATTGTTTGTTCTTATTCTTCATCGAGTATAGTTAAACCGAAATTTGATTATTATAGCTATGCCCCAAAAGGTATAAATATTAAAATTGTACAAGCTTTTCTTCAAAACAATAAAAATATTTCATTGATTGGAAATTATGTAAACAAACTAATGGAAAGAAATAAAATTATTCATCCAAACATAGAAACCTTTAGATTTGATGTTGCATACAAAGCGCATGATTTTATTGAAAACCCAAAGAAAATAGGAAAATCAAATATTAAAATCTAATACTAAATTGAATATTAGCGTTGATTTTTAATCACTCAAACATTGACATTAAAAGACTTTAAGTATGTATTCTAATATGCATACAATTAATTATAATTTTTTTTGGAGGTATTTATGCGAAAAAAACTAATAGCTATTTTTGCCGGTCTTATTTCCTCATTGATTTTACCTTTTTTAGTTAGTTCTGCATCAGCAGAAGAAGTAAGAAGTATGAAGCTTTGGGCGAGAGAGCAAGCTGCTGGACCAGCTCCGCATACTGCGGCTTTAATAATAGCACAAACATTAAATGAGCTAGGCTTAGATATTACTGTAAATGCAGTACCTTGGCCACAAATGGCTGATCAAGTTTGGTATAAAAGACTTGATGAAGATACTTGGGATTTAACGATGTGGCAGATGGTTAGTCGTCCTGAAAGAAGTGATCCTGATGAATTTACTTACAATCTTTTTCATTCATCAACTGCAGAAAAAGGATATAACTTTATTGGTTATGTAAGTTCTGCTTATGATGAACTTGCAGAAAAACAAAGAGTAACTATGGATCCTGATGCTAGGAAACAAATTGTTGACCAAGCTCAACAACTTTTAGCTGATGATGCAGCAAATGCATATTTAGTTCATCCATTATTGAACTTTGCTTATGATAATACTCAATTTAAGGATGGTAGTGCTATTGAGCAAGCTGGTCTTGGTATTAAAAATATCTGGACGTATCTAAACATTGAACCAATAAATGGAAACAATGATTTAGTAGCTCAAAGTTTAGATGAAATTCAAGCAATTAATCCATTCTTTATTTCAGGTGGTACAGACTCGTGGATTACTGAAATTGTTTGGGACAGATTACTTAGAATTGGTCCTAACGGAACTCCTCAACCATGGGCTGCAGAGTCTTTCAATTGGGTGAACGAGCAAACAATTGATGTTACTCTAAGATCTGGTATGAGCTGGCATGATGGACAACCTGTAACTACGGAAGATGTAATTTTCTCTTTTGAAGCTCCAATGGATGCTGAAATGGTTCCAATGTATTCTCCATTTGTAAAGAATATCGATTCAATGGAAGATATGGGAAACAATGTAGTTAGATTTAATCTTAAGTCTTCAAATGCTGCTTTCCTTACATCAACTCTAGCAAAAATTAATTTGGTTCCTAAACATTATTACGGTCCAATAATTGATTCTTTGAAGGGTACAGGTAATAATGCTGAAACAATAATTGAGGAAAAAAGAATTGGCTCTGGTCCTTTCAAGTTTGTTGATTGGAGACAAAGAGAACAAGTTATCTTAGAAGCTAATTCTGGTCATTTCAATCCACCTAAAATTAATAGATGGATAATGAAAGAAATTCCAAATGTTGAAGCTGCTTTAGGTATGTTTAGAAAAGGTGAAGTAAACTTCTTAACCGATTATAAAGGTGACCCAGCAGTGCTTGCTAATATTGTTGAAGAAGATGGAGATATTACACTTGTAAAATCTGTCGATGTTGGCTTTCAGTATATGGCTATGAATCATAGAAGAGCGCCTTTTGATGATGTAAATTTCAGAAGAGCAGTTTCTCTAGCAATTGATAGAGATGTTATGGTGAATGCAGCTTGGGCAGGTAATGCTGTTAAAGCAGGTTCGCATATATCTCCAGCACTAAGTTTTTACCACAAAGATGGTATTACTGAGTTCGAAACTGGAATTGACTTAGCTAAGAAAATTCTAGAAGATGCTGGATATACTGTTAAAAATGGAAGACTGCACTATCCGGAAGGAGTGTCAGAGAAACATTAATTAAATATTGTAGAGAGGCGAATGTTTGACTTTTGGTCTATCGTAAGAAGATTTTTGTACATGCTTTTTGTACTATGGATAGTAGCTACTATCATTTTCTTTATGTTCAGACTGATGCCAGGTTCGCCTCTTACAGCTTTTATCGGTACTACATTTACTGATGAGCAACATGATTTATTAGTTAAGCGATTTGGTTTAGATAAATCTTTATTTGAACAATATACATTATTTATTGTTAATACTTTAAAAGGAGATTTTGGTCTTTCCTTTACCTATAACAAACCTGTAATCAACATGATTATTGAAGCTTTACCAAATTCAATAATTTTAACATTATTTTCATTGGTTATTGCTTATATTTTTGGAGTTATTGCTGGAGCTTATCTTGCCTGGAAAAGAGCAACATTTATTGAGGGATTTTCGATACCAATAGTTTTAACAACAAGATCTGCGCCTGAATTTTGGTTAGGTATGATTGCATTAGCTTTTTTTAGTTTTCAACTTGATATTTTTCCTTCAGGCGGAACTAGTGCCGCAGGTGTAATTTACGAAACCACTTTATCAAAATTAACAAGTTTACATTTTTACTATCACCTTATTTTACCCTCATTGGTATTAGCACTCTATCTTCAAGGTTTACCCTTGTTACTAATGCGATCGAATATGCTTGAAGTTATGCAAGAAGACTTTGTTACAATGTCGAAAATGAAAGGCTTATCTAGTTGGCGGATAGTTATTTATCATGCGGCCAGAAACGCACTTTTGCCAGTTGCAACTGCTTTTACACTTGGTGTTGGCTTTGCTTTTGGAGGAAATGTTGTTATTGAAACAGTATTCAGCTGGCCAGGTTTGGGAAGATTATTAGTTTTTGCTGTATCATCAAGTGATTATCCTCTTGCGCAAGGTGCATTTATTTTTTTAACAGCAATTCTAATATTAATGAATTTTTTAGCAGACTTGTTGTATCTATTTTTAGATCCAAGAGTGAGTTATAAAACTAAAAATTAAAATGATAGCTGAAATTTATAAAATATTTAAAGAAAATAACTATGCTACCATTGGAGTTTGCATATATTTATTTTTTATTCTTGTAGCAATATTTGCAGATCTTATTGCAACTAATGATCCACTAAGAATAAATTTTTCAAGTAGTGGTTTGGCAAGGAACTTACCCCCAAGCTGGGAATATTTTCTAGGAACAACATCAAATGGAAGAGATATTTTTTCTCAACTCATTTATGGCTCAAGAAATGCATTAGCAGTTGGTTTAAGTGCAGCACTAGCTGTTGCTATATTAGGAACAATTGTAGGATTAATTTCTGGGTTTTACGGTGGTTGGATTGATAATTTAATTATGAGACTTGCAGACATAGCTCTTGGTTTGCCTTTTCTACCATTTGTAATTGTATTGGCTGCTTTTTTAGGACCAAGTTCATGGAATGTAGTTATAGCAATTGGTTTGTTATTATGGCCAAATGCAGGAAGAATAATCAGAAGCCAAGTTCTTACATTAAGAGAAAGAGGTTATATTGAATCTGCCAAAGTATCAGGATGCTCTAATTTTAGAATAATATTTTTACATATAGCTCCAAATATTTTACCTCTGTCTTTTTTATATGGATCAATTGCTATTGGTTGGGCAATTCTAACTGAGGCCAGTGTAAGTTTTTTAGGTTTTGGTCCATCAGATGTTATATCCTGGGGCTATATGCTTCAAGATGCTTATAGTTCACAAGCTCTTTCGTTAGGGGCTTATATCTGGTTTATTCCACCAGGTATTTGTATAGTTTTAATGGTTGTAGCAGGTTTTTTCATAAGTAGAGGTTATGAAGAAATTTTGTTTCCAAAAATAAAAAAATAAAAATGTTAGAAATAAAAAATCTTAGCATTCATTATGTTGGAAAAGAATTTGTAGCAAAAGCAGTTGAGAATGTATCTTTAAAACTTTACCAAGGAGAATTACTTGGTATAGTTGGTGAGTCAGGTTGTGGAAAAACAACATTAGCTAGAAGTATAATGGGAGTTAATCCTGACAGCGCAAAAATAGCTAGTGGTCAAATTTATTTTAATAATAATAAAATATTAGATGCAGATAAAAAAATAAATGATTTAGATTTTAAGTGGAAGGATATTGCATTTATTCCTCAAAGTGCAATGAATTCTCTCGATCCTGTTTATAGAATTATAGATCAAATGAGAGAGATATTAGTAATCAGAGGTGGTTATACAAAAAATAAAGCAGACGAAAGATCAGAAGAATTATTTAATTTAGTGGGAATAGATAAAAATAGATTACGAGATTTTCCTCATCAATTTAGTGGAGGTATGAAACAAAGAGTTGCTATAGCGATGGCATTAGCTTTGGATCCAAAAATTGTAATCGCTGATGAACCAGTTACTGCATTAGATGTAATTGTGCAAAGACAAATTTTAGATTTATTTAATGAATTAAAACATAAATTAAATTTATCTATAATATTAGTTACACACGATGTTTCGGTAGTTGCATATATTTGTCAGAAAGTTGCAGTAATGTATGCTGGTGAAATTGTTGAAATGGGTGGTGTTGAGTCGATTTTACAAGAACCTTATCATCCCTACACTATGGGTTTAAATAATGCTTTTCCTGATCTTCATTCTACAAATGATTTTCTAGTTCCAATTAATGGATCTCCTCCTAATTTAATAAATCCTCCAACAGGGTGCAGATTTAAGGCTAGATGTCCTTTTGAAATAAATAAATGTAACGATAAACCAGACAGATACGTTAATAGAGATAGAGAGGCAATTTGTTGGAGAACTAGTGATCAAAAAAAATTACTTGAAGAGTCAAAGAAATTAGAAACATGGGAGATAAAAGAATAATCTTATGAGTACTGTTTTAGAATTTAATAATGTTTCTAAATATTATGATGTATCAAGAAATATTTCAGAAATATTTTCTGGAAAAAAACCTAAAGTAAGAGCAGTAGACGATGTATCTTTCAAAATACAACAAGGCGAATCAGTAGGTATCGTTGGAGAGTCAGGTTGTGGAAAAACAACCTTGGCTAAACTTATATTGAATCTTGTAAATCCCACAAGTGGTGAAATTTTATTTGAAGGTAAAGATATTTCAAAAATTAAAAATAACGACGAATTGATGAAATATAAAAGAAACTTACAGTTTGTTTTTCAAAACCCTTACGACTCGCTAAACCCACGATTTACGATAAAAGATATTTTATTAGAGCCATTGAAAGCTTTAAATTTTGATCCAAACAAATTTGAAACAATGATTACTGATGTAATGAATCTGGTTAAGTTAAAAAATAAAGATGAATATTTATATAAATACCCTCATGAGTTATCTGGAGGACAACTTCAAAGAATAGTTCTTGCAAGAGCTCTAATCATTAATCCAAAATTTGTAGTAGCAGATGAACCTGTGTCCATGCTTGATGTTAGTGTAAGAGCGGGTATTTTGAATGCTTTCAACCAAGCTAAATCATCTATGAATTTTACGGCGATTTACATTTCTCATGATTTAGCTTTGGTTAAATATGTTTGTGAACGTACGATAGTTATGTATCTTGGAAGTATTGTTGAGGATGGACCCACACATGACGTTATTAATAATCCACTACACCCCTACACTAAAGCATTAGTTAAGGCTGTTCCAGTTCCTCATGTTAATCAATCTCATGACCCTCTTCCAATATTAGGTAACATTCCAGATGCTACTAGGGAGTATAAAGGTTGTAAATTTGCTGACAGATGTCCAAAACATAATAATGAATGTCAAGGTGGCGACATTAAAATGGGTCTAGTTGAAGCTAAGCCAGGGCACTGGGTTGATAGATGTAGTTATATTACATCTTAGAAATTAAGCTCTTTTCTTTTTTTCTTTCTGAGTTTTTGCAAGCTTTGGTGGAAATGGGTATGTTATCTTACTGTGACTGAGATCCATTGATAATAGACTTTCTGCAAATTTTAATGATGTTCTTCCAGCATTTAAAACAGGAATTCCTGTCTTCTTTTCAATTTTTTTATCTAACCCAGAAAAAGACATTGTCATACAACCTAGTAAAATTGCATCCGCGCGATCTTCATTAACAATTTTATCTGCTAATTTTGACATTTTTTTATATGTAACATCTAAATCTTTTAACAATTCTAAAACCGGAATATTAATAGCTCTTACAGACGCTAAATGATGATCAAGGCCGTATTCATGCACTTGTTTTTCTGCCATGTTCAGCATTGAGTCAAAAATAGTAATAACTGAAAATTTATGACCTAATTGACAAGCTGTATGCATACTTGTTTGAGCTGGTCCAATGATTGGAAAATCAAACATTTCTCTAAAAACATCTAGACCAGGATCACCAAAGCATCCTAATATGACTGCATCTATGTTTTCGTATTTTGTTATTTCAGACAGTCTATCAACTGCTGGAATAATAGAGGCGATTTCTTCATATGAAGATTCAATTGAACTTCCACCATTTGGAACATCATAAACTTTTACTTTTGATGGATTGAATGACCAATCCTTTAAAAGTTTCTCACGTCTTTTTAATTCTTTAAGTCCATAAGGACCTCCTGTCATATTTCCAGGTACAAGATAAACAATAGACATAAAAATATTATATATGAATATGTATTATTTAGAAGGGATTATTATTAATAAATTATTTTTTTTGCAGGAGTAGGGTAAGCTAATTTACTATGTGCTAATTTCATTTTTACCAATGACTCTGCCATTAAGATACTAGCTTTTACAGGATTAATTACAGGTACACCTAATTTTTTTTCAACAACTTCAGTAATATCATGAAAAGCCATACTCATGCATCCAAGTACAAGAATATCTGCGCCATCTTCATTAACAGCTTTTTTACCTGCTTTTATTAATTTATCTAAGGTTGATTTTTTATCTTTAGCTAAGCTTAGTACTTTTGTATTTATAGATCTGGTAGAACAATATTTTTTTTCTAAACCTAATCTCATAATTTTATTTTTAAAAGTTTCTTTATTTTCTGATAAAGGAGATAAAATACTGATTCGATTACCTAACTGTCCAGCTAGAAGTATTGCATTTTCTCCAGATCCAATCACAGGAATAGAAACCTTTTCTCTGCAAGCAGTCAAACCTGGATCTGAAAAGCAACTTATAATTGCTACATCAAATTTATTTTTTTCTGCATTGATGATTCCTTTGATTACATTTGGAATAGCAATAGCCTCATCATATTCTGTTTCTATCGAACCAGGTCCTTTATTAGGAACAGAAAGCTTTACAGAAGTATCTTTACTTAAATATTTTGATATGAAATTTTCTCTTTTTTTAATTTCAGCATTGCCACCCTGTGTTTTCCCTTTTGCAGTTGCGAACTGGTAATGAATTTTAATTTTTTTTGAAGTAATCATTTAAACTGCATTATATCCTTTAATTACAGCGGGTCTAATTGATATCTTATCATACCATCTTTTTATATTTGGATAATCTTCTAAATTAATTTCATGCCTTTCGCACCTATCAACCCATGGCCATATAGCTATATCAGCTATAGAATAATCTTTAACTATATATTCTTTATCGATTAACTGTTTTTCTAATATTGAATAAACATGTTCTACATAACCTTTTGTTTTTTCTTCAGCAAATTTACTTTTTCCACGATGGTAAAATAAATATTGATGTGCCTGCCCTAACATTGGGCCGACATATGCTACCTGCAAAATTAACCATTGCATGATTTCCCAGTAATTTTCATTATCCAGAAATTTATTATATTTCTGAGCTAAATAAATTAATATTGCGCCTGATTCAAAAATTCTTTGATTATTTTCTGTATCTACAATTACAGGAATTTTATTTGTAGGAGATAATTTTGAAAACTCTTTTTTAAACTGTTCTTTTTTCCCAAGATCTATCAGAATAGTTTCATACTCTGCTTTCAATTCTTCAAGTAGAATACTAATTTTTCTCCCATTTGGAGTTGGGGAAGTATATAATTTTATCATCAATCTCGTTTTTTAGAAAAATAATATTATATTTAATTATATGCAAGTAGATATAGATAATATCATAAAATTAGCTTGGTCTGACAAAATTTCCTTTGAAGAAATTAATAGAATTCATGGCTTGACCGAATCTGAAGTTATTAAATTAATGAGAAGAAATTTAAAATCTAGATCATTTAAACTTTGGAGAAAAAGAGTCTCAGGTAGAACACGAAAACATGAAAAGAAAAGACAATTATCTGAAAAACCTTTTAAATTTGAGAACTATGTTTAAAGTATTTTTCATCGTAACTTGCCTTTTGTTTTATTGTAAATTTTCCTTAGCTGATCAAAACGATCCAAGATTAAATAATTTATTTGAAAAATTGTATGAAACTGAAAATCAGGAAGAGATTAGAGGTTTAATATCAGATATTTGGAATATATGGTACGAAGTTGAAGATCCAAAAGTAATTGAATATTTTAATAAAGGTATTCAGGCTATGAACGTAAGAAATTATCCACTTGCAATAAGATCATTTGATAATTTAATTGAAGAAGATCCTAACTTTGCAGAAGGTTGGAATAAAAGAGCAACTGTACATTTTATGATGGGTAATTTTGATGAATCAATGAAAGATATTATTAAAACACTTGAATTAGAACCAAGACATTTTGGTGCATTAGATGGGATGGGTTTAATATTCATCCACAAAGGTCAATTTCAGCAGGCAATTGATGTTTATGATAAAATGCTTGAAATATTTCCTTTTAGTGTAAAGACAATTGAAAAAAAACAAAGAATACAATCATATATTTCCCAGTCTACGTAATATTAAAAAATAAAAGTAAGAAAGATAGCGTAAAAAAACTAACAAATGTGCTTAATACTACATTTGAAGAAACAACGGCTTTTAGTGAATTATATCTATACGCAAAATAATATGATTGAGAACCACTCGGTAGAGCTGCGGCCATCGTAACAATAATTACCAAGAGTCTGTCTAATTCTAATATAAAATTTGCTAAAAAAAATGCAATTATAGGGTGAATAAAATTTTTTAAGATTGTTAATAGTATTGCACCATAAATATTTTCTCTGATTTTAAAATTTCCTAATGCAAGACCTAAGGAAATGAGAACCATTGGAAGAGCAAGGTTTACAAAAATATCTAAAGGCTCCTTCATAATAGACGGAACATTAAAATTTGAGTAGTTAAGAATGATGCCAAATATCATTCCAAATAGTACAACATTTTTGACTACACCTAATAATATTTGATAAATAATTTCGACAATGCTCTTTTGTCTATTTCTGTAAACTTCAATTATAATAACAGTATAGCTAAAATGAACAATACCATGAAAAAAAACTAATATCATATAAGGAATTGTATTTATTGGACCTAAGACTGCGTACATAAGGGGTATTCCCATTGCTACTGTATTACCAAAACAAGAAGCTAATCCAAAAAGTGCAGAGTCATCTGTTTTATAATGTAAAAATTTTTTACTAATTAAAAAGCCAATCATTGATATAAAAATTCCTGAAGCAAAAAATGAGATGATTAAGCCAATAGAATTAATTTGAGGAAATGAGACTTGCCAAAAATAAATAATTAAAGCTAAAGGTAAAAGAATATTGAAACCAATAAAATCAAAATAATTAATATATTTTTTTGGAATTAACTGTGACTTATTTACAAAAAATCCAAAAAGGATATACCCAAATACACTGCTAACTATATTTAATAAGTCAATCATTGAGATCAAAAAAATTATTTAAAAATTGAATAACGCTTTCTTCTATTAAATTATTTTCATTTGAGTTTAAATTTTGAAAAAATTTTGAATTTTTATCAAAACTTATTTGAGGATTATTTAAATCTCCTTTTATCAAAGTAGTTAAATATATTTCATTATTTTGAGATAAATTTAAAATAATATCTATAAAATTGTTACTGAAATTATAATCTCCTTTTATAAGAATTTTGTTACTTTTATTAATAATTTCAATTTTGCCAGTTTTTAAAATATTTTTATTTTTATTTATTATCCCTTTAAAATTAGAACTTTCATTACCAAAAGCATTTATTAATTCAGAAAATGCAAATCTTTGATTTTTTTGATTTTCTAATTTTTCAAAGAATAATTTTAAAAACGAAATAAGAAATTTTTCTTCATTAGTTGTTTTTAAAGTTATTTTTCCATTTATATCATAGATTGAGTCAAATAAATTTTCTAAATTATCACTATATTTAAGATAATTTTCTATATAATTTACCTTTCCATTAATATTTACTTCACTAAAATTAATATTACTAATATTCAAATTATCAATTACAATGTTTAAATTTCCTGAAATTTGAAAAAGGGGCTGAGAAATACTAATATCAATATTATCAATGTTTAAATTATTTTTGTAATCTCTAATTTCTAAGTTTGTATAAAGCTTTACAATTGGAAAAACATTTGTTTTAGTTTTATTTTTTTCATTAATTTTAATTTCAAATTTCTTCTCTATATCACTGATTATTTTCTCTTTTTCAAAATCATTTAGAAAAATATAAATAAAGATAGATAAAATTATTAATATAATTACTACTATGGAAAATAATAATCTAATTTTTTTCATTTATTAGATTGTATAAAACTATATTTTCGTAAAATTATTTTCAGGATCATGTAATGGATTAAATTGAACAGACATAACATATTTATTTTTAGCAACTTCAACTTCAAAATTACTTCCGTTTAATTTTTTTAAATCTATTTCTGAATCTATATATCCAAAAACCATATTTTTATTATAACAAAATGAATAATTGCTAGAAGTTGTTTCTCCCACAATTTTATTTTTATAATAAATGGGCTCATCATGTAGTAAGAGTGGATTTCCTGGCGTTGATTTTTCTAAAACAAAATTTGTTAGTTGTTTCTTCTTTATTCTATTTTTTGTTTTTAAAGCTTCCTTACCTATAAAATCTGTTTTTTTGTTTAATTTAACAGTAAATTCTAATCCAGCTTCAAAAGGGTTTTCAGCTGGTGAAATATCATGACCCCAATGTAAATATCCTTTTTCCATTCTCATAATATCTAATGCATGAGCGCCAGCATGTGAAAGGTTATAGTTTTCTCCAACTTTAACTAACTCTAAATAAATTTTTCTAGATATATTTATAGGAATATAAATTTCCCAACCAAGTTCACCAATATAAGATAATCTTTGGAAAATTAACTTATTATTTTTTAATGGAATTTCTTTGGCAGTTCCAAATTTAAAATTATCTTTTGAAAAATGTTCTCCAAATATTTCAGTTATAATTTCTCTACTTTTAGGACCAAAAATACCAAAACAAGCTAAACTTTCAGTGACATCAATTAAAGTTGTATTTTTACTTAGATTTTCTGAAATATGTTTTTTATCATGTTCTCTTACAGATGAACCCGTAACAATACGAAAATTATCTTTATTAATACAAGTAACAGTTAAATCAGCAACAATGCCACCATTTGAATTAAGCATTTGCGTGTAGGTTGTATCACCGGGATTATTTTTAATATTATTACAGCATATCCGTTGAAGATCATTGAATGCAGTATCTCCCTTAATTTCAAATTTGGCAAAGGCACTTAAATCAAATAAACCAACATTTTTTCTTGTGTTTGTTGTTTCATATTTTGCTGCATCATACCAATTTTGATAACCATAACTGTAATCATATTCTGGTTTATTACCATTTAGAGCATACCACATTGGTTTTTCAAAGCCCGCTACTTGACCAAAACATGCGCCTTTTTTTTTCAAATCATCATGAAATGGAAGCAGTTTAATATTTCTTGAAGATTTATGTTGTTTGTAAGGCCAGTGCATTGCATATAAATCCCCTAGTGACTCCGTAACTCTTTCTGTTATAAATTTTGTTTCAGAATGAAATTTTTCAAACCTTGATATATCCAAAGAGTAAAGGTCTTCATTAACCTCTCCGTTGATCATCCATTCTGCAGTAACTTTACCAGCACCACCAGCACTCTGAATACCAATACTATTAAAACCACAACAAACGTAAAAGTTTTTTACCTCTGGTGTTTCACCCAGAAGATAATTTGTATCTGGAGTAAAAGCTTCAGGTCCATTGAAAAATTTTCTTATACCTACATTTTCAAGTGCTGGTATTCTTTTCATTGCATTTTTTAAATGTGGTTCAAAATGATCAAAATCTTCTGGTAATTCTCCAAAAGAAAAATCGTTAGGGACTTTATACGTATCTGTAAATGCCGGTTTAGCTTTAGGTTCAAAAATTCCTACTAAAATTTTTCCTGCATCTTCTTTTAGATATAAGCAATTATTGTAATCTCTTAGAACTGGAAGCGATTTAGAAATTTCTCGTAATGGTTCACTTAATATATAGAAGTGTTCATTTGGATATAGCGGTATACTAACATTAATTTCATTTGCTATCTGCCTTGACCACATTCCAGATGCTAAAACAATATACTCACATTTAATTTTTCCATGTTTTGTGTCTACACCTTCTATTGATCCATTTTTAGTAAGGATCTTATTTACTGAGCAATGTTCAAAAATTTTTGCGCCATGCATTTTCGCAGATTTTGCAAGAACATTCGTTATACCAACAGGATCTGCCTGACCATCTTTTGGAATAAAAATTCCACCAACAACATCATCAGTATTTATAAGAGAATAAATATCCTTAATCTGATTTTTTTCTAACTCATTAACTTCTATATTAAATCTTTGAGCAAAGGTAGCTTGTCTTTTTAATTCTTCTAATCGATCATTAGTTGTTGCAATAGTTAAAGAGCCGTTTTGTTTTAAGCCTGTTGCTAATCCTGTTTCTTTTTCTAGGTCTTTATATAAATTTAACGAATAATTTCTAAGTTTTGTAATGGTTGCTGATGCACCAATCTGACCAATTAGTCCAGCTGCATGCCAAGTAGTTCCAGAAGTTAATTGATCTCTTTCTAGTAAGACCACATCTTTCCATCCAAATTTTGCTAAATGATAAGCTACAGAGCATCCAGCTATACCACCACCTATTACAACTACTTTAGCTGATGCGGGAATTTTATAAGTCATTTGTAATATTATAGATAAAGATTTTCAGTATGAGTTTCAAAATAATAATCTAGATCTTCGATATTTATTTCATCTATTGTTGATGGTTCCCAAATAGGATTATGATCTTTTGAAATTAGTACAGAATTTACACCATTATCAAAGTCACTACGGTATACTACTTTTTGACTTAATTGAAATTCAGTTTCTAAACATTCTTTTAACGATTTACCTTTCGCATCATCTATAAGTTTATTACTTATGGCAAGACTCATTGGACATTTAACAAAAAGAATATCTAAAATTTTTTTTGAAAACTCTGAGTTACTATTTTTTAAATTTGATATGATTGTTTTAATATTTCCATTGAATAATTCATTTATTAAATTCATATTTTTAATTAGATATGTATCATTCTCTACTTCAAAATTATCGTGTAAAATTTCTCCACTTGTAATAAAATTTTGTTTAACATCTTCTATTTTATTACTTTTAAAGTAGTGTGTTGCTAATCCAAAAAAAATTAATTCATTTAAGCCTAAAACCTCACCAGTTAAACCAATATACTTTCCAATATTACCAGGAAGATTTGATAAAAAATAACTTCCACCAACATCTGGAAAAAAACCAATGGCAGATTCTGGCATTGCAAATTTTGAATTGTCTGTTGCCAATCTGTGATCTCCATAAATTGATAAACCAACCCCACCACCCATTACCACACCATTCCAAACTGAGAGAAATTCTTTACTAAATTGGCTTATTAAATAATTAAGTTTATACTCAATTTTAAAAAAATCATGTTTTAAAGAGTTTTCTTCTCCAGCAAGAACAAGAGATTTTACATCACCTCCTGCACAAAAATGTTTACCTTCTCCTATTAGCAATACTCTTAAGATATTATTTTTTTCTTCCCATTCTAATAATTTGTCATAGAATTTTTTTGCCATTTCTAAATTGAGAGCGTTTAAAGCTTTAGGACGATTTAGTTTAATGATTCCAGTTTGGTTAGTTTCTGAAAATACAATATCCATTAATTCTTTTTAAACTGCAAAACTTTATTAGAAAGACCCACTTCTTTAGCCTTTAATCTATTGATTTCATCTCGTAATCTTGCTGCATCTTCAAATTCAAGTTTTGAGGCAAATTCATTCATTTTTTTCTCTAAATTTTTAATATGTTTATCAAGATCCTTACCAACTAATTCTTTAGCATTGTCAATTTCAACTGTAACATGATCTTGTTCAGCTGTGTTCTCAATTATTTCTTGAATATTCTTTTTAATACTGATTGGCGTAATTTTATTTATTTTGTTATATTCTAGTTGTTTTGTTCGTCTTCTATCCGTCTCTTCGATCGCTTCTTTCATACTAGTGGTAATGTTATCAGCATACATTAAGACTTTACTCTCAACATTTCTTGCAGCCCTACCAATAGTCTGAATTAAACTAGTTCTAGAACGAAGGTAACCTTCCTTATCAGCATCTAATATAGCCATTAAAGCACATTCAGGAATATCTAAACCTTCTCTAAGAAGATTTATTCCTACTAAAACATTAAAAACTCCTAGTCTTAGATCTCTAATAATTTCTATTCTTTCTAATGTATCGATATCAGAGTGAAGATACCTTACCTTTAATCCTTCTTCATTAATATATTCTGTAAGATCTTCAGCCATTTTTTTTGTAAGTGTTGTGATTAGAACACGATGACCTTTATCTATAGTCTTTTTACATTCATCAATTAAGTTATCAATTTGATGTTTTGTTGGCCTTATCTCAATAGGCGGGTCAATTAAACCAGTGGGTCTAATTACTTGTTCAACAAAAGTACCGCCTGTCTTTTCAAGTTCATAATCTCCTGGTGTTGCACTTACAAAAATAGTTTGAGGACGCATTGCATCCCATTCTTCTCTTTTTAAAGGTCTATTATCAACACAGCTTGGTAATCTAAACCCATATTGCGCTAAAGTTGATTTTCTAGAAAAATCACCTTTGTACATTCCAGCTATTTGACCACATGTCTGATGGCTTTCATCTATAAATAACAAAGAGTCTTCTGGAATATATTCATAAAGTGTAGGAGGAGGCTCACCAGGTTTTCTTCCTGACAAATATCTAGAATAATTTTCAATGCCACTACAACTTCCAGTAGTTTCCATCATTTCTAAGTCAAACGTAGTTCTCTCATCTAATCTTTGTCTTTCTAAGTATTTTTTTTCTTTTTCAAATATCTCTAATTGCTTTTTTAGATCATTTTTA
>CACILT010000006.1 GCA_902587565.1 uncultured Alphaproteobacteria bacterium
AAATTGTGTTGAAATTAAAATTTATGATCAAGGAAAAGGAATAGATTTTAAAGAAAAAAATAAAATTTTTGACAGATTTTATACTGATAGGATAGAGGATAGAGACCAACACTCTGGTCTTGGGCTCTCAATATCGTACGAGATAATTAATTTATTTAATGGTTCAATTGAATTAACAGAAAGTGACAAATTAGACTTTAGAGGTGCTTGTTTTCTGATTAAATTACCATTAATAAGTCAAAATAATCATAAAGGGATACAATCATGAGTGAAGATTTTAAGGTTAAAGACATAAGTTTAGCTGATTTTGGTGATAAAGAAATTGCAATAGCTGAAACAGAGATGCCTGGTTTAATGGCATTAAGAGAAGAGTATGGTGATTCTAAACCTCTGGATGGGGCAAGAATTGTAGGCTGTTTACATATGACAATACAAACTGCTGTTTTGATTGAAACCCTGGTATTTTTAGGTGCTACTGTTAGATGGAGTTCATGTAATATTTTTTCCACTCAAGATCACGCTGCTGCAGCAATAGCTGCCAAAGGTATTCCAGTATTTGCTTGGAAAGGAATGACAGAAGAAGAATTTTGGTGGTGTATTGAGAAAACATTAGAAGGCCCGGATGGTTGGAAGCCAAATATGATTTTAGATGATGGTGGAGATGCTACAAAAATAATTCATGAAAAGTATCCAAAAATGTTGGAAGAAATTTTAGGTTTATCTGAAGAAACAACTACAGGTGTCCACCGTTTGAAAGAAATGGAAAAAAATGGAACATTAAAGGTCCCAGCAATAAATGTTAATGACTCAGTTACTAAGTCTAAATTTGACAACTTATATGGTTGTAAGGAAAGTTTAGTAGATGGAATAAGAAGAGGTACTGATGTAATGATGGCTGGTAAAATAGCCATTGTAGCTGGATATGGAGATGTTGGTAAAGGTTCAGCAGCTAGCTTAAGAGGTGCAGGTGCTCGTGTTTGTGTGACTGAAATAGATCCAATTAATGCACTTCAAGCAGCAATGGAAGGTTATGAAGTTGTCACAATGGATGATGCTTGTAAATATGGTGATATATTTGTTACTGCCACTGGTAATCTTGATGTGATTACACAAGATCATATGAGACAAATGAGAGATCGTGCTATCGTTTGTAATATTGGACATTTTGATAACGAAATACAAACAGAGGCTCTTCAAAATTACAAGTCTGATGAGATTAAACCACAAGTAAGAGAGGTAGAATTTCCAGATGGGAAGAAAATACTTTTACTATCGGAGGGAAGACTTGTTAACCTAGGAAATGCCACTGGTCACCCAAGTTTTGTTATGAGTGCATCATTTACTAATCAGGTTTTAGCGCAACTTGAACTTTGGAAAAATTCTAAAAATTATGAAAATAAAGTTTATGTTTTACCAAAACATTTAGATGAAAAAGTTGCATCATTACACTTAAAGAAGGTTGGAGCAAAACTTACAGAATTAACTGATAAACAAGCAGAATATATTGGTGTTAGTAAGCAAGGACCATTTAAAGATAATACTTACAGATACTAGGAGTTAATATGAAAAGATCTTATTTATTTACAAGTGAATCAGTTTCTGAAGGACATCCAGATAAAGTTTGTGATAGAATTTCAGATATGGTTGTTGATACTTATTTATCATCTGGTGACCCACAAACACGTGTAGCTTGTGAGACTTTGACTACTACAAATAAAGTAGTTTTAGCTGGAGAAGTAAGGGGCCCATCAGTTTCTAAAGATCAGATTTTAGATCAAGTTAGAGATTGTATTAAAGATATTGGTTATGAACAAGATGGCTTTCATTGGCAGAATTGTGATATTGAAAGTTTTCTTCATGAGCAATCAGCTGATATTGCTATGGGTGTTGATTCTGGTAGCAATAAAGATGAGGGTGCAGGAGATCAAGGAATTATGTTCGGTTTTGCTTGTAAAGACACTGAATCATTAATGCCAGCACCGATACATTATTCTCATCAAATTTTATATAAAATGGCACAAGCTCGTAAGGATGGATCTGCATCTGGTCTAGAACCTGACTCAAAAAGCCAAGTTACAATGCTTTATGAAAATGGAAAACCAAGCAAAGTCACTTCTTTAGTAATTTCTTCACAACACAAAGAAGGTTTATCTCCTGAAGATGTAAAAGAAATTGTTAAACCTTATGTATATGAGTGTATACCTAATGAATTATTAGAAGGTCTTAAAGATGAAGAATTCTATGTTAATCCCACAGGAAATTTTGTAATTGGAGGCCCTGATGGTGACTCTGGTTTAACTGGCCGTAAAATAATAGTCGATACATATGGCGGTGCAGCACCCCATGGTGGAGGTGCATTTTCAGGAAAGGATCCATCTAAAGTTGATAGATCTGCAGCATATGCAGCTAGGTACTTAGCAAAAAATGTTGTTGCAGCGGATCTAGCTGATGAGTGTACCATACAGTTATCTTATGCAATAGGAGTATCAAAACCTTTATCGGTATATGTAAATACTAATGGAACAAATAAAGTTGATGAACAGAAAATTGAAAAATCTGTGCAAGATTTATTTGATCTAAGCCCAAGAGGAATAAGAGAACATTTAAAACTAACAAATGCAATTTATGTTCCAACCTCTGCTTATGGCCATTTTGGTAGAGAACCAAGTGACAAGGGACATTTTACTTGGGAAAAAACTGATTTAGTGGAAGCTCTAAAAGGTATCGCATAACAAAATTTGCAAAATTTAAGTAATAAAATTTTAAACCTTCGTGAACTTGAAAAACTCTCAACTAATTTATGTAAAGACATATCCGTTGGGGATATTTACTTATTTCAAGGGGAGTTAGGCGCTGGTAAAACAACATTTGTAAGATTATTAATTAATAATCTTTTTGTATTAAATAATTTACCAAAACCACCTTCTATTACTAGTCCAACATTTCCTATTTTGATAACCTATGAATTGAATTCATCACAAATTTATCATTATGATCTTTATAGGGTAAAAAGTCTTAAGGAATTAGAGGAATTAGATTTTTTCGAAAATTTAAATAACAATATTACATTTATAGAATGGCCTGAAATGTTAATTAGTTTACCGCTAAATAAAAATCATTATTTAATAAATTTAGATATGATTTCAGAAACTAAAAGAAAAATTAATATTAGTTTTAATCAATAGTTTAATGAATTCTGATCATAATGATTTAGAAAAAATTGAGGACGGATTATCTAGTAAATTAATTTATAGAATTACCGAAAAAGAGAATACCAAAATAATAATTGATTTTTCTAGAGATAAACAAGATTTTAATAATTTCCTTAATGTTTACGAAATATTACAAAAGACTAATATTTCAATTCCTAAGATATATGAAGTTCATCATAAGCAATATAAAATATATATGCAAGATTTTGGAAAAAATAGATTTAATAAAATATACAATGAAGAAAATCTTTATAAACTTTTAAAACTAGCTGTAGAAAATATAATTGTTATTCAAAATGAATCAAATTTAAATAATTTAAAAAATTTAAAAGAATACACCTTTGAAGATTTAAAAATTGAAATTAAAGAGTTTGTTAATTATTATATTTCTACCAGCAAAAATTCAAATTTTCCCACTTCAAGATTTTATGAATTATGGAAAAGTATATTTTATTCTCAAAATTATAATATGAAAAATTTTGTTCACAAAGACTTTGAATTTGTTAATTTATTTTTTTTAGAAAATTATAAATCACATTTTCAATGTGGAATTATTGATTTTCAAAGTGCTTTTATGGGATTTATAGGATGGGACCTAATATCATTATTAGAAAATCCAAGAATTAATTTTACAAGAAATTATAATGATAAACTAATTGAATATTTTTATGAAAAAACAACAATTATTGAAAATCTGAATACTTTTCGGGAACAATATTATCTTTTAAGTTTAGCTCGACAGACTAGATTACTTGGTAGATGGAGAAAATTATTTAGTACAAGTAATGATAATCAATACTTAAATTATTTAAAAATAACTAAATCTAGAACAATAGCGACATTGAATAATATTAAAAATTATGAACTAAGATCAATTTATGAAGAGTATTTATAATTTATGAAGAATTTTACGTTAATGATTTTATGTGCAGGCTTTGGATCAAGAATGTTGAATTTGACACGCAGTACGCCAAAACCTCTGTTAAAATATAAAAATAAAGTATTATTAAAGAACACAATTGACTTCTTTACTAATATTGGATGTGATGAAATCTTAATAAATACACATTACTTACATCATAAAATTAAAAAGTACTTGGACAAAAACTTTAAAAAATATCCCATTCAGATTATCTGTGAAAAAACATTACTTGGCACAGGTGGCGGAGTAAAAAATATTTTCAATCATACAAAAAGAAATAAAATCTGTGTTGTTAATTCTGATATTTTTTGGACTAAAAAAAATAAATCACATATCAAATATTTTCTTAGCAATTATCAAGATGTATCTTACTGTAAAATGTTGTTGTCTAAAGATATTAATTTTTTAGGTTTAAAAAAAGTAAATGGCGATTTTAATTTAAAAAAAAATACAGTCATAAACTGGAAAAATAAGAATGAGAAATTGTATTATTCCGGTCTTCAAATCGTATCTAAAAATATATTTAATAATAGAAAAAAAATATTCTCTATGAATGAAATTTGGACAAAACTAATAAAAAAACATCAAATCAAAGGTTATATTATTCCTTCCAAAATTAGACATATTGGGGATAAAAAATCAATTTTAGAAAATTAGATTTAATTTAGCTTGATAATAGACAAATATTTCTTACATATAGACTATGTCTACTCATGTAACAAACGATCAAACATTTGATAAAGACATCTCCACTAATGATGTTCCAGTGGTAGTTGATTTTGGGGCAGAATGGTGTGGCCCATGCAAAGTACTTGACCCAATTTTAGAAGAAATTGCTGATGAGAATAAAGATAAAGTTAAAATATTTAAAATGAACATTGACGAGAATCCTATGACACCACAAAAATATGGTATTAGGGGTATTCCTACAATAATGATTTTTAAAAAAGGTGAGTTAATCGATACTAAGGTTGGCAGTCTTCCTAAAACAGCATTAGAAACCTGGATACAATCCAATCTATAAAAGTTTTCTTCTAATTTTCCCTATCAAATACAAAGAACCAGTAATTAGATATATTTCTTGCTGATTAGATCTAAAATATTTTAAAGCATCATTAATACTATTTATTTTCTCACATTTAATAGAATGAAATTCGCAAATTTCATTTATTTGTTTAGTGTTAAATGCATTTTTTTCATCTGGGATTTTTATAGCTAAAACCTTGGATACTCTTTTTTTTATTTTGCTCAAAAATAAACTTGCTTTCTTATTATTCAGCATTCCAAACAAGAGAATAGGTTTTATTTTTTTAGTTTTTAAAAATTCATTTAGTTTATCAGCTCCATCAATATTATGAGATCCATCAAGAATAATTTTTTTATTTTTATAATTAATAATTTCCAATCTTCCTGGCCATAACGTTTTTTTTATCGCTGTATTAATTTCTTTTGTATTTAATTTATAACCCATTTTTTTCATGATTTTAGCAAAATATATAGATATTGATGCATTTTCTTCCTGATGTTTTCCATTCAATGAAGGCTGAGTATAGAGAAATTTTTTTCCATCTACTTTCATTTCAAACTTATTTTTTAATGATTTTGTGACTCGAAATTCTTTCCCATAAAAATATTTATTTTTAAATTTATTTAATTTTTTTTGAATATGAACTTTTAACTCTTTTTTTTGTTTACCAATTAACACAAACTCGCAATTCTTCACTATACCCAATTTTTCATTAGCAATTTTCTTAAGTGTTTTTCCTAGAAATTCTTCATGATCAAAACTAATTGGTGTTAATATACTGCAAATCTTTTTTGGTATTATATTAGTTGCGTCTAATCTACCTCCTAACCCTGTCTCTAAAATAAGAAAGTCAGATTTTGATTGTTTAAACAATATAAAGGCTGCAGCTGTTGTTATTTCAAAGAAAGTTATTGGTTTATTATTATTTATTGTTTTTACAAATTTTAGTGTTTCGTAAAGCTTTTTTGAACTTACTTCTTTATTATTTAGAATTATTCTTTCATTAAACCTAGATAAATGTGGCGAGATATATGCATCACATTTATACCCATTCCTCAATAACATACTTCTTATGAAACTTTGAACAGACCCTTTTCCATTTGTTCCTGCAATATGAATAGTCTTTGGAAGATGATCTTGAGGATTACCTAATTTTTTTAATAATAATTTTAATCTGTCTAATGAAAGATCAATATATTTGGGATGAAGTTTGACCAGCTCATCTAACAACTTTTCTGTTTTAGATTTCACTTATTAACTTATATGATCTAATACTTTGTATAAAGTTTCTTTGAGGTCTTTCCTATGAGAAACAATATCTACCATTCCATGATCTTTTAGATATTCAGCTTTTTGAAAATCTATAGGTAATTCTTCTCTGATGGTGTCTTGTATCACTCTTTTACCTGCAAAACCTATAGTAGCACCTTGTTCTGCTATCGTTATATCACCTAGCATTGCAAAAGAAGCTGTCACTCCACCAGTGGTAGGTTCAGTTAAAACTACTATATAAGGTATATTATTTTCATTTAACAAATCTACAGCAGCAATAGTCCTAGGCATTTGCATTAAGCTTACGATTCCTTCCTGCATTCTTGCACCACCTGATGAGGTAACAATAACATAAGGTAATTTGTTTTCTATAGCAATTTTAGCTCCTTTAACTATTGCTCCCCCAACTGCTCTACCCATAGAACCACCCATGAATTCAAAATTCATTAATCCGGAGATTATTTCTTTATCTTTAATTTTCCCTTTAAGAAGAATAAAAGCGTCATCTCTATTTGTTTTTTTTCTGTATTCTTTTAATCTATCTTTATATTTTTTTTTATCTGTAAATTTTAATGGATCATCTGAAATTTTATCTGGGATAATTTCATTATAATTTCCATCTTCGAAAAACATTTTTATTCTATTTTCTGCAGACATTCTAAAATGATAATTACAATTAATACAAACATATAAATTTTCTTTCAAATCTTTATGATGAATCATATTTCCACATGAAACACAGTTATTCCACAATTTTTCTGGCACATCTCTTCTTTTTACAAGTGAAGATAGTTTAGGTTTAACAAAATTTGTTAACCAATTCATACTCTAGTTCCATTCTTCAAATCTTTCGAAAACTTGTCAATTTCTGATAACATTTTTTCCTTGTTAGTTAAATTTTCTTCAATAATTTTAATTATACTTGAGCCAACAACTGCACCATCAGCTATTTTACATATATTATTTACATCAGTTGAGTTTTTAATACCAAATCCAGGTACAACAGGTAAGTTTGTGTGTTTTTTGATAAAAGCTACTGATTTTTCAAGATCGCTCAGATCAGCCGATTTTTGTCCTGTAATTCCCATAACACTAACATAATATAAAAAACCACTAGCATTATTTAATATCAATTTTAGTCTTTCCTCATTAGTTGTAGGAGTAATCAATCTAATCAGATCAATTTGATTATTATTTAGTTCGTTAATCAAATCTTCATCTTCTTCAGGTTGTAGATCAACAATAATTAAACCATCAACACCATTTTCTTTACATTTTTTAACGAACTTCTCAATTCCAAAATATAGTATCAAGTTATAGTAACCCATTAGAATAATTGGCAGATCATTTTTTATTTTTTTCGCCTCTGCTGTTAAAGAGAAAATATTTTCTAAATCAATGCCTTTACTTATCGCTCTATTACTTGATAGTTGAATTGTCGGACCATCAGCCATTGGATCAGAGAACGGCATTCCAATTTCTATAATATCAGCACCATTATTAATTATTGTCCTAATAATTTGTAAACTTGTTTCAAAATCAGGATCACCGCCAGTAACAAATGTTACTAGTTTTTTTTCATTATTTTTAAATACCTGACTAATTAAATTAGTCATTTAAATCTTAATTTTTAATTCATCAGCTATTGTAAAAATATCTTTATCACCTCGACCACACATGTTCATAACAATAATTTTATCTTTACTATAGTTTTTTGCTATTTTCTTTAAAACAGCTAATGCATGAGCTGGTTCCAAAGCTGGAATTATACCTTCTAATTTACAACAGTATTGAAAAGCTTCCAATGCTTCTTCGTCTGTTGCAGACATGTATGTAACTCTTTTTTCTTCAAATAAAAATGAATGCTCAGGCCCAATTCCTGGATAGTCTAGGCCTGCTGAAATGGAATGAGCTTCTTGAATTTGCCCAGATTTTGATTGTAATAAATATGTTTTGTTTCCATGTAATACACCTGGTTTACCACCCGTTAAACTTGCTGCATGCTTATCAGTTTTTATACCATGACCTGCTGCTTCAACAGCAATCATTTCAACATCTAAGTCATCTAAAAATTCATGAAACAACCCTAAAGCGTTTGAACCACCACCAATACATGCCATCAATAAATCTGGTGATCTTCCTTCCAGTTCGTAAAGTTGTTTACGAACTTCCTTGCCAATTACAGATTGAAAATCTCTAACCATTGCGGGGTATGGATGTGGTCCCGCAGCTGTGCCAATTATATAAAAAGTATCTTTAACATTTGTAACCCAATCTCTTAATGCTTCATTCATAGCATCTTTAAGTGATTTTGATCCTGTTGACACTGATCTTATTTCTGCACCAAGTAGTTTCATTCTAAAAACATTTGGAGATTGTCTTTCGATATCTTTTTCTCCCATATAAACTATGCATGGTAAACCAAATAAAGCGCATACTGTTGCTGTAGCAACACCGTGTTGTCCTGCTCCAGTTTCAGCTATTATTCTGGACTTACCCATTTTTTTTGCCAATAAAATTTGTCCCATACAATTATTAATTTTATGAGCACCTGTATGATTTAGCTCATCCCTCTTGAAATAAATTTTAGGACCTCCAAGATTATTACTGATTCTTTCAGCAAAAAAAAGGGCACTTGGTCTGCCAACATATGTTTTTAAATAATGATTAAAATCATCAATAAAATTCTTATCATTTTTTATTTTTTCATATTCTTTTTCTACTTCAAGGATCAAAGGCATTAAAGTTTCAGAAACATATCTTCCACCAAACTGACCAAAATATCCTTTTTCATTTGGATAACTTTTATATGTATTCTTATGCATTTTTTAATTTTCCGATAAAATTATTTATAATGTGATTATCTTTTATGCCAAGCTCTTTTTCTAGTCCAGATGATAAATCAATACCAATTGGATTTACATCTTGAAGTATTTGCCCAATATTCTTTGAATTAATACCTCCTGATAAAAACCAAGGTTTATTAGTTTTTAGATTTTTTAAAATTTCCCAATCAAAACTTTTAGCATTACCACCAGGTAATTCATTTTTGAGAGGTTTATAATCAAATAAAAAATAATCAACTTCCTCGTATATACTCATTTTATCTAAATCATTTTTATTACTTATAGAAATTGATTTAATAATTTTAACTCCAGTTTTCTTTAAATTTTTAATATAGAGCATATCCTCTGTTCCATGCAATTGTATATATTTTAAGTCTATAAGTTTTATTATTTCTTGCAACTCATCAATATTTTTATCAACAAAAACACCAACACCATTTATATTTAAGTTTTTAGATATTTTTTGCAGGAAACTGGCATTTTCGATAGATATATTCCTTGGACTTTTTGCATAAAAGATCATACCAAAAAATTCAACATTATTTTGTTCACAACAAAGTAATGTGTCCTCTTCTTTAATTCCACAAATTTTTACAATCATTTTAAGATATTGTTTTATTAATTTCTTTTAAAACTTTGATTGGATCCTTTGATTCTGTAATTGGTCTTCCAATAACTAAAAAATTTGCACCCATTTGTATTGCTTTTTTTGGAGTTGCTATTCTTTTTTGATCATCCTTTTCTATTTTATTATTTAATCTAATTCCTGGAGTTACGATTATAAAATTTTTACCAACTTCTTTTCTAATATATTCGATTTCATTAGGACTACAAACAACGCCATCTAAACCATTTTTTTTCGCCTCCCTAGCAAATTTTTTTACTAATATTTTTATATTTTTTTGATTATAATATTTTCTCGTTTGTGCACTATTCATGCTAGTCAATATTGAAACCCCTAAAACCATAGTTTTTTTATTTTTTCTTTGAGTTGCTTTCATCATCATATCTCCACCTGAAATATGAATGGTGGTAAATAAAGGTTTTATTTTAATTATAGAGGCGATCCCGTTTTTTACAGTATTAGGAATGTCATGTAATTTTAAATCAAGAAATATTTTAGGACATATTGAATAAATTTTTTTATATCCACTTAATCCATATTTATAAAAAAACTGATAACCAATTTTAAATGCATAGACATCTTTTTTTAAAGTTTGTACTAATTTTAATGTATTGCTCAGATCATCACTGTCTAGAGCTACAATTACTTTTTTAAGATTCATTAAGAGTTTGAGTATCTCGACTATAATTTAATTTTTTATGTAAGTTTTTTCCAATTTTAAAGTGTAGTTTATATGACTTCTCTTTAAATAATCGTTCATTTGTTTTTGGATTTCTTACGTATTTTTCTTTATTTATTTTTTTACTTAAAGTTCCAAAACCTCTAATTTCAATATTCTGACTATCTTTAAGAGAGTTTACAAGTTTTTTAATAAAGATGTTAAATATTGTTTCTATGTCCTGCAAATCAAGATTTCTATGTTTTTTACTGAGTTTTTCAAGGATTTCTGATTTTAACATTAATCCTATTTTTTTAATACTGAACCTAAAATATCTCCCAACGATGCTCCAGATGCACTTGAACCATATTTTGATAGAGCTTCCTTTTCATCCTGTATTTCCAATTCTTTGACTGACAAGTTCACAACTCTTGTTTTAGCATCAATAGAAATTATGACTGAGTCGATATTTTCATCTAAAGCAAAGCGTTCTGTCTTTTGCTCATTTTTATCTTTAGATAAATTACTCTTCTTAATAAATCCATAAATTTTATTTTCTGTATCTAGCTCAATTTTGATTCCTTTATCTTCAATATTAACAATTTTACCAGTGACTTTTGAATTTAGAGGAAATTTTGAGATATAGTCTTGGACAGGATCATTATTAAGATGTTTAATCCCTAGGCTTATTCTTTCTTTTTCAACATTTATATCAAGAATTTTAACTTTAACTTTATCACCTTTTTTAAAATTTTTAATTATCTCATCACATTCATTTTCGTTCCAACTTAAATCTGAAATATGAACCATGCCATCAATTTCATCTTGAACTTTTACAAATATTCCAAAATCTACAATGTTTACTATTTCAGTTTCGAAAGAATCATTAATTTTATAGTTATCTTTAAGTTTCATCCAAGGATTTTCGCGTATTTGTTTTAAACTACAATTAATCCTTTTCTTTTCATCATCTATTTCTAATACAACTACTTCGATTTCCTCATTAACACTTACAATTTTAGAGGGATGTGGAGGTTTTTTTAACCAAGTTAATTCAGTCAATGAAATCACTCCATCATATTTATCATTAATAATTATATTTACATTATTATCATTAATATTAACAACCTTTGAAATTATTTTATCGTTTAATTTTATATCGTTACTAACTGTATCCCATGGATTTTCAGATAATTGTTTTATCCCTAAACTTAGTCTGGATAATTCCTCATCAAATTTTAAAACTTTTACTTTGATTGTAGAATTTAGTTCTAGTACATCAGAGGGGTTATTTATCTTAGTCCATGAAATATCAGTTACATGAACTAAACCATCTAACCCACCTAAATCAATAAATGCGCCATAGTCTGTAATATTCTTAACTTTACCCTCAATAATTGAGCCTTCTTCAATTGAACTTAATAACTCTTGTCTTTGCTCTTTTAATTCGTTTTCAGTAATTGCTTTTCTTGAAACAACTATGTTACCTCTATATTTGTCCATTTTTAGAATCATTAACTCAAGAGGTTTATTCAGGAGCTCTTTAGTATCCTTTATAATCTGTCTTGTATCAATTTGACTACCTGGAAGGAAAGCTGTTACACCATTTAGATCAACACTCATACCACCTTTTACTCTATTAAATGGAACTCCTGTTACAACTTTATTTTGAGCAAAACTTTCTTGAAGATCATGCCATGCTTTTTGTTTAACAGCCTTTTCTCTTGAAAGTAATGTTTCACCATATGCATTATCAACATTTTCAATATATACCTCAGTTTCGTCTCCTATTTCTATTTCGGCTTTTTGACCCGGTCTTGAGAATTCACTAATTGGAATACGACCTTCACTTTTAAGTCCTACATCTATTGTAACTATATCATTAACGATAGAAATAATTTTTCCTGCTACAATAGTTTTTTCTTTAATTTTAGATTTATTAAATGAGTTTGAAATTAAAGATTCGTATTCTGAGTTTGAAAGTTTCTGAATATTATTTTGATTCATTGGTATTTGTTAAAGATTGTTGTGATTTGTTTAATGGTTTTATTAAATGAGCTATTGTTATCTATTATATGAGCTCCCTTTGGAATAACTAAGGGTGAGTATTTCCTATTTATATCTGTTTTATCTCTCAATTTAATATCTTTCAAAATTTTTTGGTATATAGACTTTTCACCACTATCAATCAACTGTTTATATCTTCTTTTTGCCCTAATTTTTACATTTACCTCTATATATAGTTTTAAATTAGCATCTTTAAAAACTTTTGATCCAATATCTCTTCCATCGATTACAAAACCCCTTTTATTTAGATTTTTCACATACTCATATTGTAAAAAATTAATTTTCTTTCTAACTAACTTATTAATAGCTATCTTTGATGCAACATTACTTATCTCCTGAGTTCTAATTATTTTATTATTCCTATAAGAAATCGCATTAATTTTACTTAAGCAATCATTAACTTGGCGATGATTATTTAGATCAATCTTATTTTTTGAAAAGATGAGTGCGATACGCCTATATAATATACCTGAATCTAAATGTGATAAATTCCATTTTTTACTTATGTATTTGGCAATTTTTTGTTTACCAGAAGCAGCTGGTCCATCAACTGTAACAATAAATTTTTTCAATAAATTTTACCTCCAACCTCATTGAATTCTTTTTTGAATGTTGGAAAACTTGTATTAATAGAATCTGCCTCAAGAATATTGAGAGGACCAATCTTAGAGCCCATCACACAAAATGACATTGCAATTCGATGATCAAAGTCGGTTCTAATATTATTATTTATAATCTCATAATTCTTCTTAGGATTTATATAAAGATTATCATCAACAACTTTGCATTCAACACCACAGTTTAATAAATTTTTTAAAATAAGATTTAATCTATCACTTTCTTTAACTCTTAATTCACTAAGTCCTTTAAAAACACTGGGAGAATTTGCAAAACTAGCTGCTATTGATAAAATTGGATATTCATCTATCATTAAAGCAGCCATATCAGCTTCTAGTTCACATCCATTAAGTTCAGAGCTTAAAACTTCGATATCACAAACTTCTTCGTTGTTGTTATATCTTTTGTTTAATATTGATATTTTAGCACCCATTTTTTTTAATGCTATAAGTAAACCATTCCTGGTTGGATTATTATTAATATTTTTAAGAATAATCTTGGAATTTTTATTTATTAATGTTGCAATAATGAAAAAAGCACTACTTGATAAATCACTTGGAACATTAATATTTTTTGATTTTAATTCGTTCTTACCTTCTATTTTAATATATTTCTTATTATCTTTTTTGGAAATTTTTATTTTTGCACCAAAAGATTCCAACATGATTTCAGTGTGATCTCTTGTAACACTATTTTCTGTGATATTTGATATGCCTTCAGTGTTAATACAGGCAAGTAATATGCCAGATTTAATTTGGGCTGAGGGAATTGTAATATCAATATCTGCTGAAGTTAAATTTCTACCTTGAATTTCAATCGGTAAACTTCCATTGTAAGTTTTAATAATTGCATTCATTTTTGTTAAAGGATCTGTAATCCTCTTCATAGGTCTTTTAGATAGAGAGCTATCACCAATTATTTTTGAATTGAATTTTTGAGCAGATAATAGTCCAATAAGTAATCTAGCACTAGTACCTGAATTTCCTAAGTAAATATCTTTTCTTGGTTTCTTAAGTGAATTTAGACCTTTACCATTTATTATTATTTCATCTTTATTTTCAATTATTTTTACACCCATATCTTTAAAAGCTTCTAAAGTATGAAGTACATCATCAGATTTTAATATATTTTTAACTTTACAAATACCATTTGAGATAGATGGAATAATAATAGATCGATGAGAAATTGATTTATCACCTGGTATTTTGGGGCTTCCAATTATACCTCCTGGAATTTTATCACTTATCATTTTAAAGTTTAAAGTCTGATCCTAAATAAAATTTTTTAATTTTTTCATCATTTACAGCATTTTGCGGATCACCCTCATAAAAAATTGCTCCTTCATTTACAATATAAACTTTATCAACAATTTTTAGCGTCTCTCTAACATTATGATCTGTAATCAATATACCAATATTTTTATCTTTTAATTTTTTAATTATAATTTTTATTTCCTCAATGGACACTGGGTCTATACCAGTTAAAGGTTCATCTAATAATAAATATTTTGGATTTGATGCTAATGTTCTGGCAATTTCCAATCGTCTTCTTTCGCCACCCGAAAGTACAACTGATTTAGATTTTCTAACATGTTGTATATCAAATTCATTTAAGAGGTTTTGCAATATTATATTTTGTTTATCTTTGTCTTTTTCATTTATTTCTATAATAGATAAAAGATTATCTTCAACATTCATACCTCTAAAAATAGATGCCTCTTGAGGTAGATAGCTTATTCCCAACTTACCTCTAAGATATATTGGAAAATTTGTAATTTCTGTTTTATCTAAGATTATTGAACCACTTTCTGGTTTTACTAAACCAACAATCATGTAAAAAGTAGTTGTTTTACCTGCACCGTTAGGACCAAGTAAACCTACTATTTCATTTCTTTTGATAGATATACTTATATCTCTAATTACTTCTTTATTTCCATAAGTTTTAGAAATTTTGTTTATAATTAAACCATCATGTAGTATTTTAAATTTATTCATCTTTATTTGATATTATTACCTTAACCTTTTTATTTGTTTTAGATTTAATTTTATATGAATTTAGTTTTCTGTCTAGAGAACCATAATCGCCAGTTATAACTTCATTATTCCTAATAATTTTAACATTTTGATCTAATGTTATAATAGATGATTTATTGTCAAATTTGATATACGTTGCAAACATTTCCGTTTCATTTGATTTAACATATGAAATTTTTTCATCAAAAATATCGATAAACTCTATTTTTCTTTCTCCTTTATTATTTGTGAAAATGCCATCTATTGAGTTAGCTTTAATGATGATTTCTTCATTTAATAATTTTGAATTTTCTCCACGCAACTCAAAATTACCGTTTGAATTGTTTACTATAATTTTACCATCAGAAAACATTTTTATATCTTCAATAAATAGTTCTGATTTTATTCCTTCTAGTATAATCTCTTCCTGTTCTAGATCAAATTTCAAATTTTGACTTACGCATTGCAAATTGTAATTATCTGACTTAAAAGTAACATCATCTTTAGCTTCAATTTGAATTATATCGTACAAATTTTTATTAAAAAATATTTTAACGTTGTTCCCTGATAATACAAAAGAATCAGATGTTATCTTGACATTTTTTTTTAATAAATAATATTTCTCTTCTTGAAAAACTTCTATGCCATCTTCTGTAATAATTTCTGTTTCTCCAACTTCACGTGCAACAATATTTTTGATTATAAAAAATGTTAACAATAAATAAATTAAAAACTTCATTTTAATAATACAGTTGATTTGCCATAGAAAATTATTCTATTTCCTTGATCAGAGATATCGAAACCATTAGATTTAATAATAACATTATTTGTTTTAAAATAAGATTTATCATTACTATAGGCTGTTTGCATACTTCTATTAAAAATAACATTCTCAGTTTCAATACTAAAATTATTTGATTTAAAAGTAACATTTTTTTTTAGCATTACTTCATCGGAGCTAATAAAATTTCCTTCTTCTGCAGTTATAAATATTTTTTGAGAGTCATTATTAATAGAAAATTTAGGTTTAAAAATATCGGCATTAGATAGTTCTAATCCATTTTCAATAACAATATTTTTTTTTGATACAAAAAATTGAATTATAATTAAAAATAAAAAAATTAAAAATATTGTAATTAATATTAACCTTCTGTTTAATTGTAAAAAATAATTCAATTAACTTGTTAACCTCAATAAGTCATGGATATGGACTATTCCAATAGGTATTTTTTTATCGCAAATAAATAGACTAGTTATTTTTTTTGTATTCATTAGATTGATTGCTTCTCCAACTAGCATCTGTTTTGTCGCAACAGTTGGTTTTTTGGTCATTATTTCCTCTGCAGTTTTATTGAAAAAATTTGAATTTAATTTTCTTCTTAAATCACCATCTGTAATAATACCAACTATTTCATTTTTATTATTAATTACACCTAAACAACCAAAACTTTTTTTTGTCATTGTTATTAATGCTTTTGACATTTTTTCATTGATTTTTGCTAATGGCAATTTACTTTTTATATGCATTACTTCACTTAAATATTTAAGATCTTTCCCCAGATTGCCTCCTGGATGCAGACTTCTAAATTCTGTACTTTTAAATCCCTTAAGTTCTAATAGAGCTATTGCTATACAATCGCCTATAATCATTGACATTGAAGTTGAGCTTGTCGGTGCTAAGTTTAATGGACAAGCTTCCATTGGTTTTTTATAAAGAATACTTACGCTCGCATTTTTGTGTAAACTACTTTTTGAATTACTTGTTATACCTATAAGTGTAATATTAAATCTTTTTGTAAATTGAATAATATTATTTAATTCAGATGTTTCTCCAGAATTTGAAATGGCTATAACACAATCTGTTTTTTTTATACTTCCTAAATCGCCATGACTGGCCTCGGTTGCATGCACAAAGTATGATGGTGTTCCAGTTGAAGTTAGTGTTGCGGATAATTTATTACCTATGTGTGCACTTTTACCTACGCCAGTAACTATTACCTTGCCTTTTAGTGAATGAATAATTTCAATAGCATCACAAAAATTTTTATTGAAAGTTGAGCTTAACGTTTTAATACTGTCCAATTCTTTTGAGAGTGTTCTTTTTGCTGAAGCTATTATTTTTTTATTAATATTCATTATTAGTGTTTGAAAATATCTTGATCTTGCCAACCATTAAGATCTAAATCAGTTCTATGTGCAATAAAATCAAAGCAAGCTTTTGCTAAGTCACTTCTTTTTTCTCTTAATAGCATTAAATCAAGTTTTTCTTTTACTTTATGTAAATACAAAACATCTGTAGCGGCATATTTTTGTTGATCTTTAGTTAATTCTCCACCCCAATCTGATGATTGTTCAGTTTTTGAAATTGTTTTTCCTAATAATTCACTGCAGAGATCTTTATATCCATGTTTATCTGTATACGTTCTAACAAGCTTTGATGCAATTTTAGTACAGTAAATATTTTTAATTTTAATTTTAAAGTTATGTTTGAAAACAGCTATATCAAATCTAGCATAATGAAATATTTTTTGAATTTTGTTATTCTTAAGAATTTTAATTAAATTAACAGGTTTTTCATTAGGTAAGTTAATTTTTACTAGATTACATATTTCATCACCATTAGAAATTTGAACTAAACATAATTTATCCCTTTTAGGATTTAATCCCATTGTTTCACTATCCAAAGCAACAATGTTAGTAGCATTAAAACTTGCTGGGAGGTCACCTCTATAGAAATTTATTTTCATTTTGATTTTATTGCCTGTTTAATTTATATTTTTTATCTATATCATTTATTTAATTAAAGGTCATGAAATCAATAGTAATTTTTGGAGGTGCAGGTTTTGTAGGTAAACATCTAATAAGACGTCTTACTAAAAATGGGCATAAAATCATAGTTCCATATCAAAGATCTGTACAAGAAGCTAAAATTCGACTTTTAGGTGTAACAGGTCAGGTAATTCCATTTCGTTATTCTTCATTAGAAGACAAGAGGCTTAAATCTGTTTTAAATAATGCTGAAGTATGTATTAATTTGAAAACTACGTATGATCAAAAAAAGAGTGATTTTAACACCACAATATTTAAGTTTAATCAAAAGCTTATTAGAATTTTAAAATCTAGCAAGGAATTAAAACAATTTATTCTTTTTTCAGGTCTTGGTGTAGATATTGATAAAAATTCAACAAGAAGCAATGCCGTGCACAAATCTGAAAAGGAAGCTCTAAAACAACTAGAGAACGTGAATATTATTAGGCCAGGAGTTATAATAGGTGGCGGTGATATTTTCTTGAAAAGACTTTTACCAATATTTAAAGCTTCATTTTTCGTCCCACTTTTTGGTGATGGTTCAACTAAATTCCAACCAGTATTTATTGATGATGTATCTCAAGCTATTGATAAAGTTATTAATAATAGCATTATTGGAAAAAATATTTACGAGCTTGCTGGTCCGAGAATATTTTCTTACAAAGAATTTTTTAATCATATTTCTAATTTTTTAAGCAAAACTAGAGTTTTAGTTCCTATTCCTATGGTAGTAATGAAACCTCTAATAAATATTGCGGAAAAAACACCAATTTCCCCACTTACATCAGAACAGTTAACATTATTTGAAAAAGATAATCTTCTTGTAAATGTCGATAAATCATTCCAAAATCTTGATATTAATCCACAGGATACTTTACAAATCCTAAGAAATATTGTTGTAAATTAAAGATTTTTTTAGTTTTAGTACATAAGTGGTACTATTATTACAAAATTATTGTTTTCTTTTCTATCTTGAATGTGTATTTGGTTCGATCTAAATAAAATAGTAAACATATGATAACTAAATGTTAAAATTTACTAAAATAAATAAGGAAAATCCAAGTAAAATATCTGCTAAAGAGAGAGTTAAATCATTTGATGAGATTTATGCTAAATATGCTTCTCAAAAAGCTGAGGAGCAAGCTTCAAGATGTTCTCAGTGTGGAGTGCCATTCTGCCAAGTTCATTGTCCTCTTCATAATAATATTCCAGACTGGTTAAAGCTTACTGCTGAGGATAGAATGCAGGAGGCATTTGAAATTTCTAGCTCTACAAATAATATGCCTGAAATTTGTGGTCGTATATGTCCCCAAGATCGTTTGTGTGAAGGTAATTGTGTAATTGAACAATCAGGCCACGGTACTGTTACTATAGGATCGATAGAAAAATATATTACAGATAAAGCTTGGGAAGAAGGTTGGGTTAAAAATATAGAGCCAGTTGATGAAAGAAGCCAAAGTGTGGGAATTATCGGTTCTGGCCCTGCTGGTTTAGCTGCAGCAGAAGAACTTCGTAAAAAAGGTTTTCAAGTTACAATCTATGATCGTTACGATAGACCTGGTGGTCTTTTAATTTATGGTATTCCAAATTTTAAACTAGAAAAAGATATTGTTATAAGAAGAACAAATAGACTTAAAGAAAGTGGAATTAAGTTTGAACTAAACTGCGATATTGGCAAAGACATTACTTTTGATGATATTAAAATTAAGCACGATGCTGTTCTTATAGCTACCGGAGTTTACAAATTTAGAGAAATTAATCTTAATACTTCTAATTTTAATAACGTTGTACCAGCTTTAGATTTTCTAATAGCAAGCAACAAGACTGGTTTAAAAGATAAAATTGAAGATTTTACAAGTGGTAGATTAAACGCATATGGGAAAAATGTAGTTGTCATCGGTGGTGGTGATACAGCTATGGATTGCGTTAGAACAGCTGTAAGACAAGGAGCAAAATCTGTTAAGTGTCTTTATAGACGCGATAAAAAAAATATGCCCGGTTCTCAAAGAGAAGTTCAAAATGCAATAGAAGAGGGTGTTGATTTTCAATGGTTGACTTTACCAACTGAATATTCTGGAAACGGCTCATTAAAAAATGTCAGAACTGTTTTAATGGAACTCGGAGAACCAGATGAGTCAGGTAGAAGGAAACCAGAGCCAAAAGCAGGGACAGAAAAAGACCTAGATGTTGATTTAGCCATAGAAGCTTTAGGTTTTGAACCTGAAAATTTACCTAAGCTTTTTGATAATAATGACCTGACAGTTACTAGATGGGGTACTATAAAAATTAATTATAAAAATATGATGACTTCGGTTGATGGAGTCTTTGCCGCTGGAGACATCGTTCGTGGTGCAAGTCTAGTTGTTTGGGGAATCAAAGATGGTCGCGATGCAGCAAAAAATATCAATGAATATCTAACAAATAATTTTGCCGATCAAGATAATATTAATAAGAAAGCAGTAAATGCGTAATCACTTTATTGAAAAGTATAAAAAGGATAAAAAATTCTTAGAAGAAAATCACATTTATAATGAACAAGATGAACATTCATCATGCGGTGTTGGATTAATAGCATCTCTAGATGGCTCTGAAACAAGAGAAATAGTAGAGTTAGGAGTTCAAGCTTTAAGAGTTTTATATCACCGAGGTGCAGTTGATGCCGATGGTAAAACTGGTGATGGTGCAGGAATACAGTTATCCATACCAAAGAATTTTTTTATTCAACAAATAGAAAGAACTGGCCACACTCCTAATCATTTACCTTTTGGGGTTGGTATGATTTTTTTACCACGTACTGATTTTGCTGCTCAAGAAAACGCTCGTACAATTGTTGAATCTGAAATAATTAAAGAAGGTTTGAAAATATATGGTTGGAGACACGTTCCAATTAATTCATCCATAATAGGTGATAAAGCAAAAGCAACAAGACCTGAAATAGAACAAATATTAATTTGTAATGAGGAACTAGAAGATGAAAAGCAATTTGATAATACACTTTATATAATTAGAAAAAGAATAGAAAAAGAAATTAGAAATCAAAATATTTCTGACTTTTATATTTGCTCACTATCTTGTCAGTCTATTGTTTATAAGGGCATGTTCTTAGCTGAACAACTTTCCAATTTTTATCCAGATATCCAAAACAAAGATTTTATTTCTAGGTATGCCGTTTATCACCAGCGTTATTCAACTAATACATTTCCTACATGGTCTTTAGCACAGCCTTTTAGAGTGATTGCTCATAATGGTGAAATAAATACACTTAAAGGAAATAAAAATTGGATGGCTGCCCATGAGCCAAGAATGAAACATAAAAATTTTGGCAATAATGTAGATGATTTAAAACCCATAATTGATGCTAAAGCGTCTGACTCTGCAGCATTAGATTCAACAATAGAGTTATTAGTAAAAGCTAATCGTTCTTTACCTATGGCTAAAATAATAACAATTCCAGAGGCTTGGTCTCATAGAAGAGATTTTCCAAAAAAAATAAAAGATTTATACGCTTATGGTGGTGCAGTTATGGAGCCATGGGATGGTCCAGCAGCAATATGTGGAACGTATGGTGATTGGGCAATTGCTGGAATGGATAGAAATGGTCTTAGACCTATAAGATATACACTGACAAAAAATCTTCTTATTGCTGGTTCTGAAACTGGAATGGTTGACATTAAAGAAAATGAAATAATAGAAAGAGGTAGGGTAGGACCAGGTCAATTAATAGCAGTTAATTTTAAAGAGAAAAAATTTTTTAAAGATCATGAGATTAAAAAGTATTTGGCAGATACTAAACCATTTGGTGATTGGACTAAAAAAATTACATATATTGATAAACTTGTTCAATCTGTTGATGAGGAATTTAGAGATTTAGATTCTGGAGATCTACGAAAAAGAATGGCATGCTTTGCCTGGTCAGTAGAAGACATCGAATTAATACTTCATCCGATGATTGCCGAAAAAAAAGAAGCAACGGGATCGATGGGAGATGACACTCCATTAGCTGTGCTTTCAAATAAATATAGAGGACTACATCACTTTTTTAGACAAAATTTTAGTCAAGTTACAAACCCACCGATTGATTCATTAAGAGAAAGAGTTGTTATGAGTCTTCGAACGAGGATTGGAAACTTAAGTAATATTCTTGATGAAGATGAGAATCAATGCAATCATTTACAATTGAACTCCCCTGTTCTTTCAATCGAGCAATTCAAATCTATGCGTAGATATATGAAAGATACCGTGAAGATCATTAACACTACAATGGATAAAACAAATCCTGAAAATAATTTTGAGACAGAAATTTTGAGAATAAACCAAGAAGCGGAACAAGCTGTTAGAGAAGGGTATGTTCATATAATTTTAAGTGACAAAGAAATGTCTAAAACAAGAATAGCTCTTCCTATGATATTGGTTACAAGTTCTGTTCATCATCATTTAATTAAACAAAATCTACGAACTTTTATTTCTTTAAATGTTCAATCTGCAGAATGTTTAGATGTACAATATTTTGCAGTGCTTATTGGAGTAGGAGCAACAAGTGTAAATGCATATATGGCACAACAAGCGATAGCGGAAAGACATAAAAGGGGATTATTTAAAAATCTCTCATATGAAGAATGTGTAGAGAGATTCATTACTTCTATAAATAATGGTTTGCTTAAGACTATGAGTAAGATGGGAATTTCAGTAATTAATTCATATCGAGGTGGTTGTAACTTTGAGGCAATTGGTCTTAGTAGAAATTTAATGAGCAAATATTTCCCTTCTATGAGTTCTAAAATATCTGGTATCGGAATCAGTGGTATTGAAAGAAGATCTAGATTAGCTCATGACAGGGCTTATGAAGAAAGTGTTATTACGCTGCCGATTGGAGGAAACTATCGCTATAGATTTGGAGGAGAAAAACATGCTTTTGAAGCAAGATCAATTCACATGCTTCAAACTGCAGTAAGTTCTAATAATTATTCTTTATTTAAAAAATATTCCTCCATGATTGATGAAATGGATCCTATAAATATTCGTGATCTTTTAGACTTCAAAAAGAATAACGATAACAGTAACTCTAACATCGTTGAACCTTCTCAAGAAATTAGAAAAAGACTAGTTGCACCAGGTATATCACTTGGAGCCTTAAGTCCAGAAGCACACGAAACTCTTTCTGTTGCAATGAATAGGATAGGAGCTAAATCTGATTCAGGTGAAGGTGGTGAAGACCCAATTAGATTTAAACCTAAGCCAAATGGAGATAATCCATCATCAAAAATTAAACAAATTGCAAGTGGACGATTTGGTGTAACCGCAGAGTATTTAAATAATTGTGAAGAAATTGAAATTAAAGTTGCACAAGGTGCAAAACCTGGTGAGGGTGGACAATTGCCAGGAGGAAAAGTTACTGAATTAATTGCTAAACTAAGACATTCAACTGAAGGTGTGACACTTATTAGTCCTCCTCCTCATCATGACATTTATTCTATCGAAGATTTAGCCCAGCTGATTTACGATTTGAAACAAATAAATCCTAAAGCTAAAGTGTGTGTTAAGCTAGTTGCTCAGTCAGGTATTGGTACAGTTGCAGCTGGTGTTGCAAAAGCAAAAGCTGATACGATACTTATTTCTGGTCATAATGGTGGAACTGGAGCAAGCCCACAAACAAGCATTAAATATGCAGGACTTCCTTGGGAACTTGGATTAAGTGAAGTACATCAAGTTTTATCTCTAAATAACTTGAGGGATAAAGTTGTTCTAAGAACTGATGGAGGTTTGAAAACTGGAAAAGACATTGTTATTGCGGCTATGCTTGGGGCAGAAGAATATGGAATTGGGACAGCAAGTTTAGTTGCTATGGGCTGCATCATGGTTAGACAATGTCATTCAAATACTTGTCCTGTTGGAGTCTGCTCACAGGATGAAAAACTTAGAGAAAAATTTACCGGAACACCAGAAAAAGTAATTAATCTTTTTAGTTTTATTGCTGATGAAGTAAGAGAAATTTTAGGATCACTAGGTTTCTCTTCTCTTGATGAAGTAGTTGGAAGATCTGATCTTTTATATCAAGTTAGTAGAGGAAGTTCTGATCTTGATGATTTAGATTTAAATCCAATTATTCAAACCATTGATTCATCAGTTGGAGAATTTGATATAAAGAAAAATACAATTAATAAAGTTAGTGATAGTCTTGATATTAAAATCATAGAGGATGCTAAGTCTTTCTTTGAAACAGATCAAAAAATTGAACTAAACTATAATATAAAAAATACTGATAGAGCTATTGGTACAAGACTTGCATCAGAAATTACTACTACAAAAGGTATGAGTTCTCTCCCAGAGGATTTCTTTACTGTTAATTTTCATGGTTCTGCCGGACAATCTTTTGGAGCCTGGAGTGTGCAAGGAACTACACTCAGAATTTTTGGTGATGCTAACGACTATGTAGCAAAAGGTTTATCAGGTGGTAAAATTGTCATTCAACCAAGTTCATATTCACAACTGCAAACAAACAAAAACGTTATCATTGGAAATACTGTTCTATATGGCGCAACACGTGGTAAACTTTTTGCAGCTGGAAATGCTGGTGATAGATTTGCTGTTAGAAACTCTGGTGCACATGCCGTCATTGAAGGATGTGGTGATAACGGATGTGAATATATGACTGGAGGAAGTGCAGTTATTCTGGGTGAAGTAGGAAATAATTTTGGAGCTGGAATGACAGGAGGTATGGCATTTGTTTATGACAAAGAAGGAACTTTACCTCTTCGAATTAATCTTGAAGATATTTTCTACCAACAACAAATGACAAGTTATTGGGAGAACATTTTATATCAAAAAATTGAGGAACACATCAAAGAAACAAATTCACAGTACGCAAAAAATCTTCTTAAAAATTGGGAAAATGAAAAATTACTTTTTTGGCAGATTGTACCAAAAGAAATGATTAATAAATTTGATCGTCCTGTCTTAATACAAGAAGAAAAATCTGCTTAGTTTTTTATTACTGATTTAATTGACTCATTTATTATTTTTAAATCAAACGGTTCTGATAATCGATGATCACTATTTTTTAATAATTTAATTTGTATTTGATTACCTTTAACTTTTTTTACTATTTTTTCGGGAACATCTGGAGTGACAACATTATCTTTCAGGCCTTGTATTAAAATTAAAGGCTTATCCCATTTGAATTCTTTATTTAGAATTTTATTTTTTCTACCTTCAACAATATATTTTTTTCTTATAAGATAACTAAACCCATAGGAAGAATATTTAATAATTCCATTTTTATTCATTTCTTGTTTTTTCTTTAAAGGGAGTTTTTTATAAAATTCATCGATATAATCAGGCGCTGCGGCTAGGCCTATTAACCCAGCAATTCTTTTTGGTCTTGCTTTGGCAGCTAAAAACATCAACCAGCCACCCATGCTACTACCAACTATTATTTGTGGTCCTTTAGCAATACTATCAATAATATCTATTAAGTCTTTCTTCCAATCTGAAATTGTAAAATCTTCAAATTTTCCATCAGATTTACCATGACCACGGCATTCAAAACTTATAAATCCATATTTATTTTTCCTTGCAAATTTCTCCAAAGATAAAGCTTTTTGACCGTTCATATCCGAATTAAGACCATGAATAAATATAATACCAGGACTTTTACCTTTTATAGATTTATAGCGAATTCTCTCTTTTTTTTTATTAATAAAGTAAGGCATCTTTGATACAAATACTTTTATTTTAAAATAATGTCATCAATTAATATAGCACAATTACTTCCTTCTTTAGAAACTGGAGGTGTAGAAAGAGGTGTTGTTGATTTAAGTAATCATCTTTCTAATAAGAGAATTAAAAACCATATTATTTCAACCGGCGGTAGTTTAGTAAAATATTTGAATAATAAATATACAACCCATCATAAACTAAATGTGAGATCAAAAAATTTTTTATTATTCCCTTTAATTTCAAAAGAAATAAATGATTTATTAAAAAAATATAAAATTAATATTCTTCATACACGATCAAGAAGCCCGGCTTGGATGGTTAACTTAATTAGAAACAAGAAATTCAAAACAGTCTCAACATTTCATAATGTTTATAATGGAAGTAGTTTTATAAAAAAAACTTATAATAAAGGTCTCGCAAAGATGGATTATGTAGTTGCTAATTCAAATTTTGTTAAAGAAGAAATTATAGAAAAATATAATTTATACAATAAAGATATAAAAGTAATTCCAAGAGGTGTGGATATAGATTTTTTTAATTCAATTAACAAATATGATGAAGTAGATCAATTTAAAAATAAAATTGAATTTGATAAAAATAAAAAAATAATTTTCTTTCCAGGTAGAATAACTTCTTGGAAGGGTCAAAAAGAGTTTTTAAAAGTAATAATTAGACTACAAAATGATAATTATTTTTTTTATTTTGCTGGAGGAGCAACAAATAAAAGATATGATGAAGAATTAAAAAATGAAATCAAAATTAATAAATTGGATAATGTTTGTAAAGTTTTAGGCAACTTAAATAGTTTAGAATTTCGATGTTTACTTGACCTATCACATATTGTGCTGTCACTTCCAACTTCTCCTGAGGGTTTTGGTAGAACAGTTAGTGAGGCATTAAGTATGAATAAAGTGGTATTAGGTTTTGATTATGGTGGAGTTAGAGATCAACTTAGAGATTTGGATCCATTATTTAGGATTAAACCACATGATTATAATGAAATTTTCTTTAAGATAAAAAAACTAGAAAATTTTACAAAAGAAGAATTTAAAAATTTGACAAAATATTCTCGACAACATGTGAAAAAAAATTTTTCACTTAAAAATATGTTAGAAAATTATGAAAAGTTGTATCAATCTATTATTAACTAAATGAGAATAGATATTTTATTGCCATATAGAGAAAAATTTACTTTAACAAAAGCTTCAGCAGTCTCAACTAGTGTTAAAAATTCAATAACTTACTCAAGTTATAAAAATGACATTAAAATCTATGGCCATTCCGTAGAAAACCCAATGTTGCAAAAAAATTTCATTGGCATCAACACTAATAAATTCATTCATTTTAGTAATAATATTTCCTTAATTAAGAACTATTTAAAATTAAATAAAAATAATAATGAAAAAAAATTAATCGAAATACATAATAGGCCGTATTTACTTAAATATTTATTACATAAAAATAGTCATAATCCTGTTATTTTATATTTTCATAATGATCCAATAAAAATGAAGGGTTCAATTTCAATAAAAGAAAGAGAAGTTATATTGAAAAATGTTTCAGGATTAGTTTTTGTTAGCAAATTCTTAAAAGAAAAATTTCTTGAAGGAATTAAAACTAATAGTTCAAAATTATTTGTTATACCTAATAGTCTGGATATTAATAAAAATGTATCTTTAGAGAAAAAAAAGAAAAGAGTTTTATTTGTTGGCAGATTAGTAAATGAAAAGGGAGTGCAGATATATGTAAATGCTATAAAAAAAATAGCAAAAAAATTTCCTAATTGGGAATTTTTATTAATTGGTAATTCTGGAAAAAGAAATAAATTTTTTCAAAAAAATAATTTTGAAAATAAAATTATAAAACAATTCCAAGATATTGGACCCAACACTAACCATTTGGGGTTTTTATCTAACAATGAGGTATTAACTATTATGGAAACCTCTCTAATACTCGTTGTTCCCTCAATATGGGAAGAACCTTTTGGCTTGACTGCAATAGAAGGCATTTCAAACAGAATGTTAGTAGTTGCAAATAATGTAGGAGGGCTGAAAGATATAGTTTCCAATAGAGGAATACTATTGAATGATATTAATGAGGAAATACTATCAGAAAAATTGATTGAATTATTAAATAATCCAAAACAAATATCAACTATTCAAAATAAATGTTTGGAAAATTATATTTATGACCAAGAGACTGTTTCTTCTAAACAGGATCAAATTAGAAAAAAGATATTTCAAAAATATTTTAATGTTGAATAAAAATATAAATAAAATTCTAGTTATTAAACATGGCTCTTTAGGAGATATAGTTTTTGCTTTAGAAGCAATGTTTTCAATTAGAAATCATTTTAAAAAATCAAATATTGTTCTTTTAACTGAGAATAAATTTCAAAAATTTTTTAAAAACTCTAATTATTTTGATGGAATTATTTTTGATAATAGAGGTGGTTTATTTAATTCTCTTAAAGTTTTAAATATTTTAATAAAGAAAAGATTTGATTTGGTTATCGATTTACAAAACTCTAAAAGATCAAATTTATATAATTTTTTCCTAAAATACTTAAGCAAGTCATTAATTAATAGTAATAGATCTAATGCAGATTTTAGGTATATCATAAAACCAAAAGGTATGGAATCTCCCAAAACAGGTTTAAATAATCAAATAAAACTAATTGGAATTAAATCAACTGTTGATGATTATAAGTGGTTAAATATAAATACTGGGATAAATGATTTCAAAAATTATGTTTTAATTATACCTTCCACCTCAATTTCTGGAAAACACAAACAGTGGCCAAACAAAAAATTTATTGAACTTTGCATTAGATTAGAAAGTAGTGGAATGAAAATTTGTTTAGTTGGAACTAAAGATGATAAAGAAATTACTAAGAAAATAGCAGATAATTGTAAAAATGCTTTAGACTTTACTGAAAAATCACCTCCTGCAATTATTTTTTCTATTGCTAAAAATTGTGAATTAGTTTTGACAAATGATACAGGTCCTGGACATATTGCTGCATTATCAAGAAACAAAGTTCTTTGGTTAGCAGTAAATAATTTAACTTCAAAAATAAATATTGAAAATACTAATTCTAATATAAAAATATTATCAGATAAAATTGAAGATATATCTGTTGAAGAAGTATTTAATAAAATTAAAGAAATATTACATTATTAATATTAATTTAAAAATGTCTCTTGAATTTACATTAATTTAAGATTATATCCTTCAAAAAATATGCAAAAAAACATTAATTACTAATATGCTATTTAAATATAGTATCAAATCAATCTCAATTTAATTTTGGCCATTAACTTTAAATCAAATAAAAATACTGGTCCTAGAATCAACGAGCAAATTACTGCTAGTGAAGTCAGGTTAATTTCTAGTACAGGAAAACAACTTGGAATTTTAAGTATTCGTGAAGCACTTATACAGGCAGAAGATGAAGGATTTGATTTGGTTGAAGTATCGCCTGAGGCCAATCCGCCAGTTTGTAAGATTATTGATTATGGTAAATTAAAATATAGAGAGCAAAAAAGTAAAAAAGAAGCAAAGAAGAAACAAAAAACAATAGAAGTAAAAGAAATTAAAATGAGACCGGGAATAGATACTCACGATTACAATGTTAAAGTTAAAGCTTTATCAAAATTTATTGGCGGTGGAAATAAGGTAAAAGTTTCTATGCGATTTAGAGGTCGAGAAATGGAACATCAAAACTTAGGTTTTGATTTACTTAAAAAACTTACAACAGAAGTTGAAGAATACGCAAAAGTTGAAGTAGCTCCAAAATTTGAGGGAAAACAAATAATGATGATACTTGTTCCACAAGTTGCTAAATAATTCTACATATTGCAAAATATTTAATTATCAGTATAAGCCATTCAAACTTGTTATGGCCTGCGGGGCAGCCTAACGGGTAATATAAATAAAGGAGATAGTAATGCCCAAGCTTAAAACAAAAAGTAGCTTAAAGAAAAGATTTTCCAGAACAGGTACAGGTAAAATTAAATTTAAACCTGCTGGAAAGAGACATGGAATGAGTAAACGTTCCAATAAATTTATTCGTAACACTAAAAGATCTGCAATTATGTCACCAGGCGACACTGCTTTAATTGATCATATGTTACCATACAACAAGTAAGGGGAAATCAATGGCAAGAGTATCACGAGGTGTTACAGCAAGAGCTAGACACAAAAAAGTAATTAAAAGAGCAAAAGGCTATTACGGTAGAAGAAAAAATGTTTTTCGAGTTGCTGTTCAGGCTGTCGAAAGAGGCATGCAATATGCATATAGAGATCGTAAAAAAAGAAAAAGTGATTTTAGAGGTTTATGGATTCAAAGAATCAACGCTGGAGTTAGACTTCATGGTTTAACATATTCGCAATTTATATCTGGTCTTAAAAAATCATCTATTGAAATAGATAGAAAGATTTTAGCGGATCTCGCAGTTAACCAACCAGAGGCTTTTAAAGCTTTAGTTGATAAAGCTCAATCTGCTAGATAATTTAAATTAATAAAATATAATAGATATTGATGGCATTTGCTGAAAATAAAATTGATGTTCTAAAAAAAATTAAAGCTTCAAAATCCTTCGAAGATTTAGAAAAACTTCGATTATATTATTTAGGTAAAAAAGGATTAATACCTGAAGCTTTAAAAGGATTAGGTTCTTTGTCGATTGAAGAAAAAAAATCGAAAGGACAGGAATTAAATATTATTAAAAAAGAAATTGAAGAAGGTATTAAAAACCAAAGAACAGAAATTGAAAATATTGAAATTTCAAACAGGATTAATTTAGAATCAATTGATGTTACTCTACCACCTAATATTTCTGAAAAAGGAAAAATACACCCAATTAGTCAAACAATATTTAATATTATAGAAATTTTTGGAAATTTAAATTATGCAGTAGAAACAGGCCCAGATATAGAAACAGATTTTAATAATTTTACAGCTTTAAATATTCCAGAACATCATCCAGCAAGAGAAATGCAGGATACTTTTTATATTCAGGATAATGGAGATAAAAATGTTCTTCGAACCCATACCAGTCCCGTTCAAGTAAGAACTATGTTCAACACAAAACCACCTATTAAAATTATTGTGCCTGGCAGAACTTATAGAAGTGACTCAGATGCTACACATGCTCCTATGTTTCATCAGGTAGAAGGTTTAGTCGTTGATACAAGTTCTACTATGGTTGATTTAAAATCAACACTCGTTTCATTCTTAGAAGAATTTTTCGAAGTAAAAAACTTACAATACCGTTTTCGCCCTAGTTACTTTCCTTTTACTGAGCCTAGTGCAGAAATGGATGTAGCTTATACCAAAGTTAATAATAAAATAAAAATTGGTGAAGGTGATAAATGGTTAGAAATATTGGGTTGTGGAATGGTCAATCCTGTAGTTCTTGATAATTGTAATATTGACTCAAAACAGTATCAGGGATTTGCTTTTGGTATGGGAATTGAGCGTTTGTCGATGCTTAAATATGGTATCTCAGATCTAAGAAGTTTTTTTGATCCAAATTATAGATGGTTGGACCATTATGGTTTTAGTATTTTAGATAATCAAACACGATCAGGGTTATAAATGAAATTTACATTAGATTGGCTTAAAGATCATTTAGATACTTCTGAAAATTTAAATACTATAACTGATACTTTAACCAATATTGGTTTAGAGATTGAAAGTGTAGAAGATAAATCAGAAATATTTAAGAATTTTACAGTAGCTAGAGTTTTAAATGCAGAAAAACATCCGGATGCAGATAAACTTAAAGTATGTCAGGTAGAAACAATAAATGGAAATTTTCAAGTTGTGTGCGGTGCTCCAAATGCAAGAGAAGGCATGTTTGGAATTTTTGCACCAGAAAATAGTTATATTCCTGGTACAAACTTACATCTAAAAAAAACCAAAATAAGAGGAGTTGAGTCTTGCGGAATGCTTGTATCAGAAAGAGAGATGGGTATTTCTGATGAACACGATGGTATTATTGAAATAAAAGATAATTATAAAATTGGTGATTTATTTAGTAAAATTTTTCCAATAGATGAACCTGTTATAGAAATTAATTTAACACCAAATAGATCTGATTGTTTATCAGTCAGAGGTATAGCAAGGGATTTAGCAGCAGCTGGTATTGGTAAATTAAAAGAATTAAAATATAATAAAGTTAAAGAATCTTTTAAAAGTCCAATTACGTGGAAAAAAGAATTTCAAAATAATAATCTATGTCCTGGAGTAGCAGGTCGATATTTCAAAAATGTCAAAAATATAGAAAGCCCTAAATGGCTTCAAGATAGGTTAACAGCAATCGGATTAAGACCCATTTCTGCTCTTGTTGACATTACTAATTATATTACCTTTGACTTAGGAAGACCACTTCATGTTTACGATGCTGATAAAGTTTCAGGCAATTTAACAATGCGATTAGCAAACAAAAATGAGGAATGTTTAGCATTAAATGAAGTTAATTATAAATGTGACAGTGACATGATTGTAATTTCTGACGACAAAAAAAAACTTCATGGAATTGGTGGAGTTATGGGTGGTCTCGATAGTGGTTGTAGCATGGAGACTAAAAATGTCTTTTTAGAAGTTGCGTTATTTGATCCGATTTCTGTAACTAAAACTGGAAGAAAACTAAATCTACAAAGTGATGCGCGTTACCGTTTTGAAAGAGGGATTGATACTAACTCTATCTTTTGGGGTGTAGATGCAGCAACTCAAATGATTTTGAAATTATGTGGAGGAGAAGTAAGTGAGTTCGTTTCTTCAGAAATTAATATAGAAAAAAATAAACCATTTATGTTTGACACAAATAAAATAAAGACTTTTGGTGGAATAGAAATCAATAATAAGGAACAGAAAAAAATCTTAGTGTCACTCGGTTTTTCTGTTAATGAAAAAAATTCAAGATTTGAAATTCAAAGCCCTACTTTTAGACCAGATATTGTTGGTGGGGCAGATATCGTCGAAGAAATAATTAGAATTTATGGTTATAATAAAATTCCTTTAAAAAAAGTAACTAATCAAGAAGAAAAAAAGCAGATTTTAAATACTAAAACTAAAACTTTTTATAAAAGCAAAAAAACTATAGCTCTTAATGGATATTCAGAAGTTGTAACATGGTCATTTATGGATGCAAAAAAAGCAAAAATTATTTCAGATGAAATAATTAGTTTAAAAAATCCAATAAGTAACGATTTAAACACAATGCGACCATCAACGCTGCCAAATTTATTAGAAGCAATCAATCAAAATAAAGCTAGAATGTACTTGAGAGCTAAAATATTTGAAGTAGGTCCAAATTTTTCTAAATCATTACCAGACCAACAGGAAAATGTTGCTACAGCTATAGCTTATGGCTCATCTGATGAACAAAACTGGTTATCAAATAAAAAAAATATTGATGTCTTTAGTATAAAGGCTGATTTATTTGCTATATTAGCAAACTTAAATGTACCAATAGATAATTTGTTATATGAAAAACTTGAAGGTCAAATCTATCATCCTGGTAAATCATCTTCTTTAAGGCTTGGTAAAAACAAAATAGCTAATTTTGGAGAGCTGCATCCAATTTTATTAAAAACAATGGATGTTAATTTTGAGGTATTTGGTTTTGAAATATACTTGGAGAATATTTCACAATTTCAAGAAAATAAATCTTCCTCTAGAGGTGGTTTTGCTAATAATCCTTATCAAATGGTTGAAAGAGACTTTGCTTTTCTGTTTCCAAAAGATGTTAAGGCTAGTGAGATAATTAAAAAAGTAAAAAAAATAGATAAAAATATAATTCAAAATGTAACAATATTTGATGTTTATGATGGCAAAAAACTTCCAGAAAATAAAAAAAGTATTGCTATTAGGGTATTACTGCAACCTCAAGATAAAACATTCAACGATCAAGAAATTGAGGAATTATCAAATAAAATAATAGATGAAATATCTGAATCGCTTGATGCATCCATAAGAAACTAATGACAGAACTTAGTTCTATTCGTAATTTCTCCATAGTTGCTCACATAGATCATGGAAAATCAACGTTAGCCGATAGATTAATACAGTTTTGTGGTGGTTTAACTGATAGAGAGATGAAAGAGCAGGTTCTGGATTCAATGGAATTAGAAAGAGAAAGGGGTATTACAATAAAAGCTCAAACAGTTAGACTTCTCTACAAATCAAAAAATGGCAAAACTTACATACTCAATATTATGGACACTCCAGGTCATGTTGATTTCTCATATGAAGTATCAAGATCTTTAGCAGCATGTGAGGGCTCTTTATTAATAGTTGATTCTACACAGGGTGTTGAGGCTCAAACATTAGCTAATGCCTATCAGGCAATTAATAATGATCATGAAATCTTGCCTGTCCTAAATAAAATTGACCTTCCTTCATCTGAGCCAAATAAAATAAAATCTCAAATTGAAGATGTGCTAGGTATTGAAACTGATAATGCGTCTCTTGTTTCAGCAAAAACAGGTGTTGGTATAGAAGATTTATTAAATAAAATCATAACACTTCTACCAGCTCCATCAGGTGAAATTAGTAAAGAATTGAAATGTATGTTAGTTGATAGTTGGTATGACAGCTATCTTGGTGTTGTAGTACTTGTAAGAGTTATAAATGGAGAGTTAATAAAAGGTCAGAAAATAAGATTTATGGCAACAGGTGCTACATATACAATTGATAGAGTTGGAATATTTTCTCCTAAGGCCACAGAAGTTGATAACCTTGGACCTGGAGAAATTGGATTCATAAATTCCGGTATTAAAAGTGTTTCTGATTGTAAAGTTGGTGACACAATAACAGATGATAAACGTCCAACGGAAGAAGTGCTCCCTGGTTTTAAACCATCTCAACCTGTTGTTTTTTGTGGAATGTTCCCCGTTGACTCAGATGACTATGAACATATGCGAGATAGTATGTCTAAACTAGCTCTGAATGACTCAAGTTTTTCTTATGAACCAGAAGTAAGTCCTGCTTTAGGTTATGGTTTTCGTTGTGGTTTTTTAGGATTATTGCATTTAGAAATTATTAGAGATCGGTTTGAAAGAGAATTTAATCTAGAACTTGTAACTACTGCACCATCAGTCGTTTACAAAATTTTAATGAAAGATGGATCAATTATAAATCTTCATAATCCTACTGACATGCCGGATCCTGTAAAAGTTGAAAATATTTCTGAACCTTGGATTAAGGCTACAATAATAGTACCTGAAGAATTCTTAGGATCAGTGTTAGAATTATGTACCTCAAAAAGAGGTATTCAACAAAATATGAGTTATGCAGGTAATAGACCTTTAGTTGAATATAAACTTCCGCTAAATGAAGTCGTTTTTGATTTTTATGATAGATTAAAATCAATTACCAAAGGGTATGCAAGTTTTGATTATGAAATTACAGGATATGAGGTAAATAATTTAGTTAAAGTAGGCATTCTTATCAATGGAGATCCAGTAGATGCTTTATCATTAATTGTTCACAAAGATAGATCTGAGCAAAGAGGTAGAGCACTCTGTGAAAGACTAAAAGATTTAATCCCGAGACAACAATTTAAAGTTGCAATTCAAGCTGCAATTGGAGGTAAAGTAATTGCTCGTGAAACAGTAGCTTCATTTAGAAAAGATGTAACTCAAAAGCTTTACGGTGGAGATGTAACAAGGAAAAATAAACTCTTAGATAAGCAAAAAAAAGGTAAAAAAAGAATGAGACAGTTTGGTAAAGTTGATATTCCACAAAATACTTTTTTAAATGCTTTAAAAATGAATGATAATTAAATTAAGGAGAGATGTGAGAGTGGTTTAATCAGCACGCTTGGAAAGCGTGTGTAGTAGCAATACTACCGAGGGTTCGAATCCCTCTCTCTCCGCCACGCTATATTCTAAATCAAATTTTTTTGCACCAAAATTGATACATTCCAGCAAATATTCTCGGATTATTTTTTTCATATTCTTCCCATTTTTCAAGATTATATAAATCAATTTTATTATTATATATTTCTTTAAAATTTTCTTTAACCAATTGGTCTTCAAATCCTAGAAAGATTAATCCTAATTTATCTAAATATTCTTTTATTTTACTTATTGTAAATCTATGTTCTTGAACATGAAACAACAAATCTCTTACACCACTAACTGAATAAAAATCTGGACTTGATTTAATATAATTCCAATGATCATCATTATTATTAATTAAATCTTTTCTAAATTTAATGATGTTTTTATAATTAGATTTAAGTCTGAGTTTATTAATTTTATTTTTAATCTCTTTTATATGTTGTCTCGCTAATTCACTATACAATCCAATAAGCATTAAAGAATCATTATTCATACATGAGGTTAATATTTTCCATCCTTTAAATGGATTGTCCATATGATGAAGAACACCAACAGACTCAATTATATCAAACTTTCTATCTATTGATTCTAAATCTAGGATATTCCCTTGAATAAAATCAATATTATTAATATTGAGTTTATTTGCCTTTCTTTTTGCGTAAGATAAACTTCTAAAACTTAAATCCAGAGCAAGTATTTTAGATTTTTTATATTTTGAAGCAGTTGTTATGGCATGCTGACCAGTGCCACAACCAGCAATTAGGATTTCAGGACTTTCAGAATTTGTTATTTTTTGTAAATCTAAATTTAAATCACTATCATTTATTACATCTTCTACTTTTCTAGGTTCAATACTCAATCCAAGATTTTCCCATCTAGGATAGGGATTTTCTTCATATTGTTTTTTTACCTTAATAGAAACCTGATCTTCTACTTTTGATATTGACTTTATTGATTTAGATATTTGATCTTCAATTTCATTATTTTTGATTTGTAATTCAAATATTTCTTTTAATTTATCTGAAAATTCAATTTTATTAGACCAGCTAAAATTAGTTAAAGGGTCATAACATGATAGGCATAATATTTCTACATCACTAATTTTTTTATTTTCTTTTAAATTGTTTTTAATTCTTTCATCAATTTTTTTTATTTTTTCTATCTCATCTTTTGATTTATCATATATGTATTCATTAAGAAAACATTGCATAGATAAAGAAATTAAAAAATTAATATGATTTTTATCAATTTGTAATTTGTATGTTTGGTTCAAAATTTCTTTTCTTATCTTAACAAAATTTTTTTCAATATAATTATCAGGAATAGGACAAACTTTCATAAATTGCATTAGAAGAGCGTTCTTCTGTAAACTTTTCAAAACATAATTAAAATCCTCATTAGTTATTTTATCCTTAATTAAAGATAAATTCTTCTTAAGATCTGTATTTAAAAATAAACTATTTAAAACATTAGGAGCAATAGAATTTGGCCTAACAATAATTTTTTCTTTTAAAAGATATAAAAGATATTTATTAATATTTTTATTCTTTACATTTATTTTATAAAACTGCAGTGCTCCTGCTAAATTGTAATATGCTACTTTATAATTTGAATTGATTTCTAAAGTTGATGAATAATATTCAATAGCTTTTTTGTTTAAACCTTTTCTTCTATATATATTACCAAGATTATTATGAGCTTTAAAATAATTTTTGTCTAGTTCTATAACCTTTTTATAATTTTCTATTGCTTTCTCTTCTTCATCTAATTTTATGAAAATATTAGCTAAGTTATAATAACCATCAGTATATTTAGGATTTAGATTTACTACTTTGATAAATAAATTTTTTGCTAACTCATAATTTTTAAGCTCTGTGTGTACTACGCCTTGTATATTTTGTAGAAGAATTGATTTAGGAAAATTATCTAGCAATTCATTTGATAATTTCATAAGTTTATCAAATTTTTTTTTATCGAATAATGATATTAATTCTTTTATTTTAATTTCTGAAGGCTCTAGAGAACTCATTTAAATTACAGAAGAAATAAGTTTTTTAGTATACTCAGACTTAGGTGCTTTGAAAATATTACTACTAATATTTTCTTCTACAATTAATCCGTCTTTTAATACAATTATCCTATCTGATATTGCTTTGATGACTGTCATATCATGACTGATAAATATATAGCTAAGTTGAAGTTGTGCTTGAAGTTTATTTAGAAGATTTAGTATTTGATTTTGTATTGTTACATCTAAAGCTGATGTTGGTTCATCTAATATTAAAATTTTTGGCTCCAAAATAAGAGCCCTTGCAATAGCAATTCTTTGACGTTGACCACCTGAAAATTCATGAGGATATTTTTCAATTGTATTTTTATACTCTAATCCAACTTTATCTAATATATTTTTTATTTTTTCTTCTTTTTGTTTTTTATTTATATTTGGATAATGAATTAACAAACCTTCAGAAATAATATCTTCTATGTTCATCCTTGGACTTAATGATGAAAATGGATCTTGAAAGACGATCTGTATTTCCTTTCTTAAATTTAACACTTCTTTTTTATTTAATTGTCTAAGGTCTTTACTGTTTATTTTTATTTTTCCTTTTGATTTTATTAAATTTAAAATTGCTAAAATTAGAGATGTTTTTCCAGAACCAGATTCTCCAACAATACCAATGCTTTCACCCTTTTTTAAATCAAAACTTACACTTTTAATTGCTTTAACATAATCAACTGTTCTTTTAAGAAAACCTTTCTTAATTGGATACCATACATCTAAATTATCTACTTTTAAGATTGAATCTGAATCAAAAATTTTACTCTCTTTAACATTACTCTGATACGAAACTAATTCTTTTGTATACTCATTTTTTGGATTATTAAATATTTCATCATTTGTACCAAATTCTACAATTTTACCATTTTTCATTACGTAAATATAATCTGATAATTTTTTTACTACTGATAAATCATGACTTATAAAAACTAAAGACATCCCTAGTCTTGATTGTATATTTTTTAGCAGTTCTAAAATTTGTAATTGAATTGTAACATCTAATGCCGTTGTTGGCTCATCAGCAATAAGAACTTCTGGATTATTTGCAATGCTCATTGCGATCATAGCTCTTTGTCTCTGTCCACCTGATAATTCATATGGATATATTTTTGGCCTTGATGCAATGTTATCTAAGCCAACTTCTTTTAATAAATTTATAGTTTTTTTCTTAGCTTCATTCTTGTTAATTACATTGTGGGTTGTAATAATCTCCTCAATTTGTTTGTTAATAGTATGCAGAGGATTTAAACTAGTCATGGGTTCTTGAAAAATCGTAGAAATTTTATTTCCTCTTATTTTTTGTATTTCACTTTCATTCAATTTCAATAAATTAACATTATTAAAAAATATATTACCATTTTTTATTTCAGCACCATTAGGTAGAAGCTTTAAAATACTTAGTGCAGATAAAGTTTTGCCTGAACCTGACTCACCAACAATAGCGGTAGTTTTTCCTTTTATAACGTCTAGATTTATATTTTTTACTACTTCAATGTTTTTATTAAATTCAATTGTAAGATTTTGTATTGAAACTATTTTATCCATTTTAATTAAAAGTCTTTCTGGGGTCTAAAGAGTCTCTAATTGCTTCACCTACAAAAACTAAAAGACCTAACATCAAACCTAAGGTTAAAAAACTTGTAATTCCAAGCCATGGAGCTTGTAAATTATTCCTTCCTTGATTTACCATTTCTCCTAATGATGCTGACCCTGGTGGTAAGCCAAAACCTAAAAAATCAAGACCTGATAATGCAGTTACAGAAGCGCTTAAACTGAATGGAAGAAAAGTAACGGTAGCAATAGTAGCATTAGGTAACATGTGCCTAATCATTATTCTTATGTTCGACACACCTAGTGCTTTTGCAGCTCTTATATAGTCAAAATTCCTTGCTCTTAAAAATTCTGCACGAACTACACCAACATAACCCATCCAACTAAAAAGTAATAAGATAATTAAAAGCCACCAAAAATTTGGTTGAATTACACTAGCCAAAATTATTAAGACATACAAAGTTGGAATGGCTGACCAGACTTCCATAAATCTTTGAAAGAATAAATCAGTCTTTCCTCCAAAATAACCCTGTATTGCTCCTGCAGATACTCCTATAATCATCGAAAAAAATGTTAAAGTAAATCCAAATAATACAGATATTCGGAAACCATAGATTAATCTTGATAGTACATCTCTTGCTTGATCATCAGTACCAAGCCAATTTTTATTCGAAGGTGGTGAAGGAGCTGGAGCGGATAAATCTCTTATTATAGTATTATATGAATATGGAATTATAGGCATAATCATCCAACCATTTTCCTCAATTAAGTTTTTAACATATGGATCTTTATAATCTGCCTCTGTTTCAAAATCTCCTCCAAATGTTGTTTCTGAATAGAAAGAAAATATTGGATAATAAAAGTTGGAGTTATATTTTACTAATAAGGGTTTTTCATTTGCAATAAAATTAGCAAACAAAGAAATAATAAATAAAAAACTGAATATCCAAAAAGAATAATAACCTCTTTTATTGTTTTTGAAATTATTTAGTCTTCTTTGATTTAATTTAGATAATTTAATCATTGTCTTGATTCAAAATCTATACGTGGATCAATAATTGAGTACATAAAATCACCAATTATTCCCATAACCAAACCGAGCAGTGAGAAAAAATAAAGTGTTGCAAATATAACTGGATAATCCCTAGTCAGAGCAGCTTCGTATCCTAGTAAACCTAAACCATCTAAAGAAAAAATAACCTCAATGAACAGAGAACTTGAAAAAAGAATTCCAATAAATGCTGATGGAAAACCAGCAATTACTATTAACATTGCATTTCTAAATACATGACCATAAAGAACCTTTCTTTCAGTTAAACCTTTAGACCGTGCTGTGATTACATATTGTTGATTTACTTGATCAAGAAATGAATTTTTTGTTAAAAAAGTCAGTCCAGCAAACCCGCTTACAAGCATTGCAGTTAAAGGCAGTGCTAAATGCCAGAAGTAATCTAATATTTTTTGAAATAATGTTAACTCATCAAAATTTTCTGAAAATAAACCTCTTAGAGGAAAAATATCATAAAACCTTCCTCCTGCAAAAAATACTATTAGTATTACAGCAAATAAAAAATTTGGTATTGCATAACCAATTGTTACAATTGAACTTGATACTATATCAAACTTTGATCCATCCTTTATTGCTTTTCTTATACCAAGAGGAATAGATATTAAATAAACTAATAAAGTTGTCCATAAACCAAGTGATATTGAAACTGGCATTTTATCTAAAACAATAGAAGTAACTTTTTGATCTCTAAAAAAACTTTCTCCAAAATCAAAGGTTAAATAATCTTTTAACATTTTGATAAAACGTTGATGTGCTGGTTTGTCCATTCCATACATCTTTTCTATTTCTTTTATGACATCTGGGTCGAGGCCTTGTGCTCCTCTATATTTACTATCATTAACAGATGTAGAATTATCTCGATTAAAGTCTAAAGTTTCACCCTCGCCACCACCAGAAAATCGAGCTGTTGACTCAACTGCTGTACCAGTCATTTGTGCAATCATTTGTTCTACTGGGCCTCCTGGAACAATTTGAATTATTGCAAAATTTATAATCATTATCCCAAAAAGAGTTGGGATAATTAATAGAAGTCTTTTTAATAAATAAGCACCCATATTGTGCTATTTTATATTATTTCTAATAAACTTTAATAATTAGTTTGATGTTCTATTTGATTGGATTGTTTCAAATTTATTCTGATTAATCCACCATGTATCAAAGCCTAAAGAATATTTTGGTTTTATTTTTGGTTGATCAAAAAAATCCCAATACAGAACTCTGTATGAGGAGATATGCCATTGTGGAATAACATAATAATTCCATAGAAGAACACGATCTAGAGCTTTGGTTATTGTAATTAATTCTTCTCTATCACTAGCATTAATTAGACTTTCAATTAATCCATCTACAGCATAATTTTTTATACCAACAACATTTCTAGAGCCATCAGTGTCTGCAGCATCAGAACCCCAAAAATTTCTCTGCTCGTTACCTGGAGATAAAGATTGACCAAATGTTTGCACAACCATATCAAAATCAAATGTTTCCATTCTTTTTTGATATTGTGCACTATCAATTGTTCTCACTTCTGCAATGATTCCTAATTTTTCAAGATTATCTTTAAATGGAAAAACTATTCTCTCAAAAGCTGGTGATCGTAATAAGATTTCAAATTCAAAAGGTTCTTTTGTACTAGAATGTATAAGTATACCATTAACTAATTCCCATCCTGATTCTTCTAAAAGTTTTGAAGCTTCTTGCAATTGCATCCTCATATAACCGGAGCCATCTGTAACAGGATTTGTATATACTTCTGTAAATATTTCTTTTGGCAGTACATCAAAATATGGATTTAAATATTTTAATTCTTCTTTTGAAGGAAGGCCAGAGGAAGCAAGTTCTGAATTTTCAAAAAAGCTATCTGTTCTTTTATATGCATCAAAGAATAAATTTTTATTAGACCACTCAAAATCAAAAGCATAAGAAAGAGCCTTTCTTACTCTTCTATCTTTAAATTTATCTTTTCTTATATTAAATGCAAAACCTTGCATACCTTGTGGATTTTCATGACTTATTAATTCTTTTTTAATTAAGCCTTCATTCACAGAGTTTATATCATACGCAGTTGCCCATTCTTTTGATGAATTTTCAGAGAAGAAATCAATCTCACCAGATTTAAAAGCTTCTCTTTCGATGCCTCTGTCTTTGTAATAATCATATCTAATAGTGCCGAAGTTATCTTTACCAATTTTAATTGGTATTGATGCACCAAAACCCCAATAATTTTGATCTAGTTCGTAAGTAATTGATCTTCCACTATCAAAAGATTTAATTTTATATGGACCACTTCCAATTGGTATTTCTAAAGATGTTTCTTCAAAATTTTTATTTTCCCAATAATGTTTTGGCAGGACTGGTAATTGACCAACAATTAAAACTAACTCTTTATTTGTGTTTGTAGTAAAATTAAATCTCACTTTATCTTCTTGTTCTTTGATTACTTCTTTTACATCTCCATAGTAGTATTTATAAAATGGGTGACCTTTTTCCATTAGGGTATTAAATGTCCAAACAACATCGTCAGCTGTAATTTTTTTCCCATCGTGCCAATAAGCTTCATTTCTTAATGTAAATGAAACCCAAGATCTATCATCTGGCCACTCAATCGTTTCTGCCAATAATCCGTATTCCGTAAATGCTTCATCACTTGATCCCGTTGTTAATGTTTCATACAATCCTCCAATTCCAGCTGCTGAGGTACCTTTTAAAATAAACGGATTAAAACTGTCGTAGGTTCCAATGGCACTTCTTACTATTAATCCACCCTTTATTGAATTTGGATTAATGTATTCAACATTTTCAAAATCTTTTGAGTATTTTGGCTCACCATGCATTGCAATTGCATGTGAAATATTAGTATTTGCTTGTGCTTTTAATTGAAAAATTAGAGTAAACGTAAAGATCAAAGTGAGTATTTTCATATTTGTAATATATGTCTATTTATTAAAAATTAAAATAAATTTTAGTTTATTAATTTAATTATTTCATCATGAAGAGAGCTTGTACTGGAGGCAACTAAACTGCCATCTGAGTCTAGCGATATATCTTGTCCAAACTTATCCGTAATTACTCCACCAGCTCCTTCAATTACATTTACAAGAGCCATATAATCATGCACTTTTAATGTATCTTCTAAAACAATATCAATAAGACCTGAGGCTAACATTCCATACATATAACAGTCACCACCAAGTCTATAGTATCTTGATTTTTCTTTGAGTAATTCTAATCCTTTTCTGATTTGAGGTTCATCAAAATATAATCCAGATGTAAAAAGATAGGCATCTTTGATTTGTTTAATTGCACTAGTTTGAACATCTTTTCCATTACATTTTGTCTTTTGATTTTTTATTCCCATCCATCGCTCATTGTGTGCTGGACAATTAATAATTCCTAAAACTGGTTTTTTATTATGAAGTAATGCAACTAAATTACCAAAATCTTTATGTCCAGCTATATAGCTTCTTGTGCCATCTATAGGATCTAATACCCATAAAAATTCAGAATCTATTTTTTCATTTTCATACTCTTCACCTAAAATTCCATGATGAGGATATTCCTTTCTTATTTTCTCTCTTAATACTTGTTCTGTTTCTTTATCAGCTAAAGTTACAGGACTTTCATCATCTTTAATTTCTATTTCAATTTTGTTTCTAAAATAATGCATCGAAGTTTTAGATGCATCATCGGCTAAAGAGTTTGCAAATTTTGAAAACTCGTCTGTGTTTAAGATCATTACTTAAATTTATGGGAGTGGTGCTGGATTATCTGAGTGTTCTCTTAGGAAATAAACTAAGTCTGCTCTGTCTTTTACTTTTTTCAAACCTGCAAAGTTCATTTTTGTTCCTTTTATATATTTTTTTGGCTTATATAAAAATTCTGCTAATTCTTCATACCCCCATTCTCCACCGTATTCAGCTAAAGCTTTAGAGTATGCAAAACCTTCAACATTTGCTTTTGGTCTGTTAATGATATTCCATAAGTGAGGGCCTACTTTATTGGCACTACCCTTCTCATAATTATGGCATGTTGCACATTTCTTGAATAATTTTTCTCCATTATCAAGAGAGGCACTTGCTAGAAAAATAGAAATTGGTTCAATTACCTCTTCTTTTTTTTCTACTACTCCTACACCAGTAGAATCCTCTGGGACATCTATTTTATAAGCAGTTTCTTTTTTCTCATCATGATCAATATCAATGACTAAATCCCCAAAATGGCCGATAAGTGTAACAATCAAGACTGCTAATATAATAGATGCTAAAATTTTATTAACTTCAAGCCCAGACATGTATAAGTACATATACAGATTTTTTAGAAGAAAGAATATATTTGTCGTAAGTATGAAATTTAAATTCTCTTGCTTAATTGTCGCATAAATTATGAAAAGCGTAGTAATTATACCCTCACGAATGGCTTCCACTAGACTTCCAGGCAAACCATTAATGGAGATAAATGGTATTCCAATGATACAACGAGTATGGCAACAAGCAATTGAGTCAAATATTGGAGAAGTCTTTGTTGCTTGCTCGGAAATTGAAGTGCATGATTTAATCGTAAATAATGGTGGCAAAGCTATTATGACAGATCCAAACCTCCCCTCTGGAACTGATAGAGTTCACTCCGCTTTTTTAAAGATAAAAAATAACAAAGACATTGATGTAATAATCAATCTACAAGGTGATATGCCTCTTATAAATCCAGAACATATTCTTAAAGTTATTATCCCAATAAAAAGAAATTTTGCTATTGGTACACTCGCAACAAACTTACATGATAATGAATTAAATAATCCCAATGTAACAAAAGTTGAAGTTGATTTTAACAAAAATGAAATAGCGCAGGCGTTGAGTTTTTATAGAGAAGTTACGAAAGAAAATAAAAACTTATACCATCATGTTGGTATTTATAGTTATACTCCAGATTCAATAAATACATTTATCAATCTACCTAAATCAAAAAATGAAATAGATCTAAGCTTAGAACAAATGAGAGCTATGGATTCTAACATTCCAATTGGAGTTACGTATGTTCCTGAGGTTCCAATAAGTGTGGATACAAAAGAGGATTTAATAAATATTGAAACTAATATAAGAGAGCACAATGATAAAAGTTGATAGTTTTTCATTTCAAGGTGTAAATGGTGCTTATAGTGAACAAGCTGGAAAAAATATTTTTCCAAACGCAACAAGTATACCGTGTGCAACTTTTGAAGATATGTTCGATCATGTTAGATCAGGAAAATCAGAAGCAGCAATGGTTCCAATAGAAAACTCACTTGCAGGAAGAGTAGCGGATACTCAAAGATTGATACCCGACTCTAATTTAAAAATAACTTATGAATATTTTCATGAGGTAAATCATAACTTACTTGGAATTAGAGGTGCAAAAATCTCAGATATCAAAAGAATAAGAAGTCATGAACAGGGAATTGCTCAATGTCGAAACAAAATTTTAAAACTAGATAAACAAATGATTGTTGAAGCTGATACAGCTGGATCTGCTAAACTAATTTCAGAGTTAAACAATATTGAAGATGCTGCTATCGCATCTGCACTTGCTGCTAAGATCTATCATCTTGATATTTTGGAAAAAAATTTCCAAGATAACCAAAATAACGTAACCCGATTTCTTGTTATGCAAAAAAATTTATTAGATATAAATCCAGATACAAAGGATATTCTTACAACATTAGTATTTACAGTTAGAAGTATTCCAGCGGTTTTATATAAATGTCTTGGTGGATTTGCTAGTAATGGTGTTAATATAACTAAGCTTGAGAGTTACATTCACCCACAGGGTTTTGATGTTGCACAATTTTATGTAGATTTTGAGGGACATCCTGAAAATACATCTGTAAAATTAGCATTAGAAGAGATGAAATTTTTTTGTAAGAAGATAGAAATCCTTGGAGTATATGAGAAATCTTCATTCAGGAAAAAATAGGATTTTTTGAAAAGTCTATTTATATTTTATTTACATTAATGTTATATTGCTACAGGGAGGATTGAGGGCAAATAAATTGCTAATCCAGTCAGATCTGAAAAGAAGCAGCTGTAACAATCTTGTTTGGGTCTCAACTCCTTCCATTGATTATAATGACAGAAGAAAAAAAATATAAAGTTTTAGCTAGAAAATACAGACCTCAAAAATTTGAAGATTTAGTTGGTCAAGAATTATTAGTAAAAATTCTATCAAACGCTATTAATAATGACCGACTAGCTCATGCTTATATTCTAACCGGTGTAAGAGGTGTTGGAAAAACCACAACTGCTAGACTGATAGCAATGAGTATTAATTGTAAAAATAGGGATAAAAAAAATTGTGAACCATGCGGAAGTTGTGAGTCATGCAAATCAACAACTTCAGACAGCAATCTTGATGTTATTGAGATTGATGCAGCATCGAATACTGGAGTTGATGACATTAGAGAGATAATTGACAATGTAAAATATAAACCTGTTATTGGAGATTATAAAATATTTATAATTGATGAAGTTCATATGCTTTCAAAAAGTGCATTCAATGCTTTGCTTAAAACTTTAGAAGAACCACCAGAACATGTTAAGTTTATTTTTGCTACAACTGAAATTAAAAAAGTACCAATAACTGTTTTATCAAGGTGTCAGAGATTTGATTTACATAGAATAGAAAATAAAATTTTATCTGATCATTTATTAAAAATTTCTAAACTAGAAAATATTGATATAGATTTAGATGCTATCTCTTTAATTGTTAGATCGGCAGATGGATCTGTAAGAGATGGTCTTAGCCTATTGGATCAAGCAATAACTAGCCCAAATGAAAAAGTTAACTCTCAAACTGTAATAAGCATGTTGGGATTGGCTGATAGAGAAAAAATATTTAACTTAATTGAAATTATTTTAGAAGGAGATGCACTTGGTGCAATTAATAAGTATAAAGAGTTGTACGAGTTAGGGGCAGATATATCAATGATATTTGATGAACTCTTAAACGTAGTACATTTCCTTGTTCAAATAAAAATAGCACCAGATTTAAAAGATGACATTTATATTCCCGAATTTGAAAGAAATAAGGGGTCTGACCTATCTTCAAAAATGACATTAAATAATTTGAATATTATCTGGCAAATTTTATTCAAAGGTTATCAAGAATTACAAAATAGTTCTCATTTATATCAACATGGAGAAATGATTATTTTAAGAATTATTTATTTGTATGATGGCCCTAGTCCAGAAGATCTAATTAAAAAAATGGATAAAGAAGTAGTAAAAAAAGAAATCTTAGAAAAAAATCTTGAACTACAAAATGAAACTAATGAAAGTAACAAAATTCTAAACTTTAATGAAAATAAAAAAGAAATTTCTCCAAAAGAAAATGTAAATATAAAACATGTTCAAGACTTCAGACATTTTGTTGATTTGTTTTTTAAAAATAGAGAAGGATTACTCCACACTAAGTTATACAATGATGTGCAGTTAGTCTCTTTTAAAGAAGGAGAAGTTACCCTAAACACATCTAAAATTAATGACACTGGCTTTAATAGAACTGTTGCGAAATTAATCTCAAAATGGACAGGAAGAATATGGCAGATACATTCATCTTCAAGCAATCTTGGAAAAAGTTTAAATGATGAAGATATTATTAACCAACAAAAAGAAATTGAAATAATGAAAAATCATCCAGAAGTAAAAAAAATATTAAAAGAATTTCCTGAAAGTAAAATTCACGCTATTACAGAACTCGGTGAAATAAATGATAATGACGCAGATTTAAATCAAACAAAGATAAAAAAGGAGAATTGATGGTTAATCTAGGTAATATGATGAAGCAAGCTCAACAGTTGCAAAAAAAAATGGCTGAAGCACAGAATAAATTAAATGATATTGAAGTTGAGGGTACTTCTGGAGGAGGTCTTATTAAAGTAACAGCTACAGCAAAAGGTATATTTAAAAGAATTTCAATTGATGATAGCTTGATTAAACAAGAGGAGAAAGAAATACTTGAAGATCTGATCGTCGCTGCAATAAATGATGCTAAGGAAAAAGGAGAAGCTGCAGCCCAAGAAGAAATGAAAAATCTTACAGGTGGCTTACCATTACCTCCAGGAATGAAACTTCCTTTTTAAAAATGGAGCAATCCCCAATAGATAAATTAATAAACGATATTTCAAAACTTCCAGGATTAGGAAGAAGGTCGGCGCAAAGAATTGCTCTTTTTTTATTAAAAAATAAAGATAAAAATTTATCTCCTTTAATTGAGAGTTTAAACTTATCTTATAATAAAATTATTGAGTGTTCAGAATGTGGAAATATAGACATGGTAAATCCATGCAATATTTGTGCAAATCCTAAAAGGGATAAAGCAACAATTTGTGTTGTTGAGGATGTGTCAGATTTGTGGACATTAGAAAAAGTAGGATTTTATCGTGGCCTCTATAATGTTTTAGGCGGTTCATTATCAGCGATTCAAGGTATAGGAACTGATGAATTGAAAATAGAACATCTACTAAAGAGAATTGAAACAAACAATGTTAAAGAAATTATTCTTGCCTTAAGTACAACTATGGAAGGACAAACAACATCTTTTGTTATTGCTGATAAGTTAGAAAAATTTAAAGATTTAAATGTAACAAGACTTGCACAAGGAATCCCTATGGGTGGAGAAGTACACTACTTAGATGAAAACACATTAAATACAGCATTCCAATCTAGAAAAAAAATTACATAAATAAAAATGGATAAATTACTTTACGTACCAAATCCACTATTACGCCAAAAAGCAGATAAAATTCAGTCTGTTGGAGTTAAGGAAAAAGAAATTGCCAAAAAAATGATGCAAATAATGATAAAAGCACCAGGTGTAGGTTTAGCAGCAAATCAAATTGGAATTCTAAAACAAATTGTGACTATATTTTTTGTAGATCAAGAGACTAAAAAAGAAACACAATATACATTGTTTAACCCAAATATTGTTTCATACTCTCAAGAAAAAATTGTTATGGAAGAGGGTTGTTTATCTCTTCCTGAACAATTTGCAGAAATTGAGAGACCTCAAAATATAGTAGTCGAGTACTTAGATGAAAATAACAACCAAATAACAAAAGAAGTGAGTGGAGTAGAATCAAGAATTTTACAACATGAAATTGATCATCTTTCTGGAAAGTTATTTGTAGATTATCTTTCTTCATTAAAAAGGAATATAATGATCAAAAAAGTACAAAAATTTTTAAAAAACAAAAAATAATGAATAATAAAAAAATAATTTTCATGGGTTCGCCTAAAATAGCTTCTGATTATCTTGAGGCTTTAATTAAAAGCAATTTCATAATTTCTGCAGTATTTTCACAACCCCCAAAAAAGAAATCTAGAGGAATGAAAATAATTGAATCCGAAGTCCATCAACTTGCAAATAAAAATAACATTGAAGTTTTTTGTCCAAATACGTTTGATAAAGATACTATTGAGACAGTGAAAAAATTAGATCCAGATTTAATTATTGTCATGGCATATGGTAAAATATTGCCAAAAGATATTTTAGATTTACCACCATTTGGTTGTATCAATATCCATGTCTCTTTGTTGCCTAGATGGAGGGGTGCAGCCCCAATAGAGCATTCTTTAATGAATGGCGATAAAGAGACGGGTATATCAATAATACAGCTAATCGAAAAATTAGATGCTGGACCAATTATTAATCAAAAAAAAGTAGATATAGAAGACGGTTGTAATAAAAATGAATTAAGTAAAAAATTAACAGAGGTTGGAATCAAATTATTAGTGGAAACTATTCCCCTTATATTTGATAAAAAAATTACTTATTCTGATCAGGATGATAATGATGCAACATATGCAAATAAAATTTCTTCACTAAACAGAAAAATTAATTTTAATAAATCTGTAAATGAAGTTTTAAATCTCATAAGAGCACATTCGCCTAAACCTGGTGCTTGGTTTACTATACAAAATGAAAGAATTAAAATCATTAAAGCAAGAAAATCAAACTCTAACGGTAATGCATCGACAATTCTTAACAAGACCTTTGATATTGGGTGCAATGACGGAAGTATTGAGCCACTAATTTTACAAAGAGAAGGCAAAAATGCTATTTCTAAAGATGATTTTCTTCGAGGATATAGTTTTAAGGTTAATGAAGAAATAAATGCCTAACTACAAAATAACATTAGAATATGATGGAACTAATTATGTTGGTTGGCAACGTCAAGAAAATGGTCCTTCTGTTCAACAATTGGTTGAAGATGCAATAGAAAAACTATCAAAACAAAAAATAACACTTTTTGGAGCTGGTCGAACAGATGCAGGCGTTCATGCAAGAGGACAAGTAGCTAATTTTGAATTAGAGCAACATTTTGATACTGATACTATTAGAGATGGCATTAATCATTATCTAAGACCTCAACCAGTATCTGTTTTACATGCTGAAGAAGTGGATAAAGATTTTAATTCTAGATTTTCCGCAAAATTGAGATGGTATGAATATAAGATCTTAAATAGAAGATCACCAATTACGCTAGAGCAAAACAAAGTTTGGTGTGTACATAAAAAAATAGATACTGAAAAAATAATAAAACAATCACAACAATTTATAGGTAAATTTGATTTGTCTGCTTTTAGATCAATAAATTGCCAATCGAAATCACCAATTAAATCTATTAATTCACTAGATATAAATTTTAATCATGATGAAATAAATTTTTTAATATCAGCTAAATCCTTTTTACATTCTCAGGTTAGAATCATGGTCGGCACTCTAGTCGACATAGGTTTAAATAAAATAGAAAAATCTATTTCAGAAATTATTCAATCCAAAAAAAGAGAATTTGCTGGAGTTACTGCACCACCTGAAGGATTATATTTATTGAAAATAGATTATTAGTAAAAGCCAATTTCTGATAAGCAAATATCTGCTTGAAAATCTTTAAATCCAGCAACCAGCCCTAATGTTTTTATATTCTGACCAACTAATTTTTTAGGTTGATAAGCATTTGATTTTTTAAATTCACTGAACGGTGCTTTTATTACTGTCCACTCAGAATTAGTTTTAAAACTATATTTATAATATTGCCATGGAGCCATCGTTAGAGCGGTTCTTACGTGAATTGAATACTCTTCATTATTACCAAATACTTTAAAATAAACACCTTCAAACTCCTCTGTTGATATTGAAGGTCTTAATTGATTTCTTATTTGTATAAAGCCGCCATTATTTTCAGTCGTTACATCTCCTGTCATATGATAACAATTAACATCATTAACTTTTGATATGATCGCTTTACCCTGTGATAATCCACCCATTACGCCATCAGTAAAAAAGGCCCAATTTTGACCTTGAGAAGAAATTCCCGGTGTTTCTAAGTTATCAAGTATCATTTTATTCTGAGATTGAAGATTGAATGAAAAAAATAAAATAAAAACAAAAATTATTAAACTTTTCAATTTTTACGATTTTCTGCTAATTTTTTTTTGATAAGAGATAAACCCGTTTCAACTTTTGATTTATATGATTCTTCAAATGCCTTTAACTGCCAATCTGAAAATCTAGATTTTAGTTCAGATAAATTATTTTGTTTCCATTCACTAGAAGTATTTTCATCTTTCCAAATATCTTTTTCTTCATTGGTTCTTCCACAACCGTAGCAATACCCTGAGATTGGGTCAGTTTTACATACGCTAATACAAGGCGAAGTTACTTTGTTCTGTTCCATGATAGTATACATATATTTTTTTTTAGTTTATTCCATTAAAACGATGTAAAACTTTAAAATTATGACTGATTTTAGCTATTTAAATGTTGATAATGCTTATAAATTAATCAACCAAAAGGTAACAAAAACTCCTTTGGTAACTAATGATTACATAAATAATCTTTTAGAAGCTGAAATTTATTTTAAACTTGAGAATTTACAAAATACTGGATCATTTAAACTACGTGGAGCTACACATAAAATTACAAAATTAATAGAAACTGTAAAAGACTCAGGTGTAGTAGCATATTCATCAGGTAATCATGCACAAGCTGTTGCCTATGCATCTATGATTAATACCATTAGTGCAAAAATAATAATGCCTAAAACTGCACCTCAAATAAAAATTGAAAATACAAAAAAATATGGAGCAGAGGTGATATTATATGACACTTACTTTCAAAGTAGAGAAGAAATTGGAAATGAAATTCAAAAGAAGGATAATAGAGCTCTAATTAAACCCTATGATGATGAAGATATAATTGCTGGTCAAGGAACTGCAGCTATTGAAATTGTAAATGATTTGAAAGAGCAATCAATTGAACCTGATCTTTATTTATGTTGTTGTGGAGGTGGTGGTCTTATTGCAGGAACATCAACATACTTAAAACATATCTATCCAAATATAAGATCATATTCTGTGGAGCCCGATGAATTTGATGACACAAAAAGATCTTTAGAAGCTGGTAAACTTATAGAAAATAAAAAAAATGCTAAATCTTTTTGTGACGCACTATTGGCACCACAACCTGGTAATATAACTTTTCAAATTAATTCAAATAATCTTGAAGGAGGACTCAGTGTTTCTGATGAAGAAGTAACAAAAACTATAATTTTGCTAGCTGAACAACTTAAAATAGTTGTGGAGCCAGGAGGAGCAGTTGCAGCTGCAGCAGTATTAAATAATAAAATTGATGTTAAAAATAAGAAAATTATAGTTATGATTTCTGGTGGTAATATCGATTTAAGTTTATTTAATAAGTTATGATGAATCTATCAAATTTAAAAAAATTACAAAATCTATTAAAAGAAAAAGAAATCGATATTTTTGTCATTAATAGAAGTGATGAATATTTAAATGAGTATATTTCCCCAAATGCAGAAAGATTAAATTTTGTAACAAATTTTTCTGGTTCAGCAGGAAGAGCAATTATAACGCCAACAAATGCCTTCTTGTATGTTGATGGACGATATACTTTTCAAGCGAATACTCAAATTAATGCTAAAGAAATTCAGCCAAAACATTTAAATAGCTTTTGGACAGATTTAGAAAAAATTTTATTAGAAGCAGAATATAAAATTGCATTAGACTCAACTCTTCATTCAATTATAGAAATTGAAAAAGTGGAAAAAATTTTAGAGAATTCAACATCTCAACTCCAACTAATAGATAAAAATTTTGTTGATTTAATATGGGAGAATCAACCAAAAACTCAGTATACAGATATATTTGATCACCCAACAAGTTTTGCTGGTCAGGGCAGACGTGAAAAATTAGATATTTTAAAAAAATTTTTAGATCAAAATGAAATTGATCATTACTTTGTTTCTGGGCTTGATAATATTGCTTGGCTATTAAATTTAAGAGCAGATGATATTAAGTATACACCGCTGCTTTATTCTTATCTTCTAATTTCAAAAAATAATAAACACTCTTTGTATATTAAAGAGTCTTCAATGCCAGAAATTCTAAAAAAAGAAATCCAAACACTAATAAATATTAATAATATTGAAAGTATTGGATCAATTTTTAATAACATTAATTCATCTGAATCAATTGGTTTAGATTTTAATTCTACCACTTATTATTTTTTAGATCTTTTAAGAAAACAAAAAATAAATACTAAAAATTTAGCAAATCCATGTATTTTGTTAAAAGCTATCAAAAATGAAACTGAACTAGATGGGACCAAAAAAGCACATATAAGAGATGGTGTTAGTATTACTAAATATATTTATTGGTTAAAAAATATCATGGATCCTAAATCAAATGATGAAATAAGTGTTGCACAACATTTAGAAAGTCTTCGAAGAAAAAATGAATTATTTCATTCTCTATCTTTTGACACAATATCAGCAATTGATAAAAATGCAGCCCTTCCTCATTACCGTGTTACTGAAGAAGGAAAATCATCTTTCTCAGATAATAACATTTACCTTGTTGACTCAGGAGGGCAATATTTTGATGGAACAACCGATATAACAAGAACTATAATTTTAGGTGAAGCAACAAAAGAACAAAAAGATAGATTTACGAGAGTTCTTAAAGGTCATATTGCTTTATCAAATCATGTTTTTGAAAAAGGAACAAAAGGAACTGACATTGATTATCTAGCAAGAAAAAGTCTGCAAGAAATTAATTTAGATTATGATCATGGGACAGGTCACGGTATCGGAAGTTTTTTGAGTGTTCATGAAGCCCCACAACGTATTGCAAAAAAATCAATGTTTGATAGCGTTGAGTTGCTTCCAGGAATGATTTTATCCAATGAACCTGGATACTATAAAGAAAATGAATATGGGATAAGAACTGAAAATTTAGTTGTAATTAATGAGAATGCTAATAAAAAATTATACTTTGAAACTATTTCTTGGTGTCCAATTGATTTAGATCTTATTGATAGCACTCAATTAAATGAAATTGAGAAAGAGTGGCTAAATAAATATCACTCACAGGTGTATGAAAAATTAGAGTCTTTCCTTGGAGATGAAGAGAGAAATTGGCTTAAGAGAGTAACTTTGAAAATTTAACTTAAGCCGCCGATTATGCGGCTTTCTTATTTATATCAAATTCAGTTTTTAAAAGATGCTTATCTAATTCTATTTTCCATTCCTTTCCATATTCAGATTTAAAATATTTTATTAAATCCTCGTCTCTATTGTAGTTTTTGTCACTCAAATCTTCGTATACTTTAATAAAAAAGTTAAAAACATTAATCATATAAAATTCCTTTCATATTTTATGTAATAAATTTTATATGCAATAACAGTATAAATTTATGAATTTTGATATGCATAAAATGCATATAACAATTACATATATAATTTTTATAGAATATCAAAAATACCGATTTTAAATCAATTTTTACTATTAAAATTTAAGTTTTAATTAATTAAAGACATTTAATTCGTTCATCATTGACTTTATATTTTAAATACGGTTCAATCTTTTGATAATCATTTTAATGGAGGGTAAAATGAAAAAAAAGATCTCTAGGAGAAAGTTTATTAACCATACAGGTTCTGCTGCTCTTGCAGGTACTCTATTATCGCAAGTTGGTATGAAGTATGCATTTGCTGCTAACACTAAACCAGTAAGTCTTTTGCTTGGTTCACATATGGATTATTTGCAAGCTTTAGCTCCTGCTTATGCAGAAAAATATGGTGTTACACCAAGTATAGAAACAGTAACAACACCAGATCTATCTGTTAAATTAAATTCAGCGTATATTGCAAGAAAAAGTGTAGGTGATGCTATATTTGTGACTGCTTCAGAAATTGCTGGTTTAGCTGATAAGGGTTGGTTGATGGATATGAGTGATTTTGTCAATGATACATTAAAACCAAATGGCGTTATGGAAAACAGTCTAACTGCCGCAACTTACAAAGGCAAAGTCTATGCTGCCCCAATTACGATTGGTTGCCCAGTACTGCACTGGAATAAAAATTTACTTAAAAATGCAGGATTGGATACAGAAGCGCCTAATAATTGGCATCGTACAAAAAATTCTTGGAAAGAACTTATTCGTTTTGCTAAAGAAATTAACGATCCTGATAATGATATATATGGTATTGTTGATGCTTGGGCAGGTACTCATAGTTTTTGGACTTTTGGAGCTTTACTTCAAGCGAATGGAGGAAGTTTCTTAGACGGAAATCTAGATCCGATCATGAATAGTGATGCGGGTGTTGAAGCTTTAAATATGATGGTTGATCTTTTACATAAAGATAAAATCATTGACCCAGCTACGCCTACTTACACTTGGGTATTCGATGCATCTCCAAGCTATATGGCAGGGAAAAGAGGATTTTTCTTAACATGGCCATTTATTAGTGGAATTGCAAATTTCACAGAAGATTCTGCAGTGCAAGGTATGAGTGGCATAGCACCACTTCCTGCATTAGAAACTTCTGCATCTGTGGATGGATCAGAATTTTTAGCAATACCTAAATATTCAGATAATCCTGAGGCAGGAATGCAATTTATTGAAATGGCTTTAAGTCCTGACAATCAGATATTGCAAGGTTCAACTTCGCCTTGGGCACCATCTTTAGAACCTGCTCTAGATCATCCAGATGTTCTGAAAAATATATCAATGGCAGGTGTTATTAAAGACTCATATCTATATCCTGTAGATGCAGGTTTTTCTGCAGATAGAAATCAATGGGTTGAATTATTATCAAATGAAGTTTCATTAGCATTGACTCAAAAGAAAAGTGCTAAAGATGCTTTAAATGATGCTGTTAAGCAAATTAATGCGAGCAGATCATAATTAATAAAATACGCAAATTATGAAAGTTAATTTGGGTAATTATACATGGGAGGAAGTTAAGGACTTATCAGATAAAGATCCGGTTGTTCTTCTTCCTCTTGGTGCATTTGAGCAGCATGGAAAACATTTACCGCTCAAAGTAGATGAATTTATGGTTAATAATATTGCCAATGAGTCTGTAAAAAAATCTCACCAAAAGAATATTAATGCAGTTGTGGCACCAGTTATTTGGTCAGGTTATTCACCACATCATATGGATTTTCCTGGTACGATTTCTATTAAGGATGAAACTTTAACAAATGTTATATTGGATATAGTTGAGAGTTTGGTAAAAAATAAATTAGAAAGAATAATTATTTTGAATGGGCATGGAGGCAATATTGCTATTCTTAAAAATGTTGGACAAAAGTTAAAATACGATAAAAATATTTATATAGCTACAGCATCATATTGGGATTTTGCTATGAAAGAAATTAATGAGTGGAGAGATTCTGATCTTGGTGGAATAAATCATGCATGTGAAATGGAAACAGCACTTATGTTACATATGCAAGAGGAGATAGTTAAAAAAGATAAAATTGTCGACAACCCATTAAAAAGATCTTCATATACAGGAGTTGATCTTTTATCAGGTGGTTCAGTTGGAGTAAGTGCAAGCTTTAAAGAGCTTTCAGATCATGGAGTTATTGGCTCACCAAGTCTTGCTTCCAAAAAGAAAGGCACTGAACTTTATGAGATAATAACAGATAAAGTTTCAGACTTTATTGAAGATTTTTCAAAATGGACAAAACCTTTAAATGGTAAAAATGAATAAAAAAGATTTAGCCTTATTTTGTTATCCCTGGGACGTAATTGATGAAGGTTATGATGCAATTATTGATGCAGTAAAGAGAAGTGGACTTAATGCAATTTATATTACTGTAAATTATCACTCAGGAATGTTTTTTTTACCTCATAGTAAAAAAAGAAAAATATATTTTCCTGAACCTGGGGCTTTATACTTCAATCCAAGTAGTTGGCATAACAATCATAGTTTTCAATCCCCTATAAGTAATCTTACTGAGAATTGGAGTCAGTTTTGGGAAGAATTATCAAATCAATGTAAAAAAAATAATATCAAATTATGCGCATGGATGCTTGGTACTCATAATTCTGGAATTGGAAATAATTATCCCAATACATCTGTATATAATGCTTGGGGTGATCCAATCACACACTCTCTATGTCCCTTTAATTTGGAAGTAGTTGATCATTTTGTCAATTTATCAAGAGATGTAGTAAATCTAGGTGTATTTGATAAAATTCTAATTGAATCTCTTGAATATCTTCCATTAAGACACGGGCATCACCATGAAGTAATTGGAGTAGATTTTTCAGCTGATATCGATTTTATTATGTCACTTAACTTTAGTAATAAATGTTTAGAGACTTTGAAGCAAAAAAATATTGATGGTGAAATGATTAGAAACTGGGTTAAAAAAACTACAGATGATTATTTTAATCAAAAAACAAATAAAGAAGTTATGAATTGGTCTGATTTTCAAAGTATTCTTGATGGTGAGTTTTGGAATTACTATTTGGCAAGAGAAGAAAGTATAACAAACATCAATACTTTGGTAGTCAATGAATTACGAAAAGATAAAAATTTAAAAATTGGTTTAGTTGACTTTGGCCCATTATATCCACTTGGTCCTAATAATCAGAGATGGCAAAATGGTGTAAATTTAAATTCTCTATTGCCCTTGATTGATGAAATTCATCCAACTTTTTATTTTGCAGATTTAGATCTGATAAAAGAAAAATATGATGTTTATAAAAAAGTATTAAATAACAAAGTTGAAATGATACCTGCAATGAGAACAATCCTTCCACAAGTTTCTAATCAATTAGATCTTAAGAACCAACTTCAAGTATTTAATAAAGATGCATCAGGATTTAGCTTCTATAACTACTCATTTATGAATTATGAAAACTTAGACTGGATTAATCAAGGTCTGTCTGAAAATGGAGATATTTGAGAATGAATACTACTGTTGATATTTTAATAAATCCCGTAACTTTAAGATTTAGTTATCACAATAGCGAATTAATTTATATGTTTGCTTCACATCCAGAACAACAACTTGATGAGATGGAAAAGCTTATGGGTGTAACTACTGATGATGGACCAATTTTTGACACAAATGTTGGTTTTTTACCAGTAGCTTCAACTACACTAATTAGAGGTGAGAAAAATATTTTAGTTGATCCTGGTAATTATCATATCGGTTTTTATTCTATATTAAAGAGAGCACTGGCTTCAAAAAATTTAACATATGAAGATATCGATATAGTAGCTACTACTCATACACATTCTGATCATGCAGCTTCTATTGTTCATTTTAGAAATAAACCTTGGATTATTGGAAGCAAAGAATTTGATGATATGGTTGCTATTGAGGGGAAAGAAATTGTAGATGCTAAAAAATCGATGATGGGAGAAATAATTGAAATCTCAGATGATAATGAGACAAAAATTATGGAAAATGTCTATGCAATAACCACTCCGGGACATACAAATGGCCATATATCTTTTATAGTTAAAAGTAATGATGAAACTATTTTAATTGCTGGTGATCAAACTATGACAAAGGAAGAGTATTGTGAAAGAAAATTTTCTAGATGGTATCCAGAAGCAAATTTAAAACAATTAAACGAATCACTAGATAAAGCACAAAGCTATAAACCAGATCTTGTAATTCCAGGACATGACAGATCTTTTAAACCAATCAAGTAATTCTCAATTCAAATTTTCAAGAGAAAAAATTCTTGCTTTTACACTAATACTTCCTTCTTTAATTCTAGTTTTTATAACTTATTTATACCCAGCTATATTTACTTTTGTAATAAGTTTTGCCGAATATGATATAATTCGCTTAAAAATAAAAAAATTTATTCAATTTAAAAACTTTGAATTTTTAATAAGTAATTATTTTTTTACAAGTTCTGTCTTAAGAACTATTTACTTCGGGTTTTTGATCTGTGTGTGTACAACAATACTTTCTTTCTTGATCGCACTTCTTTTAAATGAAAAATTTATTGGAAAAGCATTTTTAAGAGTCATGATTGTATTACCTTGGGCAGTGCCATCTGTTGTTTCTGGTGTACTGTGGGGACAAATGTTTCATGCTGATACAGGGTTTTTAAATGCTTTATTATATCAATTAGGGGTCATATCAGGTTACAAAATTTGGTTAGCAGATCCATTAGTAGCCCTTCATGTAATAGCTATTGCTGAAATCTGGAAAGCAATTCCTTTCATGACATTATTTTTTTTATCAGGATTACAAAGTTTACCCTCGGAAGTTTTTGAGGCTGCTGCAGTTGATGGAGCAAATGTATTTCAAAGGTTCTCTAACATTTTATTTCCTTTAATGTTACCAATTGCGATACCACTTTTCTTGATACAATTTGTTTTAGCAATGAAATCATTTGATACAATTTTTGTTCTTACAAGAGGGGGGCCAGGGGGTGGAACAACAACATTAAATTATTTTATTTATCAAGAAGCATTTGAAACTTTTAATCTAGGCCGAGCTTCAGCAGCTGCCTATGTTTTGCTAATAATTACTTTAGCTGTTGTATTAATTCCAACTATTTCAAGATTTCTAATAAAATTTTTTTGGGGTAATAAATGAAAAAAAATTTGATTCTAAAAAATTTTTTTATTTATTTTTCTGCACTCATAGTATTTTTGATAATGTTTTTTCCACTATACGGTTTGATATTAACAAGTTTACAACCTGAAAATATAATTAGATCTAGAAATTTGTCTTTTTTTCCTACAGAAATTATATTTACTCATTTTGCTGAGGTTTTGAAGCCTAATCATATATCTAATATTTATGAGGGTATTAAAAATAGTCTTATTGTTTCATTCCTCACATCTTTTTTATGCATAATTTTAGCTTTTCCTGCAGCATACTCACTTGCAAGATTAAATTTACCAGCTAAAAATATTATCCTTGGAACTTTAATTTCTATTTATTTTCTTCCAACAATACTTTTTGTAATTCCCTTATTTGTTATATTAGTTTCATATCAACTAGATGACACTATTTTAAGTCTAGTTGTTCCGTATACTGCTTTTACATTACCTTTTGTGATCTGGATTTTAAAATCATTTATTGATAAGCTACCTGTTGAGGTAGAGGAAGCTGCAAAAATTGATGGTTGTTCTACTCTACAACTTTTAATTCACATCATTTTCCCTTTATTGAGACCTGGTTTAATAGCAGCCTTCATATTTGCATTTATTTTATCTTGGGTTGAATTTTTAACACCTTTAATATTTACTAATAATTTGAAAATTTCTACAGTAGCTCTTGGATTATTTAGGAGCACTATAGACATTAAAATTGGTCAACAAGCTGCAGCTGCAATAATTACTTTAATTCCAGTAACAATACTAATGATTTTTTTTCAACAATATATTACAAAAGTAGTATTATCGGGAAGTGATAAATAATGAGTAAATTAAAAATTGCAGTTATTGGAACTGGTTTAGTTGGCACATTTCATGCAGAAGTTTTTTTTAGAAATCCTAATTCTGAGCTTGTTGCTGTTTGTGATGTAGATAAAGAAAAGGTTAATTCTGTTGCACAATCATTTAATTGTAAAGCTTATGAAGATTTTACAAAATTAATAAACACTGAAACACTAGATGCTATTAGTATTGCTACACCTGAACAAATAAGAATAGAGCCTGCTGTTATGTCAGTAAAAAAAGGTTTAAAAATTTTGCTAGAAAAACCTCTCGGTAGAAATTTGGAAAAAATACATGAGTTAGTCGATAAAATAAAAGATCATAACAAAATTATTTCTGTAAATTTTATTCTTCACGAAGATCCGCGATATAAATTAATGAAAGAAAAAGTTAAAAATGACGAAATTGGCAATATCGTATCTTGTTTTGCACGAAGAAGGGGTAACAGGTTTGGAATTGAAATTTATGCTCCATGGACTGACCTTTTATCTTCAACTTTAATCCATGATATTCAAATGACCATGTCCATTAATAAATCAAAGCCAGTAAGAGTTTTTGCAGAGGCAGTTATTAGAGAATGTAAGGAATATGATTCGCATGATGCTGTGATGGCAATCATGAAATTTGATGATGGAAGTTTGGCTTCCTTTGAAACATCTTGGGTATTGCCTAAAAATCAACCTGAGCCACTTGATCCAGCACTTCATGTTATAGGAGATAAAGGATCAATTATTATAGAAGGATCATCAATGGGTTTGCAGATGCAAACAGAAACAAATTATATGAAGCCGGATATTGCTAATTGGCCAACTATAGACTCAAAAGTGGACGGGTGTTTAAAGAGGGGTTTAGATAAATTTATTGACGACTGCGTTTTTGATCAAAAACCAGCGGTAAATTTACAGGCTGCTTTAGAAGCAGAAAGAGTCGTATTTGCGATGAAGGAATCAATTGCTAAAGGTATTCCAATCGATATTAATATATCGTAAATTTTAAATTCTTTAAATTTTAATGATAATTATATTAACACAATGTTTTCCATCAAGAGTTGGAGGGATAGAAACACTAATGTACAATATAGCATTGCACCTTAGTCGTTCTAAAGATGTAATTGTATTAGCAGATCAACAAAATTTTAAGGAAGATAATATTTTTGATCAAAATGAAATAAATTTTTCTACAAAAAGATTTCGAGGTATAAAGTTTTTCAGAAATAGAAAAAAGTTTAATGAACTTAAAAAAATACATGGTTTATCAAAAATTGATGCAGTAATTAGTGATAGTTGGAAAAGTCTTGAAGTAACAATAGATTTTCTTAAAAAAAATAAAATACCAGTTATCAGCTTAGCTCATGGTAATGAAATAATAATTAAAAATGATAAGCATCATAAACGTGTAAAAAAAATATTAGAATATGCAAATGCAATAGTAGTAAATTCAAACTACACAAAAAATTTACTAAATAAAATAAGTAATAATTTTAAAAATGTTAAAATAATATACCCAGGTATTAATATTAAAAAAAATTATATTGAAGAAAATATAAGTTTAAATCAAGGTTCGCCAAAATTACTTACTCTTGCAAGACTTGAAAAGAGAAAAGGTCATGCTTTAATTTTAAAATCTATAATGAACTTAAAAAAATATTTTCCTGATATTCAATACATAATTGCAGGTGAGGGTGAGGAACTAGATAGTATTAAAAATAAAATTAAAGAATACAATCTTCAAGATAATGTAAATTTAGTTGGTACCGTTAACGAAAATCAAAAAAATTATATATTCTCTAATACTGATGTAATGATCATGCCAACCCTAGATGAGAGTTCAGCGAAATCAATTGAAGGATTTGGTATAGCCTACATAGAAGCAGCAAATTTCAAAATACCCTCAATAGCATCTAATATAGGTGGTACTCCTGAAGCAGTAATTCACAATAAAACAGGCTTAATAATAAAAGATATTGAAGAATTAGATGAAGCAATAAAAAGCTTAATAGATAATAAAGAAAACAGATTAAAACTTGGTCAAAATGCTAAAATTAGAGCAGAAAATGAACTTAACTGGGATATTCAAATCAAAAAATACAATGATTTAATTAAAGAAATTCAATGACAATATTATTTCATAATACAACATTTGATAAAATAGATGTTTGGAAAAAAACAATAAAAAAATATTTTAAAAACGAAAAAATAATTTCTATAAAAGATTATAAAAAATTTAATGATGTAAACTGTGCTATAATTTGGAATCTACCAGATGATATTCTTTCAAGACTAAAAAATCTTAAAGTTATTTTTTCTATGGGTGCTGGTGTAGATCACATTTTAAAACTAAAGAATTATAATAAGAAAATTCCTATAATCAGAATAAAAGATGAAGAAATGGGGGAGAGAATAGCTAATTATTCTCTAGCTCAAATACTAAATTATCAATTAAATTTTAAAATTTTTCAAAATTCTCAAAGTAAACATTACTGGTCTGGCGAAAGGACACCAATTGATAATAAAAATTTAACTGTAGGTATTTTAGGTCTAGGCTTCCTTGGTAATCATATTGCAAGATTACTAAATAAATTAAATTATAATGTTATTGCGTATAAAAAAAATCAAAAAAAAGTAAAAAATATAAAAATATATACCGGTAAAAATATTATAAGTTTTATTAAAAGCTCTGATGTTATCGTGTCTATTTTACCATCAACACCTCAAACGAATAATATAATAGATAAAAAGTTTTTAAAGAATATGAAAAAAAATTCTTGCTTAATAAATATAGGTAGAGGTAATGTAATTGAAGAGAAAGACCTTTTAAATCATTTAAAGAAAAACAAAAATTTTTATGCTTATTTGGATGTCTTTAAAAATGAACCTTTAAAATCAAGTAGTCAATTTTGGAAATTACCAAATGTAACAATTACACCACATGTAGCAGGTGTAACCGCCATAGAGCCTTCTGTTAAATACATGCACTCCAAATATAAAAAACTAAGGAAAAATAAAAACGTAAAATCAGATGTTAATCCATCTAATGGATATTAATTGACATCAAAATAATTTTCTAAAATTCTAAAATAAATACTTTCTAGTTTAATAATATCTTCAACAAAAACAAATTCATCTACTTTATGAAGAGTTTGATTTCTTAGACCTAGCTCTACTACTTCACAATAGTTCTTTATATATCTTGCATCAGAAGTACCACCATCGGTTGCTTGTTCAGGCGGGCTATTTCTGCCTGTAACATCAGAAATTGATTTTGAAATAATATTATATAAATCACCGGCTTTATTCAAAAATGACTCAGCTGTTGCATCATATGTATAAGTGCAACTAGCGTTTTCCAGTTTAGAGAAAATCTTTTCTATTTTATTATCAATCCATTTAATAAGTGAGTCAGATGAGTGCATATCATTAAATCTAATATTAACTGTTGCTTTAGCTAATTCTGGAATTACGTTTTGAACAGGATTGCCAATATCAATAGTAGCAATTTGAACTGATGTTGGTAAAAAATTTTCATTACCTTCATCTAGCGGCTCTTCTAATATACTATTTAATAAATTCACTAAGTGATGTGAAGAATTTTCAGCTAAATGAGAATTCGCCGTATGTCCTTGAATACCTTTTACCTGAAAAAAGAAACTAACTGATCCTCTTCTTCCAATTTTAACTTTATCGCCGACCTCATTTTTAGAAGTTGGTTCACCAACAAGACAATGATCAAATTTATAATTTTGTTTACTTGCCCATTCTAGAATTCTTGGTGTACCATTTACAGAATCTCTTTCTTCATCACCTGTAATAATAAAGGAAATCTTTCCTGGAAAATTTTTATATTTATCTACAAATCTTTTAGCGGCACTGATGAAACAAGCAACACTGCTTTTCATATCTTCGCTACCTCTTCCATAAAGTTTGCCTCCATCTATTTGTGCAGAAAAAGGAGGGTATTTCCATGAACTTTCATTACCTACAGGAACTACATCTGTATGACCAGCATAAGCAAAATGTTTTCCTTCATTTCCTACTGTTGCAAATAAATTTTTTACTTCATAAGAATTGTTTCCAGAGAAAGTTAATGGATGACAGTCACATCCTATAGCACTTAGATGATTTTCAACGACTGTTAAAGCTCCCTCATCTTTTGGAGTTACACTTGCACATTTAACTAAAGATTGTGTAAGAGTAACTGGATCAAAATTAATTTCTGACATTAATCTCTTAAAAGATCATTGATTGATGTTTTGCTTCTAGTTTTTTCATCAACTCTTTTAACAATAACTGCACAGTATAAAGAAGGATTAATATCCCCTTCTTTTTTTCCCGGTAATGTACCTGGTACCACAACTGAATACGCTGGAACTTTTCCCATATGAATTTCCCCAGTTGATCGATCGACTATTTTTGTAGATGCTCCAATAAATACACCCATTGATAAAACCGCACCTTCACCAACAATAACACCTTCAGCCACTTCACTTCTAGCTCCAATAAAACAATTGTCTTCAATAATCACAGGATTTGCTTGAAGAGGCTCAAGTACACCGCCAATACCAGCGCCTCCAGAAATATGACAGTTTTTACCTATTTGCGCACATGAGCCAACTGTTGCCCAAGTATCAATCATTGTTCCTTCATCAACATATGCACCAAGATTTACAAAAGAAGGCATTAAAACAACACCTTTAGCAATAAATGCAGATTTTCTTACAACAGCGTCTGGTACATATCGAAATCCTGCTTTCAGATGATCATCTTTAGTCCAATTTGCAGTTTTACTTTCTACTTTGTCAAACCAAGTAGCATGCGATGCTTTAATGATTTCATTATCATTTAATCTGAAACTTAAAAGA
>CACILT010000007.1 GCA_902587565.1 uncultured Alphaproteobacteria bacterium
TGCTTTTAATGGTTTATCAAAAAATAGAAGTCAGAACATTTTTTTATATGGACCTAAAAAATCAGGTAAGACCTCTCTAGCCTATATCTGGCAAAATATAAATAATGCCATTTTTTATAATGATCATTCCTTCAAAGAAATTCTAAATAAAAAAAATAATATTGTAATCGATAATTTTGAAATGCATGATCAAGAAAAAATTTTTCATCTTTTAAACCATTGTAATCTAAATAAATTAAAAATTTTAATTATATCTAATACTAAAATTAATAATATCCATTTTGATTTTGATGATTTATCTTCAAGAATCAAAATATTTGATATTTTTCAAATTAATCAACCAGATGATGAAATGTTGCTAAACATTCTAACAAAATTACTTGTAGATAAACAATTTATAATTAGTACTACTGATATTTTTGATTTTATTATTAGGCGTATTGATAGATCATACGAAAGTGTTAACAATACTGTAGATAAATTAGATATTTTATCTCTTGAAAAAAAAAGACAATTAACAATACCATTAATAAAAGAAATAATATAGATGGATCAAAAATGAATAATTATAGATCGCATCTGTGCTCTGATTTAACAATAAATAATTTAGGTGATAGAGTTACTTTATCTGGATGGGCCGATACTATTAGAGATCATGGGAATTTATTATTTATAGACTTACGTGATAATTATGGAATTACCCAATGTGTTGTTGATGGAAAAAATCCTAAATTTAATGAAATAAGTAAAATAAGTAATGAAAGTGTGATAACTATTATTGGCGAAGTAGTTAAAAGATCTGATGAAACTATAAATAAAAATCTTAGTACTGGTGAAATTGAAATTAAAATTGAAAATTATAATATACTATCTAAATCTGAAATTCTTCCTCTTCCAGTAAACTCTGATATTGAATATGGAGAAGAAATTAGACTTCAGTATAGATTTTTAGATTTGAGAAGAAATAAGCTTCATCAAAATATTTTATTAAGAAATAAAATTATTTCTGATATCAGAAAAAAAATGATTGATAGAAATTTTGTAGAGTTTCAGACACCTATATTAACTTCATCTTCTCCAGAAGGTGCAAGAGATTATCTAGTTCCTTCAAGAGTCCATCAAGGTAAGTTTTATGCTCTTCCTCAAGCTCCTCAACAATTTAAACAATTATTAATGATTGCTGGATTTGATAAATATTTTCAAATAGCCCCATGTTTTAGAGATGAAGATAGTAGAGCTGATCGTTCTCCAGGTGAATTCTATCAATTAGACTTTGAAATGAGTTTTGTAACTCAAGAGGATGTGTTTGAAGCTATTGAACCAGTTTTATTTGAAATATTTGATGAAAATAAGAAAAATAATGAAATTAAGGTAAGTCCTTATCCCTTTAAGAGAATACCTTACAAGGAGTCAATGGAAATTTACGGCTCTGATAAGCCTGATTTACGAAATCCACTTGTTATTGATGATTATACAAATGTATTTAAAGGTTCAAATTTTAAAATATTTAGTAATCAAATAGAAAAAGGATCTATTGTTAAGGGAATAATTGTTAAAAATACTGGTGATCAACCTAGAAGTTTCTTTGATAAATTAAATAATTGGGCACGAGAAGAGGGTGCAGCTGGACTAGGCTATATTTCATTATCAGAAAATAGTTTTAAAGGTCCTATTGCAAAGAATTTAAATGAAGAGCAGTTATTATTATTAAAGCTTGAAGAAAATGACTCAATTTTTTTCATTTGTGATAAATTAAAAGAAGCTCAGTTATTCTCTGGCAAAGTAAGAGAAAAAATTTGTAATGATTTAAATTTACTTAATAAAAATTCTTTTGAATTTTGTTGGATAGTTGATTTTCCAATGTATGAAATTGATGAAAAAACTAACAAAATACAATTTAGTCATAATCCCTTTTCAATGCCTCAAGGTGAGATGGAAGCTTTAGAAAAAAAAGATCCTCTTGATATAAAAGCATATCAATACGATATTGTATGTAATGGTGTAGAGTTATCTTCTGGCGCAATTAGAAATCATAAACCAGAAATTATGTATAAAGCCTTTGATATAGCTGGATATTCGAAAAAAGAATTAGAGGATAAATTTTCAGGAATGCTCAATGCTCTCAAGTTTGGAGCACCTCCTCACGGAGGGAGTGCACCAGGTATTGATAGAATTGTAATGTTACTTGCTGATGAGCCAAACATTAGAGAAGTAATAGCATTTCCAATGAATCAACAAGCTATGGATTTAATGATGGATGCCCCTGCTAGTATCGATAAAGAAAGATTAGAAGAATTAGGTATTAAATTAATAGATAAAAATTAATCCTGTTCCAAAGATTGCAATAATTGTTCCCACCCATGCCCCATAAGAGGGTATTTTTTTTGTTAATACCCAAAGAAGAAATAAAATCATTATTGGACTTGTGGAAGATAAAGTTGCAACAATTCCTGCATCAGCTTTTTGTAATGCGATTAATAGCAAACTCATTCCTAAGGCCATTCCTAAAAATCCACTAATGATTGATTGATAAATTATTTTTACTGTAAGATTTACTTTTGTATTAAAAACTTCAGAATTTATAAAAAAAGTAAAAGATAAAAATATACATGAAATAGTAGTTCTAATTGCTGCTGAAGCTATTGGATCCGCGCCATCTGACAATATAGGTTTCATCATAACTAACCCAATTGCTTGGCACAAAGCTGCTCCAATGGATAACATTATTCCTACATAAATTGATCCTTCTACTGTTTCCCATCTATGTTCAGATCCCTTTTTGTCTCCATAGGAAATTGCAAAAACAACACCAAAAAAAACAACAAAACATCCAATAATACTTATAGTTGAAGCAAGTTCATTTAGAAAAAAAATGTTAATTACTACAGTAAAAGGAGCAGCTAAAGAAAATAAAATATTATTTCTTCTTGGACCTATTTTCTGTAATGCAATAAACAGCAAAGTATCTCCTAAAAATATTCCTATAATTCCAGAAATTATAATAATAGATAAGTAGTCAACACTAATTGTATTCCAAGTATTTATATAAAATGTGTAAGTAATTAACATTATAGATACAAATAATAATCTAAGACGATTAAAAGCCAAACCACCAATAGTTCTTGTAACATCTGCTGATACTAAAGATGCTACTGCCCAACAGAGTGCAGCAGCCATTGCAATAAAGTAATAATAGATCATATTATTTATTAAAATAAACTTAAAATAAATTTAATAGGTATTGATAGATACTCACCTAAAAGATGTTCTTGTAATGCAAATCTTTTTATTAATCCTGTTGCTCTTAAAATAGCATATATTACTAAAGCCCATAAATAAATTCCAAAAATAAAATTTATGTATGATATTATTTTTTTAAATTTGCTATAATAACTCATATGAAGCCTAAATATTGGAATAAAGGTAAATCTTATCTATCAAATAAAGATAAAGTTTTGAAGAAATTAATTCAAACTTATAAAAATGAATATTTAAATCTAAATTCTAATTATTTTCATTCATTAATAAATTCGATTATTGGTCAACAAATATCAGTATCAGCAGCTGATTCGATGAAAACTAAATTTTTTAAACTTAAAAGAAATATAACACCACGAACGGTTTCTAAATTACGTACTACAGATTTACGAAAATGTGGTCTATCAAGACAAAAAATTTTATATATACGAAACATTTCTAAATTTTTTTTACAAAATAAGAGCTTTATAAAAAATATTAATAAATCTTCTGAAGAAGAAATTTATAATAATTTAATTGAAATAAAAGGAGTAGGGAATTGGACTATTCATATGTTTTTAATGTTTAGTTATGGAAGTTCAAATATTTTTCCAACAGGTGATTTAGGGTTTTTAAAAGCTATTTCTAAACTTTATAAAGTCCAATTGCCTATAAGTGAAAAAAAACTTAAATTGCTTTATAAAAAATGGAGTCCGTATAGTTCACAAGCCACATGGTATTTATGGAGATCATTAGACCCCATTCCAGTTAATTATTGATATTTGCTCCTTGCTCTATCCAAACTTTTAAAATCTCTCTTTCATTTTTTGTAATACCAGTAAGATTATTTGGAGGCATAATTTCAGCATCAATAGCCTGTGCTTTGATTAATTTTATATTATTTACAATATCTTGAGCAGTGTCATATACCACTCCTTTTGGCGCTGCTTCAATACCTTCAAAAGTTGGATATTTGGCATGACATGTTCCACATCTGTATTTAATTATATTTTGTACTTCATTGAAACTTACTAATTCTAAAGAAAGAGATGCATTTGCATCTTTTTTTTCAAATATTGAAAGACTACTTAAAGTCATTAAAAAAAACATGATTAAACCTGCTGATGGTAAAATCCAAAATTTATATTGTTTTTTATTTCTTAAATTAAAGTAATGGCGAGTTAAAATGCCAGCTATCGATATAACAGCTAGAATTAACCAATTATTTACTGCTCCATACGTAAAAGAAAAATGTGAGCTTATCATGATAAATAAAACAGGTAGTGTAAAATAATTATTATGTATTGATCTGTTTTTTGCCTCTAATGAAAGATTTAAATTTGGCTTTTGATTGTTTTCAGCTGATGAAACAAGATTTCTTTGTGCAGGAATAATGACTCTAAAAACATTAGCCGCCATAATGGTACCAATAATTGCTCCAACATGTATGTATGCAGCTCTTGATCCATAAATTTGAGTCAAAAAATAACTTAATAATACAAATAATAAAAAACCAGTTGCAATCAAAGTTTGTTCATTATCTTTTAAAACATTTTTACAAAGATAATCATATAGAAGCCAAGATCCTATAAGTAAAAATATAGATATTAATATTGCTTGAAAGGGTGTTAATATAATACCGCTAGCTCCCAACATCATAGAACTTGCATTTAAATAATAAACTAAAATAAGTAATACAAAACCACTTATCCAAGTTGCATATGCTTCCCATTTAAACCAATGAAGAACTTTTGGAAGTTTTTTAGGAGGTCCTTTTAATTTTTCAATTCTATAAAAACCACCTGAATGAACAGACCATAAATAACCGTCAAGGTGTTTAAAATCTGGATCATCTCTTTCAAGTCTACTGTCCAGCCAATTAAAGTAAAATGATGTTCCAATCCACGCTACACCAACAATTATATGAACCCATCTAACAATTAAATGTAACCACTCAGAATATACTGCAAATAAAGTTTCTGTTGGAACACCTAAATTATAAAAAGCTGCAGTAAAAGATATCACTATAGTTGTTGCAATTACAATATAGAGTCTTTGTTCTTTAGATTTTAAACCTGAAAATGCTCCAAGGATAAAAAATAATAGTAATCCTAATAATGCTGACGCTGGAAGTGATAAAAGTAAATTATGAAAAAAAGTTTGGAAGTCATAAGATTGAACTGGTGCAACAATTTTGAGAAATAATTCCATTTTAATATCTTATTTTATTTTCTTCTTTTTCCCAAATATTAAATGCTTTTATTGCTTCGTCACGTGATATTTGTCTGATAGGAATTTTTCTTTCTTTTATTTCTAATGATAGTTCATCATAAATAAACTTGTCATCAAACTTAATTTTTGCAGCATCTTCTCTAGAATTACCATAATATACTTTGTCTATATGTGACCAATATATTGCACTTAAGCACATAGGACACGGTTCGCAACTGGAATACAATTCACAACCTTCTAAGTTAAAGGTATTTAATTTTTGACATGCATTTCTAATAGCAACAATTTCAGCATGAGCAGTAGGATCATTATTAAATGTTACTCTATTTACTCCTTCTGCAATAATTTCATTTTCTTTTACAATTACACATCCAAAAGGACCCCCATTATTTTTGATATTATCAATTGACAGTACAATAGCTCTTTTCATGAAATCTATGTTTGTCATATAACTTCTTTAATTTTATTATTTGATAAATGATTTAAGCTATTTTTTATTGATATTATTCTTGTAATTATTGAGAAAGCTATTTCATTCGGATCTTTTGAATTACCAATATCAATTCCAATCGGACACTCAATTTTCTCAACTATTAATTGATTGTGACCATTATCAATTAATCTTTTATAAAACCTTTTTTTCTTTGTAAGAGATCCAATTAAACCAACAAAAGTATTATTTTTTTTCAAAATTTCATTTAATATTTTTAAATCATAATCATGACTGTGAGTTAAGACTATAAAATAAGAATTATCTTCTAGTTTTGATACAATCTCCCAAGGTTTTTTCGAAAGTAAATAATTTATATCTTTGATATTTGTCATTTTTAAATAATCTTCTCTTGAATCAATTATAAAAGTATTAAAATTAATATTTTCTAATTTGGAAATTAAAGCTTGACCAATATGTCCTGATCCAAAAACATATAAGTTAGGTTTAATATTATTAACAACAAATTCATTTTTTAGTGCATCTTTGGAATTATTATGTAAGGTTAATTTAATTTGTACGTATCCACCACAACATTGTCCGATTCCTGGCCCAAGCGGAATATTCATTACTTTATTTGCTATATTATTATCTATTAATTTTTTTGCTTCATCGATAACTAAATATTCTAAGTTTCCGCCACCGATAGTTCCAAAGATAGTATCAGTTGAGATTAATATAATGTCATCTAAACTATTGGGCGATGATCCTTTAACTTCAATAATTTTAGCCTTAACTATTTTACTATTAAAATTTATATTTTTACTTAATTTTTTAAGATACATTTTAATGCAAACTTTTTAATATATTTTCAGCAGTAGCAGGTGCAATTAAATTTTCAGAATTTTTTCCTTTATTGGCATTATATACTGCGTCCTTTAATGCAATAAAACTTGAAATTGCTAGCATAAATGGTGGCTCTCCAACAGCTTTAGACCGATTAATAACCTTTTCTTTATTAAAACCACGATCATATATTTCGACATTAAATTTAAATGGTGTCTCACCTGCAGTTGGTATTTTGTAAGTAGAAGGACTATGAGTTGTTAGAACTCCATTTGATTTCCAAGATACCTCTTCAGTTGTAAGCCAACCTAATCCTTGAATATAACCACCCTCAATTTGCCCTTTATCAATTCTTTTATTAATAGAATTGCCAACATCATGAATTATATCAACTTGAAGAATTTTATTTTCACCCGTTAATTTATCAATGATTACTTCAGTTACCGCTGCTCCATAAGTAAAATATAAGAATGGTCTTCCTTGAAGTGTTTTTGTATTTACATTAATTTTGTCAGTTTTATAGAAACCTGAAGACGACAATGGAATTCTATTTAAGTAAGCAGTATTTATCAATTCTTTAAAAGATATTTTTCTTTTATCAAAATAAACAAAATTATTTTCATATTTTATTTTGCTATTTGTTTTAAAATAATCATAGATAAATTCATTTAGACCTGATTTGATATTATTTATAGCATTAACAATTGCTGCTCCATTTATATCAGTTGTAGCTGATGCGGCACTCGCTGATGTGTTAGGCACTTTTTCTGTATCCGTTGAAGAGATTTTTATATTTTCATAATTAAGTCCAAATTCATTTGAAGCCACTAAAGCAAGTTTTGTCATTAATCCTTGACCCATTTCAATTCCTCCATGATTTAAATGAATGGATCCATCAGTGTAGATATGAACTAAGGCACCACCTTGGTTTAAATGAGTAGTTGTAAATGATATTCCAAACTTTACAGGTGTTATTGCTATTCCTTTTTTTAGAACTTTATTTTTTTTATTAAAATTATCAATTTCTATTTTTCTTTTTTTGTAATTAGATTTCTTAATTAGTTTATTAAAAATATCTTCAATCACATTGTCAGTAATTCTCATTCCATAATGAGTAGTATTTTTAATTTTATCTTTATAAAAATTAATTTTTCTTATTTCACTTGCTTCTCGATTTAATTTTTGAGCAATGTTTTCAATTATATTTTCAATACAAAACATTCCTTGAGGCCCACCAAATCCACGAAAAGCTGTATTAGAAACAGTATTTGTTTTACATCTATACGAATTAATTTCTATATTTGGTAAGAAGTAGGCATTATCTATATGATAGATGGCTCTATCATTTATAGCTCCTGATAAATCTGGAGAGATACCGCATCTCGAAGCCATCATTATTTTTAGTGCAAGTATTTCACCACTTTTATTAAAACCTACTTCATAATCAAATAAAAAATCATGCCTTTTTCCAGTCATGATCATATCATCATCTCTATCGACTCTTAACTTTACTGGTTTAGATAACTTTTTTGCTGCAATGCTTGTAATGGCTGCAAACAAAAAAGATTGTGTTTCTTTTCCTCCAAAACCACCACCAATTCTTCTTACTATCACATGGATACTATTGTAATTTTGTTTAAGAACTTTACCGATAATTTGCTGTGTTTCTGATGGATGTTGTGTTGAAGAATAAACTAAAAAATTATTATCTTCTTGTGGAATAGTCATTGCAATTTGACCTTCTAAATAAAAATGATCTTGACCCCCTGAATACAATTTACCTTTTAGAATGTTGTTAGATTTTTTAAACCCATCTTTTATATTTCCTCTAGTTAGATGCTTCGGTTTTAAAACAAATGATTTTTTCTTTAATGCTTCTTCAATTGAAACGATCGGTTTAGATATTTTTAAGTCTATTTTTACTTTTAATGCAGCTTTTTTTGCTAAATTATTGGTCTTTGCTATAACTGCAAAAATTGGTTGCCCATAATATTCTATATTTTTTGAAGTAAATATTTTATCTCCCTTAAATATTGGCCCAACATCATTTATACCTTCAATGTCTTTTTCAGTAATAATGTCTACTACACCTTCTGAAGATAAAACATCTTTATAATCAATTTTTTTTATTACTCCTTTACTGCAATTACTGTATCCAATTACTGCGTGAAGTAAATTTTTAGGCTCTGATATATCATCAGTATAAATTGCTTTTCCACTAACATGTTTTACTGCACTTTCATGTTCAATATTTTTTGTAAATATTTTATCCATTAATATAGCGTTGATTTAATTTTATTATTTTCATTTAAAAACCTCTCTAAAAGGTTTTGACTAATTTTAGTTCTATAATTTTTTGACGCTCTCATATCATCTATTGGATCAAATTCTTTTTTAATAATTTTCTTTGCTTCATTAATATTTTCTTCATTAAATATTTTATTCAATAAAAATTTTTGTGCTTTTTCAGCTATTTTTGGAGTTTCTGCCAAACCTCCACAAACAATTTTTATTTCTTTAATAATATTTTTTTCAATCCTAGCATTTATAGCCATGAAAACAGAACTTATGTCATCATCTATTCTTTTTGAAATTTTATAACATTTAAGAATATTTTTTTTATAAATGGGTATTATAATTTCTTTAATTATTTCATTAGGTTTTAATTTAGTTTTTCGATAGCTGAGAAAATAATTATCCAATAATAAAGTTTTTTTAACTTTTCCTTGAATTACAATTTTACTATTGAGTGCAATTAACACAGGCAAACTATCACCTATTGGAGATGCGCTTCCAATGTTACCTCCAAGAGATGCAGTATTTCTTATTTGCTCAGATCCGTATCTTTCAAACATTTTAGCAAATGTTGGATAAATATTTTCTAAAATTGGTAAAATATCATTTATGGGAGTAGCGGATCCAATGTGTAAATTATTGTTTTTATTTTTAACATAATTTAAATCTTTATTTGATCCTAAATAAAAAATATTTTTTAAATCTTTTCTTTTTTTTGTTACTTCAAGAGCTAGATCTGTACCGCCGACTAGTAAATGTCCATTACTAATCTTTTGATAATCTTTTATTAGAGAATTTAAATTATAATGGATGAAAAACTTAGAATCATTTTTTTTAATAACAATATCAGTTTTCTTAATGGATTTTAATAATCTTATAACTTTACTCTTTGAAAATTTATCACTTTTATAGCTATACATATTCTTAATTGCATTTTTAATTGGAAGATAACCTGTGCATCTACATAAATTTCCAGAAAGGAATTTATCTATATTTTCTTCTGTCGGTTTTATTTTATTTTCATACATATTGTACATTGACATGATGATACCAGGTGTACAAAAACCACATTGAGATCCGTCACTATCAATCATTGATTGTTGAACAGGATGAAGTTTATTTTTTTGTATATGCTCAACTGTTATTAATTGCTTACCATGCAGAGAATACAAAAAAGTAATACAAGTGTTTATACTTTTATAACAGATTTTATTTTCTTTTAATTCTCCTACAACTGCAGTACATGCTCCACAATCACCAGATGCACAACCTTCTTTTGTTCCAGTTAATTCATGATTGTTACGAAGATAATTTAAGACAGTTGTATTTGTGTCTAAATCTTTGATAGAGATTTTTTCTTCATTAAGAAGAAAATCGACATGCTCTCTAGACACTAGCTTCCTCTATATGTTGAATAACTCCACGGGGTAATAAGAAGAGGTACATGGTAGTGCTCTTCTTTGTTAATTCCAAATCTAATTATTACGTCATCAAGAAAAAATGGTTCATCAAGATTTGTAAATTCCTTAAAATAACTCCCGCAAAGAAATAATAACTCATATTTTCCAAGTATAAAATTCTCTTTACTTAATATAGGCTCATCACATCTGCCATCTTCATTGAGAATAAAATTTGAAATTTTAACTTTATTTTCACCATCAATTTTGAAAAGTGACCCTTTTATACCAGAACCAGGCTTACCATTATAGGTATCCAAAACATGAGTAGTTAAATATCCTTTAGACATAATACTTATTCGTTTATACAGTATTTAGCTAAATATTAAATCAAGCATTTTTATGAAAGATGACAGAAATTATAAAGGCTACGGAAATAATGACTCTAACTTTTATTGGCCTAATAAATCAAAACTCGCTCTTCAATTTGTTCTAAATTATGAGGAAGGTGCTGAAAATTCAATAATGAATGGTGACGAAGGATCAGAAACTTTTTTATCGGAAATAATTAATGCAAAGCAAATAATAGGTGCCAGAAATATGAATATGGAATCAATATATGAGTATGGCTCAAGAAGGGGTTTTTGGAGAATACATAATGAGTTTGAAAAAAGAAAATTACCTTTAACAATATTTGGCGTTGGTATGGCTTTAGAAAAAAATCCTGATGTTTGTGAACAAATAATTAAATCAAAGTATGAAGTAGCTAGCCATGGTTATCGATGGATAGACTATCAAAATATAACTGAGGAAGTTGAAAAAGAGCATACTATAAAATGTAACAACATTATTAAAGATATTTTTGGTTATTTTCCGTCTGGTTGGTATACTGGTAGAACAAGCCCAAATACAAGAAATATAATTTTAGAAAATACAAATATTATTTATGATAGTGACTCCTATGCTGATGATTTACCCTATTGGATAAAAGTAAAAAATAAAAAACATCTAATTATTCCATACACTCTAGATAATAACGATATGAGATTCTCTACCTTACAAGGTTTTAACACAGGTGAGGATTTTTATAATTACTTAAAAAACTCATTTGATACATTATACAGAGAAGCCAATGAGTTCAATAAACCAAAAATGATGAGTGTGGGTTTACATTGTCGATTAATAGCTAGACCTGGAAGATTTATGTCTTTGGTAAAATTTTTGAATTATGTTTCTGGTTATAATGATATTTGGATATGCAAAAGAGAGGAAATTGCCAATTATTGGTATGAAAATTTTAGTGATGAAAATTGAAGATATTAATAATTATAACTCTGAAAAATTTATTGATTCTTTTAAAAATATTTATGAAGAATCTAAATTTATAACAGAACATGCTAATAAAAAGCGACCATTTAAAAATAAAAAAGAAATGATATTAATATTTTTAGAATTGTTTGATAATTTAGATGAAGAAACTAAAATAAATATAATTAAAAAACATCCTGATCTAGCTGATAAAATAAAAATAAATAAAGGTTTGTCTGAATTATCTGATGAAGAACAAAGTAGATCTGGTTTAAAAGATTGTTCAGAACAAGAATTTAACTTATTTAAAGATTTAAATTCAAGATTTAAAAATAAATTTAATATTCCATTTATTTTTGCAGTTAGAAATAAAAATAAAAATGAAATTATAACAGAGTTTAAAAGTAGATTAGAAAATAATGATTTAAACTTAGAAATAAAAACTTCATTTTCACAAGTAAAAGAAATTGCAAAATTAAGATTAACAGAATTAATTAATGAATAAGAAATACATTCAAAAAAATTATATAAACTTGTGTAGTAAGGTTTTAGGTACAAAAATTCATAGATTTTCTGATCAGTTTTTTGGATCAGCATCCAGATTGCTTAAAGAGGAACAGCCAATTTTTAAAGAAGGAGTATACGATAAAAATGGGAAATGGATGGATGGATGGGAAACAAGAAGAAAAAGAATTGAAGGAAATGATTATGTTACTATTAAATTAGGCCTTCCTGGTAAAATTAATTTTGTTGAAATAGATACAAGCTATTTTAATGGTAATCAGCCTGAATACGCAAGCATTGATGCTTGTTATTTTGAAAAAAATAAATTTAATTGGGTAAACATTTTATCAAAAAAGAAACTTAACCCAAATTATCTTCATGGTTTCAAAATTAAACAGAATAATAAAGTTTTTAATTTTATAAGATTAAATATCTATCCAGACGGAGGAGTTGCAAGATTAAAATTACTAGGAAATCTAGATATATCAAAATTGAAATTTCCAAATAAAAAATTTGATTTATTAAGTGTCCTTAATGGATCAAAAATTGTTGCATGTAGCGATGAACATTTTGGCAGGGCAGAAAATTTATTACTTCCATTTAAATCTAAAAATATGGGCAATGGTTGGGAAACTAAAAGAAGAAGAGGATCAGGATATGACTGGGTTATAATTAAACTTGGCAAGCCTGGTTTAATTGAAAAGTTTGATATTGAAACTCATTATTTTAAAGGTAATTATCCGTCCCATTGTTCAGTACAAGGTCTTTATTCAATAAAAAATATAAATATAAACAAATTAATAAATGAAAGCAAAAATTGGGAATATTTAATAAAAAATAAAAGCCTCAAACCTAATTCATCATTAAAAATTAATTCAACTAACAACATTAAAAAAATAAATTATTTGAAGTTAAATATTTATCCTGACGGTGGCATTTCACGGATTAGAGCGATTGGAAAGTTTTTGTGAAATATAAGATAAAGAATATTAGTAAAGAAAATTTTAAAAATTACGGTGATTTAATTACAACATCTAAAAAAAAATATGAAAGTATTAATAAAAATACAACCGATAGTTTTTTTGATTTAGCAAATATTCAAATAATTGGTGATGATAAAAGATCTAGATTAAATATTTTCCAAGCAAAGAAAAGAAACTTTCCATTAAAAATTAACATGTTGGAAAATCATCCCTACAGTTCTCAAGTATTTCTTCCTTTTAATGCTACAGGGTTTTTAGTTTTAGTTGCTCCAATAGCTGACAAACCAAAAATTGATTTAATTGAAATATTTAAAGTAAGTGGTGGTGATGGTATAAATTTTAATCCCAAAGTATGGCATTTTCCTCTAATATCTCTTGAGAATGAAAAATATATTACCATTGATAAAAAAGATGCTGATAATAATATTGAGATTTATAATTTTGAACAATCAGAAATATTTGAATTAAAATATGAGTGATACAATATTAAATATAGAAAATATTACAAAATCTTTCCCAAGAGTAGTTGCAAACAAAAAGGTTACTTTTGATATTAAAAAAAATGCAGTTCATGCAATTTTAGGAGAAAATGGAGCAGGTAAATCTACTTTGGTAAAAATTTTATACGGCCTCTTAGAACCAGATCAAGGAAACATTAAATTAAATAATAAGGATTTTAAAGTTAGTTCTCCGGCAGAAGCAAGGAAACAAGGAATAGGAATGGTATTTCAGCATTTTTCTTTATTTGATTCTTTATCAGTAAAAGAAAATTTAATTTTAGGAATTGATGAAAAGATGTCTTATTCAGATCTAGAAGATAAGTTAGAAAATATAAGCTCAAGATATAATCTTCCCTTAGACTTAGATGCTCCAATTACTGCTTTATCAGCTGGAGAAAAACAACGTGTAGAAATTGTAAGAATTTTATTACAAGACCCTCAGATACTTATTATGGATGAACCAACTTCAGTCTTAACTCCACAAGAAGTTGAAAGTTTGTTTGTAACATTAAATGCACTCGTCAAAGAAGGTCGTACGATATTATATATCACTCATAAACTCGAAGAAGTAATATCAATATGTGATACAGTTACAATAATGAGAAGTGGTGAAATTGTAGACACTTCAAGCACTTCTAATCAAACAGCAAAAACACTGGCAACAAAAATGCTAGGACAAAAATTAGAAGATTTAAAAACTAATTATGGGCATATAAAAGATGAAGTTAACTTTGAAGTAAAAAATATTTCATGTGAATTTAATGATCCATTTTTAACAGATCTTAAAAATATTTCTTTTCAAGTTAGAGTTGGTGAAATTTATGGCATTGCTGGTGTTGCTGGTAATGGACAATCAGAATTAATGGACATTTTAACTGGGGAAAATATTAATATTAAATCTGGATCAATTACTTTTGATAATAAAAAAATTGAAAAGTATGGACCACAAAAAAGAAGAGATTTATCTATTTCTTTTGTTCCCGAGAATAGACTAGGTCACAGTGCAGTACCTGAGTTAAGTTTGTCTGAAAATATTCTTTTAAGTCAATTTCCAAAAAATAATTTTATTAAAAATGGTATAATATTGAAAAATAACGTTGATGATTTTGCCAATAATGTGATTAATGAATTTAAAGTTATTACTCCTGGAAATGACGCCAAAGCATCAAGTTTATCTGGAGGAAATTTACAAAAATACGTAATTGGTAGAGAAATATCATCTAAGCCAAAAATATTAATAATTTCACATCCAACTTGGGGGATAGATGCCGGTGCTGAGCATTCTATCAGAGAGTCTTTGATAGAATTATCTCAAAATGGCACATCAATAATTGTTATTTCTCAAGATTTAGATGAATTGATTGAAATTACTCATAAAATATCTGTTATTTATGATGGAAAATTATCCAAACCTTTTAGAACTAATGAAGTAGAAATAGAAAAATTAGGATTATTGATGGGTGGAAAAAATGAATAGTTTATTTCCATCTGTAGTTTCTCGCTCACAGAGTTCGGGTCTAATGAATTTTTTTGTTCCCATAATATCTATTGTTTTAACCTTAATTACAGGTTCAATTATTTTTATTCTTCTTGGTTTTGATCCAGTTTATGCATTGTATACGTTTTTTATTTCACCTATTTCTTCAACCTACGGTATTTCTGAATTGTTTGTAAAAGCAACTCCTTTAGCTTTAATTGCAATTGGTCTCTCATATTGTTTTAAGAATAATATTTATAATATTGGAGCTGAAGGACAACTTACAATGGGAGCAATTTTTGGTGGAGGTATTGGAATATTATTTCATGATACAAATGCTTTTTGGTTATTGCCATTAATGATTTTTGCTGGAGCAATTGGAGGAGCATTGTGGGGTTTAATACCAGCTATTTTAAAAACAAAATTTAATACAAATGAAATTTTAACAAGTTTAATGTTAGTTTATGTTGCTTTATTTATTTTAGATTATTTAGTAGTGGGACCTTGGAAAGATCCATTTGGTTATAGTTTTCCGAAATCAAGACCATTTAGTGAATCTGGAAGAATGCCGCTATTATTTGATGGTTTAAGGGTGCACTTTGGATTAATTATAACGTTATTTTTAATTTTTGTATCTTGGTTTATATTTTCAAAAACTATTTTTGGCTTTCAATTAAAAGTATCTGGTTATAGCTCTAAAGCTGCAAGATATGCTGGTTTTAATCAAACAACTTTAGTTTTTTTTGCTTTTGCAATTTGTGGTGCTTTTGCAGGTATTGCAGGTTTAGCCGAAGTATCTGGTCCAATTGGATTATTATATAGAGATATTTCTCCAAATTATGGATTTACTGCAATTATTGTTGCTTTCTTAGGTAGACTTCACCCAATTGGTATTATTTTTGCTTCTTTAGTTATCGCTCTTACTTATCTTGGTGCAGAAGACGCACAATTGTTTTTACAAATACCTTCAGCAGTAGGTTTTATATTTCAGGGTTTGGTTTTATTTTATTTATTAGGTGCAGAATTACTAATTAACTATAAATTAACTTACAAAAAATTATTATGAATTTAGATTTAATACTTGGAATATTACAAATTGTTTTAATTGCAACAACACCTCTTGTTTTTGCTGGTATAGGTGAGTTAGTTACAGAAAAATCTGGAGTATTAAATTTAGGTGTAGAAGGAATGATGTTGGTAGGAGCAGTGTCCGCTTTTATTATCTTAGTAATTACTGGAAGTTATTTTTTAGCTTTTTTTGTATCTATATTATCTGGAATTATTATGTCCGGTTTATTTGCTTTTCTAGTTCTATTTTTAATGTCAAATCAAATTGCAACGGGGTTAGCATTAACTATTTTTGGAATAGGTCTTAGTTCGATGCTTGGCAAACAATATATTGGAACACCAATTGATGGTCTGTCACCATGGTTTTTTGTAATATTTTCTTTCTTAATTGTTTTTTTGGTTAGTTATTTTTTTTATAAAACTAAAGCAGGTTTGATTTTAAGAGCAGTAGGGGAATCTCATAATTCTGCACATGCTTTAGGATATAGCGTTATTAAAATTAGATTTTTATCAATTTTATTTGGAGGTTCTATGTGTGCTCTTGCAGGATCATATATTTCAATTTGTTATGCTCCAATGTGGCAAGAAGGTATGACAGCTGGACGTGGATGGATAGCGTTAGCTTTAGTTGTGTTTGCAACTTGGAAACCAGAAAGAGTGCTTATTGGAGCTTATATATTTGGAGGTGTTACTATTCTTCAAATGAATCTTCAGGCTTTAGGTTTAAGATTTCCTGGTCAATTTTTCAGTATGGCACCATATGTTGCAACTATTATAGTTTTAGTATTAATTTCTAGTAATAAATTAAGAATAAAACTTAGTGCACCAGCTTCATTAACTATTCCTTTTTATAAAGGCAGATAAATATCCACTTCTTTTTTTCTATAATCATATAGATTTATTGATCAAACCTATTTGTATATATTAAGTATATATCTGAGTAATCGTTATATTAGCAGGTGAGGTTAAAATGATTAGAATAATAACTTTTTTATCTACTTTTTTAGTATTTGCATTTGGTTCAGCATATGCAGACCCTAAAAAAGTTGGATTTATATACATAGGTCCTCCAGGTGATCATGGTTGGACATACATGCATGATGTAGGTAGAAAATATATGGAGAGCCAACTTGGTGACTCTATTACTACTACTTATCTTGAAAATATTCCTGAAAACGCAGATGCAGTGAGAGCAATCCGAAAACTAGCAGACTCAGGACATGATTTAATATTTACAACGTCTTTCAACTATATGGATCAGACACATGAAGTAGCTAAGGATTTTCCTGATATAAAATTTGAACATGCTACTGGGTATATCCAAGCAGATAACGTTGCTACGTATTCAGCTAGATTTTACGAAGGTAGAATGATTGAAGGGCATATTGCTGGTCATATGACTGAAACTAATACTATTGGTTATATAGCTTCATTCCCTATTCCTGAAGTTGTAAGAGGAATTAATGCATTTTATTTAGCGGCTTCAAAAGTAAATCCAGATATCAAAATGAAAATTATTTGGGTATTTACTTGGTACGACCCAGGTAAAGAAGCTGATGCAGCTAATACATTAATTAATCAAGGAGCTGACATAATTGTGCAGCATACTGATACATATGCTCCTTGCCAAGCTGCTCAAAAAGCGGGTGTTTATGCATTTGGTCAAGCTTCAAACCAAGAAGAATTTTGTCCTGATGCACATTTAACTTCAATTGAAGATATTTGGGGCCCTTACTATGCTGAAAGAGCAAAAGCTGTTGTGGACGGCACTTGGTCTTCTGGTGATACTTGGGATGGTATGGACAAAGGTATGGTTGTAATGTCACCATATAATACTAAACTTATGCCAGCAAGTTTAATTCAAGAAGCAGTAAATATGGAAGTTGGAATTAAAGATGGAACTATCCATCCTTTCACGGGTCCAATTTACAATCAAGCTGGTGAGCTTGTGGTTCCTGAAGGTGAAGTAGCGCCTGATGGCATGTTACTTGGAATGAACTTTTATGTTCAAGGTATTGACGGCGAAGTACCACAATAATTAAAATTCTTATAACCCTCTCTCTTTTAAAGGGAGAGGTTTAATTCTTAATTTCAAAGGAAGATTTATGTCTGATTTACACATTAGTTGGGATGAATATAGAGCTAAAACAGAAGAATTAGCAAAACAAATTCATAAAGATGGATGGAGCTTTAATCAAGTTGTATGCATAGCCAAAGGCGGTATGAGAGTAGGGGACGTGATGGCAAGAATATTTGATGTTCCTTTAGCGATACTTTCTGTTGAATCATATAAAGGCGAGGGTGTAAAAAATAAAAGAGGTGCAATTACATTTTCAAGAGATTTAGCAAAAACAAGTCCTAACATTGGATCAAAAGTTTTAATAGTAGATGATTTAGCAGACTCTGGAATTACACTCAAAAAAAGTATTGATTGGCTAAATCACACTTATGGTTTTTATATAGATGAACCTATTAGAACTGGGGTTTTGTTTTATAAGTCAGTATCATCATTTAAACCAAATTATTATGTTGATTACTTAGAAGATTCTCCTTGGATACATATGCCTTATGAGATTTACGAAACTATGAAACCAGAGGAACTTGGTTAAAAAATAGAGGTAATTTCGTCAAATTTTTTCTTTTGTTTAGCAAATTTTGGGACTTTTGCTTTTGTATCTGGTCGCCCAACAATAAGTAAAACAAATGGTTTTTCATTATTAGGTCTTTTTAAAATTTTATTAAGAAATGTCATTGGACTTGGTGTATGCGTTAACATTGCTAAGCCAGAAAAATGTAAACAAGTGATTAATATACCAGTAGCTATACCTACTGACTCTTTTACATAATAATTTTTTATTTTTTTATTTTTGGAAATTGAATATTTTTTTTCAAATATAGCAATCAAATAAGGTGCATTTTCGATAAATTTTTTATTTTCATCAGTTCCTAAAGGGCTTAAAGCTTCCAACCATTCTTGTGGAGCTTTATGATTATAAAAATTTTCTTCTTCTTTTTCTGCTTCTATTCTAATTTTCTTTTTTATACTTTTATTCTTTACTATTACAAAATGCCAAGGTTGAAGATTCGCTCCACTAGGAGCTGATCCTGCAGATAAAATAGCATTTTTTATAACATTAATATCAATTTTATCTTTTGAAAATTCACGTATACTTCTTCTATCTTTAATATTATTATAAAATTTCTTTGAATTAATCCTCATTTCTTTGATAGTTTGATTTGAAAATTTTAAATCTTCAGCTATGTATTTTTGAACTTTATGCATTGGTTTGTTATTATTATTGGGATATTATTAATTTCTTTATCAATAAGTAATCCTCTTTATAAACTAATTATAAAAAAACGAATAAGATTTAATCTTTTTATTGAAATACTTTTCAGGATAATACTCTTTTTAATTAGCTTAATTATTATTTTTCTTGGTTTATACCTAGAGAGTATTACTTAATATCTTCTTATATCTCTATCAATTAAAGCTGCCCATGCATCAATTCCACCAAGAACGTTGACACAATGATTATATCCTTGTGCCTTCAGCCATTTACACACAGCTTGGCTTCTAGTACCAGTATGACACATTACAAAAATATTCTTTTTTTTATCAAGCTCAGTATATCTTTGTGCAATTTCTGAAAGTTTCATATGTATAGTACCTTTAATATAAGCATGACTTCTTTCCGTATCTTCCCTTACATCTATTATTTGTATTTTTTTATTATCTTGTTTAAGTTCGTTTAATTGATGAACTGTTATTTCACTACTATCGTAAAGATCCATTTGAATATCTTATTATAAATAATGCTATATTTCTAGTATTTTAAATAAAATATAATTTAAAAAATAAATTTGTTATTTTGTATATTTTAATATATGACCACTCAAAAAATATGTCTAAGAAAATTACTTTTTCAGCTTTTGGTAGAGATTCTTATTATCACAGAGATTGGTTCAAAAAAAATGGTTTTAAATTTGATAGAAGTGCAAGAAAGTGGACAGTTGAAAATTTACCTGTAGATAATGCAGAAGAATTTGCTAGTTATTGTAGAAAGTATGGATTAACGTTTGAAAGATCGGACAGAATGATTACCGAATTCGATTATGCCGATTACCTTTGGGATGGAAGAAGAGATGAATTTATGAAAAATTCAGAAACCCTTGATATACCCAAACCTAAAAACAAAATTTGATTTTTGTTAAAAAAAATTTTTTCAAATAACTTTACTCTTTTAATAATATTATCGGCTATTTGGGGGTCAGCTTTTTTTGTAATTAAAATTTGTCTTTCTAGTTTTACTCCTACAAGTATTGCTTCTTTAAGATTAATAATAGCATCGGTATTCTTAATTATTTTATATTATTCATATAACAAGCATCCTAAATTAGATCTTAATTTAGTTATAATCCTCTCTTTTATTGGAATTACTGGAAATTTTTTACCATTCTATCTAATTAGTTGGGCTGAGCAATACATTCCTTCTTCCACTGCAGGTTTATTAATGTCAGTTGGGCCTTTAATTACATTACTTATGTCTCATGTTTTAACTTCAGACGATAAATTTACTTGGATTAAATTTATATCAATTATTATAGGTTTTGTTGGTATTCTTTTTATTTTAGATATTAGTAAATTTAATTTTCGAGATGAAAACTACATTAGTACCTTAGCAAAAATATTTGTGATTATAGCTGCATTTGGTTACATGATTTCAAATATTGCAGCTTATAATAAATTAAAAAAATTAAGCCCTATTTCAATTACAACTTTTGCTACATTGTTTGGCGCGATAATATCATTACCTTTTTTATTCTATGATTTTATCAATTATGAAAATAATATTAATAATATTTCTTTAATTTCTATTATTTATTTAGGTGTTTTTCCAACAGCTATCGCATTTCATATGCGCTATCATATAGTTAAACAATCTGGTCCAGTTTTCTTATCTTACGTTGCATATTTAATCCCTGTTTTTGCTTTAATATGGGGATTCATATTCCTTTCTGAACAAATAGTATTTAGTTCAGTAATTGGAATTATTTTAGTTTTTATTGGACTATTTGTTGGTCAAAAAAAATCAATGAGTAAAATATCCATAAAAAACGTATAATACTAATAACACAGCAATAAAAATAGACACATTTTTGAAGTTAAAGTATTTCATTTATAGTTGAAATTTAACATTTTATAGTCCAATATACTTTAATTATGAGTGACTCAATTAAATACTTACTGGAAGAAAATAAAGCACCAAAGTTTTGGTACAATATTAATGCAGACTTACCAAGTCCACCACCACCACCATTACACCCTGGAACTAAACAACCAGCCGGTCCTGATGACTTTGCTCCTTTATTTCCAATGAGTTTAATTATGCAAGAAGTTTCTACTGAAAGAGAAATAGAAATTCCTGAACCAGTAAGAGAAGTATACAAACAATGGAGACCTTCTCCTTTATTTAGAGCAAGAAGATTAGAAAAGTTTTTAGATACACCAGCTAAAATTTATTACAAATATGAAGGTGTTAGTCCTACTGGAAGTCACAAACCAAATACTGCAGTCCCACAAGCATTTTTTAATAAAGAAGAAGGAATTAGTAAAATTTTTACTGAAACAGGCGCAGGTCAGTGGGGAAGTTCATTAGCTTTTGCAGGTCAGATCTTTGGTATAGATATAGAAGTTTTCATGGTTAAGGTTAGTTTTGATCATAAACCATATAGAAAATTAATGATGCAATCATTCGGAGCTAACTGTCACGCTAGTCCATCTAATTTAACTGATTTTGGTAACAAGTTATTATCAGAAAATCCTGATAACCCTGGTAGTTTGGGAATAGCTATATCAGAGGCAATAGAAGCAACTGTTAAAAGTGGAGGTAAGGCGAAATACTCACTTGGAAGTGTTTTAGGCCACGTTCTAATGCATCAAACTATAAATGGTAATGAAGCTATTATGCAAATGGAGATGGCTGGAGATTATCCTGATATAATTGTTGGCTGTACAGGTGGTGGTAGTAATCTTTCTGGATTAATGTTTCCATTTTTAGGACAACAGTTAAGAGGCGGTCAAAAAATTGATATAATTGGTTGCGAGCCTGCATCATGTCCTTCATTTACTAAGGGTAAGTATGCTTATGATCATGGTGATATGGCAAAAATGACTCCATTAATTAAAATGCATACTCTTGGGTCTGATTTCTTACCGCCAGCTAATCACTCTGGTGGATTAAGATACCATGGCATGTCTTATCATTTAAGTCACTTATATGAGTTAGGTTTGATGAGAGCAAAGGCTTACGGTCAAAAAGATTGTTTTGAAGCTGGTTTAACTTTTGCAAAACAAGAAGGAATTATCCCTGCTCCAGAAGGAAACCATGCAATCAAAGGTGCTATTGATGCAGCTTTAGAATGTAAAGAAAAAGGTGAGTCAAAAACTATTCTCTTTAATTTATGTGGTCATGGATATTTTGATATGTCAGCTTATGATGATTATCTAAATGGATCAATGGCTGATGATGTTATTGACGATGATGGAATAGGTAAATCTATTTCTCAAATACCAGAAGTAGCATAATTTAAGTTTAAATTTTTTTTTATTTAATTAAAGGTGTTTTTTTATTATGGTTGAAATTAAACCTTTTAAAGGAACACGTCCTTATAACGAAGATGCAAAAAATTTAATTGCTCCTTCTACTGATCATTTAAGTATTGAAAATATAGAAATATTTAAAAAAAATAATTATTGGAATTATTTAAAAATTTTAAATCCAGTTGGACAATTAAAAGAAGCAGACACTCTTTTAGAAGCTAAATCACATTTTAATGAAATGAAAGAAAATGATGTAATAAAAAAAGATAAAGAATTGTTTTATTATATTTATCAAATTGAATTTAAAGGCCATACTCAGTTAGGCTTTTTATCTCTTTCTAAAATCTCAGATTTTGTAGATGAAAAAATTAAAGCACACGAAAAAATATATGAGACTAGGATGAGAGAAAGAGCAGAGCAAATGTTAAATATAAAAACACAAATTGGTCCTATTTATGTAGTATATAAACAAAATAATAAGATAAAAGATCTGTTATCCTCTATAATATCAAATACTCCAGATTATGATTTTGAAAGCTTTGATAAATCTATTCATAAACTTTGGTGTGTTTCTGATAAACCTTTCATCGAAAAGCTATCTTCTGTTTTTATAAACGAGGTAGATAATTTTTATATTGCTGATGGACATCATAGAATGGGAGCTATGAAAATTATTGCAGAATTAAATTATAATAAAAATATTTTACAAGAAGATTTTATGATAGCAGCGTTTCCAAGTGATGAAGCTAAAATATTTGATTATAATAGAGTTGTTAAAGATTTAAATGGTTTGACTGAAGAAAACTTTTTAGAAATTCTTTCTGAAAACTTCGAAATAAAAAATGAAAAAATTCCATTCAAACCTCAATTAAATAAACAATTTGGAATGTATCATGAAAAAAAGTGGTATTCATTGTATTTTAAAACTGAATTAAAAACTGATAATTTTATTGATACACTAGATATTAATATTTTAAACAATTTCGTTTTCAAAAAACATTTGAATATTTCTGATGTTAATAATGATGAAAGAATAAGATTTATTGCTGGATGCCATGGTTTAGAAGCTTTAGAAAAAAAAGTTGATGAAAATAATGATAGTGTGGCATTTTCTATCTTCCCATCATCAATAAGTGATGTTATTAAAGTCGCAAACAAAAATTTGACTATGCCTCCTAAATCAACATGGTTTGATCCCAAACCTTTAGATGGATTAGTAGTTTATGAGTTTGAAAAATTATATGAATAAACCAAATAGCAAGCCTAACAACCCCAACTTTTCAAGTGGCCCAACCTCAAAAAGACCTGGATGGGATATATCAGTGTTGAGTAATGCCTTAACTGGTAGATCCCATCGATCTGTTGAATGTAAAGCAAGATTAAAAGAAGCAATAGATAAATCAAAAGATATTCTAAAATTACCTGATGATTATTTATTGGGTATAATGCCTGGATCAAATACTGGTGCTTTAGAAGCAGCTATGTGGTGCCTATTGGGTAAAACAGGAGTCGATATTCTTGCATGGGAAAATTTTGGTAAAGATTGGGTAATAGATGCAATTAGTGAGTTAAAATTAGATAATTTAAATATTCATGAAGAAGATTATGGCAAACTACCTGACCTTAGCAAAGTCAATTTTGATAATGATGTTATTTTCACTTGGAATGGAACAACATCTGGTGTCAAAGTTCCTAATGGAGATTGGATACCTGATGACAGAAAAGGTCTAACAATTTGTGATGCTACTTCAGCAATTTTTGGTATGCCTATAGATTATAACAAATGTGATGTTATAACTTGGTCTTGGCAAAAAATACTTGGAGGAGAGGCCGCTCATGGAATGATTGCAATTTCTCCACGCGTTGTTGAAAGATTAGAAAGTTTTACACCAAGTTGGCCAGTACCAAAATTATTTAGATTGGCTGAAAAACAAAAATTAATAAAAGGTATTTTTGAAGGAAATACTATTAACACACCATCAATGATATGTGTTGAGGATATTATTGATTCTTTAAACTGGGTTTATTCTCAAGGAGGATTAAATTCATTAATCTCCAAATCTCAGAATTCGTTACAAAAAATCCGAGAATGGATTAATGAGAGAGACTGGGTTACTTTTTTATCTGAAATTGAAGATGAGAATTATATTTCAAACACTGGGATAACTTTTAAAATTATTGAAGATTGGTTTACTAATAAAGATGAAAGCGGTCAAAGAGCTGTAATGGCTGATATTTGCAAATTACTTTCTGAAAATAATGTTGGATTTGATTGTAATGGATATCCAAAAGCACCACCTTCTTTTAGAATATGGGCTGGAGGCACGGTTCAAACTTCAGATGTAGAATTAGTTTTACCTTGGATAGATTGGGCTTATTCAGAGATTAAATCAAAACATGCCTAAAGTACTAATATCAGATTCACTAGATAACATAGCATCTGAAATTTTAATAAAGAATAACATTTCAGTTGACACAAAAACAAACTTATCTCCTGAAGAATTAAAAAAAATAATTGATAACTATGATGGTTTAATCATTCGTTCTGCAACTAAAGTGCGAAAAGATTTAATCGATTCTCTTTCAAATTTAAAAATTATAGGTAGGGCAGGGGCAGGAGTAGATAATGTTGATGTGGAAGCTGCTAAAAGTAAAAATATTATCGTAATGAATACTCCAGGAGGAAATACAAATGCTACAGCAGAACACACAATTGGTTTAATTTTTGCATTACAAAGAAGAATTACTATTGCCAATGAGTCAACTCATAAGGGCCTTTGGGAAAAAAAGAAATTAAAAGGAAATGAAATTAAAGGGAAGAAAATTGGTATCGTAGGTTTTGGTAATGTAGGTAAAAGAGTTGCAGAAATATCCAATGTATTGGGAATGCACGTTTCAATATTTTCTTCATACTTTGAAACAATTAAGGATAACTATCCTGAATATAATTCTTGTTCTATAGATGAGATTATTAAAAGTTCAGATATAATTTCTTTTCACTGTAAGCCCAATAAGGATGGAGGCCCGATTATAAATAAAAATCATCTATCACTAATGAAAAAAAATTGTATCATTATCAATACCGCTAGAGGTAACTTAGTTGATGAAGATGATCTTAAAAATGCTCTAGAAAAAAAAGAAATTAAAGGCGCTGCATTAGATGTTTTTAAAAATGAGCCTTTAGAAGAAAGTGGGTTTTATAATTTAGATAATATAATTTTAACTCCACATATTGCTGCTTCTACTGATGAAGCACAAATAGTTGTAGCAGAAATGGTTGCTAATCAGTTTGTTGAATTTTTTAATAATAATAAAATTATAAATTCAGTTACTTAATAAAAATTTCAGTTAAATTTTCTAAGTAAGCAGATGGATTTGAGAGAATATTACCATCTAATATATTAGCTTGATCTAAAATTAAATTTGAAGCTTTTTTATGGTCAATTTTAGTTAAATTTTGAGATAAATTTACAATCATCGGATGGTTTGGATTAATTTCAAGTATCTTTTTTGAAACAGGAGTTTTTTGATTATGCATTTTCATCAGTTTTTCCATATTTATATCCATCCCAGCTTCTTCAGCAACAAGAAGAATTGGGCTTTTGGTTAATCTCTTAGATACAATAACATCAGATATAGTCTCTTTAAGCTCTGTTTTAAGTATGTTAATTAAATCATTGATTTTACTATCTATTTCCTTTTGATCTTCATCTTTCTTACTTGATTTTTCACCAACTTTTGAAACATCAACTTTACCTTTGGTTATTGATTTAAATTCTAAATCTTTAAATTTATTTACATTTTGTATCCAAAACTCATCTACTGCATCAACCATAAACAAAACTGGTATTTTTTTATCAGTAAAAACTTCTAATTGAGGGGAGTTTTTAATATGATCCTTATCAGTATTAGCAAAATAATAAATTTCTTTTTGATCTTTAACCATTAATTTAGTGTACTCTTCAAGAGATATTTTTTTATCATTTAAAGAATTTTCAAACCTCAATAGCGGTAGGATTTTTTCATGATGGTCATTATGTTCGTATAGCCCTTCTTTTAGAACAGGACCAAAATTATTCCAAAATGTCTCAAACTTATCCTTTTCTTTCTTAGCCAAGCTATCAATTTCACTTAAAATTTTATTTGTAATACCTTTTTTTATTTTTGTAATAATAGGATTATTTTGAAGCATTTCTCTACTTATATTGAGAGAAATATCTTGTGAGTCGACTACTCCTGGAATAAAACGTAACCAATTAGGAATTATGTCTTCACAATCATCAGTGATAAAAACTTTTTGAACATATAATTTTATTTTATTTTTCCTATCAGCATTGAATAAATCCATAGGTTGATTTGTAGGAAAATAAAGTAAAGCCTTATAACTAATAACACCCTCAGCGTTATAATGAATAGTCTTTAAAGGATCATCAAAGTTAAATGAAATATTATTATAAAATTGCTTATAGTCTTCCTCTTTTATATCTTTTTTATCTTTTAGCCATAATGGACTACCTTCATTAATTTTTTCTTCTTTTTCTTTATCATCTAAATCCTTAAGATAAATTGGAAAAGGAATATAATTTGAGTATTTTGTTATAATTGATCTTAAACGAAATGAATCCAAAAATTCATCAGCATCTTTCTTTATATTTAGAGTTATACAAGTTCCTCTTTTATCTTTTTTAGCTTCTTCTATGGTATAATTTTCTTTTCCATTAGAAGACCAAAGATTTGTTTCTTCATTTTCAGCATCTTTAGAAAGCACTTCAACATTATCCGCAACCATATATGAGGAATAAAAACCAACACCAAATTGACCAATTGCGGAAATATCATTACTTTTTTTATTTTTCATTGCTTCAATAAATTTACTAGTTCCAGATCTAGCTATAGTGCCTAAATTATCTATCAATTCATTTTTAGACATTCCAATTCCATTATCTTCAATTTCAATCATTTTTTTCTTTTTTGAAACTCTGATATCAATTTTCAAATCTTTTTCATTTTTAAGAAGGTTTTTTTTGGAGAGTGATTGATATCTTAACTTTTCGCAGGCATCAGCCGAGTTAGATATTAATTCTCTTAAAAATATTTCTCTTTCGCTGTAAAGAGAATTAGCAACAAGATCTAAAAGCTTACTTACTTCAGCTTGAAATGTTAAATTTTCCTTAGTTTTCTCTGCCATAATTGAAATTTAAGCATTCATATCTATAATTCAATAGCAAGCAATAATTTTTTGCCACATTTAAGACTATATAAGTTAAAGTTATGTTAATTAGTTTTGTTATGAAATTTGATAATTTTTTAAAAATTTTGTGTATTTCATTATTATTTTTATATGCATGTACTTCAAATCAGTTAACAAATACTGCTGATAGTTGCATAATTTTTAATGAAAAGAAAAGCTGGTATAAAGCAACTAAAAATTCTTACGATAAATGGAATACATCAATTGCATTTCAATTAGCAGTCATAAAACAAGAGTCATCTTTTACCCAATTTGCAAAACCGAAAAGAAAAAAATTTTTAGGTTTAATACCAACTTCTAGACCTTCTACTGCTTTTGGTTATGCTCAAATTACAAATCCTACTTGGGATTGGTATAAAAATAAAACAGGAAATCAAAATGCCTCTAGAGCAAATTTCAAAGATGTAACTGATTTTATTGGTTGGTATACTACACAATCAGAAAATATGGTTGGAATTTCAAAAAATGATTACTACAATCAATATTTAGCATACCATGAAGGTCAAAATGGATGGTCTAAAGAGACATATAAGAGCAAAGATTGGTTGATTGATGTTGCTAAAAATGTAGAAAGAAATACTAAGATGTTTAATAAGCAATTAAAAAAATGCGAAAAAAAATTAAATAAAAAAGGTTTTTTTGGAATATTGTAATGCCAATATTAAATAGTATAAATCAAATGCAAGACCAAATGAAAGAATGGCGTCAAGATCTCCATAAAATTCCTGAAATAGGTCTACAAGAATATGAGACATCAAAATATATTAAAAACAAACTTAAAGAATTTAAAATTGATTTTAAAGACGGGTACGCAGGCACAGGTATAGTAGCTTGGATTGAAGGTGACAATGCTAATAGTGACAAAACTATAGGATTGCGCGCTGATTTTGATGCCTTACCGATGACCGAAAAAAATGATTTTGAACACAAATCAACTATAGAAGGCATGATGCATGGTTGTGGTCATGATGGCCATACTACCATGTTGCTTGGTGCAGCTAAATATTTAAGTGAAAACAAAAATTTTAATGGAAAAGTTTTTTTTATTTTTCAACCTGGTGAGGAAGGTTTTGCCGGTGGAAAAAAAATGATTGAAGATGGAATGTTTAAAGATTTCAAGATAGATGAAGTTTATGCTCTTCATAATTGGCCAGAAACACCACTAGGAACTTTTGGGGTAAACAATGGTCCTATGATGGCAGCTGTCGATGAGTTTGACATAACCGTGATAGGTAAAGGTGGGCATGCTGCTATGCCACATTTAACAATAGATCCTATCGTTATTTCCAGTCAAATTATTAATTCCATTCAAACAATAGTGAGTAGATCGATTGATCCGGTAGATAAGGCTTTAGTTAGTATAACTAAAATTAATGCAGGTAGTGCTCATAATGTAATAAGTAATGAGGCTACTTTTGGAGGTACAATTAGAACGTTTAAAAATGAAACAAGATCCTATGTTGAAAAAAGAATTAATGAAATAACTGAAGGTATAGCTAAGGCTCATGGTGCAGATGTAAAAATTAAATTTGATTTAACTAATAAATATCCCCCAACTTATAATTCTAAAAATGAATCGATCTTTGCATCACAAGTTGCAAAAGACCTCGTTGGTGAAGAAAATGTGCAAACTGATATAGATCCTTGTATGGGTGGTGAGGATTTTTCTTATTTATTAGAGGAAAAGCCTGGTTCATATTTATTTATAGGTCAGGGAGATGAAGATCATACAGCAAGTCTTCATACAACTAAGTATGATTTTAATGATAAATTATTACCTATTGGTGTGAATTTTTGGGTAGAGTTAGTTAAGAAATATTTTTCAAAATAAAATTTTTTTTTAATGTTTAACTTATTTGCAATTTACACAATTGTTGCTTCTAGACTTAGAGAATTTTTTCAAGAATATCATTATTCACTATTAGCTCCTCTCACTACAAATCTATTATTTATTTTGGTATTTCTCACTGTGGAGAATTATTATTCATTATCTATAGATTCTGGATCTTTTGTTGAATTTATTGCTCCTGGATTAATTATCATGATCGTTGCTCAGGAAAGCTACGATAACTCATCTGCTACTTTAATTCATATGAAACAAATTGGTTCATTAGATGACTGGTTAATGGCACCTATTAATAGGATAGAAATATTAATATCATTAATATTCACATCTATTATTATTGGAATTATTTTAGCACTATTAAATTTTTTAGTATTTAATTTTTTAATAGATATTGAAATTTATAATTTTTTTTATTTTTTTTACTACCTATTTTTAGTTATAATTTTTTTTTCATGTTTAGGATGTATCGTAGGAATAATTTTTAACTCTTGGGATTCACAAAGTACATTTTCAAGCTTTTTTGTTGCACCTATTAATTTTTTATCAGGAACTTTTTTTTCAATTAATTATCTTCATGATAATTTTAAAGTTATTCTTTTGTATAATCCTTACTATTATGTAGTAAGCTTCTTTAGAAACTCATTTAATGATGAATTTTCATTTAATATAGTTGAAAATATTTTTATAATATTTTTTATTTTAATAACTTTGATTATTACATCATTTATTTTTTTCAAAGGTTTTAAAATTATTAAATGATTGACGTTATTTTTTAATTTTTTTACTATTAATTATTTTTTAATTACTTAAAATTTTTTTTAATTTTAAATAAATAGTTTTTTAAATCTAATTGAAATGAATAATAAATAAATAGTAATAATTATTGCTGCATAAATAGTTATATCAATAATTATTAAATTATTTGCCGAAAATTCATTTGCTATTCTTGAATATATCAAAGCTGAAGTCTGTATTACGGATGTGATAATAATAACATTAAGTAATCTGATTGAGCCCTTTGTTTTTAAGTAGATCATTAAAAGACCAATAAATAAAAGACCTGTTATAGCCCCACCAAGATTTCTTAGCCATGCAATATTGGTATTTTCAGCAATAGTTAAATTGATAAAACTATATGGAAAAAATAAAAAATAAATTCCATAAATTAAAGAAAAAATTGATAAAAATAATATGCTTAATCTAATCATCTACTAAAAACTTTTTATTAAGATATAATTAGTATTGCAAATTAATTTTTACTAAATATAGAAAATATATGTTCCGATTGTTAATAGTTTTAATTGTTATTGTAATTATACTATATATTTTGAGATCAAGAGCCAAATCACAATATAATAATTATGGTAACTTTTATAGAAATTTAATTCTTATAGTTATAATTGGAGGTATAATCTTCTTCCTTGCAACAACTGGAAAATTCATAATACCACAGTTATTAAACCTTATTAAAGTTGGTTTACCATTCTTAACAAAATTAATCGGAATATAATGAAATATTTTTCAGCAAATGATCTGCCCTTAAATAATGAAATGATTAATTTTTGGAATAATAATGGATATCTGGTTATAGAAAATTTCAACACAGACAAAGAATGTGATGAATTAATGGAACGTTCTTCATATCTTATCGAACATAATAATTTTAATAATCAAAAATCTATTTTTGATACAGTCAATCAAGCTCATAATGATGATAGTTATTTTTTAGAATCAGGAGATAAAATTCGTTTCTTTTTTGAAGAGAAGGCTAATTTAAATGATAATCACATAGAAGAAAATAAACATTTTATTGTTAATAAAATAGGTCATGCATTGCACGACTTAGATAAAGTTTTTTATAACTTTTCTCATAAACAAAAACTTCAAGATATTGCTTTATCACTTGGTTTCTCAAAACCAAAATTACTTCAGTCAATGTATATTTTTAAACAACCTAAAATAGGCGGTGAAGTAGTTTGCCATCAAGATTCTACTTTTTTATATACTGAGCCAGAAAGTACTATCGGTTTCTGGTTTGCATTAGAAGACGCAAAACAAACAAACGGATGTTTACAGGTTGCAAGCGGAGGTCACAAAGGTCCATTAAGAAAACTTTTTAAAAAAGTAGATGGTAAAATGCAAATGATAGATCTTAATGATGAACCATTTCCTGAAACTGATACATTTGTAGAAGTTAAAAAAGGATCACTTGTTTTATTACATGGTAGACTTCCTCATTATTCATGTGAGAACACAAGTTTAAAATCAAGACATGCTTACACAATTCACGTAATTGATAATGACAACGAATATCCTGAATGGAATTGGTTACAAAGATCTTCATTACCTCTTAAAAGTTTTATTAATGACTAAAAAAATAATTTTAGATTGTGATCCAGGTCATGATGATGCTGTAGCAATAATGTTAGCTGCTTCTTCTAAAGAGATTGACATATTGGGTATCACCTGTGTCGGTGGAAATAGTGGTTTAAATAATACAGTAAATAACGCTCTTAAAGTTTGTACTTTAATTGAAAGAAAGGATATTAAAGTTTACTCTGGTGCAAATAAACCTATTCATTATGAATTATTTACAGCTGAATATGTTCACGGAAAAACTGGATTAGATAAAAAAGGCGATCCTATAATAACAGATACAAATTATAAACCTCAAGAAAAACATGCAGTTGATTTCATAGTAGAAACTTGTAAATCTTCAACAGAGCAAATTTATTTATGTCCAACAGGACCTCTTACAAATATTGCCTTAAGTTTAAAAAAAGATCCATCTATTAAAGAAAATATAAAAGAAATAGTTTTTATGGGTGGGGCTGCTATGTGCTTAGGAAATACTACACCATCAGCTGAATTTAATATTTATGTGGATCCACATGCGGCTAATATTGTTTTAGAATCAGGCATTCCTTTAACAATGATGGGTTTAGACGTTACTCATCAGGTAAATGTAAATTCAAAAATTATCAAATCAATGAATGAAAATAAAAATAAAAGTTCAAAGTTTTTTGGAGAACTAATGGAATTTTATACAATATTTCATAAAGAATTATACGAAACTGAGGAAACTCCTTTGCATGACCCATGTGTTATTGCATATTTATTAGATCCATCTATTTTTAGTGGAAAAGAAGTTAATGTCACAGTTGAAGAAAATTCTGAATTAACAAGAGGGGAGACTGTTGTTGATTGGCTAGGCGTTACTAAAAGACCAGTAAATTGTTTTGTGATGAATGAAGCTAATGATGAAAAATTTTTTCAATTACTTAAAGCTAAATTATCGTTATTACCTTAACTATAAAAACTCTTTGCAATCTTTCCTGCTAAATTCGCATTATTAATTATTAAAGATACATTAGCATTTAGAGTTTCATTTTTTGATTGTTCATTAATTTCTTTTATAAGAAACGGTGTTAATTCTTTTCCACTAATATTATTTCTATCAGCTTTTATTGTTGCATTATTTATCCATTTTTCTACATCATTTTTATTAAGTGCTTTTTCTAATGGAACTTTATTAAATATGAGAATTGATTTTTTATTTACCATATTTTCATTGAGTTTTAAAAAAGAAGAAATTTCATGAATTTCATCAAATTTATTGTCGACTTTATTTTCTGTTTCTCTATACCAAAAACCAGGCATATAATTTGTTTGATAACCAATTCTTGTAATGCCTAAAGTCTCAAGAAGTTCATTTGTTTTACTTAAATCTAAAATAGATTTAGCACCACTACAGATTACAAAATTTGAATTCTCAGAAAGTGCATATAGATCTGCAGATACATCATTAGTATTTTCAGCATTTAGATGCACACCACCAATTCCTCCTGTTGCAAAAAATCTTATTTGAAATTTAGAAGCTATAGAAATTGTACTTGCTACTGTTGTAGCAGCATTTTCTTTATTAAATATTGATAAATTTATATTGTGGTTTGAAACTTTTTGTACATCTTTCTCTTTTGCTAATATTTGAATATCTTCTTCCGATAATCCTATTTTAACCTTACCTCTAATTATTCCTATTGTTGCAGCAATTGCACCGTTATCTTCAACAGCTTTTATAGACTCATTTGCGACTTTAATATTTTCTGGATAAGGCAATCCATGACTAATCAATGTACTTTCTAAAGCTACAATTGGTTTTTTTCTATATATTGCTTCTTGAACTTTTTTACTTAAATCAAATATTTCATGCATACTATTGTACACTCACTCTCTTAGAAAGATTTTTAATTTTTAAAAAATCACTCTTAGTTTTTAGACTTTTACCACTAGCATAATAAGACCCGCATGCTACAGAAGTTTTCAAAATATAATTCATTTTTTCATTTTTACTGAACAAATACAGCATCATAGCTGCTAGTGCATCTCCAGCTCCATTTTCGTTTACCACTTTGATTGATGGGGGTTTTATTTTTTTTATAAATTCATTAGTTCCAAAGATTACATTATTTTTTGAATTGGTAGTAATTATTTTTATTTTTTTATTATGTTTTAATATTTTATTTACACCTAATATTATATTTGAAGAATTTGTAAGTTTAAGTAACTCCGCTTTATTTAAGAATATAAAATCAATTTTATTTATAATCTTTTTAATTTTAGTAACTTTATGCACTGATGTTGCACACACTATAATTTTATTTTTTTTTGATAGTTTATCTATTGATTTTTCCAAATAGGTTTTAGAAAAATTTAGATCAAATATTATATTTTTATTCTTGATGTTTGGTATTATTAAAGATTTATTATTTTCATATTCATCTGTGTTAGCTAATCCTAATAAAAATTTATTATTTTTATCTGATAAAGCCAAATAGTATCTATCTGCATAATCTTTATTCATTTGATGAAAATATATTTTTTTTGAGATTTTTTTTTTAATCTTTTCATTGATAGCTAAACTATAAAAGTTTACATTAACAAAATTCGAAAGCAATTCTGCAATATTGTATGCCACTCCACCAATTCTGCTTTTTTGTGTAATTTGATTAGATCTAAAATTAATAATATTTTTTTTAAAATTTAATAAATAATCGTGATGAATTGCCCCAATACAAACAAAAATGTTTTTAGATTTCAGCATTATGAATTATACACCTTTTATGTCAGTTTTTGATGTTGATCCACCTATTATTGATAATAAACATTTAATTAAATGGTTAAAGATTAATTTTTCTTTCTTAAGAAATAAATTACTCAAAATTAAGAAACTTGATAGTGAAAGGGATATAAATTTTATTATATTCATAAATAATAAAAAAAAATATGTATTAAAAATTTCAAACCCATCAGAAAAAATAAATATATTAAAATACCAAGATAGATTAATTAAATATTTACGAAGTGATATTAGTCTTAAATCTTTTATACCAAAAATACATCATACAAAGATTGTAAAATATTTAGATAAAAAAAATAGAGAATGCTTTGTTAGGATCTTATCTTATATTGAAGGGCGAATGTATGGAGATACAAAAAGTAACGATAAAATTGAAAATTCTTTAGGTAAGTTACTTGGAAAAGTATCAACTAAGCTGCAAACATTTAACGACATAGATGCTCATAGAAATTTTATTTGGGATCCATCAAATATAAAATGGATTCAAAAAGATATTAATATTTTTACTGGTTCAAAAAAATTAATTTTATTAAAATGTTTTTCAGAATATGAAAAATTTGTAAAAAATAATTTATATAAATTAAGATATTCAATAACTCATTCAGATCCAAATAATTATAATATTGTTATTAAAAAAAACAATGTTTGTGGTTTACTAGATTATGGAGATTCTATTTATTCTCCAACAATAAATGATTTAGCTATATGCCTTTCATATGCATTAATGAATAATGATAATATTTATCTTACACTTAAAAATATAATAACAGAGTACAATAAACAGTTTTCTATTAATGAGGATGAAATAAATTCATTAATCTCATTATGTAAGTCAAGACTTATGATTACTGTTGTAATGGCAAAAAAACAAAGAATTAAATATCCATCAAATCAATATTTAAGTATTAGTGAGAAAGATGCATGGTCTTTATTAGAAAGATTAGACAAAATTCCTGTCAATTTTTTAATATATATTGTTCGTGAAATATGCGGCTTTGATATTATTTACCATCATAATGAAATTATAAATTATATAAATAAATTTAACTTCGGTAATATTTTTAAATTTAATTTACTTGATAAAAATAAATCTATCTTAAAATTAAGTTCTGATTCACCTTTATTAAAAGGTAACCCAGATAATAGTTCGCTTAAGAAAAGAGTTAATAAAATATTTAAAGAAGATAATTCTCGTATTGGAATAGGTTTATACAATGAAAAAAGAAAAGTTTATAAGGGACCTAACTTTATTTCTGAATTAAATACGAATGAAAGACGTAATATTCATTTAGGCGTAGATATCTTTATTGATCAAAGAACAGATTTATTTGCGCCAATAGATGGTAAAATTATAATTTTAAAAAATAATAATTTTAAATATGACTATGGTCCCACTCTAGTTTTAGAACATAGTTTTAAAAAATATAAATTTTATACTCTATACGGTCATTTATCCAAAATAATGTTTCAAAAACTAAAAATTGGAAAAAAAATTAAGAAAGGTGAATGGATTGGTAAAATTGGTAATTCTAATGAAAATGGAAAATGGTTACCACATTTACATTTTCAAATTATTTTAGATTTATTAGGACATGATAAGAATTTTCCAGGAGTAGGTGAAGAATTTTTATTCAATATTTGGAATAAAATTTCACCTGATCCAAATTTAATTCTACGAATTCCAAAATCTTTTTATTCTAATAATAATGATTTTAAAGATACTTTAAAAAAAAGAAGAAAAAATATTTCTGATAATTTATCAATTTCTTACAAGAAACCTCTTCATATGCTTGAAGCTAAAGATCAATATTTTTTTGATAGATATGGCAGGAGATACTTAGATTGTGTAAATAATATTTCCCATGTTGGGCATTCAAATTCCTATGTCCATGAAGCTATGACTAAGCAAAATTTAAAACTTAATACTAATACGAGATATCTATACGATACAATTAACGATTATAGTGAATTACTTTTAAGTAAGTTTCCAAAGAAATTAAATAAGATATTTTTCGTATGTACAGGATCTGAAGCTAATGATTTAGCTTATAGAATAGCTCAAACTTATACTAGTGCAAAAGATGTCTTTGTGATGGACAATGCTTATCATGGGCATACCAATGCTTTAATTGATCTCAGTCCATACAAATTTAATAGTAAGGGTGGTTTAGGTAAAAAAGATTATGTTCACGTATTAGACATGCCTGATCCTTTAAGAGGTAAGTGGAGATATCAAAATTCAAATTGGATTCAAAAATATATAGATGAAGCTAAAACAGTAATTAGAAATAAAATTAAAGAAACAAAAATTGCATGTTTTTTTACTGAAAGTATACTTGGTTGTGGTGGTCAAGTAATTCTTCCAAAAAATTATTTAAAAGAAATATTTTCAGAAATTAGAAGAAATAATGCATTATGTATTGTTGATGAAGTACAAACTGGTTTTGGACGTGTTGGAAGAAATTTTTGGTCATTTGAAGAGCATGATGTCTTTCCTGATATAGTAACCTTGGGCAAACCTATGGGTAATGGTCACCCTATAGCTGCTGTTATAACTACAGAAAAAATAGCTTCAACTTTTAATAATGGGATGGAATATTTTAATTCATTCGGTGGTAATCCCGTTTCCTGCGCTATCGGTAAAGCAGTATTAGAGACTATTGATAATAATAAATTACAAAAAAATGCTTTGTTAGTTGGTAATTATTTTTTAAAAGAATTAAAAAAAATCCAAATTAAATATAAAAAATATATTAGTGAAGTTAGAGGTAGGGGGCTTTTTTTAGGAATAGATATTATTAAAAATAGTAATGTGTCTAAACCAAACAAAAAATTAGCTAAATTGCTTATTAATTATATGAGAAATCAAGGTATTTTGTTAAGCACTGATGGCCCTTATGACAATGTTATTAAAATAAAACCACCTCTTGTATTTACAAAATTAAATGTTGATCAGGTATGTAAAAGCTTAGAAACTTTCTTTAAAAAATTATAAAATATATTCCATAACTAATCATTAGCATGCCAATGGTTAGATCAATCCAAAACCAAGTTTTATTTGAATAAATAAATTTTGATAAGAACTTTGACATATATCCCAAAGAAAAGAAAAACAAAAAACTAGCTGAAATTGCTCCAATGCCAAATGAAAATTGATCATTAAAATTTGTTGATAATGATCCCAGCAAAATAATTGTATCTAGATAAACATGAGGATTTGCGTATGTAATAAGGAGCAAGGTAATTAATATTTTACCGAATTCTTTAATTATATTTAATTCTTTATTTATATCTTTAAATTTATTTAATTTTATAATTTTATTTAATCCATAAAATATAAGCCAAATTCCACCTAATACTTTTATTATTCCTACAATATTTGGATTAATTTGAACAATATAATTAGATAGATATATTCCGATTATAATTAGTAAACTGTCTGATAGACTGCAAAATAAAGAAACTGTAAAAACATAAGATTTTTTAAGCCCTTGCTGTATTACAAATAAATTTTGAGGTCCTATGGCTATAATTAATGTTCCTCCAATTATTAATCCTTGGATAAAATCATAAATATACATATTGCCTTAAATTGTAATTACACTATTTTAAAAATATGCACAAAATTATATTGTTTAGTTTGTTTATTTTATTATCAAAAAATGTTTATGGAGAAATGATAAAACCAGACCCTTCAATTGGCCCTGAAGAAGTTATTTCAATTCAATTAAAAGCACTACAAAAAAATAACTTACCTTTTGATGATGCCGGTATTGAACAAACTTGGGAATTTGCACATCCAAATAATAGAATGTACACAGGTCCTCTAGACAATTTTATTAGGATGATTAAAAATCCATCTTACGCAATGATGATTGATCACTTAGAACACAATATAATTCCTGTTCAGGAACAAGAAAAAAGTTCATATTTCTTTGTAGAGCTTACAGATAGTAATGGAAAAAAATTTGGTTTCGAATGGACAGTAGAAAAAGTAGAGCAAAACGGTGAGTTTAAAGATTGCTGGATGACTGTCGGTGTTTCTAGACCAATGCCTTTATCACAAGCATCATAGTGTGTGGAAGATTTACAAGCACTGAAGATAAAGAAAAAATTACAAAACTATTCCCTAACTCAGAAGTTTTAAATTACGCACATAAGTCATACAATATATCACCTTCTAATATCGTTAATATTATTTATGAAAATAATCATAAATTTTTAGTAGATACTTTTATTTGGAGTTATAGTTTTTTTAGTAAACAAAATAATGTTACTCAATTTGTTATTAATGCAAGAATTGAAACGATTAATAATAAATATTTATTTAAAGAATCATTTACTAAAAGAAAATGTCTTATTATTGCAAATGGATATTATGAATGGAAAAATATAAATAATCAAAAACAACCCTATTTAATATCAATTCCTAGAAATGAATTATTATTTTTTGGTGGAATTTGGAGGGAAGAAATAAGAGATAATAAAAAAATGAATGTTGTCTGTATCATTACTAAGGAGGCAAATGAAAATCTTTCCCATATACATAATAGAATGCCTCTTATTTTGTCTCATAATGAGGGCCTTGATTTTCTTAATGATAATGAAAATGAATTTCTACATAAAAACAAAAGTGTTCTCGAGGATGATTTAGACTTTTATCCAGTATCAAAAATTGTAAACAATCCAAAAAATAATGATGAAAATTGCCTTAAAGAAATATCTTTATAATATTTAAATTTTTTTATCGCTTTTATAATATTAATCAAATATATAATTTTCCTCTAATGAGCCATTTATTTTATAAACCTGCAAAATCTAGATTACACAGAAGTGAATTGGCGGTTCCAGGCTCTAATCCAAGGATGTTTGAAAAAGCATTAAAATCAAATGCCGATTATATTTTTTTAGATTTAGAAGATGCAGTATCTCCAAATGATAAAATTGATGCAAGAAAAAATGTTATAAATGCAATAAAAGAATACAATTGGAGAGAAGAAGGTAAAACAATCTCTATAAGAATTAACGGCTTGGATACACACTATATGTATCGTGATGTGATTGAAATTATAGAAGAGGTCGGTGATAAGATTGATACATTATTAATTCCAAAAGTAGGTTCATCATCTGATGTATATATGGTTGATTGTATGCTCAATCAAATTGAACAAAATAAAAAATTTAAAAATAGAATAGGCTTAGAATGTTTAATTGAAACAGCACTAGGAATGTCTAACATCCAATCAATTGCAACATCAAGTTCTAGACTAGAAGCATTACACTTTGGAGTTGCAGATTATGCTGCAAGTATGCGAGCAAGAACTGTTGTCATAGGAGGTTTAAATCCTGATTACCCTGGTGATCAATGGCATCATGGCTTATCAACTTTAGTAATGACTTGTAGATCATATGGCTTAAGAGCAATAGACGGACCTTTTGGAGACTTTAATGACAAACAAGGATATCTTGATGCAGCAAAAAGAGCGGCAGCAATTGGTTTTGAGGGTAAATGGGCAATACATCCATCGCAAATAGATTTAGCTAATGAAGTCTTTTCACCACCCAAAGAAGAAATAGATAAAGCAAAAAGAATATTATTAGAACTAGAAAAGGCAGCTGCTGAAGGAAAGGGCGCTGCTCAGCTTGATGGAAGAATGATAGATGCTGCATCTGCTAGAATGGCTGAAAATGTTGTAAATATTAATAAGTTAATTGAAAGTAAGTAATGGACATACACGAATATCAAGCAAAAAAAATATTGTCCGATTTTGGAGTTAAAATTCCCACTGGTGGTATTGTTTATAGTCCTGAAAATGCAGAAAATAAAGCGAGAGAAATTGGTGGTTCAAAATGGGTTGTAAAAGCGCAAGTTCACTCTGGCGCTAGAGGTAAAGCGGGAGGAATTATAATATGTAATTCTCCGTTAGAAGTTGCTGATGCAACTGATAAATTGTTAGGTAAAAAATTAATTACAAACCAAACTGGTCCAGAAGGTAAGATAATAAATAGAATTTATATTGAAGAAGCAACTGATATCAAACATGAATTATATTTAGGTTTAGTGTTTGATAGATCTTCTGAAAGTATAATGGTTGTAGCCTCAACAGAAGGTGGAATGAGTGTCGAAGAAATTTCAAAAGAAAAACCTGAAACAATTATACGATCTAAAATAGAAGTAGCAGTTGGTATTCAACAATTTCAAGCAAGAGAAATAGCTTTTGGTTTAGGAATTGAATCCAAATTGATCTCAAGAGCAGCAAATACAATTATCGGTTGTTATAAAGCTTTTAGTGAGCTTGATGCAACAATGGTTGAAGTTAACCCATTAGTTGTATCACACCAAGATGAAATCCTAGCATTAGATTGTAAAATGAGTTTTGATAATAATGCAATGTTTAGAAGAGATGAAATTGCAGAACTTAGAGATAAAACACAAGAAAATTCAAATGAAGTTTATGCTTCTGACAGAGGAATGAATTATGTAAGTCTAGATGGGAATATTGGTAATATTATTAATGGTGCAGGCTTAGCAATGGCTTCAATGGATATGATAAAACTTGCTGGTGGTGAACCTGCAAATTTTTTAGATGTTGGCGGAGGTGCAACACCTGAAAAAATAGTTAAAGCTTTTAAATTAATCTCTATGGATACAAAAGTTAAGGTGATATTAGTTAATATCTTTGCAGGGATTAACAGATGTGATTGGGTTGCAGAAGGAATTGTTCAAGCTTTATCAAAAATTGAAATTAAACATCCTTTAGTTATACGTTTAGCTGGAACTAACGTAGAAAAGGGAAATGAAATACTTAAAAAAAGCAATATAAATTACATTGAAGCATCAACTTTAGAAGATGCAGCAAATAAAGCAGTGAAGGCTCTTGGATAATCATGTCTATAATCATTCACAAAAATACAAAGATTTTAGTTCAAGGATTCACTGGAAAAATTGGAAGTTTTCATGCTGAAGAAATGATTAAGTATGGTTCTAACGTTGTTGGCGGGGTAACACCTGGTAAGGGTGGCATGACTCATTTGAATCTTCCTGTTTTTAATACTGTTAAAGAAGCTGTAGATCAAACTGGTGCATCAACATCAATTTTATTTGTTCCGCCAGCCTTTGCAGCTGACTCAGCAATGGAAGCTGCTGATGCAGGTATTAAGACCTGTGTGGCTATTACTGACGGTATTCCTTCTCATGATATGGTTAAAATAAAAAGATACATGAGAAGATATCCAAAAGATAAAAAAATGGGATTAGTAGGTCCGAATTGTGCAGGAATAATTAGCCCTGGTAAATCTATGTTAGGTATTATGCCTGGTCATATTTACAAAGAAGGTAAAATAGGAATAGTTAGTAGATCTGGCACTTTGGGATATGAAGCTGCTCAACAACTTAAAGATTTGGAAATTGGTGTTTCAACAAGTGTAGGTATAGGAGGCGATCCAATAAATGGAAGTTCTTTTAGAGATATAATTGAAAAGTTTGAAAATGATGATGAAACTATTGCAGTTTTAATGATAGGTGAAATAGGTGGTCCACAAGAAGTTGAAGCTGGACAATTTGCTAAAGAATATATGAGTAAACCGGTAATTGCGTATATAGCAGGACTAACTGCACCAAAAGGTCGTGTGATGGGGCATGCTGGCGCAATTGTTTCTGCTTTTGGTGAAAGTGCAATAGAAAAAGTAGAACTTCTTAAAGAGTGTGGGGTTACAATTTCCAAAAACCCTTCTGTAATGGGTGAAACTGTTAAAAAAGTATTAGTAGAAAATAATTTGAATTAATATAATTAAAAAATAATGAAATTTTTATATAAAAATGAATTCTGGATGTTAATATTTTCTCTAGGTGTACTTTATTGGTTATTTAATCCATCAGTCTTAACAACCTTAGTTATGATTGTACCATTGCTATTGGCTGTTTCTTCCCGTAAATAAAGCTAAGTTTTATACTTACTGATGCATGAACGTTTATCGTATTTATAGTTAAAAAATGAAATTATATCTTATTAGACATGCAGAGTCAGAAGCTAATGCAGCATCAGATTTAGATAATCCAACTTATTATTATGATGCAAGAATTACTCAAAGAGGAGTTGAGCAAGCAAAAAAATTAAATAATAGAATTAAAAATCTCAAATTTGATAATTATTTTTGCTCCCCCTTAACAAGAACATTGGAAACATTCTCTATTGTTTTTCCATCTAATAAACCGGTAATTGAACCATTAATAAGAGAACATTTGTACCACTCATGTGATGTAGGAAGACAACCAAAAAAATTAAAAAAAGAATTTAATGATTTTGATTTTAATAATTTAAATGATTTTTGGTGGAATAATAACAAACCTATTAATGAAAAAAAAATTATACAAGAGTCTCACAATGATATTAAAATTAGATTAAGGTCTTTTCTTCTATCTATCAACAACCTTAATTTACAAAATATTGTATTAGTCAGTCATGGTACATTCTTAAGTCAAATAACTGAATATATGCTTGATAACTGTGAGGTATATGATTGTGAGTACAATGAGGTATACGAAAAATTTTTTTAATTTAATTCTTGATAAATAAAAATCTAAAACATCTCATTTATTATTTTATTTAATTTTTGTGTTACTCTATCAATTATTTTTTTTCCTATCTGTGCATTGGATTTTCTAGGATCTCCAATAATTCCACTTTTACTTAATTCTTTAGTTACCCAAGCTTTCTTAATATTTTTCTCATAAGAAATGGTTTTAGATGATAAATAATCGGAAGATAATCTATGTTTAGAAATTTTAGATTGCCTAACTAGGTTTGGAAATAAATATAACATAATAGATGTTTCAAATTCACCACCGTGATAACCAAAGTCTTTTTCTTTACTTGATATAATTCCTTTAAATTGATCAAATAAAAAATATGTGCCTTTTACTATGTTTATCTTAAATTCTGATTTCAATTCTTTAGCAATAATATCCATATGGCTAATTTGTCCACCATGACTATTTAAAAGTAATATATTTTTAAATTTCAATTTACATACATTTTCTAAAATTGACAAAGAGTGCGATATAAATTCCAATGAATCAATACTGATTGTTCCATCAAAATCTGTATGTTCAGCAGCTGAACCAAAATATATTTCAGGCATAATTAAATATTTATTTGAATTATATTTTTTATTGAATTCTAATAATATTCCTTCAAGAATTTTTTTATCAGTATTTAATGGAAGATGAGGACCGTGTTGTTCTATTGATGAAAATGGGAAAATTAAAACTGTTTTTCTATTTATTTTTTTAATTTCATTTGTTGTTAATTCTTCCCAAAAGTTTGTTAGCATTTTTTTATTATACATTTATAAGTAAATTATGAAATCTTATTCTTTATGGATTGATAAAAAAAAACAAGCTAAAATTTATCAAAAAAAACTTGTTTACAATAAAAATAACAAAACAGTTTTAGTTAAAACTATTTACTCAGGTATTAGCAAGGGAACTGAAAAATTAGTTTCATCTAAAAGCATAAGTAAGGATCAATTTGAATTAATGAAAGCCCCTTTTCAAGAGGGTTCATTTAATTTACCTATAAAATACGGTTATATAAATGTTGGGAATATTATCGATGGTCCAAGGAAATATATAAATAAAAAAATATTTAGTCTTTATCCTCATCAAGATTTATATGAAATTTCTATTCAAAATTTAATTTTTTTACCAAAAGGAAATTTGAGAAAATATGTTCTAATTGCAAATATGGAAACAGCAATTAATATCTTTTGGGACGCTCAATCTAAAAGTAATAACAAAATTCTAATTGTAGGACTTGGCTCTGTAGGATTA
>CACILT010000008.1 GCA_902587565.1 uncultured Alphaproteobacteria bacterium
AACAGGTACAGACGAGCATGGGCAAAAAGTAGAAAAAGCTGCTATTAATTCAAACTTAAAACCTAAAGAATTTGTCGACAAACTTTCAGTTAATTTTATTAATTTAATACCTTTTTTAGGATGTGAAATAGATGATTTTATAAGAACTACTGAAGAAAGACATATTAAAGCTTCACAAGAACTTTGGAAGCAATTAGAAAAAAATAATCAAATATATCTTTCAAACTATGAAGGTTGGTACTCAGTTAGAGATGAAGCATTTTATTTGGAAAATGAATTAAAAAAGATTGATGGTAAATATGTGACGGATAATGGATCGCCTGTAGAGTGGGTCAAGGAGGAGAGTTATTTTTTTAAGCTTTCAGAATGGCAAGATAAGTTGATCAATTATTATGAAAAAAATCCAGAAACAATTTTACCAAAAACGCGATATAATGAAGTATTAAGTTTTATTAAAGGTGGGTTAAAAGATCTGTCCATTTCTAGAACAACTTTTAATTGGGGAGTGCCAGTTCCAAATAATTCTAAGCATGTGATGTATGTTTGGATTGATGCATTATGTAACTACTTAACTGCAATTGGTTATCCAGATACAAATAATAATAATTATAAGAAATTTTGGCCAGCAACACATATTGTGGGTAAAGATATATTAAGATTCCATGCAGTTTATTGGCCAGCTTTTTTAATGGCTGCAGGTATCGAACCGCCTAAAAGAATATTCGCACATGGGTGGTGGACAAATGAAGGACAAAAAATTTCTAAATCACTTGGTAATGTCATTGACCCTTATGAAATAATTGATGAATATGGTTTGGATCAAATAAGATTTTTTTTATTTAGAGAAGTACCTTTTGGGAATGATGGAGATTTTTCAAAAAAAGCAATCGCAAATAGAATTAACGCAGATTTATCGAATAATTTTGGTAATTTAGTACAAAGGATTTCATCATTTGCTGTAAAAAATAATGATTCTTTACTAAAACCAGCAGAAAATTTAACCAATGAAGATCAGGATTTAATTAATATTTTTCAAAATAAATTTGACGAATATTGTAACTTTATGAATAATCAACAAATTGATAGGGCAATTAAGTCTGTCTTGGAGTTAATATCTGCTGGTAACGCATATGTTGACACTCAAGCACCATGGACACTAAAAAAAACAAATAAAATTAGAATGCAAGAAGTTTTATATATAATTACAAATATAATTATTAAATCAGCTATTATGCTCTATCCAATAATACCAACTAGTTCTAAAAAAATTCTTAATATTTTTAATTATAATATGGACAATAATAAATTTGAGAACTTCACTAAACTAATAAATCAAAATATAAAAATAAATAATCCAGAACCAATATTTCCAAGAATATTGAATGATTGACTCACATTGCCATTTAAATTTTAAAAAATTATCAGAAAATTTTGAGAATATAATTTATAACTCCAAAAAAAATAATATTAGCTCAATATTATCAATCAATACCAATCCTGAAGATTTTCAGGATCATTTAAATTTAATAAAAAATTATAATTCTATTTATCTCTCATATGGACTTCACCCAAGTAATGTTCAATTAATGAACCAAATAGAATTACAAAACTTTGATCAAATCTGTAGTAATAAAAAAGTAATAGGAATAGGTGAAACAGGTATTGACTTGTATCATAATGATCAATTTCTTAAAGAACAAACACAGGTATTTGAAACCCACATTGAAGCTTCAATAAAGCATTCATTACCAATTATCATTCATCAAAGAAATTCTGAAAAAGAAATAGTAGATATTTTAAAAAATTATAAATCAAATAATTTAAAATTAATTTTTCACTGTTTTACTGGTTCAAATCAACTATTAAATTTTTGTCTTGAGAATAACTATTACATTTCAATTTCTGGAATAATAACATTTAAAAATGCATCAAATCTAAGAGATATAATTAAGGAAGCTCCCCTAGATTCTATACTTATAGAAACTGATAGTCCTTTTTTAGCACCTGAGCCAATGAGAGGTAAAGTTAATGAACCATCTTTTGTAAAATATACAGCTGAATATTTGGCAAAATTTTTTAAATTATCCTTAGCAGAATTTGAAAAAATCACCGATAATAATTTTTTTAATTTGTTTACGAAAGCTAAAAGAGATAATTATCTGTAATGAAAATAACAATTTTAGGCTGCGGAGGATCTTTTGGCTCACCTTTAGCGTGGAATAGACATGGTAATATTGATCTAAATAATAAAAGAAATTTTAGAACAAGATCATCTGTACTTATTGAATATAAAAATACAAATATTCTAATTGATACTAGTCCAGATCTTAGACAGCAACTTTATAATGCTAAATGTACTAATATTGATGCAGTTCTTTATACGCATATCCATTCTGATCACACATCAGGAGTACCAGATATGAGGGCAATGTCTTTAATAAATAAAAAAATTATACCTGCATATATGCCGAAAGAAATGATTTCCGAGATGGAGACAAATTATAAATATATTTTTAAAGGAGAAAAAGATTATTTACCATTTATGGAAATTAATGAATTAGATTCTAATATAAATTTTAAAAATGTAAATATTGAAACATTTAAACATAATCATGGTTCAATTGACGTTCAAACATACAAGATTGGAAATTTTGCTTATTCTACAGATTTAAAAAAATTTTATAATCAAGATATTGATAAATTAAAAAATCTAGATTTATGGATTGTTGGTTTGTTAAGAGAAGATACTCATCCAGCTCATGCTGGATTTGATCAAATAATGGATTTCGTTTCATATATTAAGCCAAAACAAACTATTTTTACTCATATGACAGCTTTATTAGATGAAAAAGAATTAATAACAAAGTGCCCAGCAAATGTAAAACCTGGATATGATGGTATGATTATTGATTTATGAAGCCGGTATCGATTGGCTTCATAGGAATTGGAAATGTTGGCTCAAACCTTGCAAACAATTTATTAAAATCAAATAACAATGTATTTGTTTATGATAAGAATAAAAAATCTTATTCAAGATTAAATAAATTAAAAAACAAACCTTGTAAGACTTTAGATGAATTAGTAGAAAAAAGTAATATTATAATAACTTGCCTACCTTCTCCCAAATCAGTTAATAATGTTATTGAAACTTTATTAAAATATTTAACAAAAAAAAATATTTGGATTGAAATGAGTACAACAGATAAAGATGAAATGATTAGATTGTCAAAAAAGGTAAATTCTAAAGGTGCTAACGTATTAGAATGCCCAATTACTGGGGGGGAGCATAGAGCTAAATCAGGTAATATATCTATTTTAGCTGCTGGCAAAAAATCAACTTTCAAAAAATGTTTCCCAATTTTATCATTGCTTGGTCATGAAATTTTATACTGTGGAAAAATTGGAAATGCCTCAATATTAAAAGTAATTACAAATTATTTAGCATCATTACATTTAGTAGGTATAGGTGAAGCACTGAGTGTTGCAAAAAAAAATAAAATTGATTTAGGTTTAACATATAAAGCTATACAAATAAGTTCTGGAAATAGTTTTGTTAATGAAACTGAAACTAAGGTTATACTTGGAGGTAGTTATGATGTTGGCTTTACAATGGATCTAGTTAATAAAGATATAAATCTTTTTAATAAACTTGGAAAAAATATAAAATTAGAACTGGGAAATTATCTAAGTAAAAAATTTAAACTTGGTATGAAAAATTTAGGCGAAAGATCATTTAGTACTAGTATTATTAAATTAATTGAAAAAGATGCAAAAATTAAATTAAGAGCAAAAAATTTCCCAAAACAATTAATTGATAAACAAAAAAAACAAAAAGGTGTAGAAGTATAATATGTCAGATAAAAAATTATTACCTGCAGATTTAGATCCAAGAAATCCAAGTTATGCCTACAAAAATAAATATAATGAACATGTAGAAAATACTTTTCAATTCAATAACTATGTAAAGTCTACTGAAGTTAAAAAAGTTTTTTCTGGAATGTTATGGGGAGAAGGACCGGCTTATATTCCTCATTTAGATACATTAGTCTGGAGCGATATACCGAATAACAGGATGCTAAAGTTATCAAATGATTTAGTATCTGAATATAAAAATCCCTCCAACTATTGTAATGGAAATACTATTGATAAAGAAGAGAATATAATTTCTTGTTCACATGGAGGAAGATGTATCTATAAAACTAATGATAATTTAGAAGTGGAAGTCTTAGTTGATAGTTATAATGGTAAGAAACTTAACTCGCCAAATGACCTATTTGTTAAATCGGATGATACAATTTGGTTTACAGATCCACCTTATGGTATTCTATCAGATTATGAGGGATATCCTGGCGAGCAAGAATATGGTGGTTGTAATGTGTTTTCTTTTAATCCCAAACTAAATACTTTAAAAGTTATGATTGACGATCTTGATAGACCAAATGGAATTGCCATTTCTCCAGACGAAAAAAAATTATATGTTGCAGATACTGGAGAAAATATCAAACATTTGTATGTTTATGATATGATTGATGGATTGCCCATGAACAGAAAATTAATTTATGATTTTAAACCCTTTTTCTCCGATGGTTTTAGATGTGATAAAGATGGTAATGTTTGGACAAGTGCAGGAAAAGCAATTAAATGTTTTAATCGTCAAAACGAATTAATTGGGCAACTTATAATCCCTGAATTAGTATCAAATTTAGAATTTGGAGGACAGGAAGGAAATATCTTGTACATAACAGCTACAACTAGTTTATATTCAATTGAATTAAATCAACAAGGCGCTAGATTTTATGAATAAACCTTTATCTTCAGGAAAGTGTGAACCATGCAATGGGAACACTCCTAAATTAGATTATCAAGAAATTAGTAAGTTTTTATCTGAACTTAATGAATGGTCAGTCAATGACAATCAAGAAATGATTTTCAAAAAATTTAAATTTAGCAATTTTAAAAAAGCTATATCATTTGCAAATGAAGTAGGAGAAGTAGCAGAAAAAGAAGGTCATCATCCCGATATATCAATAGGATGGGGTTATTGTTTAGTTATGGTCCATACTCACGCAATAGAGGGATTGTCAGTTAATGATTTTATATTAGCTTCCAAAATTGATTTAATTAAAAGTTAACTTAATGAAAAAAAAAATTTTTATTTGCGGTATTAGTACTGAATGCTGCTCTTATTCAACATTAATACAAAATAAAAAAGATTTTGAAGTTTTAAGTGGAAAAAAACTTTTAAAATATATAAATTTTCCATATTCCAAACATAATAATATAACATTTATACCAAATAAATTTTATAGAAGTTTACCTGGTGGGCCTGTAGATAAAAAATTTTTTATAAAAACAATTAACAATATCGCAAATGATTTAATAAAATCAAAACCTATTGATGGTATTTTGCTAATCATGCATGGTGCGATGTATGTCAAAGGTATTACTGATCCCGAAGGTTTTTTTATTAAAAAAATTCGCTCTAAAGTATCTAAAAACTGTAAAATATCATTATCTTATGATCTTCACGGGCAGATGACTGATTCAATTATAAAAAATATCGATTATTTTGCAGCATATAAAACAGCCCCACATATCGACGTTAAGCAAACTTATTCAAGGTCATTGAAAATGTTAATAGATGGAATATTAAAAAATAAAAAAAATCATATTATTTGGGAAAAAATACCAGTTTTAGTTTCAGGCGAAATGTCATCTACAATAGTTGAGCCATGTAAAAAAATTTATAATAATCTTAATATTTTTAATAAATTGAATGGGATTAATGATTGTAATTTACTTATAGGGTATGTTTGGGCTGATACTAAGAGGGCAACAGCTTCTGCAATTGTAAATTGTACAGATGTTAATATCGGTAAAAGAATTTGTAAGAAAATAGCACTAAGTTATTGGAATAATAGGTTTAATTTAGTTTATGATATGAAATCTTATAAGTTAGATAAGATTTTTCATGTAGTTAATAAAAAAAGATTTACAATTTTAGCCGATAGCGGAGACAATCCAACAGCTGGAGGCGCAGGTAGTAGAATTGATGTATTAGAGCACGTATTTAAAAACAAGATAGAGAACACTCTATTTGCAGGAATTTATAATGAAGAAATTTTTAGAGAGTTAAAAAATAAAAAAAACAAAATTGTCATAAAAGATAGTATCTCAAAAAAGAAAATTTCTATTTCAATTGATAAATTTTATCTAAAAAATGATAATGCGATTGTAATCTCAAATAATAATACAGTAATTTTTACTAAATACAGAAAACCTTTTCATTATCTGAGTGATTTCAAGGAATTAAATATAAATTTAAAAAAATATAAAATATTGATTGTAAAATCAGGATATCTTTCACCAGAACTTAAAAAACTTAAAGCAGATAATTTTATGATTTTAACAGATGGATTTGTTACCCAAGATTTTAAAAGAATTAAAAATTTATTTAGGGAAAAACCAATTTATCCTTTTCAAAAAAATTTTAGATATAATATAGCTATTTAATTAAGTACCACAAAAAGTTTCAAATACTTTTTCACTTTCAAGAGGTGGGGTAATATATTTTTTATTTTCTATTTTCTCGTAAGGATTTTTTAGTAATTTTTCGAATTCATATAATTGACCGAAATTATTGCTGTACACTTCATTAATTATTTCTTCAATAATATGATTCCTAGGTATAATTTGAGGATTAACATTTTTAAATTTTCTTATTTTATTATTTTTATATTTTTCTTCCCAATTTTTAAAAATCTTTTTATCAAGAGTATTATTTTCTAAATCTAAAAATGTATTTGTATAATCAAGTTTATAAATATGCATCAAATCTAAAAATTCTTTAATAATTTCTTCGTTATTATTATTAGTATCTAAATTTAATTTCATAGACATCATTATTAACCAAGATTGATCAAACAATTTTTTATATTTATTTAATATATCTTCGATTTTTTTAATCGCTGTTTTTTCATTTGAATCAATTAAATGAAGAAAAGTTTCAGCAAATCTTGCTAAATTCCACAACGTTATTTTTGATTGATTTTCAAAAGAATATCTTCCCATTTTATCAATTGAGCTAAAAACTTTTTTTGGATTATATTCATCTAAATATGCTGCTGGACCATAATCTATAGTTTCACCAGATAAAGACATATTATCGGTATTCATAACACCATGAATAAAACCAACTCTCATCCAATCTACGACTAACTTAATTTGTAAATCACAGATTGTCTCATAAAATTTTAAATATTTATCATTATTATTATCTATATCAGGATACAGTCTTGAAATTGTATAAGATATAAAGTTTTGAAATTCCTCTCTATTTTTTAAAAGACTTCCAAATTGAAAAGTTCCCACTCTAATATGCGAATTTGCAACTCTAATTAAAATTGCACCAGGCTCTAATCTATCACGTAATATATTTTCACCTGTAGTAATAACCGCAAGTGCTCTGGTTGATGGTATACCAAGATTATGCATCGCTTCACTCAATATATATTCCCTTATCATTGGACCTAATGCAGCTTTTCCGTCTCCGTTTCTAGAGTAGGGTGTCTGCCCTGATCCTTTTAACTGTATATCAACCCTTTGTTTATTATTAGTAATATGTTCACCAATAATTACAGCTCTACCATCACCTAAAATTGTAAAATTTCCAAATTGATGTCCAGCATAAGCTTGTGAAAAGTAATTTTTATCTAATTTATTTTTTCCCAAAAGAATATTACACTTTTCATCATCATCATATTTACTAAAATCTAAATTTAAGCCACTTGCAAGATCACTATTGAACAAAATTAATTTTTTATTACTAAAATTTTCTGGATTAACCTTACTATAAAAAATACTAGGTAATTTCGTATAACTATCTTGAAAATTCCAAACCATTTTGAATAGATATATATAAATTTTTTAAATTTAACATCTATAACTTTAGTATATAAGTATTAAGTCAGCAATGAATACCATAATTGATATAGTTAATCAGTCAAAACATCCAATAGATAGCGATGAATATATTCAATATTGCAATGATGAAATTAAAAAAAATTCTATACTAATATTAAATAATTTTTTAACAAATGAATGCTTAAGTGAATTAATTACTGAAGCACATGGATTACAAGATCAAGCTTTTTATTGTTCTCAAAATCATACTATTTTCCTTAATAAACAAGATAAATTAGGTGACTTAAATGATCCTTTAAATAGAGAGGTCGTAAGTGATAAAGGTTGTGTTCCTCATGATTTGTTAAATCAGCAATCTAAATTAAATATTTTATATCAATCAAACTTCTTTAAAAATTTTTTAAAAGGTGTCTTAAATTTAAAAGATATTTATCCATACAATGATACTTTATCTTCCATTAATTATAATTATTATCAAAAATCACAACAGCTAGGATGGCATTTTGATAATGCATCATTTGCTATTACTTTAATGATACAATCATCAGATAAAGGTGGTGAATTTGAATATGTTAGTAAAGGTAGAAATTTTTCAGAAAACTATATCGATAAATCATATATTAAAAATATATTAGATAGAAAAACTTTACCACAAAAAGCAGATGTTGATGCTGGTACTCTTATATTATTTTACGGTAGAAATTATTTGCATCGTGTAACACCAGTAGAGTCAGAAAAACCAAGAATATTAGTAACACTAAATTATAATGAAGAGGAAGGTACAATGCTCTCAGAAAATGCAAGATTAACCTTTTTTGGTAGAATTAACTAATTATGATTAAAGAAAAATAATTGTTTTCCATTTACTCGATAATTATTAATCAATCTTTTTGCTTCTTCTGATGTAATCCAATCAATATATTTTTTAGCCTCTTCAATATTTAAATTATTATTTGTCTTATTGCTTACTAAAATTATTCCATATTGATTAAATAATGGCGGTAAATTTTCACAGACAATTTGTAGATTTTCTTTTTTATTAAAAGCTATCCAAGTGCTACGATCACTAAGAGTGTACGCTTTTTTTTGATTGGCTATTAACAATGTAGATCCCATTCCCTGACCTACACTGAGATACCAATTTTCTTTAAATGGTATTTTTATATTTGATAATTCCCAAAGTTCTTTTTCTTTTTTATGCGTGCCACTCTCATCACCTCTAGATACAAATAACAATTTTGATTTTTTAATTTCAATCATTTTATTTTCAATTGAAGAGCATGTTTTTTTATCTTTTTTCGGTCCTATCAAGACAAAATCATTATACATCAAATCATGTCTAAGAATTCCATACCCTTTATTCATAAATTCTAGTTCTGATTTTTTATGATGAACTAATAAAATTTCAACATTACCATCCATTGCAACTTTAATTGCCTGTCCTGTTCCAAGAGATAAGGCTCTAACTTTTGTCTCATATTTATTTTCAAATTTTTTGTTAATATATTCTAATAAACCCGTATCGTGAGTAGAAGTTGTGCTAGCTATGGTTATATATTTATTAGCAAATGCATTCTTAATCAAAAATATTAAAATGAATATTAGAAAAACTCTAATCATAAAACTTGATACATCTTATAGTACTTACTAAATATATTTATATATTTTGAAAGGATAGTTATGAAAATTGTTAAAGTTTTAGAAAAAACTGAATTAGTTATAGTCGATTTAGAGGTAAATCTGGGTAAAGAAAAAAGAAATGGCTTAACATTATGCGTTAAATATAATGGTGATTATTACCCATTAAATACTGCACATGATGGAAGACCAATTTTAATGAATAAAGAGAATGTTATTAAAAATTAAAATTAAATTTTTTAATTATAAACATGAAAATTGTATAAGCTATTGCAGTACTGATTATTGAAACAATTAGTGAAAAAACAAAATTTTGTTTAAATTTCAGAAGAATAGGTAAAACAATAAAAAAAACAAAAGAAGGAATACTCATAACAAGTGTGCTATAAGATAACTCTATTATTTTTTGATTATCTCTTGTGTCCCAATATAACCATATAAAAGCTAATAAAGATGTTAGTGGCAAGGAAACAATTATTGCAGCAGTCCAAGTATATTTTTTTGCTATTTCAGATACCGCAACAATTATAATAGCACTTATTATAGTTTTAAGAAAAAAATACATTAATTACTCACATTTGTTCTTGTAGCTATATAGACACCAAATGTACAAATTAATAGCCCAATAATATCAATTATAAATAATTTTTCATCTAAAACAAACCAAGCCATTACAGCAGTAGTTGGAGGAACAAGGAAAAAAAGACTGCTAGTTTTAGAAGCTGTTCCATTTTTTATTAGATACATAAGTATTGCGTACGCTCCAAAAGATACCATAATGATTTGCCACGATATTGATAAAATAAAACGTGTATCAAAATTAATAAATGATATTTCAAAAAATAATGAAATTATAAATAAAAATATTCCAGCACTTAATGCTTGATAAAAATTATTAACTGAAAGACTTATTTCATGAGTAAATTTTTTTTGCCAAATAGTAGCTGAAGTTGCCCCTAAAAGTGCAACAATAGAAGCAATAACACCTATTGTTGGGATTTCTGTTCCAATATCATAACCTATAACTAATATAGTACCTAAAAAACCAAAAAATATTCCTATCCATTGCGTAACAGTAACTTTTTCTTTTAAAATAGGTCCACTTAGAATATTTGTTAAAATAGGTTGGAGGCATACAATTAACGCAGATAATGTTGCAGTAAGTCCCATAGAATAAGAAAAAAATACTCCACCTAAATAAAATCCATGAAAAAGAATTCCAGTAATCATAGCTTGAAAGATTAAATTTCGATTTATTCTTATTCTTTCTCTAATAATAATAGATAAAATTAAGAAAAATGCACTTACAATACAAAACCTAAAACATAATGCAGCAAAAGGGCTTGCTGATTGCACAATAAATTGACCACTTATAAAAGCACTACTCCAAAAAAAGATAAATAGATATGAAAGATATAGGTTCATTATAAATAATAATTCTATTCTTTATTTATAAATGTTATGAAAATTTATTCATAGAATAAAATGCTTAGCAATAAAATCAATTTTTTTTGTCCAAATTGTAGTTCAGATAAATATATTGGGAAAACCACTATAGGAAAAAACTATAAAGATGAGCCATATAAAAATGTAACATCTGAAATACAATGCGCTAAGTGTTTTATGGATATTCCATCAATTATTTCAGAAAATATTTCCCCTGATAAGCAAAATGAAATGTCCAAACTTTGGAATGAAATATATAAACCATCACATAAAGAAAATGCTGCACAATGTTCAAGATGTTTTAGGTTTTATTGGGAAATAGAAAAATATTTATCTGAAAATAATATTTCTACAAAAGACATTTTCTATCAAACTTATAATCCTAAGAAATCAATTGGAGATTTAATTTGTAAGATTTGTGATCCGTCATCATTTAAATCAAATTAATGTTAGCATATATTCTTAATATATCGGGTTGGCTGCTATTACCTTTCATGGATGGTATTGCAAAGTATCTATCTTCAGAAATACATTTCATACAAGTAATTTGGGGAAGATATTTTTTTATGCTTTTAGTTAGTTTCCCATTGGTATTTATATTTTTTAAAAAAGAAATTAGTTTTCCAAAAACAATTTCAATACAACTATTTAGAAGTTTTTTTTTATTTTTATCTACCGTTTTTTTCTTTTATGCAATTTCAATTATATCATTAGCTGAAGCTTTAACCCTTGCCTTTATATCTCCAATAATAGTTACAATATTATCTATTTTTTATTTAAAAGAAAAAGTTGGAATTCATCGATGGATTGCAGTTTTGATCGGTTTTTTTGGAGTTATGATAATTATACGACCAGGTTTTGTAGAAATTAATTTTGCATCTTTTTCAGCTATTGCTGCAGGAATTTCATATGCTTTTTATATAATTTATACTCGAAAATTATCTTTTACAGATAGTGCTGTTGTAACTTTGCTTTTTACAGGTATCGTTGGTTGTATTTTTATATCTCTTATTGTTCCTTTTTACTGGATAAATGTAGATTTAAGACAATTATTATTACTGATCTCATTAGCTTCAATTGGAACTTTAGGGCATTTTTTAATAATTCTTTCTTTAAGACTTGGTGAAGCTTCAAAACTAGCTCCGTTAGGTTATTTTGAGATCTCTACAAATATACTTGTTGGTTATGCTTTCTTTGGTGATTTACCTGATATTTGGATTTATTTAGGACTAACTTTGATTGTTTTTAGCGGGATTTATATTTTCGTTAGAGAAAGTAAATCAGTTAATAACACTAATTAGTTTTTTTAGTTGTTTGATATGTAAATATTGTCACTGATCCAAGTAAAAGGGTTCCGCCTATGATTGTGTTGATGGGTGGAATTTCATTTATAACAAACCAAACCCAAGCGGTACCTAAAACACTTTCTAATAAAAAAATTAATGCAACTTCATGAGCAGGAGTAAATTTAGGAGAAATTGCTAAAATAATAAATGGTATTGGTAATATTATAAAACACATCAATAAAAGTAGATATATCTGATCGATGTTTAATTGAAAATTAATTCCAAAAGGAAGTACATATAGAGCTGATAATAAACAACCAATTAAACAAGCAGGAACAAAATCTTTATTTTTGAATAATCGAACAAGTACCATACTAAATCCCATACCAACAGCTACAATTAAAGCCATTAGATCTCCATATAATCCTGAAGTTGTAAAACTACCTATACCAATGATGATCATAGCAAACATTGCTATTAAAATTACAATCCACGTAAAAAAACTTGGGATTTCTTTAAGTATGAAAACTGAAAATAAAGCAGCAAAAATGGGTGCTGATGCGATGAGAACCAATGTATTTGCTACGGCAGTATTTTGAATTGAGTATACAAAACAAATATGAGTTATAGCATAAAGAATAGCATAGATGATACCTGGTAAACCAATTAGATAAAATGATTTAAGAAAAGATTTTTGGTAAGTATAAATCAGAAATATTAATATGGAAACAGCTGGTAAAGCGCTTCTATAAAATATTAAACTAAAATCATCTAAATTTACTAGTCTAATTAATAAACTATCAGGACTAAGAATTAAAACTCCAATAAATGATAGTATTAGGCCTTTATTTCTTGTTTTCATAAATACTTGAAAATAAATAGATTGTTAATATATCTATCAGTATCGTTCTTTAAATCACACTTTTTTTTATGAAAAAATTACTTTTTTTATATTTTATTTTTTTATCACTAAATACTCATGCCTTAGATTCAGATAAATTAATAAACATTGATGATTTAAATATACTTTTTGATCTTCAAAAGAATGATTGGAACGAAAATGTTCTTTTCCTTATAAAAAAGAAATCATTTTCTAAGGTAGATAATGACACAGATACATTTTATTTAAAATCAATATTTAATGATGGCGAAATAATTACAATGCCAATATTTTCTAACAATATTGTTAAAAAAATTAAATTTAAATATATTTTTTTCAAGCATAATAAAAAAAATTTAAAAACTATTAATAATCATTTTAATTCTTTTGAAAATTTTTGTTTTGAATATTTCTATAAAAATCTGTCTATAGAAGTAGTTATTTACAAATGTGACTAATTAAAAAACCATCGATGTAGCTTTAAAAATTAAACTATGTCTTTTAGCTAGCTCTAATTTATCATTTGAATACCCACCACCTATAACTGTTGCAATAGGAATTGATTTATTTTTGAAAAATTCTAGAACTGTAATATCTCTTTTTAATATACCTTCCGTTGATATTTTTAAATTTCCTAATTTATCATTCTTATGAATATCAACTCCCGTATCAAAAATTACTAAATCAGGATAAAAATTTTTTAAACAATTATTAAGAGTATGATGTAATATATCTAAATATTCATCATCTTCTAAATTATCATCTAATTCTACATCCATGTCACTTATTGATTTTCTAAAAGGAAAATTATTTTTACAGTGAATAGAGCAAGTAAAAATTTTATCATTATCAGTAAGAATTGAAGCTGTACCATCTCCTTGATGGACATCAGTGTCAAAAATTAATATTTTTTTTACTATTCTTTCTCTTATCAAGTGTAATGATGCATAAGCCATATCGTTAAAAACACAATATCCAGAGCCAAAATCTCTATGACTATGGTGTGTGCCGCCAGCTAAATGATTTGCTATTCCATGGCTGATTGCTTCTTTGCATGTTAATAGAGTGCCATTAACTGCTAAAAATGAACGATTAGAAAGTGTTTCTGACCATTTAAAACCTAATCTTCTTATTTCTTTATCTGATAAACTGCCATTTTTAATTTTTAATACGTAATCCAAATCATGGCATATAGAAACTTCATCAACACTTGCTTTTTGAGGTTTTAGAATGTTTGCACGATGATAAAAATCTAAAATTTTCAATTCATTATACAAATCTGAAAACTTACTGGCAGTAAATTTATGATTTTCAGGCAAAGGAATATCATAATCTTCATGTGTTACCCAACTGATTTTTTTCATAAATTTGCCTCTTTTTAACTCAATTTACGCCTAAATTTATATGTACACAGATTATGTGGCACTAATCTACCAATATATATTTAGTGAGTAAATGTATTCTATCCATAAAGAATTAGTGTCACAACAATTATGGAATTTTTTTTAATATTTGATTTATTAATTATTTGTTTAATTGGATTTTTTATTGTCAATTACTATTGAATATAAAATTAATTTTTATAAAATTTAATTAATGAAAGAATTATATTTTGAAAATGGGTATTATTCACCATTAAAAATTTACAGCGAAAACAAAGCTAAATATTTTAGGAATAAGTTAGAAATCACAGAAAGAAAAATTGGTAAAATTCATTATATTGTTAAAACGTATACAATTATGAAGTGGGTATTTGAAATAGCAACAAATAGTATCTTACTTGATTTTGTTGAAGAAATAATTGGTAAAAATATATTATTATATAATGCAACTTTTATAATCAAAGAACCAAATACCAAAACCCATGTTAGTTGGCATCAAGACTTAACATATTGGGGGTTTGATAATAATGAAAAACAAATTAGTGCATGGCTAGCTTTATCTAAAGCTGATAATATAAGTGGTTGTATGCAAATGATACCAGGCTCACATAAAAATGGTTTCTTTAAACATAAATCAACAAATGATAAAAATAATGTTTTGTTAAGAGGTCAAACTGTTTCTGGTATTGATTTAAGTAATTCAAAATCTTGTCCTTTAGCGCCGGGCGAAGCATCTTTTCATCATGGACTTACACTTCATGCATCCAAACCCAACACCAGTAACGATCGAAGAATTGGATTAAATTTCCAATATATAACTCCTGATATGAAACAATTAAAAAATAAAAATGACAGTGCAATATGTGTTAGAGGTGAAGATAAATTTAAAAATTTTAAAATTGATAAAATAGCAAAAACTGATTTTGATTATACCGCTTATGAAAATCTTCTTGATTTGAATAATCAATATATTCAAACACAAAATAAGTAACAAATACTTAATTAATAGATTTTAATCGAATTATTATAAAAATAAAATTTACTCACCTAAGTAACTTAAAATTATTTTTCTTTTATATTTACTATATCTATGTTCAATTAAATATATACCTTGCCAAGTCCCTAAAAGCATTTGTTTATTATCTACAGGAATAGTTAATGAAGTTTGTGTAAGCATAGATTTGATATGTGCTGGCATATCATCATTTCCTTCATAACTGTGTTTATATAATGAAGCATCTTCAGGAACAATTTTTTGAAAAAAAGAATTTATATCTTCCAAAACATCAGGGCTAGCATTTTCCATAATTGTTAATGAAGCTGAGGTGTGTTGTATAAATAAATTTAGCTGACCTTTAATAATATTATTTTTTATAATCCAATCATAAACATTATGTGTAATTTCATACATTCCTTGTCCATTATTAGAAATTAATAATTCTTCTTGTAAATTTAACATTTTATAATCTTAAAATGAAGTTGTGGCACCTACAAGGAGAATTATAATGAAAATTAATGTAATGAAAAAAAGAACTATTCTATAGATAAGTGCCACATCTTTTTAAATACTGTTAAATTATGTTTTAATAGAGATACAAATAAGGAAAAACTATGATACATTATTTATAAAAAAATTTAGGATGACTTTGAACAACAATTATTTTCATTATTGGGTTGACAGTAAGAAGGATGAAGAAATTAAGAAATTTCAAGAATGTATTGATTCATATATTTATTTTAAAAAAGATGCATTGCTCATAACTAATCAATTAATACGAGAGAATAGAAGTTTTCAGGCTCCAAAATTGCTGAAAACTTTTTTATTACTATTTTCAAGAGATATAAATAAATTAACACTAGCTAAAGACACCATAAAATCAATTTCAGTTGATAATATCAATAATCACTTTCATGAATATTTAGAAGTTGCAAAACTTTGGATTAATAATGATTTAAAAAATTTATTAAATAAATTAGAGTTAATTATAAAAGAAAATCCCAAAGATATTTTTGCTATCAGATTATTCCATTTTAATAATATTTTCTTAGGTATTGACGGTAATTTTTTAGATAAACATGTAGAAATATTGAGTAAGTGGTCAGAAAATGATCAACATTACAATTTGCTATTAGGCATGACTAGCTATGCTTATGAAGAAAATAATTTAATTGATAAAGCCAAGTTTCTAGCTGTAAATTCACTAAAACAATCATCCAATGATTTATGGAGTTGGCATGCTCTTTTGCATGTACACGATAATGAAAATAATGACTCGATTAACAAAAATAATAATTTTAATAAAATTAATTGGTCAATATACGGACCAATAAAAAGACATATATGGTGGCATCAATCATTAATATTATTCTATAATCAAAAATATAAAAAAAGCTTAAAACTATTTGATAAATATTTTTCTTCTTCACAAATTTTTTATTTAGATTTTTGTAATGCTTGTTCTTTCTTATTAAGACTTCATTACAAGGGAGTGGATGTTAAAGATAGAATGGATAAATTAAAAGATTATGCTGAGTATTTTAAAAATCAACACGTACTTCCTTTCATCGATTATCACCTTATTTTTTATTACTCATACTATGATGATCTAGGTTATTTTGAGCAACTTGAAAAGAAAATGGAAGATAATTACTTAGAAAACTCTTTTAAAGAAAATTATATAAATTTTTTAAAGCCAATTATCAAAAATATGAAAACTCATGAATTATTAAATGAAAATTTAATTAAATCGCAATTTAAATACCTTGGGGGTAGTTTTGCACAACGAGAACTTATTTTTTTGAGTTTAATTCAAAATACGAAATATGAAAAAAATAAATCAAATTTAATATCAGAATATAATAATTATAAATCAGTGTCAAAATTATATGTATAACTCTAAATTATTGGAAGAAAAGTTTATTAAAAACTCAAATAATAATTTTACTATATTAAAAGATAATCTTTTTTTTCGAAATATAACTTTTCAAAATCTTCAAATTTTAAAAATGATATCATTCTTGGTAAGAGACAAAAATTGGAACAATTATGATCCTAAAATTCTTAATTATGAAGAGAATTTTGATTCATCCCTAGAATATATATTTGATTTAGAATATGGTAATAGTGAAATTCTTAAAACAAAAAATACTATATTATTTTCTGAAAATTCTATAACCTTATCTTCTGAAGGAAGATTCTTAACTGATTTTTGGACCAATAGAATAGGTTTTAATTTATTGATTCCATTACAAAATCATGTTGGTTCAAATATTATTGTAACAAAAGAAGACGGGGTAAAAGAGGAAAAAAAATTTCCTGAATTTATAACGCCTGATCAACCATTTTTTAAATTTAAAAAGTTGGCTTACAACTTAGACGATAGCTTACTAGTTAATATACATTTTGAAGGTATTTTATTTGAAATGGAGGATCAAAGAAACTGGGGTGACGCTTCTTTCAAAATATATAGTGGCTCTTTATTAGATCCTTTTCCTTACTTAGAAAAAGAGGGGTCTAATTTCTCTCAAACTGTTAAAATAGATATAGTAAATAAAAAACAAAGATCATTTCCAACTAAGAATATTGTAAAACTTGATCATACTTCTTCTTATAAATTTCCTAAAATTGGTATAAAAATTGATTCTCTAATTCTTCCTAATGATCATTTAATAAGTAACTTTGATTATTATTACTATCTTATTGATTTTACTGAAGATTATAAAAGTGTAGCTTCAAGATTTCAAAACAAGATGTTTCTTGTAGCCTTGGTTGATCATATTAATGATCCTGAAAAAGAGTTAACTAAAATTTATAATTTTATAACTGATAATACTATTAATTTAGATAAAATTTTAATTTGTCCAAAAATATATTTGAATAGTTTTCAACCTGCTGGTGAATGGCCTAAAGTTCCAGACTTAAATGAATACTATAAAATTGCGAAAAAGATGTTTTCTAATAGTCAAATTGTTTCAGGAATGGTCACTAATTTTACAGAATTAAATAGAAAGAGGCCAAAAATGTTTTATGATTTGGTTAGTTTTTCCTTCACCCCACTTATTCATGATTCTAGTGATTTTGGTGTGTTAAATACACCTGAAACTATACCTTATATATTTAAAACTTTAAAAAATTTTTCTAATAGTTGTGATGTTCATATTGGTCCAATTTCTATTGGTATGCATTTCAATCCATATGGCGAAAGTCTTGTAAATAATAAAAAGAAAATAAGATTAGAAATGGCTGATAGTGATCCAAGACATGATGCATTATTTTCACTAACTTGGACACTGGCAATTTTTATTCAATCTATTAATAAAGAGTCAAAGTATTTTACTTTTAATTCTATTTACGGATATCACGGAATATTAAATAAAGATAATACCAAAAGACCATTGTATCATTTAAATAATTTTTTTATTTCATTATCAAATTCAGAAATTTTTAAATTTAATCCAATTAATGAAGTGTATGGATTAAAAATTGTATTAAATGATAAAAAGTATTATTTATTTGTAAATTCTTCAAAACAAAAAAAGGAAATTAATATTTCTGAATTAAATTCTAGTTATCAATATAAGCTTAATTTAAAAAATTATACTGATATTTTTAGTAATAATTTTTCTTTTTTTAACTTTAAAATAGATACAAATCCAAATGCGTTTGAGCCATTAGAAATTAAATTTATTGAAGATAAATGAAAAAATTAAAAGGAGCATTAATCGGTTGCGGTTTCTTTGCTGAAAATCATATTTTAGCTTGGAAAGAATTAAGAAATATAGAAATAATATGCGTTTGTGATTTAGATATAAAAAAAGCTAATAAATTCAAATCTAAATTTAATATTTTGCATTCTTATTCATCCATTGAATTAATGTTAAAAAAACATAAAATTGACTTCGTTGATGTTGTAACAACAATGGAGACACACTTAAATATTGGTAAAATTTTATCTAAGTATAAAATTCCGACTTCTATACAAAAACCATTTGCAGAAAATTTATCAAATGCAAAAAAAATTGTATCTTTATATAAAAAAAACAAAACACCACTTATGGTTCATGAGAATTTTAGATGGCAAAGCCCTCTGTTAAAATTAAAAGAAATTATAAATAAAGAGAAGTTAACTATACCACATTATGCCAAGATATCTTTTAGACATGCAAATCCTGTTGGATATATCAATCAAACATATTTATATGATTTAAAAGAGTATTTAACCTTAGATGTGGGAATTCATTTATTTGATTTAAGCAGATACTTTATGGGAGAAGCCAAAAGTATTTATACAGTAAATCAAAATACAAATAATAAATTTAAAGGTGAAACTGATTTTATATCTCTCATAAGAAATAAAAATAAAAGTATTACTATTGTTGATGCATCTATATCTTCAATTAAAAAACCAGATAGATTTGCTCAAACTCTAGTTAATTTAGAATTTTCTAATGGCTCAATAGATCTGGACTACAATTATAAAATTACTTTACATAAAAATAAAAAGAAGAAAATTTATTATGGAAATCCAAAAAAATACAAATGGATTTCTCAACCTTGGGATCAAATTCAAGAAAGTGTAATAAATACACATAAACATTTCATTTATTGTTTAATCAATAATATTGATCATGATACTAGTGGTGCAGATAATATTAAGAGTTTGTCGTTGGTTTTTAATTCTTATAAATCTAATAAATTACGAAAAGAAATTAAAATTTAAAAAACCTATTAAATGGTAAATTTTGAAATTTCATCTCTTATTAACTTACTTAAAAGACTATATCCTAAAACATTCATATGTAATGGATCCTCAGAATAAAATTTTTCAAATCCTGCATCAAGCATCGGAGAACACAAGTCAATATATCTCCATTGACTTAAATTTTTAATGTTATTTTTTATTCTTTCATTTGCATCTAAAATTGTATTTATATAATTTTTTCGAAATACACTTGGTTTAATTGATACAAAAAAACATAATGAATGTGGTAATTTTTCATTTACCTCTGAAGTAAATAATAGAAACTCCTTTTCAAGCTCTGCAGCACTCATACCGCTACCAATATCGTTATCTCCCGCATAAAACACAATCTTATCAGGATTATTTGGGACCACTATTCTATTAAAATATGTACGACATGAAACTAATGTTGATCCACCAAATCCTAAATTTAACAAATTATCAAATGATAAATCTGTTTTTGCTTTCTCCCAATCTTTAAATGTAGAGCTACCAAATAAAACTATTCTATTATTTGAATATTTATCTAAGTGTAATTTAATTTCTAATTCTCTTACATCTGCTTCAAATTCTTCTTCTGTAGGACTTAATGAATTTAAATTAGTTATAATATTTTCATTATTGATTTTATTTTTTTCTGCTGATTTTGCTAATTCAATTGCTTCTTCAACATAAGATCGAAAAGTTTTTCTATACTTAGATAAAAAATTTTCTAATTCTTTTTTATTTTTCATATCATTTACAAAATCTTTTATTTTAATTGGTTCTTTAATAACTACAGAATAAATCGTATTAGAAATTGAATAATCAAAATTGGCTAATGCAATTGGCACAAGAAGAGGCTCTGGTTTTAGTTGATCTGCTAATAAAAACGCTCCTGGTTTTAATGGACCCGGGGAGTTTGGAGTTAAATTATCTTCAGTTTCAGAAGTACCCTCTGGGGCAATAACTAAAGGTCTATTTTGATCAAAAATATTTTGAGTTTCGATGAATAATTGACTTTTTCTTTTCTTTTTTTGTTCTTGGGTCTCATATAATTGATCTGACTCTGGCGTATGAACAAAAATATAATCTAAATTCTCATAATAATTATATCGCCAAAATTCTGTATTTCTTGAATATCTTGCAATTCTTTGACCTCCATCACCATATTTGGGAAATAAAATTTTTGCACTTATAAAATGACTATCAATACTAAATTGATGCCCATTAGCTAAACCATTTTCTTCAATACTAGCTAAATGATTATAAAAAAATATGTTTGTTGGCTCATCCGGTAAATTCTCCATTCCTTTAATAATATAAGGAACTTGATCAAAAGCTTTAATAAAATCTGAATTTGTTAATTTTTGTAAAGCTTGTTTATTTATTGAATCATAAGATGTTGCTACACGATTGTAAATTTTATTTAGTTGTTTGAAAAATCTATCTTTTCTTTCTAAACCACTTAATGCATCAATCATCAGACTAGCTATGGATTTTTCATCATCATTACCAGAAATAATTAAATCATAAATGGTATTAAAAGCTAAAGAATGGGTTAAATGATTTTCTAATAAATGAGGAATTGTATAGAGTTTTGAATTACTTGGTATTGTTGAAGAATTATCATCTAATAAATATTTAAAAAATTCTTTTTCATTTTTAGCTGGGTATGTAGTTAATCCAGTTGAACTTTGAATATATCGACCTAATTGCCAGAGTTGTCTTTTAAAAAATTTGATTGCCAATTCTGGATTGGTTTTAATTAAATTATCAATAAACTCATTTGAAAATTTTAATATTGTTGTATCTCTTGTTGATTTTAACGAGTAGGGTGATTTAATATCATGTAATCCTGAAGACAAGGATAGTGCTACTCCTGGTCTAGCTATTGATCTTGAATTTTTTTCTAGCTGCTCATTTTTTAAATTTGTAAATGAAGCTTCAACTTTACCTTTTAATAAAATATTTATTCCATCGGATTTGGTACCTTCTATTGATATGTATTCGCCAACTGAAAATAATCTAACGTTTGCATAATTTATTAGTTGATCTAAATCTTTATCATCAAGAAAAGCTAAAAATGCAGAATTTTTTATTCTTTGTGTGTTTACAATATCTCCACCAGTTTTAACACCATCTGCTAAATTAATATTTTTTTGTTCAACGGGTCTTTCTAAATTTCTAGATGACCAAATTAAATTAATTGATTCAAATAGCAAAAAAGAATAAAAAAAACTTGCATAATTAGGATCTAATTCTTCTAATTCTTTTAATTTTTCTATTTTGATAGAAATATATTTTGAATTACCTTTAATAAATATATCTGACATGTATCTCCCTGGGGCATTTACACCTGAAATACCAAGAGGCGATCCAGTATTTTTTAATGTTGCTAACTTATAAAAAACATTATTATGATATTTTACGTATTCCGCTTCACCTTTTAATAGAATAAAAATTTTATCTGCAATACCATGCTGTTCTGCAATTTTGATGTCTTCGTTACTTTCATGTAATTCTGCGCTTGAATTTATTAAATCTTCAGTATTTTTTTTTGGAGATAAAGAAAAACCTTTATCTACTAGTATTAAAGATATTTTTTCACTTATATTCATTAAAAATATAGTTTAATAAATTTCCTTTTAATTAAAAGAGAAAAATATTATCTTCTTATAATTGACTTAAAAATGTTAATAAAAGATAATAGTATTATCTTTAATCTAAATATACTTACAATTGATTGAGCTAAATATGTTAAAGCAGCTGCTCTTAAAACAGATTTACATTGGTACATATTCTCTTTAGGAACATATCGTTTGAGTATAGGTAATGCTCTCTTAAAACTTGCATCAAATTCTACAGGAAGAGTAATTAAATGAATTAATACATTTGTAGATAAACATCCCATTATTATTATCGCAGCAATAAGTGTGATAAATGGACTTTTAGTAAAAGCAAATATTGAAGGTAGCCCTATAATTAATAAAAATGATCCAATTCTTTGGAAAATCATTGTTTTTTCAATTAATGATTGTCTAAGGATAAGGGGCTTATATTTTTCTTTGTCTTGAATTGCATGACCAATTTCGTGGGCAACAACTGCAATGCTTGTTATACTTTTCTTATCAAGTTTATCTGTGGCAATATGTATTTTTTTTTCTTTAGGATTATAATGATCTAATTGTTTAATTGGATTAATTGAAACATTGGTAATTTCCTCTTCTTCAAGTATTTTTTTACCTAGTTCTCTACCAGTGAAGGGCATATCGGATAAAATTTTATTATATTTTTTTAAAATATAATTTACCCATAAACTAGGTACGAAAAGTGCAATAAAAGGTAAAAAATAGTAAAATAACTTAATCACATTATAAAAATAGTAGTAATGTTAGTAAAAATCAAATGTATTAAAAATCTTAAAATTATAAAATTTTAATATGATGTGATAATTTTTCTCCTGCATCCCAGGCATCACTTAAACTTTTGCCTAGAATCCAGTCTCCACTTAAGAATATTTTATTATTCCTTGAAGTAATCCAATTTTTTTTTGAAATACTGTTATAACTCACTTTGGTTTGTGCATATAGCCACCTGTGTGATTTAATAAAATTTATCTCATTTTTTATACCAAATGTTTTTTCAAATATTGACTGTGCATATTTTTCTAGTGCAGACCTATCTATGTCAATATTATTATTTGTATATTCTGAACTCATATTTAATACCCAGCAATCATGAGATAATTCATTAAATTTTATATTTTGATTCATAAAGAAACTAATATCCTTATGAAGATTCAATCCTGCTTTAATATTAATGTTATTAATTTCTTTATAACTTAACATTATAGTATGAATGGGATCATAAGATGGTTCATTAATAACTTGAGTAAAATCAATGAAATTTGATGAAAGTTCTTTAGATTGTAGATAGGGTATACAAATTAAAACATAATCAAAATTCTTAAATTCTTCTTTTTCAGAAAATAATGAAAACGTACCATTATTATTTTTTGAAATCTTAATTATTTTTGAATTAAAATAACTTTTTGATTTAATATTTTCAAATATAGACTTAGGAATACTATTCATTCCATTTTTACCAATAATAATTTTTTTTCTAGTCTTTTCTTTTTTTAAATAATCTGTTGCAAAATCTATTTCTATTACATGCCCTAAATTATACCTACTTATTACTTCATTTAACTGATTAACAGAATGATTTGTTGATAGATAATGTGCACCATGATCAAAAAGATAATTACCATGCTTTCTAGTAGAGACTCTTCCTCCTGGTCTCCATGATTTATCAAAAATTGTAATATTATGTTCTTGAAGATTATAAGCAAGAGATAAGCCAGTCATCCCAGCTCCAATTATTGCAATATTTTTCACTTAATTAATGTTAATTATTTGAAAAATTTTTTTATCTGAAGATTTAATTTTTTTTAAACCAAATTTACTGCATAGATTCTTGTATCTCTGTTTTGCAGGTAAGTTAATTGTTTTAAAATGTATATTATCGTGGCCAAACATCATTTTCTGACCATTTATCTCATATAATTTTTTATAAATACTAGATTTTCTTCTGATAACCATAATTTAATAGAAAAAATATATAGTTAAATTTAAAGCAGCAAAGATAAATACTATCGCAATAGCTGCATATAAATTTCTTTTGTTCATAGCTATTTATAGATAAAATTATACTTAAAAGTCAAGATGCTAATTTAATTTAACATTAATGATTTTAAGAAATCTAAGTTTTCAATTAATCGTCTTAATTCTTCTGGATCTAATCCTTTTAAATTTTCTTTAAATAAATTTTGATAATCTAATGTATCAATACGATCAGTATATATTTCTTTCAAAGAAATTGTATTTGAATTATCATAATCATAATTTCCAATTAATATTTTTGATAAAGCAGGAAATATTAATGATGTAGTTGTGTAAGTTGCAAATCCTATGTCTCTGTCTTCGTCTTGTCTTTTATCAATAAAAGTAAAATAAATAGCTATTCTTGCTGCACGTGTTAATTCTGCAACGGATAATTCGTCATCTTGTGATACATCTAAAAATGAAAAAGTTTCATTAATACAATTTGCAGGATTGCTATCATTATTACATGTTTCAATTAATTGAGAATTCATTAAATTAATAATTTCACCATAAATAATTTGAAAGACACTAGGGATTGATTCACATTTTTCATAAACGGAATAATCTGATGAATTTAAAAAGGAATAATCTATACCATCCCAATCATCAGGAGCAGTAAACTCAAGTAAATTATCGCCATCTTTTTTTAAAAAATAATAATAACTTCCATCTAGTTCACCCCATTTATAAGCTGACCAATCATTTACCTTTGATGTTTTTGATACATTAAATCCAACATATGTCTCGTCAATCCACATACTTGTGTTATTTGATATTATGAATACTTGATATTCTGCATCACAATCATCGCTCCAAATACCTTGCATATCTTTTGGAAAATTATCTTCAAATATTAATTCTGCACTGAGATGAAATGGAAAAAATAAAAGAATACTAAAAATGAATTTTACTAAATTATTCTTCATAAGGCATAACTCTTATTACATCTCCGTAAATAATTACAACTCTTTGACCATTTGGAATAGCGTCATTATCTCCTTGTACAAAAGCCTTTTCTTGATCATTTTGGCAATTAGAAATATCATTACCGCATTCATCAATATTCACTATATATTGGAAGCCATCATGATTACCAATTTTAGCTTGTATTACTGAGCCCATAGCAGCTCCTCCAATAGTTCCATATACTATTGCAATATCTTGGCACTTAGTTCCCAATATTTCTTCTTCTCCACATATTTGAGATGCTAAAAGACCTCCTATCATTGCTCCTGCAGTTGCTCCAATCCAATCACTTTCACCTTCTATTTTTACTGGAAGAGAGGTTTTAATAGTTCCATATTCAATATTAGTTACTTTTTGTGCATCAGATTTTTTCACCTTATTTGGAGATGTGGTATTACAAGATATTAGTGCAAAGCTAATAATAATTGGAATTACAAATAATTGTACTATTTTGGTCATTAATTTATAACTTATTATAGTTAAAAATTGTCTAAAATAAGCAATTAATTTTAATAAATCATATAAATTTTCTAATAACTTACTATTTAAATATTGATGAAAAGTGTATTTTTAATTCTTGGAAATCAATTATTCCCACATAAACACCTAAGGAAATATAAAGACTCAACTATTTTTATGTGTGAAAGTTTTGATCTTTGTACTTTTCAAAAACATCATAAATTAAAAATCATTTTTTTTCTGTCCTCAATGAGATCTTATGCTGATGAACTAAAAAAAAATAAATTTAAAGTAAATTATATTGATTTAAAAAAGGATTTTAAAATATCCTACGAAAAAAAATTAGAAAATTTTATAAAAAAAAATAAATTTGAAGAATTAATTTCTTTTGAAATTGAAGATAAATTTTTTGAAAAAAAAATAAGCACCTTATGTAAAAAAAATAAGATTAAATTAACTTTTATACAATCACCCATGTTTTTAAATTCAAGAGATGAATTTAAAAATTATTTAAGTAAAACAAAAAAACCTTTTATGGCAAATTTTTATAAAATTGCTCGTGCAAAAATAGACATTTTGATGGAAAATAATAAGCCCAAAGGCGGAAAATGGAGTTTTGATGAAGATAACAGAAAAAAACTCCCTAAAGATATTAAAATACCAGAAATGATTACTGCAAAAGAAACAAAACATACAAAAGCTTTAAAAGAACAAATAAATAAAATTTTTAAAAATCACCCAGGACAAGTTGATAATTTTTGGCTACCTACAACTTATGATGATGCAGTCAAATGGTTAGATCATTTTATTATTAAAAAATTTAATTTATTTGGTGATTACGAAGATGCAGTTGATACTAATAATAACTTTTTATTTCATAGTGTTCTAAGCCCCATGATTAATTTAGGTTTATTAACACCAGATCTAATAATCGAGAGGATAAGAAAGGTTGAAAATAAAATTAAAATTAATTCTTATGAAGGTTATATTAGGCAAATTATTGGATGGAGAGAATTCATTAGAGGAATTTACCAAAATTATGATCAACAATTAGAAGAAAATAATTTCTTTCAACATAAAAATTCTCTTACTAAAAAATGGTATGACGGTACAACTGGATTAGATCCTTTAGACCATTCAATTAAAAATGCTCAAAAATATGGGTACACTCATCATATTGAGAGACTTATGGTTTTATGTAACATTATGAACTTATGTGAAATTAAACCTAATGAAGTTTATAATTGGTTTATGGAAATGTTTGTAGATAGTTCTGATTGGGTAATGGCACCTAATGTTTATGGTATGGGATTGTTTAGTGATGGAGGTATATTTAGTACCAAACCTTATATTTGTGGTTCAAGTTATTTTATGAAAATGATGAATTTTAAAAAAGGTAATTGGAATTATATTATGGACGGATTGTATTGGCGTTTTATTAATAAAAATAGAAAATTTTTTCAATCCAATCCTCGTTTAAATATGATGGTTAATATCTATGATAAAATGAATACAGAGAGGAAAAATCATATAATAAAAAAAGCAAATCAATTTATTCGTGATAATACCAATTAATGGATAAATTCGATGTTGTTGCAGCAATAATAATAAAAGATGATAAATATTTTATTGCGCAAAGAAATAGAAATAAACATATGGGATTAAGATGGGAATTTCCAGGTGGAAAAGTGGAAAAAGGGGAATCTTTTGAAATTGCACTTAAAAGAGAAATAGAAGAAGAACTTAATATAGAAATAAATATTAAAAATAAATTAGGTGAAGAAAATTATCAAGATGACAAAATAAATGTGAAATTACATTACTTTATATGCTCTCATGCTAATGGTGAAATTACTTTGAGTGAACACGAAGACTCGGCTTGGGTTACAAAAAATGAATTTAAAAATTATAATTTTGCTGAAGGAGATAGTGATATTATAAACTTATTATAAATCTAATTTTTAAATTCTTAAAACCCTTAATTTTCAGCTTTTTTTTCAAAAATTTTATTTTCTTTTATTTTAATGATAAAGACCAACATCATTTATGAAAGTTGATAAAGATCAAATATCAGCATGGGGTGTTCATGCCTTCACTGGTTCTGGAGCAATACTTGGGTTTCTTGCTTTAATATCAATATTAAATAATGATCAAGTTGGTAGTTTTTTATGGCTTGGAATGGCATTACTAGTAGATGGAGTTGATGGGACATTAGCTAGAAAGGTTGGAGTTGAAGAAAAAGCACCAAATCTAGATGGGATTATTTTAGATTCTATTATTGATTATCTAAATTACGTTATTAACCCAGCTTTAATGATTTACTGGTTTCAGATGGTACCATCAGGTTTTGAAATGATTATGCCTGCTCTTATATTTGGAGTTTCTTTATACACTTTTATCAACGTTAATATGAAAACGGATGATTATTATTTCCAAGGCTTTCCTGCAGTCTGGAATGTTGTGGTTTTATATTTCTTTATATTAAATACGAATGAATGGATAAACCTAATTGTGATAATTGTTCTATCAGTATTGACATTCGTTCCATGGAAGTTTGTTCATCCACTAAGAGTAAAATCATTTAGAAATTTAACGATTTTTTTTACTGTTGTTTGGGCAGCAACAACACTTCGATTAGTAACAAAATCAGAAATAAACTTAATTATAAATGATACAATTGTTCTTTTAATATGGTTAATTTGTACGGGCTATTTTATTTATATTTGTTTTCTTAGATCGATAAAAGACTATTAAAACCGTAAGTAATTCAATATTATTTTGTATATGCAAAAAATGCATATCAAATAAGTATGAAATTCATTTTTAAAAATAAATAAATTTTATTAATAAAATTTCATCGTTCATTTTGAATAATTCAAAACGGAAGTAAACGAAAGTTGAAGGAACGCATGCAAGTTATTAAATCGTTCAATCTGTATTAACAGATCGGAAGTAGGCTAAAGCTGAAGGAACGCGGATCTTATTATTAATTTCCATAGCTAAGCATGAATTATAACGGATAAGAAAGGTTTGTTATAACTATGGTTAAAAAGTTAGATAATAAAAAGATAATCTATTCAAATCTCAAGAGGTTTACTCCCTGATGTTTAATGAAATGTATCAATCTGAATCAGTTATAAGAAATCATTATAACAATATTAATGATTGGTTAGATCAAATGACTTCAAAAGTTATTCTTGAAAAGAATGCTGAAGCTGAAACTCATTTTAGAAATATTGGAATTACATTTTCTACAAATAACGAAACGGCAAGAGAAAGAATTATTCCGTTTGATTTAATTCCAAGGATATTTACCTATACTGAATGGTTAAGATTAGAAAGAGGAGTAATCCAAAGAGCTAAAGCACTTAATGCATTTCTTGCCGATATTTATAATCAAGGTGAAATAATAAAAGCTAATATAATTCCTAAAGAAATTATTTACAAAAAAAAATCTTTTGAACCTTCAATGTTTGGTTTTTCTCCTCCCAGAGATATCTATAGTCCTATAATTGGTATTGATTTAGTAAGAACAGGTCCCAATGATTATTTTGTTTTAGAAGATAATTGTCGAACACCAAGTGGTGTTTCTTACATGCTAGAAAATAGAGAAATAATGATGCGAATGTTTCCTGATTTATTTCACAACAACAGAGTAACACCAATAGATGACTACCCAACAAGACTTTTGCAAACCTTGATGAGTTTAGCTCCTATTAAATGTGAAAATCCAGAACCAGTATGTGTGTTACTTACACCTGGGCCTTTAAATAGCGCTTATTACGAACATAGTTTTTTATCAGATCAAATGGGTATTGAAATGGTTGAATCAACTGATTTATTTGTTGAAGGAAAATATCTTTATATGAAAACAGTTGATGGTCCAAAAAGAGTAGATGTTGTTTACAGAAGAATAGATGACGATTTTTTAGATCCTCTATGTTTTAATCCTCAATCTGTAATTGGTATTCCAGGAATTATGGATGTTTATAGAACAGGTGGTGTCAATATCTGTTCAGCTCCTGGAGCAGGCATAGCTGATGATAAAGCAATTTATATTTATGTACCTGAGATGATTAAATTTTATTTAGGCGAACAACCAATCTTAGATAATGTTGAAACATGGAATTGCGAAAAGGAGCAAGAATTAAAATATGTTTTAGATAATATAAATGAACTTGTCGTAAAAGAGGTTGATGGATCTGGAGGTTATGGGATGTTAATAGGTCCAAAATCTTCTAAATCCTCTATAGATGAATTTAAAACAAAACTCTCAACAAATCCAAAAGGATATATAGCTCAACCTTTACTTGATCTTTCATTTTCACCAACACTAATCAAAAATCAAGTTGAAGGAAGAAGGGTAGATTTACGTCCATTTTGTTTAATTGGAGAGCAAGCTCAATTAAGTTCTGGTGGCTTAACTAGAGTTGCAATGAATGAAGGTTCGTTTGTTGTAAATTCTAGCCAAGGAGGCGGTGTGAAAGATACATGGGTTTTGGCTGAATGAGGAATAAAAATGTTAAGTAGAACTGCTGAATATCTATATTGGATCAGTCGTTATATGGAAAGAGCTGAAACTACAGCCAGGCTTTTGGATGTTGGTTATAGAATGTCTCTTTTTCCAAATCCAAGTGGTTATAATAATGAATGGGAATCAGTTTTATCAGCTGCTGGTGCAATTGAGGGATATAAAAATAAATATGATACAATTGAACAGAAAAATGTGGAAGATTATTTATTTTTTGATGAAAGTAATCCTTCATCTGTTTACAATTGTATTCTTAATGCACGAAATAACGCATTAGTAGTTAGAACTTCCTTCACCCCTGAGTCTTGGTTAGCAATTAATAAAACTTATCAAGAGATACTAAACTTAAAAGAAAAAAAATTTACAAAATCTGATTTACCTGATCTGACTGAGTGGACAATAGAACAAGTAAACTTATTTAGAGGATCATTAAGTTCTTTGCTTAGAAATGATGGTTATAATTTTCTTTTCCTTGGTTTATTTATTGAGAGGGCTGATAATTCTGCTAGATTATTAGATGTAAAGTATTTTGTTTTATTACCCAAGCCTCAATATGTAGGTGGTAATATCGATAATATGCAATGGAGTATATTGCTTCGCTCCTTATCTTCTTTTAGAGCTTTTAGATGGGCATACGATGGTAATATTACCGCAACTAAAATTGCTGACTTTTTAGTTTTAAATAATAATTGTCCTAGATCTTTAAGTTTTTGTATTCAGAATATTGTTAAACATTTAACTAACCTAACATGCAGTCCAGAAAAAGTTAGAAGAATTTATAATAATTTAAAAGATCTAAATACTAAAATTCAAGAAGAAAAAATAGAAACTATTGTTGAATATGGACTTCATCAATTTGTAACACAATTTATTAGAAAAATATCTAGTGTTGATAACGAAATACATAAGGAGTTTTTTAATTAATATGAAACTAATAATCGAACACACAACTAAGTATGAATATAAAAATCCAGTTGCGGGATTAATTCAAACCACTAAACTGCATCCTTCAGAATATAATGGTCTTAAAATTCTAGAGTGGAATGTCCATAATGACTCAGCCAAAAAATCAAAAATTTATCAGGATGGTGAGGCTAATAATATTCAAAGTTTTACAAATACAAACAAGGTGAAAAAAATACAATTTACAGTTCTTGGAAAAGTTGAAACATTTGATACAAAAGGAATTTACCAAAGTGCTTCTGATAAAATAGATCCATTAGTTTACTTAAGAGAATCAAATTTAACAAAAGCAAATGCGGATATAAAAAATTTAGCTATTGAAGCTAAGAATGGTTTTAATGAAAATGAAAATCTAGAAACATCTCATAATCTGATGAATCTAGTAGCTGAAACAATTGAATACAAACCTTTAACGACAAATAATCAAACAACAGCAATTGAAGCATTTAAACAGAAAAAAGGAGTCTGCCAGGACCAAGCGCATATTATGATTTCAGCTGCAAAAACATTGGGAATTCCAGCCAGATACGTAAATGGCTATATGCACAATAATTCCCATTCTTCAGAGTTTCAATCTACACATGCTTGGGCTGAATTTTATATAAATGATTTAGGTTGGGTAGGATTTGATCCAACAAATAAATGCAGTCCTGATGAAAGATACGTACGTGTTTCATGTGGACTTGATGCTAGTTACGCATCACCTATTAAAGGTGTTTTTTATGGAAATACCAATAATGATGCTGTGATAGAAAACTTAGATATTCATGTACAAACATTAGAAAATAACATTCAACAATAATTTGTTTGAAATATTTTCTTAACTTACTAGAATTATTTAAAAAAAGGATAAAATATGTTTCAAAATAAAAAACAACTTCAGTACTTATGGATTTTTAAACCTGAACTTAATGATATTGCAAAAAGAATTGCAGAAGATCATACAAAATGGATGAATGAAACACATACAAAAGAGGGTGATAAAGCACTTCTAATGTTAAATTGGTCCATTGGCCCTGAATTCAAAGATGGTAATAAAACAGGCAATATGTCTCTAATCTTAACAGAAGTTTATGAAAATCAAGCAGGAATAGATGATCATTTTGAACAAGCACAAAACAATGGAGCAACTTTTAGAGATGATTTTAATGATTTTGAAAGTAAATGTGAAAATTTAGTAAAAATTAATAGTTCAGATATTATCAATTCAATGTGGTAAATATAATTTTCAAACTCTTGTTTCTTTTAAATAGATTAAAATAATCTTATTGTAATATTCAAACTACATATCTAAGTTAGATAATAAATTTATTAGAATTTATAATTATTATGGAAATAGAAAAAATTTTTAAAAATTTAATTTTAGCAGACTTTATTGTTATAATTTTAATGGTTATATCATCTATGTACCAACCATCAGAAATTACTAATCTTTATGAAAATTTGAATGATGGATTGTTATCTAATTTTGAAAATTTTTCTCGAATTGTATCCATTAGTTTATTCTTTTTATATCTATTTACTTTAAATTTACTTTATAGATTTATCTCTTACAGCAAACCACTGTATTTATTTTTAGTAGTAGCTGGCATAGTTCTTAATTTTTTTAGTGGTTCTGTTATCTATACTGCTTTTAGTGGAATGCTTGATCAAATAGGTGGTCTCATTAGTGGAGCAATTTTAATACTTTTGTATTTTTCACCAGTCAAAGATAATTTTAGATAAAAAAACTTTGTTTTCTGCTAACAATATGGAATTTATATATTTTTTTTGAATCTTTGATTAAAATATAAAAATAGGTTGGTCCAAACCCTATTAAAAAAAAGGCCATTTTATTTATGGCAAGAACACTAGCGAAAATAATAATAGGCATACTAAGTTTATGGGCATTGGTATCTGTAATTGCAGAAATTATGGGTGTAACTATTTTTTTTCCATTTAATGTTGTTGAAAAACAGGAGATACCTTATTATCGCGTAGCCTCCGTTAGATTATCTGTACTCTTAACATTTGCATATTTTGGCTTTAGATATTTATTTTTTCAATCCGAAAAATTATTTCCGATACAGTTTCTTGATGTTTATATAAAATCTTTGACTATTTGTGGTTTTTTTGTTTTTTATACAAGTCAAGTTGAGATTAGAGAATATTACTTTGTTTTATTCCTTTTTATAGTTTCTATAATTTTACATTTTGCATCTAGAAATAAAATCAGAAGTTATTTTAATTAAAGGCGATAACAATTATCGCCTTATAAAATTTTTTATTAAGTAGTTATCAATTTCAATGCTACAAGAATTAAACCAATTAAAGGAAACATTAATCCTCTAATATTTGGTTTAAAGCCATAATTATTTACAAAATTAAAATATCTTAAAATTCCATTTATTGTTGCAAACAAAAATAGTATCCCTAAAAATGAATACCAGAATTCGTATTGAATTATATTTTCTTCATAAGTATTTTCTGTAACATCAAATGTTAATAGAATAGACATTAGTAAGATTGCAAGAAAAATGACTCCAAAATTACCTCTAAAGATCGTTTTTGGTTCTTCATTTGAAAAACCAAGATCATTATAGAATTTATTGTTAAAAAAAAATTGATAAATTACAAAAACATTAAATAGCATAAATAAAACATGAAAACTAAAAGGTAATGTTCCACCTGCTTCTAAAATATGTTGTGACATAAAAAAACTCCTATAAATAAATGTTTATTGAATTAATTGAGATTCTTCAAAATATAACAATTTTAATTTAAAAGAAATTAATCGTTACTTGATTTTGCCCAGAGATTTATTTTTTCTTCTTTAGCGTATATATCAATGTTCTTTAATTCTTTTTTTGTAAATACTAGATTTTTTTGACTATCTAAACATTCATCAAGTTGTTTTACAGTTCTTGCTCCAATTAAAGCTGAAGTCATTGTTTGATGTCTTAATACCCATGATAAAGCCATTTGTGGTAATGATTGACCTCTTTTTTTGGCAATTTTTGTTAATTCTTTAATCTTAAATAGATAACTTTTCGTAATCATTTTTTTATCTAATGAAGAATTATCTGAAATTCTAGATACTTTAGGAATAGATCTTAAATATTTCCCTGACAACATACCTTGGGCAAGTGGTGAAAAAGCTATACATCCTATACCGAGTTTTTTTAGAGTATTTAGTAAATCTTTTTCAATCCATCTATTGATCATCGAGTAAGAGGGTTGATGGATTAAGCAGTTTATACCCCTTTGTTTTAAGAGTTTATTCATTTTAATAGTTTGTTTTGAGCTATATGATGAAATTCCTATATATAAAGCTTTACCATTTTTTATTGATTGAGCTAAAGCATCTGCTGTTTCCTCAAGTGGAGTTAAGGGATCAAATCGATGAGAGTAAAAAATATCTACATATTCTAATTTCATTCTTTTTAGACTTTGATCAAGGCTTGCAGTCAAATATTTTTTTGAACCCCATTCTCCATAAGGACCAGGCCACATATCATAACCAGCTTTGGTTGATATAATCAGCTCATCTCTGTATTTTTTTAAGTCTGAATTCATTACTCTTCCAAAATTAGCTTCGGCTGAACCATAGGGTGGTCCGTAATTATTTGCTAAATCAAAATGCGTTACACCTTTATCAAATGCTCTGAAAAGCATTTTTTTTGATTCACTTGGCATAGAATTTTTACCGCCAAAGTTATGCCAAAGCCCAAGTGTAATAGGGGGTAAAAGTAATCCACTATTTCCACATCTTCTATAGATTAATTTTTCATATCTTTTTGTATTAGCTTTGTATTTCATACTTATAAAAAAATTATGTTTTTTTATATAATAATATATAAATTAAATAAATGACTGACTTACAATGGTATGCCTATCTTGGAGGATTTGTAGCATTCGCTATTGGGTGTTATTTATACTATCTTTCTAGAAATGAAGAATTAAGTGATAAACAAGTTAAAAATAGAAAAAGAATTATGAATTTTTTTTTAATTATTGCATTAGCATGTGTTGGTTATTCATGGTTATAAAAAATTAACAACAAGGAGTAAAAATGTCAGTTGCTAGAATAACAACTATTAATTTTAAATCGAAAGAAGATGCTGATAAATCTATAGAAGATTATTCAGAAAAAGCACCAAGTGAATTTCCTGAAGCAGAACAATTATTGCAAATTCGTGCAAGTGATACAATGGTTATGGCAATTTCTTTATATGCTGATAATGATGCTATGGATCGAGCTTCAGCTGCTAGATCTAAAAGAATGAGTAATAATGAAAAAACTTTTGATGTAGTTGATACTAAAACTGGTGAAGTAACATTAAATCATAAAAATTAAATTAGGAGTGCCCGTAGCTCAGTAGGATAGAGCACCAGATTCCTAATCTGGGGGTCGCATGTTCGAATCATGCCGGGCACGCCAAATATTTATTTTCTTCTATTTTGTTTCAATTATACTTAATTCAACAATATGGACAAATTACTACAAAGATCGAAAGGAAATATTAATATTGAATTATTAGATAATACTTTTAAAAAATTTTATCAAAGTGGTTGTTGTAAAATTTTAAATCCAAATAATTATAATGAAAGTAACGAATTAGTTTTAATTAATACAGCAGGTGGAATAACTTGCAATGATAATATTGAAATTAATGCCGTAATTAATAATTCCGAGTTAAGTATTTGCACTCAAGCTGCTGAAAAAATTTATGCAGGAATTGGTGATCCAGCAACAGTAGAAATAAATATTAATTTAAATAACTCTTCTTTGTATTGGCTTCCAAAAGAATTAATTCTATTTGATAAATCAAAATTAAGAAGAAAAATTAATATTAATTTATCAGGTAATTCTAATTTGATTTTTTGTGAAACATCAATTTTCGGAAGAAAAGCAATGTCAGAGCAGATTAAAAATATTTTATTTTCTGATCAATGGAAAATAAATGTCAATTCTTCTTTAAAACATTTTGAGGCTATCAATATGCATGGATCAATGACTGATAATTATAAGAATAATTATACATTTGCTAATAAATCCGCTTTATCAACAATTCTAATATTTGGTGAAATTATTCATCAAGTTGAGTCTGAATTAAGAAAAATAATAGAAAACATAGAAAATCATTATTGTGAGATGACAATATTTGACGATAAAATTATTATCAGAAGTTTATCAAATGACAATTATGATTTAAAAAAAACACTAAATTTTATTATTAAAAATATAATTCATGATAAACTTCCCAAGAGTTGGGATTTGTAAATGAAATTAACGCCTAGAGAAAAAGATAAGTTGATGGTCAGTATGGCAGCTAATGTTGCTAGAAAACGTCTAGAAAGAGGTGTTAAACTTAATTACCCGGAAGCTATAGCTCTTATAACAGATTTTGTCATAGAGGGTGCAAGAGATGGAAAAATGGTATCTGAATTAATGGAAACAGGTGCTCATGTGGTTAAAAAAGAAGATTGCATGGACGGAATTCAAGATATGATTCCTGAGGTACAAGTAGAGGCAACATTTCCAGATGGAACAAAATTAGTAACAGTACATAAACCGATTAGATAATGAAACCTGGTGAAATAATAACAAAACAAAATAGTGATATTAATTTGAATGATGAAAGACAATCAATCACTTTAAAAGTTTCAAATAGTGGAGATCGACCAATACAAGTTGGAAGTCATTATCATTTTGCTGAAACAAATGAATATTTACAATTTGATAGAGAAAAATCAAATGGTATGCGTTTAGACATACCATCTGGAACTGCTGTTCGATTTGAACCTGGTCAATCAAAAGACGTAGAATTAATTCCAATAACTGGAAATAGAAAGATATTTGGTTTTAATAAGAAAGTTATGGGTCAATTGAAATGAAAAAAATAAAAAGAGAAGCTTATTCCGATATGTATGGACCAACAACTGGAGATAAAATTAGACTGGCTGACACTGAGCTTTTTATTGAAGTGGAAAATGATTTAACGAATTATGGTGAAGAGGTAAAATTTGGTGGAGGAAAAGTCATTCGAGATGGAATGGGACAATCTCAAGTATCTCGTAAAGATGGTGCTGTTGATACAGTTATAACAAACGCCTTAATAGTAGATGTAAATGGAATTTATAAAGCTGACATCGGAATCAAAGATGGCTTGATTAATGAAATTGGCAAAGCAGGAAATCCAGACACACAACCAAATGTAAATATTATTATTGGACCAGGAACAGAAATAATTGCAGGTGAGGGAAAAATTATCACAGCAGGAGGATTTGATAGTCATATTCATTTTATTTGCCCTCAACAAATTGATGATGCTCTACATTCAGGCATAACAACGATGTTGGGTGGAGGAACTGGACCTGCACACGGTACTTTGGCAACTACAGTTACACCTGGACCATGGCATATAGAGAAAATGATACAATCAGCTGATGCGTTTTCTATGAACTTAGCTTTTGCAGGAAAAGGAAACAGTTCATTATCTCAAGCTCTTGAAGAACAAGTAATTGCTGGTGCAAGTTCACTAAAATTACATGAAGATTGGGGTACAACTCCTGCAGCAATTGATAATTGTTTAAATGTTGCTGATGAACACGATATACAAGTTATGATTCACACTGACACGTTAAATGAAAGTGGATTTGTAGAGAGTACAATTAAAGCAATTAATAGAAGAACCATTCATGCATTTCATACAGAGGGAGCAGGGGGAGGTCATGCACCAGATATTATAAAAGTTTGCGGTGAGGAATATGTTATTCCATCATCAACAAACCCAACAAGACCGTATACTGTTAATACAGTTGAAGAACACTTAGATATGTTAATGGTTTGTCATCACCTTGATAAATCAATACCTGAAGATGTTGCATTTGCTGAAAGTCGTATTCGTAAAGAAACCATTGCTGCAGAAGATATTCTCCATGACATGGGTGCATTTTCAATTATTGCGTCTGATAGTCAAGCAATGGGTCGTGCTGGCGAAGTTATTATTAGAACATGGCAAACTGCACATAAAATGAAAGTTCAAAGGGGACAATTAAAGGAAGAGCAGGGCGATAATGATAATTTACGTGTTAAACGTTATATAGCTAAATATACAATTAATCCTGCAATTGCTCATGGTATTTCCGATCATATTGGCAGTATTGAAAAGAACAAACGTGCAGATATTGTCATTTGGGACACAGCTTTTTTTGGTGTTAAGCCTGAAATGGTTTTGCAAGGTGGAAGTATTTCTTGTTCACAAATGGGTGATCCTAATGCCTCAATTCCAACACCACAACCAGTGTATTCAAGACCAATGTTTTCTTCTTTTGGAAAATCATTAGAAAAATCTACTGTCACTTTTGTTAGTAAAGTTTCTTTAGATAAAGACTCATTTAAAAACTCCGGAGTAAGTAAATCTTTATTACCTGTTAAAAATATTAGAAAAATTTCTAAAAAAGATATGATATTAAATGATTATTGTCCAAAAATAGAAGTGAATCCAGAAACTTATGAAGTTTTAGCAGACGGTGAATTAATTACTTGTGAGCCAGCTGAAACACTACCTTTGGCTCAACGTTATTTTATGTACTAAAATGTATACTTCATTCAAAATTATTCATCACAATAATAGTCATGAAGTATTTGATGAAATTTCACTATCTTATGAAGAAAGATTTATTCGTAGAAAAAAACTTATAGCAAATAATGGTACTGAATTTTTAGTTAATCTTGAAGAAACCGTCAGTATTGATGAAAATCATTATTTTGAATTAGACAATGGAAAATTAATTAAAGTTATATCTAAAGAAGAAAATTTAATTGAAATAACGGGTGATAATTTAAAGCAAATCATATGGCATATAGGAAATAGACATCTGCCATGCCAAATTGAAGAAAACAGAATTCTTATTCAAGATGATGCTGTAATTCTTGATATGATTCTAAAATTACACGGAAATGTAAAAAAAGTTTTTGAAAAATTTAAACCTGAAGGTGGTGCTTATGGTATGGGCAGAACACATAGTCACAAACATTAAAATGAAGAAATTTAAAGATCCTCATCAAATACTACAAGTATGGTTTTCATCCTCTTTTCCTATTGGTTCTTACGCATATTCCCATGGTTTAGAAGCTCTGATTGATGATAAAAAAATTAAAAATAGAGACGATGTTAAAGAATTTTTAGATGCGCTTTTATTTTATGGGACATTAAGAAATGATTATATTTTTATGAAATCTATTTACAAAAGTGAGGAAATTAATGAATTAATCTTAGGAAGTGCTTCTTCGAAAGAAAGGCAAATAGAAATGATAGATATGGGAAATTCTTTTCGTAAAATCATGAAAGATAGTTGGGAATTATCTCTACCTGAAAATACATCATTTATATATTGTTTGGCAAAAGCTGGATTACATTTTGACATTAAGTTTGATGATTTAATTAAGTTTTATCTACAATCATTCATTTCTAATTTAATAAATGTATGTGTAAAACATATACCAATGTCTCAAAAAGATGGACAGAGTCTAAATGTTATTTTTATTAATCAAATTCAAAATTTTTTAAATCAATCTGATAAACTAACTATTAAAGATATAGGTACAACTTTTTTTATTGGTGATATTTATGCAATTAAGCATGAAAATTTAGACTCAAGGATTTATTTAACGTGAACAATATAAATGGTCCGTTAAAAGTTGGTATAGGTGGTGGGATAGGGACTGGTAAAACTAGTTTAACAGAAGCATTATGTCGTCATTTATCTAAAAAAGTTTCTATGGCAGTTATTTCAAATGATATTTATACAACTGAAGATGCGGAATATTTAATGAAAGCACAAGTGCTACCTATAGAGAGAATTAAAGGTGTTGAAACTGGTGGATGTCCACATACGGCTATAAGGGAAGATTGTAGTATTAATCTACTTGCAGTTGATGAAATGAAAAAAAAATTTCCAGATTTAGATTTAATCCTTATTGAATCTGGTGGTGATAATTTAGCTGCAACTTTCAGTCCAGAGTTAGTTGATTTAACAATTTATATGATTGATGTTGCACAAGGTGCAGACATACCGAGAAAAAAAGCACCAGCTATTAAAAAATCTGATTTACTCGTAATTAATAAAGTTGACCTAGCTCCATATGTTAATGTTGATTTAGAGCAAATGAAACAGGATGTGAATGAAGCCAGAAACGGGTTACCCTATATTTTTGGTGAAATGAAAAATAATAACGGAATTGAAAAAATTTCTGACTTCTTAACTTCTCAAGGTGGATTATAACTATTCTACCTTTTGCAAAGAATACACTGTATCTGTACTATTAAATTTTGAATCAAATTCTTTTGATTTTGGGTCATCAAATAAAGCGTAAAATTTTTCTTGGTCAGTAACATTACACATAATCATCACATGGCCATCTTTAACAAAA
>CACILT010000009.1 GCA_902587565.1 uncultured Alphaproteobacteria bacterium
AAAAGAAATTATAGATCATGAAGATATTTTTGTTTTTTATAAAAAAACTGAAATAGGTACTCAATATTTTATTACCTATAAAAATTATATTTCTAAGAATAATGCTTTTGAAGCTTGTGATTTATTAACTATTGTTAAGAGTTGCATAATACTTAATTTACAAAATTAATAATATTGAGAGAATCTCAATAATTTTATATAAAAAATTGTGTTAAATGTTTCAGATACAGAAATAAAAGAAGGTCAATTTAACCTATTATTAGGCAACTTTGAGGGCCCGATAGACCTTTTGTTGGTTTTGGCTAGATCACAGAAGGTAGATTTATCTGATATATCTATATCCGAATTAGCTGATCAATATATTAATTTTATTAATCAATATAGAAATATTCATATTGAAATAGCTGCTGATTATTTAGTGATGGCAGCATGGCTAACGTATTTGAAATCAAGATTACTGTTGCCAAAAGAAGAAAAAATTGATGAGTATACAGCCGATGAGTTAGAAGAGGCTTTAAAATATCAATTACAGAGACTAGAGGCTTTTCAAAATATTTCTAAAATCATATACTCAAGACCTCTTGTTAATAGAGATGTATTTTATGGGGGGTCATCTGAAGGTCTTAAAGTTAAATATAATATAAATTATACATCTAATTTATATGACTTACTAAAATCATATAGCCAAATACTTAAATCGAATGAACAGGTAAAACAATTAACTATTGAGTATTCAGAACTTTATTCAGTTGATCAAGCAGTTAAAAGATTAAAAGGTATTTTTGGAAATATTACAGAATGGACTAATTTTTTAAATGTAATTCCAAATTTAATTAAAGCTAATAAAACAATTAATAAATCAATTATTTCATCTAACTTTGTTGCTTCTTTAGAATTATCAAAAAATGGATTTATTGATTTAAAACAAGATGAAAGTTTTGGTAATATTTATATAAAATTTAATCAATATGGACAATAAAGATATTAAAATTTTAGAAGCAATATTATTTGCATCAGGAGAGCCACTTGATGAAAATGATTTGAAAGAAAAAATTAAAGAAAAAAATAATATAAGTAAGCTATTACAAGAAATTAAAGTTTTTTATAAAAATAGAGGTATTAATTTAATCAAAACTGGCAATAAATGGTCTTTTAGAACTGCTGAAGATCTGAGTGATGAATTAACTATTTTTAAAACACAGAAAAGAAAATTATCAAGAGCAGCATTGGAAACATTATCTATAATTGCATACCAACAACCAATTACAAGATCAGAAATTGAAAATATTAGAGGTGTTCAAATGGGTAGAGGCTCTTTAGATCATTTGATGGAAATAGGATGGATACGTCCTTCAGGTAGGAAAAGTATACCTGGTAAACCTACTTTATGGTCTACCACAGATTTGTTTGTTGAACATTTTGGATTGAATAGTTTATCCGATTTACCTAATAAAGATGAGTTAAAGGCAAGTGGTTTTCTAGATAAACGTGCTGCGATTGCAACTATAAGTGATCTTGCTAAAAATGATGAAAATTTACAAAGTAATGATAATTTAGAACAAGATGATGAAAATAATATTGATGATTTTATTCAAAATACTTAGTTAACTTATTACTTCTTGTTTTTTTCCTATAGTTTCCGTATAAGTCCCTTATGACACCTAGTATTTGGCAATTATTAATTGTACTCGTTATTGTTCTACTTCTTTTCGGTAGAGGTAAAATACCTCAACTTATGGGTGATATGGCAAAAGGTATCAAATCATTCAAGAGAGGAATGTCTGACGAAGAAAAAAAAGAAGATAAAAATTTAGAGAATAAAAACGACGAAGAAAAGTAAATACAATGTTTACTTTTGGTTGGAGTGAAATTTTCTTAATTGGGATAATAGTTGTTGTTGTTATTGGACCAAAAGATCTTCCAAAATTCATTAAACAAGTTGGATCGTTTACTAAATATATTAAAAAAATGTCTTCTGAATTTAAGTCATCTATAAATGAAATTGCTGAAGAGGAAGAAATTAAAGAATTAGCTAAATCAGTTAAAGAAGTAAAAAAAATAAAAGATGGCATTAATATCAAAAAAAATTTTGAAAATGAGATTAAAGAAGTTCAAGAAACAGTGAAAATAACAGAGAATGAATTTTCAAAAAAAAATTAATTTATTATTTTTATAATGGCTGAAGAAAAATTTGAAGAAATGTCTCTAATAGGACATCTCACTGAGTTACGAAAAAGATTACTATGGAGTTTTTTATATATTTTATTAATTTTCATTGTTTGTTTTTACTTTGCAGATGAATTATTTGCCTTTTTAGCCAGTCCGCTAGTAGAACTATTTGATAAGGAAAAAGGTCAAGGTTTTATTTATACAGCTTTACAAGAAGCTTTTTTTACAGAATTAAAAATAGCTTTTTTCTTTGCTTTATTTTTTTCATTCCCATTAATTGCAATACAAATATGGAGATTTATTGCACCAGGATTATACAAAAAGGAAAAGAGAGCTTTTTTACCCTATTTAGTTGCGACACCAATTTTATTTTTCGCAGGTGGATCAATGGTTTATTATATTATTGCGCCATTGGCATGGTCTTTTTTCCTATCTTATCAAAACCTTGGCTCTAGTGGAGTTCCTATTCGATTAGAAGCTAAGATGGGAGAATATTTATCTCTTATGATGCGATTTATTTTTGCTTTTGGTTTAGCATTTCAGCTTCCTGTTGTTTTATCTTTAATGGCAAGAGTAGGGATGGTCACTTATGAATCACTTAAAAAATTTAGAAAATATGCAATTGTATTAGCATTTTTATCGGCAGCATTCTTAACTCCACCTGATCCATTTAGTCAAATAAGTTTAGCTCTGCCAATTATATTTTTATACGAAGTTTCAATTTATATTGCAAAACTAATACAAAAAAATAAAGATAAGTAATGCATAATATTAATTTTATCAGAGAAAATCCAACAGAATTTGATAATTATATGAAACAAAGAGGTGAGCATCCAATATCAAAAAAAATATTAGAACTAGATAAAGTTAAAAGAGAAACTCAGACTGTTCTTCAGAACCTTTTAGCAGAAAGAAACTCTATTTCTAAAAATATTGGTAAACTTAAAAGTGAAAATAAAGATGCTTCATCAGAGATGAGTAAAGTTGATGAAATTAAAAATAAAATTAATAATTTAAAGGAACTTGAAACTATTAAAGATGAGGAGCTAAAAACTATACTCTCTAGACTTCCAAATATAGCTGATAAGACTGTACCTTTAGGAAGGAATGAAGAAGATAATACAAAGTATAGAGAATGGGGTGAAAAACCAGGATTTGAATTTAAACCTAAAACACATTTTGAATTAGGGGAAGATTTAGGTTTAATGAATTTTGAAACCGCATCTAAATTATCAGGATCTAGATTTGTTTTATTAAAAAATCAACTTTCTAAGTTGGAAAGAGCAATAGCAAATTTTATGTTGGATAAACATACGAATGATAACGGTTATATTGAGATGCATGTTCCTTATTTAGTAAAAGCAGATACGTTATATGGGACTGGCCAATTACCTAAGTTTGCAGAAGACTTGTTTACCGCAGGTGATGACCATTGGCTGATACCAACTGCTGAAATACCGCTGACCGCCCTGCATAGTAATGAAATACTAAATATTAATCAGCTCCCTATGCGTGTTACTTCTTATACACCATGTTTTAGATCTGAAGCTGGTGCAGCTGGAAAAGATACGAGAGGTATGCTTAGACAACATCAATTTACTAAAGTTGAATTAGTATCACTAGTGGAGCCAGAGCACTCAAAAGATGAGCTTGAGAGAATGTTAAGTTGTGCTGAGGGAATTCTTCAAGACTTAAATCTTCACTATAGAGTAATGACTTTATGTACTGGGGATATGGGTTTTAATGCTAATAAAACATATGACATAGAGGTATGGCTTCCTGGTGAAGATAAATATAGAGAAATATCAAGTTGTTCAAATTGTGGTGATTTTCAAGCTAGAAGAATGAATACTAGATATAAATTAGAAAATAAAAATGTTTTTGTTCATACACTTAATGGATCCGGGTTAGCAGTGGGAAGAACACTAATTGCTATTCTTGAAAATTATCAAATGAAAGATGGAAATATTAAAATTCCAGAAGTTTTGAAAAAATATTTCAATAATTCTGATACTCTTATCTAGTGCTTGATGTAAGGAAAATAAGATTGATACTCGAGTTACGAGAGTCAGGTATTAGTAATGCTGAAGTTCTCTCTGCAATAGAAAAAATTCCAAGAGAAAAATTTATTAGTGAATCTTACAGAAATCAAGCTTATGAAAATATAGCTTTACCAATTGAAAATAATCAAACTATTAGTCAGCCCTACGTTGTAGCAAGGATGACTGAATTACTTGATGTTAAAAGAAACCACAAGGTATTAGAAATAGGCACTGGTAGTGGATATCAGTGTGCAGTATTATCAATATTGGCAAGGCGTGTTTACACGATTGAAAGAATTAAAAATTTACATGAAGGTTCAAATAATATTTTTGAGAAATTAAAATTAACTAATATTGTTTCAAAATACGATGATGGTAATAATGGTTGGATTGAGCAAATACCGTTTGATAGAATAATTTTTACAGCAGCGTCAAAAAAAATAAATAATGAAATTTTTTCTCATATTGAAAATGAAGGAATTATTGTTTCTCCTATTGTTAAAAATAACAAGCAAATACTTGTAAAATATACAAAACAAAATAATAAAATTATTTCCAAAGAATATGATAATGTTTTATTTGTTCCAAACCTTCAAGGTGTAGTATAGCTTCTTTGAATATTTCGAATTTTATTTGAAGAATAAAAATAGTATAATATACCAATTATCCAATGAACAAGAGTTAATCCAATAAACATATAGATATAGTTTTCTTCTATAAAATTATTTACAAATAATATTACAATTATAGGTATTAATACAAACCTAAGTATGGCCATATACATTACTATTATTGCTTTTTTTAGCCCTTGGAATGAAGCATTAGAAATAAAGAAGAATGGAAAAGCAGGAAAACCAAGTGCGTATATTTTAAGATATATTGATCCGTAGTAAATTACTTCTTTGTCATCAGTAAATAATCTCATTGAATCTTCTGCAGTTATAAATAAAATTAATCCTGCTATAGTCAATATTATTACACCAGTAATCATAGCTTTATTGTAAGTTTCTAAAATTCTTTCATAGTTTTTAGCGCCAAAATTCTGACCCACAATAGCGGTAACTGCTGTACTTAATCCTAACAAAGGTAAGAAAAGCAGTTGTTCATATCTTCCAGCTGAGGAAAAACCTGCAATTGCATCATTACCGAAACGACTTACAAAAAATAATAATATATATGACCCGAGAGCAATCATCATCAATCCTAATGCCGCTGGAATAGCCTGAAATGAAATTTCCTTAATTAAACTTAATTTAGGAATTAAATAATTATTTTTAAAGTTTTCAAAAATCTCTGTTTTATAAATTTTATATAGCAAATATAACAAACCAATTATTTGAGATAATATGGTAGCTATTGCTATTCCAGCTATACCCATTGGCGCAAATAATTCAAAATTAATTATTTTTCCTGTGATTAATATTGGATTTAAAATTATATTAAGAAAAAAACTAAAAATTAAAACATTTCTATAACTTTTAGTATCTCCTTGAGCAGATAAACAAGAATTACATACCATGAGTAAAAGAATTATGACCGATCCTAAATAAATTACGTTCATATACAATGATGAAAATTTAAGGGTTTTTGGATCATCATTTATAGATTCTAAAATTATGTTCCCAAAATAAAGTCCAAAAATAGTTATACCTAAGCCTACTAAAATTGTTACAATAAAAGATTGTGAAAATGCATGACTTGCTTTTTTAATATTTTTTTCTCCTAAAGAATTAGCAACATTACTTGTTGTAGCTATGCTCAGTCCTATGCCAAGTGCAATAATTATAAAATACACAGGAAATGTTTGACCAATAGCTGCTAAAGCTGTTTCTGAAATCATTCTACCTGCAAAAATAGTATCAACTAAAGAATAGAGATTATTAAATATAGTTCCAATCGAGGCTGGCAAAGCAATTTTAATAAATAACTTATAGATATCTTCATCAAGTAAATTAATTTTTTTCATATTTACAAATATCTTAATTTAAACCTAGTACTATTTTCCTCTTGTTTTAAAATATTTTGAATTTCGTATATTACCTCTTTGAGGTTTTTCATTATAGATCTATTTGAAAAATTTATTAATAATAAGCCACTTCCTTGCATTCCAACATTGTCTCCATATTTCATAATAGGAACTTCAACATTGATAATATTACTTATACCTTTTTTTCTAATATTTTGAATAAAGGAGTCATTTTCCAAAATATTCAAAACTGGATACCATATTATGAATTTGGAATTTAAAAATAAATTATCAATATTATTTAGTATCTTCTCTACTTTTTCAAAATCATCCTTTATTTCATATGATGGATCTATAAATACAAAATAATTCTTCTCTTTATTAACTTTATTAAAAATAAAATTAAATCCATCAGCATTTAAAATTTTAGCATTGGTATATTTGTTTAAGTTTTTTTTTAATAATTCATATTCATTATTGTGTAGTTCACAAAAAAATAATTTATCTTTTTCGTTAGCTATGTACGAAATAAATATAGGTGATCCAGGATAAAAATTATTTTTTCTAGAAATTTTAGAAATAGTTGAAAGATAATTTTTAATTAAAATATTATTACCTTTATAATTTTGTATCTTTTTAATTCCTTCTTTATACTCTTTATTTTTATCCATATACTTTGATATATATTTATAAATTCCATTACCAGAATGAGTATCAACATAACTTATTGAATTATTTACTTTTTTTTCAAGATTATATAAGTAAAGCATTATAATGTGTTTCATAACATCTGCATGATTACCAGCATGATATCCGTGTTTATAGCTAAGCATAAAAATAAAAAAAATTGTTGAAATTAATTTCTTATTAGTTATTTAATGTATTAAATTAATCAATATACAATATTTATATAAGTTAAATACATTTAATCCCCCAATAATAAATAAGGAGAATACAATATGCCAAGTGGTAAAATTAAATGGTTTAATCCGACCAAAGGTTATGGATTTATAGAAAATGATGATGGAGGAAAAGATGTTTTTCTTCATGTTTCAGCTTTAGAAGCTGCTGGGATTGATACTTTAGAAGAAGGTATGCCAGTTGAATTTGAAATTGGTGAAAACCGTGGAAAAGAAAACGCTATTAATATTAAGAAAAAATAATATTTAATTGAATTCAAACAAACTTTTAGAATGGATTGGCGTAACTACAGCAATCCTCTATTCCCTACTAGTTGCATTTAACATTGGATTAGAATTTATTGGCTTTTCATTATTATTGCTATCAGCAGTATTAATTGGAATTTGGGCCTATAAATTAAACCACAATGGAATATTGTTTTTACAATTTTTTTACGCTGGTGCAGGTATTATAGGAATGTATAGATGGTTTGGATAAAAATATTATTTTTATTTTTACTTTCATATTCTTCAATTGCATATTCTTCAGAATTAAATGAAGAAGAAGAAATGTACTTTAATTTTGTTGATTTAAATAATGATGGAGTTATTTCATATGAAGAAATTGAACAATCATTAGATTTACTCTTTCAAATTATAGATCTGAATCAAGATAATAAAATTTCTCAAAATGAGATAAATGAATTAAAAGGCATTATTGAATCTTTAAGATGAGTATTTGGGGAAGAGTCATAGGTGGAGCAGCAGGATTTGCTTTAGGAGGACCTATAGGTGCTATTTTAGGTGTAATGGCTGGTGGTGCTTTTGACAGAAGATCTAAATCAAAATCATCATTTAACTTCAATCGAATAAATAATAATCAAAAACAACAAATTTTTACATTAAGTTTTATTATTTTAGCTGCAAAATTAGCTAAATCAGATGGCATTGTATCAGATGATGAAATCAGAGCTTTTAAAGAAAAATTTAAAGTTCCAAAATCTGAAATTCCTAAAGTTGCAAAAATATTCAATGAGGCAAAAAAAGATGCATATGGCTATAAACAAATAGCAAATCAAGTAGGAGATTTATTTTCAGCTAATAAAATTTTATTGGAAGAATTATTAAATAATTTATTTTATATTGCTGCATCTGATGGAAAGGTATCTATTAGTGAAATAGATTTTTTAAGATCAATTTCTAAATCATTCAAATTTAGTGAAAAAGATTTTCAAAGAATTTTTCAATCAAATTTAAAAAATAGCGAATCTGATCCTTACAAAATATTGGGTGTAAATAGATCAAGCACTGATAATGAGATAAGAAAAAAATGGATAAAATTAAATAAAGAACATCACCCAGATAATTTAATTGCCAAAGGTATGCCGAAAGAGTTTATTAAACAATCCAATAAAGAATTAGCAGCTATTAATATTGCTTACAATAAAATTAAAGAAATTAGAGGAATTACTTGATACCTAAAGATTTATCTGTCGATAATATTAGTAAAATTTATAAAAAAATTAGACCATATATTAATCAAACCCCTTTTTTAAAGTGTTCTGATTATATTGATAATTATTTTTCTACTAATTTATTTTTTAAATGCGAATTTTTACAAAAATCTGGTTCATTTAAGGCAAGAGGTGCGATTAATAATATAATTTCTCAAGATCAGAATAAATTTAATAAAGGAATTACAGCAGTTAGTGCTGGAAATCATGCTATTGCTGCTTCATTTGTGGCTAATCAATTTAAATTGAAAAATAAAATTTTCTTATACGAAAGTGCAAATATATATAGAGTTCAAACTTGTAAAAATTATGGTGCTAACATTATTTTTACAAATCCAAAACAAGCTTTTCTTGATGCTGAAAATGCTAAAAATGAAGGTTACTATTTTATCCATCCTTTTGACGGCCCATTGACATTACAAGGTAGTGCTACCTTGGGATTAGAAATTGTAGAATATTTAAAATCAATTAACACTAAAATTGACAATTTACTAATTTCAGTTGGAGGAGGGGGATTAATAAGTGGTGTTTCATCGTATATAAAACAATTTTATCCTAAGATTAAAATTATTGGTGTAGAACCTGAAAATGCTAATGGTTTAAATCAAAGTTTAAGAGCTAACAAACCACTAAATAATGTTAATGTAAATAGTATTGCTGACAGTCTTTCAGCACCTTTACATATGCAATATTCTTTTGATGTAGCAAAAGAAGTAATTGATGAAATGGTAACTGTTTCTGATGATGAAATGAAAAAATTTATGGTTTTTTGTTATAAAAAATTTAAGTTATTTCTTGAGCCCGCATGTGTTGCTGGACTTGCTGCTTTAAAATATAAAATCAATAATAAGCTTATTGGCAAAAATACAATGGTGATATTGTGTGGCTCAAATATTGATAAAAAAACTTGGTCAGATTTAACTAATTAATCTGGAAAATATAAAATACCACCACTTAAATTTTTTTTCACACCTGTAGTATTTTTATTACTTATTTCTAATTTTTTAAATGATCTCATGCCAATATACGCAAACATTTGAGCTTCTACTAAATCACCATTTATTTTATATTTATCAATAAGTTCAATTTTTTTATTCAGTTTATTCATTAATATTTCTTTGAGTAATTTATTTTTTCTTCCTCCTCCAGTAAGTAAAATTCTTTCAATCTTAAATTTTTTATTTCTTAATAATTCTTTAAATCCAATATAAGTCATGTAGTTAGCAGTCATTAGTGCATCATATTTATTCAATTTAATTAGCTTATTAAAATAATTTCTAAAATAATTTCTATCTAATGATTTTGGAAACTTTTTCTTAAAGAATTTATCTTTTTTGAATTTTTCGATTAATTTATCATGAATCTTACCTTTTCTTGCATAATTTCCATCATTATCAAATTTTTTTTTAAAAAAATAATTGCAAAGATCATCACTTAAGCAATTTGCAGGTCCTATATCTGATGATAATAATGTTCTTGAAACTATAGTTGAGAAATTTGCTATACCTCCAAGATTTACTATAATCGCTTTTTCCCTAAATTTTTGTATTAAAAACTTATGATAATATGATCCAATTGGTGCTCCCTGACCACCATTTTTAATATCATTATCTCTTAAATTACTTATAGTTTTAACTTTAAGATTTTTTGCAATTTTGTTTCCATTTCCTAACTGTATTGATATTTTATTTGATGGGTCGTGGTAAACAGTCTGCCCACTAATTGATATTAAATCTATATTTTTTTTATTAATTTTATTTTGTTTCAGAAACAAATTTATTTTTTTTTCTAAAATATCTGTAACAAAATCATCTTCTTTAAAAAAATATTCTTTAATTTTATTATTAGTTTTTGGTTTATTTAATATTAGATTATTTATTGTATTTTGATAATTTTTATCAAATTTATATGATTTCTCACATTTAATTTTTACAAAATCAGTCCCATTTGTTTTAATCAAACTGATATCAACTCCATCCATTGATGTGCCTGTCATAACTCCTAAGACATTAAGTTTAGAATTTTTACTCATTTTTAATCAAATTTAATTTTACACATTTTATTAACAAACATATCAACAAAAAAAGATTATTTATTTTTAAAAATACATTTTTTTATTGATTGATAAATAACAAATAGATAAATTATTTTTAATTATTACACGCAAAGGTAATAATCAATTTAATAAAAGGAAACGATTATTAAATTGTATCGGGAGGAAATGCACGATACACAAAAGGGACCTAGCTTGCTGGGTCCTTTTTTTTTGTTTTATGGACAAATTTAATAAATAAAGTATCAGTCATTTCGAAATGATAACTAATTATGAAAGAATTTTGGATATTATTTTAGATGATCTTATCCCATTAACAAAAATTTCTATAAATGAAGGAAATAAAATATTTGGTGGGTTTATAGTTAAAAAATCTGATCTAAGCCTTGTTTGTCTGGGTACAAACCAGGAAATCAAAAACCCTTTATTTCACGGCGAAATTTCAACTCTTTTTAATTTATTTGAAAAAAAACTGTTTAATACAAAAGATTATTACTTCATAAGTACCCATGAGCCTTGTTCTATGTGTTTATCAGCTATAACTTGGGCTGGATTTGACAATTTTTACTATTTTTTTTCCTATACCGACACAAAGGAAGGTTTTCATATTCCTCACGATCTTAAAATTTTGACGGAAGTATTTAAGATTAAAGATGGTAAATATAATTTTAATAATGATTATTGGGAGAGTTACTCAATTTTATTGGAAATTAAAAGATTGGGTATAGAGATCTCATTATCGGATAAAATATATCAGATCAAAGAAGAGTACCAAAAAATGTCAGAAATTTATCAAAAATCAAAAATTGATAATAAAATTCCTCTAAATTAATTGTTAAATTATAAAAATAAGTATACAAATAATTAACGGGAGATACTGAAATTTCAGAGCCGAAGGAGCAACGACCCGGAAACTCTCAGGCACAATGGACCGTTAAAAAAAAACTCTGGAAAAGAGCACTTAGCTCTACCGAAGGTGAAAAGCTCTCAGGTAAAAAGACAGAGGGGTAGCTTGGAGAATTTATTTGAACCAGTTACCATTAGACATTCCGCTGAAAAATTTTCATCAAAATAATGGTGCAAAGATATTGCCATTTGCAGGTTTTAATATGCCTATTAATTATAAAACTGGAATAATTAATGAACACAAAAATGTCAGAAATCACTCTGGTATTTTTGATGTTAGTCATATGGGGCAAATTTTAATTGAAAATAATGAATCGTATTTACATAAATTAGAAAAATATATTCCATTACAATTAAAAAATTTAATTAAAAACAGATCGCATTATTCATTTTTACTCAATAAAGATGGCGGTGTTATTGATGATCTAATTATTTCAAATATTGATATTAAAGATAAGTCATATTTATATATTGTTTATAATGCATCTCGAAAAAAAGAAGACGAAGAAATATTTATTTCTTGTGCTCCTAATGCAGAAAAAATTTATAACGAAAATTGTTTATTTGCGATCCAGGGGCCTGACTCTATTAATGTTTTAAAAAATATTATTGATATTCCAAATAATATGAATTTTTTTGATATTTTAATAAGTAAATACAATAACAGTGAAATAATAGTAAGTAGATCAGGTTATACTGGTGAAGATGGTTTTGAACTTTCTGTTCCAAATGAAAGTGCAGAAAATTTAATTACTGATTTACTTAAAAATGAAAATACAATGCTTTGTGGTTTAGGTTCTAGAGATTCATTGAGGCTTGAGGCTGGATTAAGTTTATATGGTCATGAATTAAATGAAAATATTACACCAATTGAAGCAGGTTTATCATGGGCTCTAGATAAAGAAAGATTAGAAGATAAAAATTTAAATGGAAATAAGATTTTATCTGATCAATTAAAAAATAAATTATCTAATAAAAAAATAGGTTTAATTTCAACCAATAAATCAATGCTAAGAGATGGAATGATGTTATTCGACAATAATAATAATGAAATTGGCAAAATTACAAGTGGATGTTTCTCTCCTAATCTTAACAAATCTATCGCTATCGGTTACATAAAATCTGAATTTAATACTGATAATCCAATTTTTTGTGAAATTAGAAAAAAATTAGAATTAGTAAAAATTAACAATCTACCTTTTGTAAAAAAAAATTATAAAAAAAATGGGAGCGTATATGAGTGAAAAAAAATACACAAAAGATCATGAATGGGTTTCAATTGAAAATGAAATTGCCACAATTGGTATTAGCAATCATGCCCAAGAATCTCTTGGCGATATTGTATTTATTGAATTACCATCAGTTGGAAATACGGTTAAAGCAAAAGATGAAATATGTGTTGTTGAATCTGTAAAAGCAGCTTCTGATATTTATGCTCCAATTGATGGTGAAATAATTGAAGTTAATAATAATCTAGAAAATGACGCTGCTATTATTAATCAAGATGCGGAAAACGAGGGATGGATTTTTAAAATGAAAATTTCTGATTCAAATCAATATTCTGATCTTATGTCAGAAGATGAGTATAAACAATTTTTGGAACAATAGATGATTGAAATAGATAAATTTGTTAGCAGACATATAGGGCCTAGAAATGAAGATATTGGAGAAATGCTCAAATTAATAAATTGCTCTTCATTAGATGAATTAATTGAAAAAACTGTACCTAATCATATCATTTTTAAAGATAAACTTAAATTTAGACCTGGTATGTCTGAAGAGTTTAATAAAATTAATACTCAACTTTTATCTTTAAAAAATAATTTCAAAAAAACTTATATTGGAATGGGTTATTATAATACTATTACTCCTAGCGTAATTTTAAGAAATATTCTTGAAAATCCGGGATGGTATACTGCTTACACACCTTATCAACCAGAAGTAAGTCAGGGCAGGTTGGAAATGTTAATGAATTTTCAACAAATGATAATTGATTTGACTGGAATGGATATTGCAAATGCATCTTTACTTGATGAAAGTACTGCGGCAGCTGAAGCTATGATGATGGCTTTTAAAATTAAAAAAAGTGCAAAGTTTACTTTTTGTGTGCAAAATAAATGTCATCCACAAACACTATCTGTTTTAAAAACAAGAGCTAAGCCTCTAGGTATAAAAATTATATTTGATAATCCAGATAATGATACATTTGGTTGTTTAATTCAAAATCCAGACACTTACGGAGAAATTGCAAATCTCAACGATTTAATAAAAATAAATAAATCTCACGATGCGTTATCGATCATAGCAGCTGATATAATGAGTTTGGTAGTTATGAAATCACCAAAAGATTTTGGAGCTGATATAGTTGTTGGGAGTACACAAAGGTTTGGTGTTCCAATGGGTCTAGGAGGTCCTCATGCAGCATATTTTGCAACATTAGATGAATACAAAAGAATGATACCTGGAAGATTAATTGGTGTGTCAGTTGATCGGACTAATAAAAGATCTTACAGAATGGCTCTTCAAACACGCGAGCAACATATTAGAAGGGAAAAAGCTACAAGTAACATATGTACTGCACAGGCCTTATTAGCAATTATATCTGCTTCATATGCAATATATCATGGCCCAATTAGATTAAAAAATATTGCTAATGATATTCACTATAAGTCTAGATATCTAAAAAAATCATTAGAGATATTAAATTTTGAAGTAAAATCTAAAAATTATTTTGATACCTTGTTAGTAAAAGACTCAAAATCTAAATACTGGGTAAATAAATCTATAGAAAATGGCATCAATTTTAGATTTGTAGATGACGATCATTTTTCAATTTCCTTAGATGAAACTACATCACTACAAGATGTAGATAATTTAATTAAATTTTTTAATGAAAATAACATTGAAATATATGCTGAGGAAATCGAAAGTAAAATTGAGAATTCAATTTTTAAAAGTGATTTAGAAAGAAAGGACAATTTCTTAACTCATCCAGTATTTAATATCTATCATTCTGAAACAGAAATGATGAGATATTTAAAAAAACTAGAAAATAAAGACGTTGCTTTAAATAGATCAATGATACCTCTTGGATCTTGTACTATGAAATTAAATGCTGCATCTGAAATGCTTCCAATTACTTTACCAGGTTTTTCAAATGCGCATCCATTCTTAGAATCCCATCAACGTGAAGGATATAATGAAATGATGAGTGAATTAATATCGATGTTAAAAGATATTACTGGTTTTGATGCAGTCTCACTACAACCTAATGCAGGAGCACAAGGTGAGTTTGCTGGTTTATTAGCTATTCAAAAATATCATGAAAAAAATTCAGAAACTAAAAGAAACATTTGTATAATTCCAAAAAGTGCTCATGGAACCAATCCGGCCAGTGCACAGATGTGTGGTATGGATATTTTAATAGTAAACTGTGATGCTAAAGGTAATGTGGATTTAACTCACTTAGATAAAAAAATTAAAGAAGCAGGAGATAAATTATCTGCTTTAATGATTACATACCCATCAACACATGGTGTATTTGAGGAAAGTATTGTTGAGATTTGTAAAAAAATTCATGATGCCGGAGGACAAGTGTATCTAGATGGTGCTAATTATAATGCAATGGTTGGTGTAGCTAAACCAGGTAAATTTGGACCTGATGTATGTCATATGAATCTGCATAAGACATTTTGTATACCTCATGGAGGAGGTGGGCCTGGAGTTGGAGCTATAGGGTTAAAAAAACATTTAGCAGATTTTGCTCCTGGACATCCCATGTTTAAAAATGAAATTGGTTTAACAACTCAAGAGGCAGTTTCTGCAGCTCCTTGGGGTAGCGCATCTATTTTACCTATTTCATATTCCTATATTTCTATGATGGGTGACGATGGTTTAAAATTAGCAACTCAAGTTGCAATTTTAAATGCTAATTATATTAAAGAAAGATTAAAAAATTATTACCCTATTTTATATACTGGTAAGAATAATATGGTGGCACATGAATTTATTATTGATATCAGGCCATTTAAACAAGAATTAAATATTTCAGACGAAGATATTGCTAAAAGACTAATCGATTATGGATTTCACGCACCTACAATGTCTTTTCCAGTTCCAGGCACTCTGATGATTGAACCCACTGAAAGTGAATCAAAAGAAGAACTAGATAGATTTTGTGAAGCAATGATTTCTATTCACAATGAAATTACTATGATTAGGGATGGTAAATTTGATAAATTAGATAATCCCATAAAAAATGCCCCTCATACCATTGAAGAAGTGTCTTCTGATAATTGGGATCACAAATATTCCCGAAAAGATGCTGCCTACCCACATGCTTATTTAATAAATAATAAATACTGGAGTCCAGTTAGTAGAATTGATAATGTATACGGTGATAGAAATTTATTTTGTGTTTGCCCTCCAATTGATGAATATGAAGAGGCTAAAACAGGATAATTACTATTTATCAATTATTTAAAATATTAATTTAATAATAAGTATGATTTATATTAATCTTATTTTAGTTTTTTTAGTGTTGGTCGCAATCCATGAGTATGGTCATTATATAGTTGCGAGATTGTTTAAAGCTGAAGTTACTGATTTTTCAATTGGATTTGGTAAGCCTCTTTTAAAATATACAGATAGAAATGGCACTACATGGAAATTCTCTCCGATTCCATTGGGTGGATATGTAAAAATCAAAGGTCTTGATAATATATTTTCTCCAAACCCTAACGATGAACAAGGATCCTTTCAGTCCCTTACACTTTTTCAAAAGATATTAGTACTTTTAGCAGGAAGCATTTTTAATATTCTTAGTGCGTGGTTTGCTCTTTTCTGCATTTTTTTCTTTTTTGGAATTGTTAGTTTAATGCCGATTATTGGATCAGTTAGCGAAAATTCATCAGCATTTGAAAATGATCTTAGAGAAGGAGATAGAATACTTGAAATAAATAATTTTAGTATTGAAGAGTTTTCTGATATCCCAAAAGCAATTGCAAATAACCAAAGTATAAATATCTTAATAGAAAGAAATAATCAGATAATTGAAAAAAATTTTGATCTAAAATTTAATGAAGAATTAAATAGGTATATTATCGGAATATCTTCACCTCAAAATCCTATTATTGATAAGTATAATTTAATTGATTCAATTAAAAACTCATCTTTATTTATACCAACATATTATGCTGCTTCTTTTACATTTCTTCAACAATCTTATAAAGAAAATACATTAGGAGATCAGTTAGCTGGACCAATAGGGATCGTTAAAAATGCAGATCAAATGATGCTAGATCAGGTTAGAGGAGTTCTATTTTTATTTATTATTATTTCTTTGTTTGTGGGTTTATTTAATTTGCTTCCTATTCCTCTTCTAGATGGTGGTCATATAATGTATTTTATTATTAGAAGAATTTTTTCAAACTCTCTTCCTGAGTTTATTACAAGAGTTTATTTGGCTGTGGGGATAACAATAATATCTTTTCTCTTTATAGTTGTGACTTACAACGATATTTTTTATAAATAAATATTATTGGGAGATAAAATGACAAATTTTGAAAAAGTAAAAGAATTTATGACCACTTTTGGTCAAGAAGTAAAAACTAGTGCTGAATTTCCAGAAAATAAAATTGTTGAATTAAGAAAAAAATTGATTGATGAAGAATTTAATGAATTAAAAGATGCAATTAATGATAATGATATCGTTGAAGTTGCTGATGCATTAACTGATATTTTAGTTGTAACATACGGAGCAGGTGCTGCTTTTGGTATAGATCTAGATAAATGTTTTAACGAAGTTCATCGTAGTAATATGAGTAAACTTTCAGAGGAGGGCAAGCCAATTTATAATGAATTTGGTAAGGTTATGAAGGGTCCTAATTATTCACCTCCAGATTTGAAAAAAATAATTTAAATATTTTTTAAAGCATCATCTAAAGATTTCTTTAAGTCTGAAATATCTTCAATGCCAATTGAAAGTCTTATAAGGGTATCAGAAATTCCTAATTCATCTCTAATTTTTTTATCTATTGATGCATGTGTCATTATAGCTGGATGCTCAATTAAACTTTCAACTCCACCCAAACTTTCTGCTAGTGTAAATATTTGAATTGTTTCAAGAAATTTTTTTGCTGAATTAATATCACCCATTAATTCAATTGATAATATTCCTCCAAATCCAGTCATTTGTTTTTTTGCAATTTCATAACTTGGGTTATTTTCTAGTCCAGGGTAAAATACATTTTTAATTTTAGGATGTTTTAATAAATAATTAGCAATTTCTAAGGCATTATTATTATGCCTCTCCATTCTTACAGCAAGTGTCTTAATTGATCGAATGAGTAAATAACAATCGAAGGGGCTGGGAACAGCACCAACTGCATTTTGAATATATTTAATTTTATCAGCTAAAATTTTATTATCATTTATAATTAATGCACCTCCAATTATATCTGAATGACCTCCAAGATACTTAGTGGACGAGTGTATAACAACATCAGCTCCATTATTTACTGGTTGCTGATTATAAGGTGATGCAAAAGTATTATCACAGACTATAATAATATTATCATCTTTTAAGCTTTCTCTAATTTTTTTTATATCTATAATTTTAAGTAATGGGTTAGAGGGCGTCTCAACCCAAATCATTTTGGTATTTTCTTTTAGATGACCTTGCCAATTATTTTCTTTACTAAGATCGGCATATGTTACTTCCACATCTTGATTCACTGTTTTAATTTTATCAAATATTCTTCTTGTTCCACCATAAACATCATCGCTACAAATAATTGAATAATTTTTACCTAAAGCATCTGATAATGCAGAAATTGCTGCCATACCTGAACTAAAAGCATAAGCAAATTTACCATCTTCCAATTCAACTAATAACTTTTCTAATATATCTCTTGTTGGGTTTCCTGTTCTTGCATATTCATAAGTAAAGTCACCAGGCGAATTTTGCTTAAAAGTCGATGAAAGATGAATAGGAGGCATTACTGCACCCGTAGTTTCATCAGCGCCATGACCTGAATGAATTACTTTAGAATTAAATTTTTTATCTTTAGTATTCATAACTACATCCAATCAGCATATGGTAAATTTCTGGATAATAAGTATTCTTTATTAAACATTTTATCATAATATTTATTTGCATCATCACAAAGTATTGTTACAATTTTTTTACCCGTACCCATTGATTGGGCCAGTTTTACTGCACCACATATATTGACCCCAGAACTTAATCCTAGAAATAATCCATCTGTTTTCATAATTTTAAATAGCATTTCCATACATTCTTGATCAGAAACAAAAAAAGATTGATCTACATTACAATTTTCTAAATTTTTTGTTACTCTAGCCTGTCCGATGCCTTCTGTTATAGATTCTTCACCTTTTTTTTCTGGTTTACCATTAGTAAAATAATTAAACATTGATGATCCTTGTGAGTCTGTACAAGCTATAATAATTGCTTTATTTTTTGATTTTAGACCAACGCTAACACCAGTTAATGTTCCTCCAGTTCCAATTGCACATGTGAAACCATCTATTTTTCCATCTGTTTGTTTAAATATTTCTGCAGATGTTGTTTTCTCATGAAACTTGTAATTTGCTAAATTTTCAAATTGACCAGCCCAAAAAGTTTTCTTACCTGTTTGTTTTTCAATATCTTTAGCTAATTGCTTTGAGACTTTTTGATAATTTCCAGGATCGGAATATGGTTTTGCATCAACTAAATGAAGTTTTGCCCCCATATTTTTAAGTATATCTCTTTTAGATTGAACGGTTATGTTAGGCATTACAATTTCTAGATTATAATTTTTTGCATTACAAACTAATGCTAAACCTATTCCTGTGTTCCCAAAAGTCCCTTCAACGACAGTTCCCCCTGGTTCCAATAATTTTTTTTCTTCTGCATCCTCGATAATACCAAGTGCTGTTCTATCTTTTACTGAACCAGCTGGATTCATAAATTCAGCCTTGCCATATATTTCACAACCTGAAATTTCTGAGGGGTATTTTAATTTTATTAAAGGAGTGTTACCAATTAACTCAGTAACATTATTTGTTATCATCAATATCTCTTACACCATATGGGTTGAATGATGTATCTTTATTAATGTTAATATTTTTAACAGGATTACCTACCATTGTTGCATAAGGAGGAACATCTTTTAATACCACCGTATTAGCTCCAACTCTTGCACAACTTCCAATATTAATTGGACCAAGAATACTTGCACCACAACCAATAATTACATTATCCTCAATTGTTGGATGTCTTTTTGTATCTCTTTGATCTTTCGAATTTTCAGCAGGACTGATACCTCCTAATGTTACACCATGATAAAGTGTAACATTATCACCGATTTCACTTGTTTCACCAATTACAGTTCCCATCCCATGATCTATAAAAAGATTTTTACCTATCTTTGCAGCTGGGTGAATTTCAATTCCAGTTAAGAAACGACTAAATTGAGATATTATTCTTGCAAGAGTGTACAAATTTAAATTCCATAATTGATTTGCTATTTTATGAAAAAATACAGATTTTACACCAGGATAAGTTAATATTATGCTTAATTTACTTCTAGCTGCAGGATCTCTTTTAATTATTGATTCTAAATAACTATCCATCAAGTGAATAAGTAGTCATTAAAATCTTTATTTCAATCACCTTAATTCTCTTTAAAGCTCTTAAATTTAATAAAAAACGTAGGTTATATATTAAAAAGTACAACACTTATCGAGTGCGGTGGTAGTATTAAAAATCCTTTATTTGTTTTTAAGGAATTTTTTTTGATCTTAACCTTTGAAGTGTTAGCATAAGTATTAAGGTCAACTTTATTAGATCCTTCAATACAATAATTTTCAGCAATCCTATCTAGATATGGAACTTTTAAAAGTATTTTCTCTGAACTTGATTTATTAACTACAGACATACACATATGTTTTCCATTCATTGTTACTGCAGAGTCAATTAGTTTATTATTTTTATATTCAGGCTGTTTACCTAATTTAAAAGAAACAAAATTTGAAGAATTAACAACTGATTTTAAAATTTTACCTTTATGAAATTTTGTATAAAGTTCCAAAACAAGTGTTGTTGGAGTTTTCCAAATTTTCTTTTTTTCTATTCGGTAATTACCCATTACATTTATCAAATGATAAATACCAGTGTTGGTTATTATATCCCCTCTATTTATACAGGCGTTAAGAAGTGAAGCAGCATAAATTGCATCAGCAATATTATAATTCTCAATAAAATAAGGTGGAGTTGCTTCTACATAAGTGTTCCATTCATCAAAGGCTATTTTAATATTCTTATTAGAATATTTTTTTATTTCTCTTATTGTTCTATCTAACATTAATCTAACTTCTGTTGCTGCAGCAACCGTTGGAATATAACGCGTTTTATAATTTGGATGTTTTTTATCTTTCTCGGTTCTTATAGAATAATAATGGACACTCAATTCATCAATTTTTTCTTTAATATTTTTTAATACATACTCATTCCAATGACCAAAATGATCTGAACAGGCACCAACTGCAATAAATCGTAATTTTTTATTTAATTTTTTTAACTCTTTTACAAAAGAATTATATTTATTTGCATATGTAATTGGATCTGTATGACCAATTTGCCATCCTCCAAACATTTCATTTCCTATGAATATCGTTTGCAATTCATAAGGATTTTTTCTACCGTTTTTATATCTTAATTTTCCATATTTTGTATTAATTGAACCAATCATATACTCGATCCAATTTTTTGCTTGTTGGATAGTACCATCACCAGTATTAATTGTAATCATTGGTTCGCTCCCAATATATTCACACCATTTCATAAATTCATCTGTACCTACATCGTTATACTCCCATTGATACCAAGCATGATCGTAGTAGGGAAGGCGATAATCTTTTTTTCCAATTCCATTCTGCCAATTATAACCTGAAAGAAAATTCCCTCCAGGCCAACGAATATAACTTGGCTTCCATTCTTTAATCATTTCTGTGATATCTTTTCTAAATCCAAAAATTGTATTTTTTGGCATTAATGAACAGTTTGCAATAAAAATTGTTCCAGACTTAATAGAGATAGATAAGGTTTTTAGGTTATTACTTTTTTTAAAAGTAAATGTTTTTTTAATTTTTTTCCAATTTTTATTTGCATTAAATGTGAAATTTATTTCTCCAATATTTATGAACACTTTCTGATTTTCACCTTTGAAATAAATACTGAATTCGTATTCATCTTTTGAGTCAATAATATTAATCTTTTGCTTAATACCTCTTTGTATTTTTGATTTTTCTCGAATAGTAATTTGTTGAGATTGTTTGCCACTACCGTATCTACTAATAATCTCTTCACCTTTTACAATATATTCTGAGTTAGAATGTGCGTACATAACGTGTTTTGCAGAAGCGTTATAACCTTTCCAAGGCTGTACAATGCCAAAATCTAAATGATCATTTTCTAAACCATTGTTCCAAACTAATTTATCGGGACCACAAAATTTTCTATTTTCTACTACTTCTGCCCAAATTCCATTTCTATAAATTGCATCTCCAATATGTTCCAGATTAGTTCCAAACATATGTTTTGAAAGTTTTGATAGTATATTATTTTTAGAAAAAAAAATTGTTGCAATATTTTTATTCATTCATCGCCCATATTTTATCACTGGGTAAATGAACATAAATTGTATCATCTTTTTTTATGTCTTGTAATCCTACAGATTGTAATGAGCATTCTAATTCTAAATCATTTACTATAATTTTGTATCTAGTATGAGTTCCTGAAAATATAACTGATTTAATTAAGCCTTTGAATGAATTATCATTGAAATCATTATTTTTACTTAACTTTATATTTTCGGGCCTAATAGTTATTATATTATCTTCATTTAAATCTGTATAATTTTCACCTTTGTAATGAACTGTTCCAATATTAGTAGATAGATTATCATTATATTTCTTTGCATTAATAAAATTAACTCCACCAAAAAATTTTGCAGCTTTTATATTTTTTGGTTTTTCATAATATTTTTTTGGAGAAGTAAAATTTTGTAATTCGCCATCAAAAATTAAAGCTATCTTATCTGCTAGAAGAACAGCCTCTTCTTGATCATGTGTTACAAATATTGTTGTTACTTTTAATTTTTGTTGAATAGTCACAATTAAATCTCGCATTTCATCTCTTAAATGCGCGTCAAGATTACTTAACGGTTCATCTAGAAGCAATATTCTAGGATTAGATATCAATGCTCTGGCTAGCGCAACTCTTTGTTGTTGACCTCCAGAAAGCTGTTTTGGCTTTCTTAATCCAATATCTGGTAATTTTACCAGTTCTAACATTTCTTTTACTTTTTGATCTATTATATTTTTATCTACACCTTTCATTTTTAATGCAAATCCAACATTTTCATTTACATTCATATAAGGGAACAAAAGATAATTTTGGAAAACCATAACTACCCCTCTTTTTTCAGTTGGAATATTTAATAGTGATTGCTCATCAAGAATAATATCTCCACTATCAGGTTGAAACAATCCTGTGATCATTTTCAAAATAGTTGTTTTACCGCAACCTGAAGGTCCGAGAAATGCAACAAGTTCTCCACTTTCAATATCTAAATTTACATTATTTACTGCTGGTCTATCCATGCTAGGAAAACTTTTGATTAAATTTTTAATATTTAGTTTACTCATTTTTATATTTTCCCAAATCCACTAGTAGCTCCAGATTCACCAGAAACAAATTTGGATGTAAAAAATAATATCAATATAGCAGGAAAAATAAATATAATTGATATTGCAGCTGTTAAAGCTGGATTCCCTGATGAGGCAGTAGAAAACACAAGGAGTGGTAGTGTCATAACTTTTCCCGCACCAATTAAAAATGTTAAAAGATACTGACTCCATGAAACTAAAAATGCAAATAATGCCGCAACAACCATACCTGGAGCTATAGCAGGTAAAGTAATTAATAAAAATGTTCTAGTTTTATTTGCCCCCAAAGTTCTTGCTTGATGTTCAAAGTCAGGGTTATAGTTTGCAAATATTCCAGTCATAGTAAGAACTACGTATGGCATAATAGGTACTAAATGCACTAAACATACTCCAAAATAATTACCTGAAAAACCCCATGATATAAAATTGATATTCAGTCCTAAAACAAAAGCTATTGGAGGAAGTATAGTGGGTGAGACCATTATAAAAATAATTAATTTTTTAAATCTAAAATTTAATAAACCCAGAACTCTTGCAGCAGGTAATGCAATTATTATTGAAACAATTGTCACTAAGAAACCAATACTTAAACTATTTAATAATGCTTTGATAACTGCAGGATTAGAAGCCCAAAGTTCTATAAAGCCTTCGAAGGTTCTTTGACCAGGTTTTGGTATTAATTTTAATCTTACCCAAGCTTGTAGACTTAACTCTTTTGGAATAACTTGAGGATAAAACCATCTAAAAGAAAATGCATTAATAAAGAAGGCTATAAGAGGTAGTATTAAAATAATTGCACCTAAATAAATTGCATATATATTTATTTTTTTTAAATTATTATTCATTAATCCTTCCTAATTTTTGCCTGAGTTAACCAAAAATAAAATACAACTAAAATCATTACTATTATTGCAATAATAATGCTTAATGCCATCCCTTCACTTCTTGCATTAAGATCAGGGTTCAAGAAAAATTCAAATGCCATAACTGGTAACATTTGAGGATAAATTACACCTAGCAAGGCTGGAACTTCATATGCACCAAAACTAAAAGCAAATACTATTATTGATGCAGAAAATAGATTTGGCATAACTAAGGGTAAAATAACATATCGAAATCTTTGCCATCTATTTGCTCCTAAGCTTTGAGCAAGTTCTTCAAAATTTTCTCCTAAAGATTGTAATACTGACATTAAAATTATAAAAAAGAATGCTGCTTCTTTCCAAATATAAGCAAGAATAATACCTAAACCATATTTATCTTTAACTAATACTGGAAAATCTCCTGGACTCCCAATTAATCCAATTTGAGATGCTAAACGAGCTAATAAACCACTTTGAGAAAATACGAATATAATGCCAACTGCTACAACTAAATGAGGCATTGGCAAGTTTAATGAATATATAAAATTACAAATTGTTTTTGCAAAAAATGTTTTTCTTATTGCTAGAGCACCAAACAAAGCAAAAACTGCTGCTAAAAAAGTACTAGCAAAACTTACCCATAGATTTAATCCTAAGCCAGTCCAAAATAATTTTGCATATCTTTCGGAAAACATAACATTGTAATACGCTGAAAAATTTATTTCATATTTTCCAATTGCTGGTTGGTACCCTAAGCTTTGTAAAAATCCGTAAAAAATTCCTCCAAAAAAAAGAGTAAAAATAATTAAAAGGGGCGGAGTTAAAGATAAGATAATTTTTAATCTTTCTCCGCCCATTTTCTTAATAAAATATTATTTTATTTTAAAAGTACGTTTGCTTCCCAATCAGCTTCAATTAAATCTTGATATTCTGCAGCAATGTCAGAAACAAGAGCCTTCGCAAGGATGTCTTGATCCTCAGCGGCATCTCCAAGATTATTTTGAGCTTCAGCTATTGCAGCTTTTCCAGCAGCATCTGTAACTTTAGCTGTGCTAATACCCCAACCACAGCAGAAACCATTTGCTGGTTGTACTTGAGCAGCTTGTAGTTCAGGTTCTAATACTAGGTTTGCATATACTAGTGCAGCAGCTTTGTTAGGAGCGTTATAAGGAATAGCCCAATAATTGAAATCTCCGATCATATTTTCATAAAAAGCAAATGCTCTTGATGTTGGAGGTGTTGTTCCGGCAGTATTTGTAGGTCCAGCACCTCTTGGAGATTGTGTAAAGTCTAAATCAACTTCACCATTAGCAAATAGACTATGCATTTCTGCATTATCTTTTGGATAAGTTTCTCCACCTCTCCAAAGATCTTTTTCCCAAGAATTTAATAATTTCCAAACTTCTGGAGCCCACTTATCATATAATTCTTGATTGAATGGACCTACCCACTGCGCATGTCCACCACTTAGCTCAAAGAAAATTTGTTTTACAAATCTAGTACCAACAAATCCACCTTTACCAGGTCTTATGTAAGTAAATCTTCCAGGGTTTTCTGCTATCCAATTACTTAATTCAGCATAACTACGAGGCATATCATCATAATTATTTCTAGCTGAGTCATACATAAAGTGGAACTGAGCACTAGACCATGGACTTTCCATACCTTCAACAGGTCTTCCAAAGTCTAAGTTTACTGCTGGATTGTCCCAAGCAACAAATTCACTGTTAGGTAAACCAGCAGCGAATGGTCCATAAAGAAGATTAGCTTGTTTTAATGTCCAGAAATTTTCTCCATTAATCCAAATCAAATCAATATTTCCATTATCGCCAGTTACTCCAGCTTCTTTCTCACTTAGTACTTGGTTGACGGCGTCAACTGTTCCTTTTAAAGGAACTCTGTTCAAAGTTATGTTATATTTTTCTTTTAATGGAACTCCATAAAAGTCATCAACAAAACCATTGATAGCGTCTGATCCACCCCACATGTACACATTTACCTGTCCGCCATCAGCTGCTTTAACAACATCATCCCAAGAATTAAATCCAGGTGCAGTTTCAGCAAATACTAATTTTGAAAAAAATAAACTTATAAATGTTAAGGTAAGAAATTTAAGTTTAATTTTCATCTTTCCTCCTAATATATAGAATCAAATAATAATTTAATTTGATCCATTATCCTTTGGTGAAATATAATCTACTAAAGGAATCTCGTCTACAAGCTTTAAATCATTCCAAGCTGCAAATTCTAATAATTCTTTACTATAATCTCCTTGACCGACAGCATAATGATGTTCATGTCCAATAATATTTAGAGTATTTATGAGGTTTTCTGCCGAAATATGAGATCTGTTTAATTTTGTTTCTTTAAACCATCCTCTTGTTCCATCAAAACCTTTATTATTATGTTCAAAAATTTCTGAATTTATAATTAATATTCTTTCAGCATTATTTCCTAAGTATGTTGTTGTAGATTTTTGAGCTTTAAATACTTGATCTCCAGCAACGCCATATTTTTTATCTGTTTTTCTTCCTAACGTACTATGATCAACCCATTTTATTCCATCTTCATTTGCAAAATGTCTTGGCGACACTCCGCAGTGCCACATTAATACTGCATCAGCTTTAGTATCAAATGTTGCAAGATCTAAAAGTGTAGATGATTTATCATTGCTTGATATGTAATTTAATAATAGCATGCTTAATGAACCTTGAACATCTCCTTCACAAGATACCGCAATACCATCTTCGCTACCCATCCAACCATAAGCCATGCAAGGAGCAATTCCATATAATTCTTGAAACTGAGACCAACATTGGACTGCCATAGAGTCCCAGTTATTTTCATGCCTCATTTTTTTTAATGCAAAATATACTCTTGTTACTTTATTAAATGATTCTTCATCTGATACTGAGATTGAAGATGCAGCATTTTTTATTTTTTGTATTTCTTGATCAATTAATGATTGTTCAAAACTTTTTGCTAGTGAAATTAATTCTTTAATTGTTGTTTCTTCAATTGTTGATCCAATATTTTGTTTTATTTTTTTATTATCGACAATCATATTGTCAAAACCTGGAGATATACCACCAACTAATCCTATTTTTGATTGTTTAATTTTTTTATCTGCTACCAATGATCTTAAAGTAATCAAAAACTTGTTTTTAAATTCATCAGTATCACCATAATTATAAAACCATTTAGTTTTAATTTTTTTTTCATGAAGTATTTTTTTAATTATTCCTAAATAATGACTTACTGAAACTAAAGAGTGTAATTTTACATCACCTTCATTATTAAGATCTGGAACTGCCCATAAACCCATTTTATTTGTAATATTGCAAAGAGGGTATAATTGCTCTCCTGAACTGCATGAACTTGTTTGTAGTATTAAAAAATCAATTTTGTTTTTAAAAAAATTTTCTGCCTCTACTGAGTCCTCTTTTGAAAATATAGTTTTATGGAAACAAATTAATTTAGCATCGTATTCTGCAATGATTTTTTTTAGATGATTTTCAGATTTTATTCTTACTTGTTGTTCTTCTGAAAAGTAAGGACTAATTGCCGTAGCTACAAAACCAATTGTCAATACTTCCTTCATATCCGAATTATACTAAATGATATAATGTATCTATTGTCAATTATTTAATCTTAAGTTAAATCTTATTTCTATATTTTAATATTAAACGTTAGTATTTTCATAAAAAATGATTGAGAAAGAAAAAATTAATTGGATCTATAAAAAAATCTTCACGATTAGATTTTTTGAAGAAAGAATAAAAAAAATTGCTAAAGAGAAAACAGTACCAGGTTATCTTCACACATGTATAGGTTCTGAAGCTATTTGTGTTGGAGTAATGGCAGCATTAAATCAAGATGATTGGATATCCAGTACGTATAGAAACCATGGTCATGCTATAGCTAAAGGTTGTGAATTAAACGAAATTACTTCTGAAATTTATGGAAGAAAAACTGGTATTTGTAAGGGACGTGGTGGAAGTATGCATATAAGTGATTTTAGCAAAGGTATGCTAGGTTCATTTGGAATTGTTGCAGCTGGTCCAGCAGTAGTTTTAGGAGCAGCTTTACAAGAAAAAATAAACAAGAGTAATAAAACATGTGTATCTTTTTTTGGTGATGGTGCAATTCATAATGGAGCCTTCCATGAGGCTGCAGGTTTAGCAAAGCTATGGAATATACCAATGATTTTTGTTTGTGAAAACAATGGTTATGCGGAAGCTACTGCAACTGATTGGCATTTAAATACAAAAGAGTTATCAGATATAACTAAAGCATATGACATGCTCTCGTACATTGGTGATGGTAATAATGTATTTGAAGTTTATGACATTACCAAAAAATCTATCAATGAAGCTAAACAAAAAAATACTCCAATATTTTTAGAATTTAAAAACTACAGATTTTCTGGACAGTACGAAGGAGATACTCAACTTTATCAACCACAAGAAGAGATTGATAAAGCAAAACAAAATGATCCAATAAAATTAGCAAAAGAAAATTCATCAAAATATGGTTTAAATAAAAATGATTTAGAAAAAATTATTAACGAAGCTAAAGAAGAGGTTGATAAAGCATTTGATTTTGCTGATACCCAACCTTGGCCTCAACCAGAGGATGCACTTGAAGAAGTATATGTAAATTATCCAGTGGAAATTAAAACATGACAATAAAAACAGTTAAAGAAGCAATTAATGATGCATTAGTTCAATCTTTTGAAGAAGATAAAAATGTTATTTTAATGGGTGAAGATATTGCTGGAGGTAAAGGTCGAGAACAATATCAAGGTACACAAGATGCATGGGGAGGACCTTTTGGTGTTACTCAGGGTCTTTATACTAAATTTGGTGGTGAAAGAGTTCGAGATACTACAATTGCAGAAGCAGGTTTTTTTGGTGCCGCCATTGGAGCTGCAATGACAGGCTTAAGACCTATTGTGGAATTAATGTATGTTGATTTTGCAGGTGTATGTTTTGATCAAATGATGAATCAAGCTGCTAAAGTTAGATACATGTTTGGTGGCAAGCAAAAAGTACCGATGGTTGTAAGAACTGTAGTTGGTGCAGGATTTCGCGCAGGTAGTGAACATTCACAAACTCTTTATAGTCTTTATACTCATATACCAGGGCTAAAGGTTGTTGCGCCATATGATGCATACGATGCCAAAGGTCTTTTACTATCCTCAATTAAAGATGATGATCCAGTAATTTTTATGGAACATAAAAGATTGTATATGACAAGTTGTGAAGTACCTGATGATTTAAAACCTATTCCACTTGGCAAAGGTAGAATAAGAAGAGAAGGAAGTGATGTTACTATAATTGCTATTCAAAGAATGAACTTATTTGCTGAAGAAGCAGCTAATGAATTAGAAAAAATTAATATCAGCTGTGAAATAGTTGATCCAAGAACTTATTCTCCACTTGATGAGGAATTAATTTTTCAATCAGTTAAAAAAACTGGTAAGGTTATAGTTGTTGATGAATCAAACCCTAAATGTTCTTTAGCTTCAGAAATAACTTCTTTAATTTCGGAAAAATGTTTTTCAGATTTAAAAGCTGCAGTAATTAAAATAACCGCCCCACATACTCCTGTACCATTTAGTCCACCAATGGAAGATTTTTATATTCCTTCAACAAAAAAAATAATTGATGCTGTTAAAAAATTAAAAGATGTATAAGTTTAAAAAATTAAAGTAAATATTTTATTTCATGCAAGTTCCTAAAAAAATTTTAGATAAATTCCCGAAATTATCAAAAGAAATTTTGCTTAACAATTTATCCTTACCGAGTGGAAAAAATAAAATGATACTTGATACAGATACCGCTAATGAAATAGATGATCAATTTGCATTAGCATGGACATTATTATCAAAAGATAAAATTGACCTATTAGGAGTTACTGCTGAGCCTTATTCTTTCCAACATCATAAAGACGAATTAATAGAAGCATTCGATATAATATCTAACAATAAAACATTTGATAATACTAAAGAAAATTTAGTTTCTGATTATAGATCTTGGGTTAATGGACTCATAGATTCAAATATTCATCCAGATGATATTTATTTTGATACACCAGAAGAAGGAGTTGAAAAAAGCTATCAAGAAATAATTACTATATTTAAAAAACTTAATATTAAACATGAAGGAATGGTGTTTAGAGGTTCACCTAAATATTTAGAAAATTATAACGAACCAATAGTAACTGAATCTAGTAAATTCATAGTAGATATGTGTAAAAAATATTCAAATGAAAAGATTTATATTTGTGCAATAGGGTGTCTTACAAATATCGCTTCGGCACTTTTAACAAACCCAGAAATTATTAAAAATTTAGTAGTTGTTTGGACATCTGGTTTTCCTACATACAGTTTTAATAATAATAAAAACTCATTGAATTTAGTTCAAGATGTTTTGGCATCTCAATTACTTTTTGAATGTGGTGTTGCACATGTTTATTTACCAGGTTTCAATGTGGGGGCACAGTTAACTCTTTCACTACCTGATATGAAAGAATTTGTAAAAGGAAGAGGGGAAATAGGTGACTACTTATATTTTTTATACACAAATAACCCTCTGCATAAACAAAGAGGTGTTTTAGATCAAAGTTGGAGAACATGGGTCATTTGGGATGTTATTAATATTGCTTGGCTAATAAATCCAAATTGGGTCCCAACAAAAATTATAAATTCCTCATCTCTTGATAATAAATTGTACTGGATTAAAAATGATGGTGATCATCTTATTAGAGAAGCTTTTGGTGTCAATAGAGATGAAATTTTTCATGATTTTTTTAAAAAATTAAATAATCTAAAATGAAACTAGGAGTTCATTCAGCAACATTTGTTAAAAACTGGTCAGAGGATATTACTCCTTATATTAAACTTTGTAGAGATGCTGGCTACTCTTCAGTTGAAGTATCATTACTAGGTCAAAACGAAAAGTCAGCCATAGAAATAGGTAAAGTAAGTAAAGATCTAGATATTAATATTACATGCACAACAGGTTTGTCTAAGGATGAAGATATAACAAGTAATAATCAAAATATTAGAAAAAGAGGTAAGGATAAACTCATAGAGGCTATTAATTTGACTTCTCTTATGGGTTCTAAAATTTTATCAGGGGTTATACACACTGCATGGGGAATAAGTGATAATTATGGAAAAGATAAATCTCTTAAATATAAAAATTCATCAAATACTCTAATCGGATTAACAGACATTTTAGAAGATAAAGATATTAAATTAGGAATAGAGCCTCTAAATAGATATGAAACTGACTTTATTAACACTGTTGATGAAGGTTTAGAATTATGCTCGATGATCAACCATTCTCACGTTGGTTTATTGTTAGATGTTTATCATATGAATATAGAAGAAAAAGATATGTGTGCGTCAATTCTCAAAGCAAATCATAATATTTTTCATTTTCATGTAGCAGAAAATGATAGAGGTATACCTGGTTCAGGGGAATTAAATTTTAATAGAATTTTTGAAACTTTAAATACAATAAATTATTCTGGTAATGTTACTTTAGAAATGTTTATTCAATCAAACCAAGAGACAAGTAAAGATTTATTTACATGGAGAAATATTGAAAATAATCCTTTTGATGCAATTCAAAAGTCTTATGAGTATTTAAAGAAATTTATTAAATGATAGAATTTCATAAAAAATGGATAACTAACTCTTGCTTAATAATTAAAGAAAATTATCAAAAAATTAATATGCTTGATCAAGAGATTGGTGATGGAGATCACGGTACAACAATATTAAGAGGATTAGAGGAAGCTGTATCTCATTTTAGAACAAATAATGAATTTAATAATTCAGTATCATTTATGAATGAAATTTCGAAATTGATGAGAGTATCTATGGGAGGAGCTTCTGGTATTTTGATGACAATCTTCTTTAAAGAATTAGGCAATTTAAATTTAAATGATCTTTATAATTCAATCTTAACTACTTTTTCAAATACTATAACTAAAATACAAACAAGAGGAAAAGTAAAATTTGGTGATAAAAGCTTTTTAGATATTTATATACCTATTCATAAAGAATTAATTGAAAATAATCTTATTGATCTTGATAAAATAATTAAAAAAATTGATGAGTCTCTTGAATACACAAAATCTTTGGAAGCTCGTGTTGGTAGAGCAAAGTTTTTAGATTCAAAAGGTGTTGGTGTAATAGATCCAGGCGCATATTCAACGTCTATAATTTTGAAAGAATTCTTTAAGGAAATTAATAATGAAGAAAATAATTAATAATAATTTAAATATTGTAGATGATATGTTGAGTGGTTATGTTAAATCACATTCAGACAGAGTTAAATTTTCTGAAATAAATAAAAGAATTATTTGTCGAAAAAATAAAAAACAATTAAGTAAAGTTCCCATCTTGATTGGAAATGGATCTGGGCATGAGCCTATTGCCGTTGGTTGGGTTGGTGATGGTATGCTTGATGCTAATATTGTTGGAGACATTTTTTCTGCTCCATCAGGAGATTTAATATTTGAAGGAATTAAAATTTTTAAGGATCATTCTTCTATTTTATTATTAATTTCTAATCATTCTGGTGATGTAATGAATGGAGAAATGGCAATAGAAATGGCTGAAGATGAAAATATAAATGCTAAATGTTTAATTATGTATGATGATATAGCTTCTGCACCAAAAGGAAATGAAGCTCAAAGAAGAGGAGGGGCAGGTACAACATTTGTTTATAAAATACTTGGAGCCTTATCTGAAAAAGGTGCTGATATTGAACAATTACTAAGTCTAGGAAAACAAATTATTGATAATACAAGAACATTATCAGTAGCAATAAGCCCTGGTACATCTCCAATTACTGGAGAAAAAATTTTTACAATCGAAGAAGATGAAATCTTTATTGGAATGGGTGTTCATGGAGAGTCTGGATATGGTAGGCAAAAAATACAACCATCTAAAAAAATTATTTCATTTATGTTAGATAAAATATTTGATGATTTTAATTACAAATCGGGCGATATAGTTATACCATTTGTTAATGGATCAGGGTCTTCAACTTTAATGGAATTATTAATAATATTTAATGATTTAGAAGAATATTTATCAAAATATAATATTCAAATATTTAAACCTTTAATTAATGAATACATCACAACTCAAGATAGTGGAGGATTTTCTATATCTTTACTTAATTCTAGTGAAGAAATGAGAAAATTATGGCTGGAGCCTTCATCAGTTCCTTATTTTCATTTGTGATGCATCAAAAAGAATTAATTAATGATGTGTTAATTAATAAAAAGTTTTTTGCATTAGCAATAGATCAGGGAACGAGTCTAAAAGAAATTATAAATCAAAAAAAAAATAATTTTAAAGATGAGGATTATTTTTTTTTTAAAAAAAACATAATAGAAATACTAGGATCAAATCTTTCAGCTGTTTTATTTGATTTTGATACATATGAAAAACATGAAAAGTTTAAAAATTTAAATATTCCAAAAATTATTGCATATGAAGATGATGCTTATAACATTGATAATGTTGAAAGAATTACTAAACTACCAACTAATAAATCAATAGATAAAACAATAGATGATTTTAAGGCAATTAAATTTTTTATGTATTATAATCCAGACTCTCCTCAAGAAATAAACAATAAAAAAAATATTTTAATAAAAAAAATAGGAAAAATGTGTTTAAATTTAAATAAACCATTTTTATTTGAGCCCTTATTGTACAATGATCCTTTGACTAAAAAATCTAATGAAGAATATAATAAGAAAAAGCATGAATATATAGCATATTTTTACTCTGAATTTTCTAAACCAGATTATAATGTTAGCATTATTAAAATCGAATTTCCTTTTAATGAAAGCATTCTAGACGATTATAATAATGTTAATACAATTAGTTATTGTGAAGAAATATTATTGAATACATTTGGTAAAACAATGAAGCCATTTGTATTTTTGAGTGCTGGAATGAAATTTAGTAATTTTTATAAATCAATGTCTATTTCAATGAAATTAAACATTAATTGCCTTGGTTTTTTATGTGGAAGATCTTTATGGCAAGACTCAATTGATATATTTTGCAATCAATCAAATACTGAATTTATTACATGGTTAGAAAATCAAGGTTTGGAGAGAGTTGAAAAACTTAAATCGACTTTAGGTTTATAAATAAGGAGATAATTATGAAAAAAATTGGATTTATTGGAATAGGTACAATGGGTTTACCGATGGCATCTAATATTATTAGCAAAGGTTATAGTTTATCCTTTTATGATCCTTTTGTTAATTCTGAGTCAGTTAATACTTTAGAAAAACTAGGAGGTATCCAAAAATCAAGTTTATCAGAATTATCTCAAAATGTTGAAATAATCATTACTATGTTGCCAAATGGAGACAATGTGAAAGAAGTATGTTTTGGTAAAAATGGTTTGATTTATCAAGATAATAAAAATTTTGTATTAATTGATATGAGTACAATTAATCCTAATGATTCTATTTTTATTAATGAGGAGCTAAATAAAAATAACATAAAAATGTTTGATGCACCTGTTGCAAGATTAGTACAGAATGCAATTGATGGTACTCTTTTAATAATGGTAGGTGGTAATAAAGATGAATTTAAGAATATAAAAAATTTATTAGAAACTATGGGAAGCGATATAGTTTATTGTGGTGAAAATGGCTCAGGTAGTAAAATGAAAATCATAAATAACTATATGTCCATTGCTTTAAATATATTGACAGCAGAAACTTTAAATTTAGCTGATAAATCAGGTATAGACAAAAAAATGGCTATTGAATTAATGCTCACAACTGCAGCCGGGAAGGGACACATGAATTTGACATATCCTGCTAAAGTTTTTAAAGATGATGTATCTCCAGGTTTTAAAAATGATTTAGCATTAAAAGATTTACGCCTTGCTATTCAATTTGCATCTGAACAAAATTTAGATCTAAGTATGGGTAAGGCAGCAGAGAAAATTTATGATGATGCTTCAAAAAAAGAATTTGGAGATCTAGATTGGACATCAATGTTTAATTTTATTAAAAATAAATGATCAAAATAACAAATATCAAAATTTATTTATTAAAATATAACAACAAAAATCCCGTACTTTCTTCTTTTGGTAATATCAAATTTAGATCCTCTTTAGTTATAGAAATTCATGATGAAAATAATAATTATGGAATAGGGGAAATATGGTGTAATTTTCCAAATCACGGCGGTAGATATAGATTTGAAATTTTAAAAGACTATTTCATTGATTTTTTAATTAATTTTCAATTTGAAGACCCTTCAAGTGTTAAAAAATTTTTAATAGAAAAGTTTAATTCAATAAAAAATCAAACAGGTGACTTTGGTGCTTTTGAAAACATTTTTTCTGGCATAGATTGTGCTGCATGGGATCTTTTTTCTAAAATTAAACAAAAACCCTTAAACAAATTAATTAATGATCAATCCAAAAATAAAATTAAAGTTTATGCAAGTGGCATAAACAGAGATGAACACTTAGAAAGAATTCAAGAAGCTCGACTTTTAGGCATAGATAGATTTAAAATTAAAATTGGTTTTAATATTTTAGAAGACATTAAAGCAATTACTTCTATTGAAGAAACTATAGAAACTAACGAAAAATATATGCTAGATGTAAACCAGGCTTGGAGTTTGGATAATGTTCATGAAAATATTAGTAAATTAAAAAACTTCAATTATTTGTGGTTAGAAGAACCTATATCTGCAAACCATTCGATATCTGAAATAGTTCAACTAAACAAATTACACAAAAATTTAGCATTTGGTGAAAATCTAATTTATTTAAAAAAATTTTATGAATTAGATAATGATACACAAATACAATTTTTACAACCAGATTTAGCACGTTATGGAGGTATCACTGACATCTTAGATTTAGGTAAAAATATTAAAAAAAATAAAATATGGTTACATTATTTGGGAGGAGCTATTGGTTTAATTTCTTCAGCTCATATTATGTCAGCTTTAAACCCTGATGGATATTTAGAATATGATATTAATGAAAATGAACTCAGAACAAAAATAGTAAATCCATCATTTCAAATTATTAACGGTTATCTAGAATTAAATGAAAACTATGGAATTGGTTTTCAGATATCTGATAATTTAAATCAATTTATTGATCAATTTTATGAATACAGAAATTAAAGTTTATTACGAAGATACTGATGCTTCTGAAAGAGTTTATTATGCAAATTATCTAAAATTTCTTGAAAGAGGAAGAACAGATTACTTATATAACTTAGGCTTCACTCACAAAAATATACTAGAAAAATATAAATTCTATTTTGTAGTAAAGAATTGCAAGATAGACTATAAAAAGCCAGCATATTTTGAGGATATTTTAAAAATTACGACAAAAATTATAAATATTTCTAAAGTAAAAATATTGTTTCATCAGCAAATCAAAAAGAACGAAGAATTATTGGTTGATTCGGAAATATTAATTACTCCAGTTTTTTTTAATGGTAAAATTGCAAAAATTCCCAATGAAATGCTAGAAAAATTTTCGACTTAATTTTCTAAATAATATATTTTTTTTTCAGTAAACAAATGATAGTTATTTCTTTATGGGAATTGTAACTGATGTAATTTTACCTTTATCTTTAGCATTCATTATGTTTTCTCTTGGTTTGGGATTATCACTTTCAGATTTTACTAGAGTTTTTTTTAAACCGCGAGATTTTTTAATAGGTTTATTTTTTCAGGTAATTATTTTGCCTATAGTTGCACTTATTATTGTATTTTTCTGGCCATTAACACCTGAGCTTGCAATTGGATGTATGATCCTAGCAGCTGCTCCTGGAGGAGTTACAAGTAATGTTCTAACATCTTATGCAAAAGGAAACATCGCTTTATCTATTTCATTAACTGCAATAAATAGTATTCTTTGTGTTATTACTGTTCCAGTGATTTTAATAATTTCATTATCGCTTCTGGGTTATGGCGGTTTAAATGAAGGTCAATCATTATTAAATGTCGCTTTTCAAATGTTTTTAATTGTAACTATTCCCGTAATTTTGGGTGTTTTATTAAGTAGATTCTTATCCAGTTTTGAGAAAATTGCCAAAAACATTTCTATTGTCTTATTTGCTTTAGTACTTCTTGGTGCGATTATTTCTCAAAGAGAAAATGTAGTCAGTTATTTTGCTCAAGCCGGTTTGGTTATGTTATTTCTTAACGTGATAATGATGATAATTGTTTATTTTCTTTCGAGATCTTTTAATGCATCTAAAGAAACTTTCAGATGTTGGTTAATGGAAGTGGGCCTACAAAATGGAACTTTAGCAATTGTAGTAGCTAATACTTTCTTTGCAAGTACAGTTTATTTAATACCTGCAGCTATTTATAGTTTAATAATGTACGCGACTGCTCTTCCTTTAATATATTTTTTAAGAAGAAATTAAGACTGGAAAAGTTTCACTATCTAAAATTTCATTATTTTTTAAATTAATATTTGGAAATGGGGGAGACATTTCACCTTTCCTTTTTATATATCTAGCGTCATCACCTGTAAATCTTACAGAAAAGGCTCTTCTTCTATATTTTGAATTATTTCCATATGCAGCATGAATTGTTGCGTAATTAAATGCAATGGCATCACCTAGCTCACATTCATAGGATATAATTTCATAGTCTTTTCTATTATTTTCAATATCTGGAATTTTTTCAAATTCTTTATCTTTATGTTCGTAATCATGACCTTTAAATTTTGTAGGTAAAAATATTTTATTCCATTTATGTGACTCTAGTATGAATTCCATTGATGAATTAATATCAATTTTATCAAGTGGTATCCAAATACTTACATTGTCTCTCCCTTTTACGCAGTAATATCCTTGATCTTGATGCCAAGGTGTTCTTTTTTTTGATCCTTTTTCTTTTATTAAAACATGCTCATGGAATAAATTTACTTTATTAGATTGCATTAATGAACCAGCGATTTTCGCAATATCAGAATTAAAAATAAAATTTTTATACTCTTTTATTCTTTGCCAATTACAATAATCATCATAAAAAATTTCTTTATCATCTACTTCTTCGTAAACACATTTATATTTACTTGGGTGAAGAAAATTATACTCAATTCCTTTTCTTAATTCTTCAATCCATTTTTGATCAATGATTTTTTTTAGTAACACAACTCCATTATTTTGAAATTCATTACTTATTTTTTTATCAATCATTTAATCTTTAATTCTATATCCTTTTGAAAATGTATATGTAATAAATATTATACATCCAATTAAAATTGTCAGGATAGTTAGTGTACTTGTAAATAGTGAAACATCAGAAACCTCGTAAAAACTATATCTGAAACCACTTATTAAATATAAAACAGGATTAAGTAAGGATATTTTCTGCCAAAATTCTGGAAGCATATTAATAGAGTAAAAACTTCCTCCTAAGAAAACTAATGGTGTAATTATTAGAATTGGAATAATCTGTAACCCTTCAAAACCTTCAGCGTACATTCCAATTATAAAACCAAATAAAGCAAATGTAATGGATGTTAGAATTAAAAAAAACATCATGAGAAGAGGGTGATCTATTCTTACATCTACAAAAAAATTGGCAGTTATAATAATCACACATCCAATTATTAATGATTTGGAGGCAGCAGCTCCTACAAAACCAAGCACTATTTCAAATGATGATAATGGTGCGGCAAGTATTTCATAGATAGTATTTGTAAATCTTGGAAAATAAAAAGCAAAAGAAGCATTTGAAATTGATTGAGTTAAGATAGTTAACATAATCATTCCTGGTACGATATAAGAGCCATAATTTATTCCATCTATCTCTGTAATTCTTGAACCAATTGCAGACCCAAAAACTACAAAGTAAAGAGAAGTTGTAATGATTGGTGAGGCGAGACTCTGGAATAATGTTCTTCTGAACCTTTCCATTTCATGAATATATATTGCTTTAATTCCGTACCAATTCATTATTATTTTCCTTGATTAGCTTAATAAAAATTTCTTCCAATGAACTTTGCTCAGTATTAATATCTTTTATTTCATAACCATCTTTCTTTACATCATTTAACAGCTCAGTAATATCTGTTGTATTTGAGTTTAAATTGTAGGTATGTGAAATAATTTTATTTGTTTGATCTAAAGTAAAATTATATTTTGATAAATTACCATTTATATTTTCAATAGGTTCAAGTAATTCAATTTTAATTGTTTTTTCTCCAAGTTTTTCAATTAATTTATCCTTTTCATCAACTAAAATTATTTTACCATCATTAATAACTGCTACTCTATCACTTAATTCTTCAGCTTCTTCTATATAATGTGTTGTTAGTATAATTGTTACACCATCTTTATTTAGTTTTTTTACAACATCCCACATATCTTTACGTAATTCAACATCAACACTAGCTGTGGGTTCATCTAAAAATAATAATTTAGGTTGGTGAGATAAAGCTTTGGCTATCAGGACTCTCCTTTTCATTCCACCCGATAGTTCTTTAATTTTATTATCTTTTTTGTCCCATAAGGATAATTGTTTTAAAAGCTTTTCTATATAATTGTGATCAGGCTTCTTACCAAAAAGACCTCTAGAATAATTAACATTGTTCCAAACAGTTTCAAAAGATTCAAGATTTAATTCTTGAGGAACAATACCTGTCATCTTTCTAGTAGCTCGATAATTTTTAATAATATCCATGTTATTAATTTTTATTGTTCCGGTATTGAAGTTTACTATTCCACAAATTGAGTTTATTAATGTTGATTTTCCTGCACCATTTGGTCCTAGTAGAGCA
>CACILT010000010.1 GCA_902587565.1 uncultured Alphaproteobacteria bacterium
TTTATATATGTAGTATTGTCTAAAAGTATTAATAAAATGATCGTCACCTCTAATAATGTAATTAATTCCTAAATCATGATCATCAACTACTACGGATAGCATATAAGTGGGTGATTGATCTTTTCTTAGTAAAATGAAATCATCTAACTCTAAATTTGCTACTGTAACGTCTCCTTGAATTGTATCTTTAATTTTTAAATTACCTTCATCTGGCACATCTAATCTAACTACAAAACCTTCATCTCTACTTTGAATATTATTATCATTTTTACATTCAGTACATATTTTTTTAGAATAATTTTTATTTTCTTTAATTAATTTTCTTTGGTGAGCTATTTTTTCTTCAGAACATACACATTTAAAAGCTTGCTTTTTTTGAAGTAATTCTCTAGCGATTTTCTGATGCCTTGATAATCTTTTAGACTGAACTTGAATGTCCTCATCCCAATTAAACCCAAGCCATTTTAAAGAATTAGTTATGTTATCTGTGAATTCTTGTTTTGATCTTTCATGATCTGTATCTTCAATTCTCAAGTAGAATTTAGATGATGCTGATTTCTTACTTACAATATAATTAATTAGAGCTGTTCTAGCACCTCCAAGATGAAGATTACCAGTAGGAGAGGGTGCAAATCGTGTTTTTAATATATTCATCTTAAAATTAAGATAAACTATTAATTATATTTTCTTATAATACCAGATAAAGTCCCTTGGACTTGGATTTCACCTGCTTCATATTCCTTTGTCTGAAAACTTTGATTAGCAGGAATTAACAAGACCTTGTCTCGATCAAATTTAATAGTTTTTAGAGTAACCTCGTTATCTTGTGTAATAACAGCTGCAATCTTTCCATTTTCAACATTATTTGTCTTTTTTATCACAGCAATATCACCGTCAAATATTCCTTTATCTATCATAGATAGACCTTTTACTTTTAATCCAAAATATTTAGCATTTGGTGATGTCATCGAAGAGGGTACAGAAACAAATTCATCAGCATTTTCAATAGCTTCTATTGCTTCACCTGCAGCTATTGCACCAATTAGCGGGATATTAATGCTATTTGATAAAGAATTTTCATCAGCAATATTATCTTTATTAATAATTTCCATTGCTCTTGCTTTGTGTTTTAATCTTTTAATAAAACCTCTTTCTTCTAGACTAGTAATTAATCTATGAATGCCTGACTTTGATTTTAGATTAACTGCACTTTTCATTTCCTCAAAAGATGGGGAGATTTCATTACTTGAAATATAATTTTTTAAATAATCGTAAAGTTCTTTTTGTTTTTTTGTAAGCATTAGCTGTTCTATATATGTTCTTTAAGATCAAAACAAGAACAAATATAAATATTTATATTTTTCAGTTATTTAAATATTAGATTTACCCCCTGTTTTCGAAACAAGGTGTATATTTTGAATTATAATTTTTTTATTTAAGTACTTACACATGTCATAAATTGTCAGACAGGTAATTGAAACGGCAATTAATGCCTCCATTTCCACACCAGTATTTGCATTTGTTTTTACTGTACTTTTGACAATAAAACTAAATTTTTTATTATTTTTTATAATCTCAATATTTATGTGATTGATTGGAATATTATGACAAAGCGGTATCAATCTAGAAGTTTCTTTTGCCCCCATAATACCACCAATTATTGCAGTTTTTTCTAGGTTCCCTTTTTTTGTCTCAAATGATTTTATTTTTTTATATGTTTCTTTATCAAATTTAATTTCACCAGAGGCAACTGCCACTCTATCTGTGACATCTTTATTTGATACGTCAATTATATAAGGATTTCCTTTTTTATTAATATGACTCATCTAAAAGCAATTCTCCAATTTTCTTTTCTTTATCTTTAGATTTTAACAAACTCTCTCCAATTAAAAAATTATATATTCCTGTCGAATTAAATTTTTTTATATCATCAGAAGTTTTAATTCCACTCTCTGCAATTAAAATATAATCATTAGTTAAATTTTTATTCAAATTTATTGAGTTATTTAAATTGATTTCAAGACTTTTAAGATTTCTATTATTAATTCCAATCACAGGGTAGTCTAATTTGATTGCTCTTTTTAGTTCATCTTCATCATGAACCTCTATAATACAATCTAATTTTAATTCATTTGCATAATTTATAAATTCTATTGCTTGAGCGTCTGATAGTATTGATAAAATTAATAATATACAATCAGCTTGATAAATCTTACTTTCTAAAATTTGATATTTATCAATAATAAAATCTTTTCTTAAAATAGGTAAATTTGTTTTCTTTTTTACCAGAGATAAATGATCAATATTTCCTAAAAAATATTTACTTTCTGTTAAAATCGATAACGCTCCAATACCAGATCTTTCATATAAAATAGCAATGTCTTCTGGTTTATATTCTGAAATTATTTCACCCGCACTTGGACTTTGTTTTTTTACTTCTCCAATTATTAAATTTTTTTTATTTTTTTGAGCTGAAATTAATTGATCTTTAAATTCACGTTTCTCTAATTTTGAGGAAATTAATTTTTCTAATGTTTTAAAAGAACATCTTTTTTTTGTTTCTTCTAATTCTTTAGATTTATCTTCACAAATTTTTTGAAGTATATTACTCATTAATTAATGAGTTTACAAAATTTTTTGTAATTCCTTCCTCAATTGTTTTTTTTGCTAATTCAAAACTATCTTTTAGATTATTTCTTAAATTGGATAAATATATTGCCGCTCCTGCATTTATTTCTACAATCATTTGAAATTCTCTGTAATCGCCGTTAATCATTTTATTAAAGCAATTTGCATTATATTCTGGATCTCCGCCTTTTATATCTTCTAATTTAATTAAATCATAACCATAGTCTCTTGGATCAAAACTATATTCCAGAACTTTATTATCTTTCAATTCATTAATTAAAGTATTGTCTGATAAACTTATTTCATCTAAACCATCCAATCCGTGAACAACCATAGCTTTTTCAGAGCCTAATTCTTTTAAACAATTGCAATGCATAGAAACTAAATTTTTTGAATAGACTCCTAAAAGCTGTTTACCTGCTTTAGCAGGATTAGTAAGTGGGCCTAATAAATTAAAAATTGTGCGAGTAGCCAAATTCTTACGAACGTTAATTACATTTTTCATGGCAGAATGATGATTTTGAGCAAATAAAAAGCAAAAATTTTTATTGGATAATGAGTTTTCTAAATCTTTTACATTATTTGTAATTTTATAACCTATTTTTTCTAGCATATCTGCAGAGCCTGATTTTGAACTAACGGAACGATTGCCATGTTTTGCTATAGTAACGCCAGCACTTGCAGCAACTATTGCTGCACTTGTTGATATATTTAATGTGTCTTTCATATCTCCACCTGTACCACAAGTATCAATTGTATTTTGCGGAGAATTTATTTTTAAAGATTTTTCTCTCATTACTTTAGCTGCACCAATAATTTCTTCTTTTGTTTCACCTTTTAACTTTAAACCAATTAGTATTGATGTAATTTTAATATCATCTAATTCTCCACTCATAATTTTATTGAATATATACATACTCTCTTCAATATTCAGATTTTGTTGTTCGAGAATTTTATTTAGTATTAAAGTTTGATCCATTATTTTGTTAAGTTTAAAAAGTTTTTTAAAATAATTTTACCCATATCAGTACCTATACTTTCTGGATGAAATTGTAGTCCAAATATTGGTAATTTTTTATGTGCAATACCCATTATAATCTTATTATTTGTTTCAGCAGTAATTAAAAAATCTTTAGGCATAGTTCTTTTATCAATTATAAGAGAGTGATATCTAGTTGCTTTAAATTTTCTTTCTACATTTTTAAATATAGAGTGTCCAAAGTGATTAATTGTATCAACTTTTCCGTGCATGATTTCTTTGCATTTAATAATTTTACCTCCAAAAGCTTGACCAATAGTTTGATGTCCTAAACAAATGCCAAGTATAGGAAATTGTTTTGATAATTCTGCAACGATATTAAGGCTTATCCCAGCTTCATTTGGTGTGCACGGACCTGGTGAAATAACTATTGATTTAGGTTTTAAATTACGAATTTTATTTATCGAAATTTTGTCATTTCTAAAAACAACAACCTTCTGATTTAAATCCAATAAGTAGTGTTTTACATTGTAAGTAAAACTATCATAATTATCTATCAGTAATATCATATATCGAATTTGTATGAATCCTCTGCAGCTGCCATTAAAGCATTAGCTTTATTCAAAATTTCTTGATGTTCATTTTTTGGGACCGAGTCATAAACTATTCCAGCACCAGCCTGAATGTATAATTTATTATCTTTTACAAGCCCAGTCCTCAAACTAATACAAGTATCCATGTCTCCATTAGAATCAAAATAACCCATACAACCAGCATAAAAACTTCTATTTAAATTTTCAAGTTCCTCTATGATTTCCATCGCTCTTATTTTTGGCGCACCAGAAACTGTACCTGCTGGAAATCCCGCCATTAAAGCGTCTAGTGCATCTAAATTATTATCTATTTTTCCCTCAACGTTTGAAACAATATGCATTACATGAGAGTAGTATTCTATAATCATCTTTTCAGTAACATTCACTGTTCCTTTTTTTGCAACTCTACCAACATCGTTCCTTCCTAAATCTAAAAGCATTAAGTGTTCTGCAAGTTCTTTCTTATCATTCATTAAGTCATTAGATAAATAAAGGTCTTCAGAGGCATTCTTCCCCCTTTTTCTTGTTCCAGCAATTGGTCTTATCGTAACTTTTTTGTTTCTTAATTGAACCATTAATTCTGGACTAGATGCAACAAGGCCAATTTTATCGAAGTTAAGATTTACAAGATAAGGAGATGGATTTAGTCGTCTTAACGATCTATAAAGATTTACTGCCTTTAAATTATATTTTGTTTCAAATCTTTGTGAAGGCACAACTTGGAAGATGTCTCCATTTTTAATATATTCTTTTGCTTTATTTACAATTTTATAAAATTGTTCTTTCTTGAAATTTGATTTAAATTTTAATTTAGATTTTTTATTTTTCTTTTGCGCAGGTTTTAAAATACTTTTTTCTAACTTTTTAATTGTTTTATCAATAAGTAATTTATTTTTTTTATAGGCATTTTCTGCTGAGATTTTTTTACTTGGATACGTAACTGTCATAAGGGAAATAATATCTTTAATATTATCAAAAACTGCGACAATTTTTGGTCTGATTAAAATTGCATCAGGTATTTTTATATTGTCCTTATTACTTAGTTTAATTTTTTCAATATATTGAATCATTGGATATCCTAGATATCCAACTAGTGTTGGAAAAGGGACGTCAATTTCATTATTTTTAAATTTTGAAATTTTTACAAGTTCTTTAAGACTATGAATTGGCTTTTGATGTAGTTTGTAATCAAAATTATGATCTAAATATTTAATTTTTGCCTTACCTTTTTCAACTGTCCATATTAAATCTGGATCACAACCAAGTAATGAGTAACGTCCTCTTTTACTTCCACCTTCTACTGACTCTAATAAAAAGGAATATTTTTCCGATTTACTAATTTTTAATAATGATGAAAATGGTGTTTCAATATCAGCAATAAGATTTTTTTTTAATATCTGAGGTAAGCCTTTGTTATATTGACTTATAAAATTTTTTTTTTCTAGACTCATTTATACTGAGATAAAAGACCATTTATCAGTTCGTCATTGAACGAAATTTCTTTTGTCTTAATAATCTCACTACCAAATGCTGTTTTCAAATCACCTATTAAATTAATATTTGAAGTATTTTCACCTTCTTCAGGCATCTTTATACTTTTAATATTAGCAAAATAAATAGCATTTTCATCTGATCCAAAAGCTACTTTATCAATATCAGTTTCAAAAATCTTTTGTTTAAAAGATATTGGTAATTCATCATTAGTCTTTAAAGATAAATTTAAATATTCCGGGTTAGTTGCATAAAATTTACTTATATTTGTGAACATCTCTTTATTATTTTCAAAAATATTTTCTGCTTGTTCGATTTTTTTTGTAAATATAAAATCATTTAAAACACTGTCAAAAATATTATCAATACTCTCTATTTTTGATGGATAAATGTCATCAATATTTACAATGAAAGAAGTATCATTATCAATGTCTATTAAATCACTAACAAAATCTTTATTTTGTGTAAAAGAAAATGAAATAACGTTATTTAAAGTAGGGTCATCTTCGATAGCATTGTTTATAATTTTTTTCTTATTAATTAACTTAAGGTTATTTTGATCTGCTATTTCAGTAATTGAAAACCCATCAAGTATTTGTTGGTCAAGGCTTGATTTTAATTCATTGAAGTAGTTATCAACTTCAAAATTAGTTAATGTATTATTTATTTCATTCTTAACTTCATCAAATTTTAATTGTTTTTCTGGGAAAATTTCATCTAAAATAATTATATGATATGCCAAGGTAGTTTGGACTACATCTGACATATTTCCTTCGGATAATTCAAATATCGCATTTGCAAGTTCTCCCAAAACTTTATTTCTATCAAGATTTTTAAATTCATTAAAAATAATATTATTTTCTTCTGCATATTGAATAATTTCTTCATTAGAATTTCCAGAAACAGTTGATCGAAACTCATCTGCTTCTTCTTTAGATTTAAAATTAAATTGTCTAAAGCTTCTTTCTTCTAGATTAATAAATAAATTTTTATTGTTATTATAATATTCATTGAGATTATTTTCTGAGGGTGAGAAGTTGCCTCTAAAATCATTCTTACTTATCAGTATATATGAAATATCTCTTTCTTCTTTTGTAAAATATAGGTCAGAATTATTATTAAAATAATCTAATAGTTCATTATTATCTTTTGTTATTTGATCTTTATTATAGTTCTCAAGGCTAATTTCGCTATAAGGTATATTAAGCAAATCTATTTCTCTACTTTGATTGTCATATTTGTTAAAATTTATTTGTAATTGTGATGGATAATCTTTCTGAAAGAACAGTTGATCGAACACAATTGATCTAGTTTCAAAATTTATCAAATCTACTAAATCTTCAATTTTTAAACCTTGTCTCCTTAAGAATGTATTCAACATATCATCATCTAATTTATTATTAACATAAAGTTCTGGAAAATTTCTTTTTGTCTCCTTTGCAATTGTAGTATCATCTAAAATAAAATTTATTTTATCAAACTCATTTTCAAAAATTGCATTATTCACTAAATTTTGAAGTGCGATTTGATGAACTTGGAAGTTTCTGATTTGATCACCAGTTAATTGACTTCCAATCATTTGGGAAAATTGATTAATGTTCATATCCATTGAACGCATAAATTTTGTAGTTGAAATAGGTGTGCCTGAAATGTCAGCTACGAAATTATCAGAATTAAATAAATTTGAATACCTTCCTTCCCCCCTGAAGAAAAATAAGCTAGCTCCAAAAAGAATAGCCAAAACTATACCAATCCAAGAATTTCTAAATGATCTCATAAAATTTCTATTGCTTCTATAATATTAGTTTCTATAAATAAAAGTAATTATGGTAAATCTTGATAAATATTCCTCAATTTTTATAGCAAATTGGAAATTAAATGGAAATTCCTCATTTTTAAAAGATTATTATGAAAAATTAAAAGTTAATTCTAATAATTGTACTATTATCTGCTCATCTTCAATTTACTTAAAATCACTCAAAGGAAATAATGAAAACTTATTTTGTGGTGCACAAGATGTCTCCTTTTACAAGAAAGGCGCATACACAGGAGAATTATCTGCTTCAATGCTAAAAGATAATAATATAGATTTTTGTTTAGTGGGGCATTCTGAAAGAAGACAATATTTTGCTGAAACGAATAATATTGTAAATATTAAAACCACAAATCTTATTGAAGAAAATATTATCCCAGTCATATGTATAGGTGAAACATTAGAGCAAAAAGAAAACAAATTAACGGAAGAAGTGTTATCTACACAGATAAAAGATAGTATCCCCAATACAGCAAATCATCAAAATGTATTAATTGCTTATGAGCCAGTTTGGGCAATAGGCACTGGATTAACCCCAACCTTAAGTGAAATAAATCAAGTTCATGAATTAATAAAAAATTTTGATCAAAAATATATCAACTTTAAAGTGCTTTATGGAGGTTCTGTTAAGTCTTCAAATTCAAAAGAAATTAATGAATTACGTTATGTGGATGGCTGCTTAATTGGAGGGGCATCATTAAAAGTTGATGAATTCAATACAATTATTTCTTGATAAATAAAATCAATTTAATATAAAGCGCAATTATGACAACTTTAGTAATAATTCAGCTAATACTTGCAATCGCGTTGGTTATATTAGTTTTATTACAAGGATCTGATAACGATAGTTTAGGACTTGGTGGTGGAACTTCAACTGGATTGATGTCAGCAAGAGGTACTGCAAACCTACTTTCTAGACTAACTGCAATAACTGCTGGTTTATTTATGGTAATGAGTATCGTTCTTACAATTACCGCCTCCGTTGGTTCAGATCGTAATGTTTTAGAGTCACTTCCTTCGATTAATACTGAAGAAACTACTGAAGAACCGTCTATACCAGAAAATAATTAATAATATCTTGCTATAACAAGATCTATTATGTATCACGGTATTCCGTAATGCATTTTGTTTTTATTACGGGTGGAGTAGCATCATCTCTTGGAAAAGGTATAGCCTCAGCTTCTCTAGCAACACTCCTTAAAAGTAGAAAATTTAAAGTTAGAATACGTAAGTTAGATCCTTATTTAAACGTAGATCCAGGAACAATGAGTCCATATCAACATGGAGAAGTATATGTAACAGATGATGGTGCAGAAACAGATTTAGATCTTGGACATTACGAAAGATTTACAAACCAATCAGCTAAGCAATCAGATAGTGTTTCTTCAGGTAAAATCTATTCAAATGTCCTTATGAAGGAAAGAAAAGGTGATTACCTAGGCTCAACTATTCAGGTTATTCCTCATGTTACTAATGAAATAAAATCTTTTATAAACAGTGATTTAAAAAATGAAGATATCGCAATATATGAAATAGGAGGAACAGTTGGAGATATTGAATCTCTACCTTTCTTAGAAGCTATACGACAAATTAGAAACGATAAAAATATTTCATCAGCATTGATTCATATGACATATATTCCATATTTAAGTTCAGCAGGTGAGTTGAAAACGAAACCTACTCAACATTCAGTTAAAGAACTTCTCAATGCTGGTATTCAACCAGATATCATTATGTGTAGATCTGAACAACCTATAGATAAGGAATCAATTTCTAAAATATCTTTATTTTGTAATGTAAAAAAAGATTCAGTAATTCCTGCCTTGAATGCTAAATCAATTTACGAAGTTCCTTCACTGTATTCCAAATATGGTTTAGATGAAGCTCTCCTAAAACAATTAGGTTATAAACCAAAAAATCACAAACTAAATTTAAAGCCTTGGATCGATCTTTTAAATAAAATTAAAAAAAGAAAATATAAAGTAAAAATTGCGGTTGTAGGTAAATACACAAATCTTAAAGATAGCTATAAATCACTAAATGAAGCATTGGTACATGGGGGAATAGAAAATTCTGCTGATGTAGATATTCAATGGATTAATTCTGAAAAAGAAAACAACGCTAGTTTAATGAAAAAATTAAAAGGTTGTCATGGAATTCTAATTCCAGGTGGTTTTGGTATTCGTGGTATTAATGGAAAAATTAATGCCATAAAATATGCAAGAGAAAACAATATTCCTTTTTTTGGAATATGTCTTGGAATGCAGTTAGCTGTTATTGAAATAGCACAAAATGTACTCAAAATTAAAAACGCTCATTCTTCAGAATTTAAGAAAACTACTAAATCAGTTGTTGGATTAATGACAGAATGGGTAAATAAAAATAAGATCGAAAAAAGAGATAAAAATAGTGATAAAGGTGGAACAATGCGTCTTGGAGCGTACAGAGCTATTTTGAAAAAAAATTCAAAAATCTTTTCGATATATAAAAATAGAGTAATTAGTGAAAGACACAGACATAGATACGAAGTAAATCAGAAATTTCTATCAAAATTTGAAAACAAAGGTTATTATTTTAGTGGTATGTCACCAGATGGATTATTACCTGAAGTTCTTGAGAGTAAAAAACATAAATGGTTTATAGGAGTTCAATTTCATCCAGAGTTAAAATCAAGACCATTAGATCCGCATCCTCTTTTCGTATCATTTATAAAGGCAGCAATTAATGATTAATATCAAACTAAAAAATTTTTCGATCTCAAATAATTCTACATTTGTTTTAATTGCAGGTCCATGCGTAATAGAAAATGAAAGTCACTCATTGATGATTGCAGAAGAACTACATAAAATATGTGATGATGTAGGTATTAATTTAATTTTTAAATCTAGTTTTGATAAGGCAAATAGATCAAGTATTAATAGTGATAGGGGTATAAAGTTACATGACGCATTAAAAATCTTTGAAAAAATTAAAACTAATCTTAATTTACCAATATTAACCGATGTTCATAATGAAGATCAATGTAATCAATTAAATCAAGATGGTATTATCGATATTATCCAAATTCCTGCGTTTCTATGCCGTCAAACAGATTTATTATTAGCTGCAGGTAGAACAAATAAAATAATTAATGTTAAAAAGGGTCAATTTTTATCACCAACTGACGTTAAAAATATTTTCAAAAAGATAGAAACTACTAAAAATAAAAAAATAATGATAACTGAAAGAGGAACAACTTTTGGTTACAATACTCTTGTTAATGATTTTAAAGGCATAGATATTATGAAAAAATACGAGTATCCAGTAATTTTTGATGCAACTCATTCTGTTCAGCAACCAGGAGGAATGGGTGATAAAAGTGGCGGTCAAAGAGAGCATATTCCTTCATTATGCAAAGCTGCCGTATCTATTGGTATAGCTGGATTATTTTTAGAAACACATAACGATCCAGATAATGCCCCTAGTGATGGACCAAACATGATTAAAATAAAAGATTTAAAAAAATTACTAATTCAACTTAAACAATTTGATGATATAGCGAAAAACGATGCCTAAAATTACGAATATAAAAGCAAGACAAATAATTGATAGCAGGGGAAACCCGACTGTTGAATGCGATATTGAGTTTGAAAATTCTACCTTTGGAAGAGCTGCTGTTCCTAGTGGAGCATCTACTGGAGTACATGAGGCTTTAGAATTGAGAGATAATGATAAATCCCAATATAAAGGTAAAGGAGTTTTAAAAGCAGTAGGAAATATCAATGATACAATTTCTAATGAGCTAGTAGGAAAATCATTTGAAGATATTTCATCTTTTGATGATTTTTTATTACAACTAGATGGTACAGAAAATAAATCAAGTCTTGGTGCGAATGCAACGCTAGCTGCCAGTTTAGCTTTTGCAAAATGTTTAGCTTCTTACGAAGGGCAGGAATTATATTCTTTTCTTGGTAAAGAAAATACAATGACTCTTCCAGTTCCAATGATGAATATTATTAATGGTGGATCTCATGCAGATAATGATGTTGATATTCAAGAGTTTATGGTTGCTCCTATTGGTACAAATAATTTTTCAGAAGCACTTCAATATGGTTGTGAAATATTTCATTCATTAAAGTCACTTTTAAAATCAAAAGGTCTAAATACAAATGTTGGTGATGAGGGTGGGTTTGCTCCTAACATAAATAGTTCTAGTGAAGTCATAGAAACAGTTTTGAAATCAGTAGAGGATGCAGGTTTTAAACCCGGAAAAGATATTTATCTTTCACTTGATGTTGCATCAACTGAATTTTACAAAAATAATAAATATGATTTAAAAGGAGAAAAAATTGTTTTGTCTTCTGACGAAATGATAAAATATTTAGAGAAATTGGTAAATGCTTATCCCATTTATTCTATTGAAGATGGAATGTCAGAGGATGATTGGGATGGTTGGTCAAATTTAACATCAACAATTGGAAAAAAAGTTCAGTTAGTTGGTGATGATTTATTTGTTACAAATAAGAAAAGATTACAAAAAGGTATTTCAAAGGGTGCTGGAAATTCTATCTTAGTTAAAGTAAATCAAATTGGAACACTAAAAGAAACTTTAGAGTCAATTAAATTAGCAAAAGAAAATAATTTTACTACTATAATATCACATCGTTCAGGTGAAACTGAAGATACGACAATTGCGGATTTATCTGTTGGTGTTTCAGCAGGTCAAATTAAAACAGGTTCATTATCTAGAACTGATAGAACTGCAAAATATAATCAATTATTAAGAATTGAAGAGGCATTACAAGGTAAAGCAAAGTATGCTGGATCTTCTATCTTAAATAATAATTGACAGTCTCGAACTTAAATATGTTATTTATATAGAAAATGAACAAATCATTAGTTTTAAAAAATAAATTGTATTTTTATTTGTCCTTTCTCTTTACTTTTTTTCTATTTGTTTATCTTCTTTATTTTATCGTAAATGGTGAGAGGGGATTACTGAAATATTTCAGTCTTAAAAATCTTAATGCTCAATATAATGAACAATATCTTTCCTTAAAAATGGAAAATGAATTTTATCTAGATAGAATTAAAAGATTACAACCAAATACTATAGATTTGGACTATTTAGATGAGACATTTAGGAAAGTTACAGGATTTACTTCAGAAAACGAAACAGTTATAATTATAGAATAAACTGATTTATTTGACAAAAAATCACCCTAATTATAATTAAAGATTATCATATGAAGAAACTTCAAAAAGCGGATTACATTAAAATGTATTCTTTTATGCTCAAAATAAGAAGATTTGAGGAAAGAGCAGCTCAACTTTACGGAATGGGTAAAATAGGTGGTTTTTGCCATTTGTATATTGGCCAAGAAGCAGTTGTTGTTGGTATATTAATGACAATTAATAAAAATGATTCAGTTGTTACTACTTACAGAGATCATGGCCACATGATTGCTAGAGGACTAGATCCTAAACGTATTATGGCAGAGTTGACTGGTAGAGAAGATGGTTATTCCGCTGGTAAGGGTGGTTCAATGCATATGTTTTCAAAAGAAAATAATTTTTATGGAGGTCATGGTATTGTGGGAGCTCAAGTACCAATTGGCACAGGTATTGCATTCACACATAAATATAATGGAGAAAAAAATATATGCAGAACATATATTGGTGATGGAGCGATGAACAATGGGCAAGTTTTTGAAGCTTTTAATCTAGCTGCTTTATGGAAGCTTCCTGTTTTATACATTATTGAAAACAACAAATATGGAATGGGCACATCTGTTGATAGAGCGGCGGCTGGATTAGACTTATATAAGAGAGGAGAGGCATTTGGTATTCCTGGTGAGAAGGTAGATGGGATGAATGTGTTTTCTGTTATAGAAGCAGCAGATAAAGCAGGTAAGTATGTCAGAGAAGGGAATGGGCCTTATATTATTGAAGTACAAACATATCGATATAGAGGACATTCAATGTCAGATCCTGCAAAATATAGAACAAAAGAAGAATTAGATAATTATAAGCAAACCGATCCTATTGAAATAGTCAAAGCTGAAATTTTAAAGAAAAAAATTGCAACTAATGATGAAATTGAAAAAATTAATAAAGATATTTTAGAAGAAATTAAAAATGCAGCTGAATTTGCAATCAATAGTCCTTTTCCAAAGGACAGCGAACTTTATACGGATGTTTATCTATAAATTATGAGCACAGAAATTTTAATGCCCGCATTATCGCCAACAATGACAGAAGGAAATCTGTCTAAGTGGTTAATTAAAAAAGGAGATACTGTTAAAGCTGGTGATTTGATTGCTGAAATTGAAACTGACAAAGCAACAATGGAAGTAGAAGCGGTAGATGAAGGTGTTGTTCTTGATCTTTTATTTAAAGAAGGAGAAGCCAATATTCCAGTAAATAAAGCTATAGCGATTATTGGCGATCCAAATGAAAAAGTTGAATTAAAAAAAGAAGCTCCCATTGAGAAAGTGATTGAAGAAAAGAAAATTGAAATAAATATTGAGACAAAAATTGAGAATAAGAAAGATGATATAATCGATACACCATCACCTAAAATAGAAGAAGATAGAAATTTAAGTTCGGAAGAAATTACTATGCGCCAAGCACTAAGAGACACAATGGCCGAAGAAATGAGAAAGGATAATAAAGTTTTCATACTTGGAGAGGAAGTTGCCGAGTATCAAGGTGCATATAAAGTCACACAAGGTCTTCTAGAAGAATTTGGCAAAGAAAGAGTATTAGATACTCCCATTTCCGAACATGGATTTACTGGATTGGCAGTTGGAGCAGCATTTAAGGGATTGAGACCAATTTTAGAATTCATGACTTTTAATTTTTCCATGCAAGCAATTGATCAAATTATAAATTCAGCTGCAAAAACACTTTACATGTCTGGAGGACAAATTAATTGCCCTATTGTTTTCAGAGGACCTAATGGTGCTGCGGCCCAAGTTGCTGCACAACATAGTCAGGATTTTTCTTCCTGGTATTCTCAAGTGCCAGGTTTAAAAGTCATTGCACCATCTACTCCTTATAACGCAAAAGGTTTGTTAAGATCTGCAATATCAGATCCAAATCCCGTAATTTTTCTAGAAAATGAAATTCTTTATGGATTAAAAGGTCCTGTTAATAATGACATTAACTTCTCAATACCAATTGGAAAAGCAAATATAGAAAAAGAAGGAAAAGATTTAACGATCGTAACGTATTCTATAATGTTGCAGAAATCAAAAGAAGCGGCATTAAGATTAAAAGAGGAATACAATTTAGATGCAGAAATTATTGATTTACAAACTTTACGACCTTTGGATATGGAAACAATTTTAAATTCAGTTAAAAAAACTAATAGACTAATTACTGTCGAAGAGTCCTGGCCATTTGGTAGTGTTGGTTCTGAAATTGCAAATATTGTTCAAAGGGATGCATTTGATTATTTAGACTCACCAGTGATAAAAGTTAATAGTGCGGATGTGCCAATGCCATACGCATTGAGCTTAGAAAAATTATATCTTCCTCAAGTTGATGATATTATAAATGCTGCAAAAAAAGTAAGTTATATAAAATAAATGGCCATTAAAGTTTTAATGCCTGCATTATCACCCACAATGTCAGAGGGTGTAATTAATAAGTGGTTAGTTAATGTTGGTGATACTGTTTCAGCTGGAGATATATTAGCTGAAATTGAAACAGATAAAGCAACAATGGAAGTTGAAGCAGTTGATGAGGGAGAAATTACACATTTAATTGATACAACACCAGATAAACAAATTGCTGTTAATTCTGTCATTGCTCTAATTAATGGTAGCAAAGATGAAAGATTAGAAGATTATAATGATAAAGATCAAACTGTAAGCAGTGAAGAAAAAAATGAAGTTTCAGAAACACCTAAAGTAAATACTGAAGTAGATAACACTCAAATAATAGAAAGAAGTAAAGATTCAAACACTAAACAAAATACTAATTTTGCCTCACCGTTTGTTAAAAAATTTTCGAAAGATAACAATATTGATCTAACTTTTATTAAAGGGTCTGGACCTGATGGTAGGATAATAAAAAAAGATATTCAAAATTTTGAACTTCATATCAATGATGAAAACATTTCTGTAATTGAACCGTCTAGTATTAGAAAAATAATTGCTGAAAGAACAACACAAACAAAAAATGAGGTTCCACATTTTTATCTTACTATTGAAACAAGAATGGATAAGCTAATAAATTTAAGAAAAAAAATAAATTCAAATAGTAATATCAAAATCTCGTTTAATGACCTTATTGTTAAAGCATGTGCAATGGCAATAGCGAAAAATCGAGAAACAAATATTTCTTGGGTGAATGGTAAAATTCATCAATATAAAAATATCGATATTGCTATAGCGGTAGCGTTAAAAGAAGGATTGATTACACCTATTGTTAAAGAAGCCGATACAAAAGGATTAGCTGAAATTTCAACAGAAATTAAATCATTAGTAAAAAAAGCTAATCAAAATAAATTATTACCAGAAGAATATAGTGGAGGATCTATAACTATCTCAAACTTAGGCATGTTTGGAATCACAGAATTTCAAGCAATTATTAATCCACCACAATCAAGTATTATTGCAATTGGATCTATAATTGAAAAACCTGTTGTGAGCTCTGGCAGTATTGAAATAGGGCATACAATGAAATCTACTATTTCAGCAGATCATAGATCACTAGATGGTGCCGTTGCGGCAAAATTACTCAAAGATTTTAGCGATATTTTGGAAGACCCCTTCCAAATATGGTTGAATAGCATGGATATGGAAGTTATTTAACCTACATGAGTGGACCACGTCATCCTGAAAAAGTTAAAAACAAATCAAATCCAATTCCTAAAAAACCAAGTTGGATTAGAGTAAAAGCACCTACTTCAAAATTTTTCAAAGAAACAAATAAACTCCTAAAAGATAAAAAAATTGTAACTGTATGCGAAGAAGCTGCATGTCCAAACATAGCTGAATGTTGGCAAAAAAAACATGCAACATTCATGATACTTGGAGATATATGTACTAGAGCTTGTGCATTTTGTAATATTAAAACTGGCAAACCTCATTATATAGATCACGGTGAAGCCATAAGAATTGCTGAGTCAGTTAAGCAATTGAATTTAGAACATGTTGTAATAACAAGTGTTGACAGAGACGACCTAATAGATGGTGGAGCACTACATTTTATAAACGTAATAGATTCAATTAAAACTTTAAATCCAAGCTGCACAATTGAAATTTTAACTCCTGACTTTAAAAATAAACCTGAAGCTATAGATATTTTATCAAAAAATTTACCTGACGTCTTCAATCATAACTTAGAAACAGTGCCAAGATTATATCCATCAATTCGTCCTGGTTCACGTTACTTTGTAAGTTTAAATTTACTTAGTCAAATAAAAGAAAAAAATCCAAGTATATTTACAAAATCAGGTCTAATGGTTGGTTTAGGTGAAACTAAAGAAGAAGTATATCAGGTAATGGATGATTTAAGAGCAGCTAATGTTGATTTTATCACAATAGGACAATACTTACCTCCAACACCGAAACACGCTAAGCTAGAAAAATTTATTACTCCTCAAGAATTTGATGAATATAAAAAAATGGCATACGCAAAGGGATTTCTAATGGTGGCATCATCACCGTTAACTCGTTCAAGTTATCATGCTTCTGATGATTTTAAAATCATGCAAGAAAATAGGAAAAACAAACTTTATTCAATTCAATGAAATCTTCAAATAGAGAGGAAATAGTCGATCACGACGCAAAAGGACTTTTTGATATTGTTTTAGATATTGAAAGTTATCCATATTTTATTCCTTGGTGTTCAGCAATGAGAATTCATTCAAAAAATAAAAATGAAATATATGCTGATATGGTTGTATGGTATAAATATTTTATGCCCCAAACTTTTGGTTCTCACGTCACTTTTGATAAAAAAAAACTTTCAATAAGTACAACTTATATTGAAGGACCTCTAAAAGACCTTAAAACTAATTGGATCTTTGAATCATTAAAAAAAAATCAAACAAGAATTCATTTTAATGTAGAATTTGAATTTAAACGATTTTTTCATCAAAAAATTGCTGAAGCTTTTTTTCCTTTAATTGAAAACAAAATGATTGAATCATTTAAAGTTCGCGCTGATGAAATTTTAGATTAATTGATTAATTTTGCTAAATATAAAATCTCTAGTTTTTCTCTGTATCTCCAATCGTTTCCCTTTGTATATTTTCTTGAAAATATAATTACTTTTATTAACTTTAATTCCAATATACACTAAACCTATTGGCTTTAACTTTGTCCCACCATGAGGACCTGCTATACCAGTTGTAGAAATGCAGATTTTTGTTTTTTCATTTTTATACAGACCATTTATCATGTCCTCAGCTACTTCTTTACTTACAGCTCCAAATTTAGAGAGATTACTTTTTGAAACACATAAATATTTACATTTAGCTTTATTTGAATAACTAATAATCCCGTAAGAGAAAATTTTTGAAACTCCACTATATTTTGTAATAGTGTTTGCTATTAGCCCACCTGTGCATGACTCAGCAACTGAAATTGAGATATTTTTTTTTATTAATTTATCTATAACTTTTTTAATAATAGGCATTTACAATATAAAGAATTATTATTGTATATATTCCTGCTATTAAATCATCAAGAATTACACCAAAAGCTGATTTAAGTTTCCTGTCTACTATGTTGGCTGGAAAAATTTTCAATATATCAAAAAAACGAAATAAAATAAAAATTAGCACTATTGTTACATAAGGATTTATTATTTTAATTTGATCATAAAATATTAAAATTAAGTATACTCCTAAGAACTCATCAATAACTATTATTTTTGAGTCATGTGATTGGGTGTGTGAAGAGAATTTATTAATAAAAAATAAAGATAGTAAAAAGAATATAAAAAAAATAACTACAAATATTTCTAAAGAAATAATTTTGTATTCAACAATAGGAAATAAAATAACTATTGATAAAAAAGATGCAAAGGTTCCTGGAGGAATTATTTTAATATATCCAGCAAATGATAATGATACAAAAAAATTAGCTAATTTTATCATCTGCTATATGAGCTATTGACTCGGCTGCAATTCCTTCGCCATTACCAATAAAACCAATTTTTTCATTTGTAGTTGCTTTTATAGACACAGAGCTATTTTTAATTTCAAGTAATGTTGAAATATTTTTAATCATTTTTGGAACATATTTATTAATTTTAGGTTTTTCAGCTATTATATTTATATCTAGATTGATTACAGAATAACCTTTTTCTTTAAGTTTATTTCTACAATAAATAATGAACTTAGATGAATCTGCATTTTTCCATTTTTTATCTGTGTTTGGAAAGTGATAACCTATATCTCTCATAGAAAGTGCTCCAAAAATACTGTCACAAATTGCATGAAGTACAACGTCCGCATCAGAGTGACCAATTAATTTGGAAAAAGGTATTTTAATGCCTCCTAATTTTAATCCATTTTTAGTATTTTTATCAATTTGATGAATATCGTAACCAATACCGTATTTTGTTATTGGTTTTCTGTATAAATTAAATAACTGAATATCTTCCAGATAAGTAATTTTAATATTATTTTTTTCACCTTTGATAAAATTAATTTTCATTTTTGATTTTTGTAATAGCCCTGCATCATCATTAAATTCAAAATTTTTATATTTGATATGTTCTTTTAATATCAGATCATAATTAAACCCCTGGGGTGTTTGTACATTAATTGCTTTTGTTTCTAATTTACTTTTTTTTATTAATTGTCTGTCATTATATTCAACATATGGAATTACATTAGTATTTTTATCTAATTTAGAAATAATTTTCTTAATTAATTTATTACTACATAAAGGCCTTGCAGCATCATGTATTAATACTTTCTTAATTTTAAATTTTTTTAAATTTTTTAGAGCATTAAAAGAAGAAATTTGTCTTGTATTCCCAGGTTTTGAATAGGTGATTTTTATTTTCTCAGAAATTTCCTTATGATTCAAATAAGTATTTTGATATTTTTTATCTATCGAAATATTTATAATATCAAAATTAGATAAGTCTAAATTTGAAATAAAATAATTTAAAAAATTTGTATTCCCAATTTTTAAGAATTGTTTAGGAATTTTGTGACCAAATCTCTTTCCTTTTCCCCCAGCTAGAATTACAAGTGCATTTTTCATCATTTTAATTTATAAATAATAATATTTTATAATCATTATTTGAAAAATTAACTAAAGTACACAGTGTTTGACTTATCAAAATTACTTAAATCTATACATCTATCCAGATTATCTTTTTATTTTTTAATCTTTCTAATTATTTTAAGTTTTTCGATCACATTCTACTTAATGCTTCCAAATAACGATTTAGTAAAAGATCCAAGAAGACTACAATTTTTTCTATTGGCAGATGTAATTTTTGTCATTTTATTGATTTCTATAATTATTAGACAAATTGTTCTGATTTTAGTGAGAAGAAGAAAAAGTTATGATGAATCTCGTTTATATATAAAATTTGTGAATTTATTTGCAGCAATGGCTTTGGGTCCAGCCATTGGTTTAGTTATTATAACATCACTATTCTTTAATTTAGAATTAAGAACTTGGTATGGAGACGCTGTAAGGGATGCTGTTGTCAATTCTAATATCGTAGCAAGAAATTATGAAAATGAGATACAGGCAGAGATTGTGTCTGATACTCAGTTAATTATGAGAGAGATACTAAAAGTTTCTCAAAATAATGAAGTTAATATTCAATCAATTAGAACAGCTTTAAGTGAATTTATTAACTTAAGAACAATTTCAAGTATTTATATATTTAATACTGAAGGCAATATTTACTTAAGTTTAAAAGATCCTGATAATAAAAATTTTTCTGTGCCATCAAATGAAATATTTAAGATTGTTAATCAAAATCGTGTTTATATTTTTCAATTAAATAAAAATTCTATCACTGCTTACAAAAAAATAAATTTTTTAAATGATGTTTACATGCAGGTTAATAGAAATCTAAACACTAATATCTGGGATCATATTAGTGCTACAAAAGAGGCATTTGATATTTATACTATTAAAGAAGAGGAAAGTTCAGGGATTCAAATAACTTATTCAATGATATTTGTTCTTTTTTCTATTTGTTTTATTTTAGTGGCTATTTTAATTGGTTTTAATTTAGCAAGTAATCTTAGTAAGCCAATTACCAATTTAATCAAATCGGCGAACAAAATATCAGATGGAAACTTTGATGCTAAAGTTAGTGAAACAGATCAATTTCAGGAGATAAAAGTATTACTATCATCTTATAATAAAATGATTTCGGAAATTGAGAATAAACAAAATGAGTTAATATCAAAAAGTCAAGAAGATGAAGAAAAAAGAATTTTTATAGAGGCGATCTTGAGTCTTTTAACAATAGGTGTAATTTCTTTGGATAAGAATTTTAATATTTTATTATACAATAAAACTTTAACAAAACTATTTAGAAGTACTAAAACTTTTAAAATAAATGATAATTTTCTATCCTATTTCCCTGAATGGAAAGATATATTTAAGAATTTTGAAACTTCAAATAAAGTATTATTAAATTTTCAATACGATTTTACATTATTTGATGATCAAAGAAATTTTAATATCAGAATTATTAAAGAAATTAATGATAATAAAATTGAGGGATATGTTGTCGCTTTAGATGATGCTACATCTCTAATTTTAGCAGAAAAACATGCTGCTTGGTCTGATATAGCAAGAAAGATAGCACATGAAGTTAAAAATCCTCTTACCCCCATTAAACTTTCTGCTGAAAGAATAGAAAAGAAATTTTTAGATGAAAAAACAGATAAAGAGGATATCTCACTTTTAACTAAAACAATATCAAGGCAAGTTGATGATATTGGAAAGTTAGTAGATGAATTTTCATCTTTTGCGAGAATGCCTGAAGCAGAAATCAAGCTTGATAACCTATCAAAATGTTTAGAAGAGGCATATCTTTTATATTTCAATACAAGGAAAGATATAAAGCTTAATTTAATTAAACCTGAAAATGATATTTATTTTCACTTTGATACCCTTCAAGTCTCAAGATGTTTCAGTAACTTAATTAAAAATGCTATTGAAGCTGTGGAAAAAATACCTAACCCTGCAGTCGAAGTATTAATGTCTACTGATAGTAAAAATATAAAAATTGAAATAAAAGATAATGGTGTAGGAATTGATGAAAAAATGTTGAGTAAAATTTTTGAGCCTTATTTTACAACTAAAACAAAAGGAACTGGTCTTGGTCTATCTATTGTAAAAAGAATTATTGAAGATCATGGAGGTAAAATAAAAATTGAGAAAAATAAAAATATGGCAGGAACAACATCACTAATTAATTTTGAATACAATGCATAAAGTTTTAATTATAGATGATGAAAAAGATATTTGTTTTCTTATTTCAGAAATTTTAAAGGATGAAAATTATAATACTTCAATTGCTCTTAATTCAGATGAAGCAATTAGTAAATTCAACGAAATTAAACCTGATTTAGTTATTTTAGATGTTTGGCTATCTAACAGCAAATTAGATGGTATTGAAATTTTAAAAGAATTCAAATCGATTAATAGCAATATTCCAATTATTATTATTAGTGGTCATGGTACTGTTGACCTTGCAGTAAAATCTATAAAAAATGGGGCATACGATTTTTTAGAAAAGCCATTCAATAGTGATAAATTAATTATTCTTACTAAGAGGGCAATAGAAAGTTCATCATTATTAAGTGAAAATAAAAATTTAAAAGATACCTTAATTAAGACTATACCGCTAATAGGGAATTCAGAATTCATTAAAAAAATTAACAAACATTTAAATGAGCAGAGTTCAAGTAATTCAAGATTATTAATTGAAGGTCCATTTGGAACAGGAAAAAAACATTTTACAAATTTAATACATCAAAATTCACAATATAAAGATAAGCTTCCAATATCAATTGATTTTAAAAAACTTACAAATGAAGCATTGGATAATATGTTTGTGGAAAATAAAAACGCAATTAATGAAAATATTTTTTATCGATCAAACAATAATTCATTAATACTGCTCAATATTGAAACACTACCAAATATATATCAAAAAAAACTTTTAAATTTTTTAGAAAACAAAAAATTTTTTGAAGATCTTGATATTAAATTAAATCATAAAATTATTACAATTACTGAGAAAAATTTAGAAATAGAAATTGAAAAAGGTAATTTTATTAAAAGGTTATATGATAGAATTTCAACAGACTTTATAAAATTTAAATCTCTCTCTGATAGGAGAGATGATGTTCTTCCTATCCTTGATTTTTATTTAAATGAAAAAAGTGGAGGAAATTTAAATTTTAAATTTTCTTCAGCAGCATTAACCAAGTTGCAGATGTATAATTGGCCCGGAAATATATCTCAATTAATCAATTACGTTGAAAAAAGTTTAATACTTAATCAAGATCAAAATATAAAAGAGTTAGAAGTCGATGATTTAGCTTTACAAATGGGAGATGAAACTGCATCAAATTCTTCAAGTAATTCATTGGATTTGTCTCTCAAAGAAGCCAGATCTGAGTTTGAAAAAAATTATTTGATATCGCAAATTAAGAGATTTAATGGTAATATAACAAAAGTTTCTGAATTTACAGGAATGGAGAGAACTGCTCTTTATAGAAAATTTAAATCACTAGATATAAAAGTAGAAAACTAATCAATGAAAACAATTATTTGTGGTGCTGGAGATGTTGGATATAGCATAGCTGACAAACTATCACGTGAAAATTTTGAAGTAACAGTTATTGATGAAGATGAAAATAGATTAAATAAAGTATCTGAAACTTTAGATGTCAAAACAATAAATGGCATTCCTAGTATGCCAACAGTTCTAGAGAGCGCGGATGCACATGACTGTGAAATACTAATTGCAGTTACTAAGAGTGATGAAACTAATATGGTTACCTGTCAAATTGGCCATTCTCTATTCAAAATAAAAAAGAAAATTGCAAGAATAAGACAACAAGATTATTTAAAAAATGATTGGAAAAATTTATATAATGATGAAAATTTCCCAATAGATGCAATTATCTCTCCCGAACAAGAGGTTGCTAAAGGCATATTCAGAAGATTAATTTCTCCAGGAACAATAGACATGGTTGAATTATCTGATAAAAAATTAAAACTAATTGGATTAAAATGTGAAGATAATTTTTTACATTCAGGTCTATCAGTAAGAGAATTATCTGAAAAATTTCCTGACTATCTTGCCAACATAATGTTTATTTTTAGAGGAGATCAAAAATTTACTGTAAATTCTTCAACTAAAATTGAAAAAAAAGATACCATCTTTCTAGTCGTGGAAACTGATAATTTGACAGATGTGTTATCTGAATTTGGCCACCAAGAATTGCAGGCAAAAAAAGCTGTGATTATTGGTGGAGGAAATATAGGATTTTCACTTGCACAATTAATTGAAAGCTCTGAAACATATATAAAAACTGAACTAATTGAAGCTAATAAAGAACGCGCAGAATTTCTTGCCTCAAATTTAGAAAATATCACAGTAACATGTGGAGATGGTCTGGACAATCAGATACTTGAAGAGGTAAACATATCAGATTCAGGTTACTGTATCTCAATTACAGAAGATGATGAAGTTAATATATTATCATCCTTATTAGCTAAAAGAGCAGGAGCTGATACATCAATAACTTTGATTAATAATAGTAATTATTCATCTTTGTTGTCAAATATTGGTGTTGATATGACCATAGATCCAAAAATAATAACAATTTCTAAAATTTTAGAAAAAGTTAGAGGTGTAAAGATAAGAAACGATTATTCCATAGGTGAAGGTTTTGGAGAAGTAATAGAGGCAGATATTCAGTCAGAATCATTTCTTTGTAATAAAAATCTTAAACAGTTAGGATTGCCAAAAGGTATACGTATTGGGTCAATTGTAAGAGATAAAAAAATTATAATCCCTAATAGTCAAACTATTTTTAAAGAGAATGATGATGTTGTTTTTTTTGCTGAAACAAACTGCATAAAAAAACTAGAGAAACTTTTATCAAAAGTTTAATTTAATGCCAAATTTTGCCTTTATAAATAACAAATTTGTAAATTTTAAATCTGCAAAAATTCATATAGAAGATAGAGGATTGCAATTTGCTGATAGTGTTTATGAAGTTATCGCAGTCTTAGATAAAAAGTTAATTGATTTAGATTTTCATCTTAAGAGATTAAAATATTCTCTACGTGAATTAGAAATTAAATTTACAATTAGTAAAAAAAACCTAAATAATATTTTTTTAAATCTAATTAAGAAAAATAAAACAAAAAATGGTATAATATATTTGCAAATTACAAGAGGTATTCAATTTAGAGAACATAAATATCAAAAAAATTTAACCCCAACTTTGATTGTATACACAAGAAATAAAAGCTTTAACTTACCCGGAAAAAAATTTGTAGGAGTAAATACAATTACATACCAAGATCTTCGATGGAAAAGACGTGATATTAAAACAGTAAATTTACTTCCAAATATTATAGCAGCAAATATGGCCAAAAAGAAAAATGCTTATGAGGCAATTTTAATACAAAATGGAAAAGTAACTGAGGGCACATCTTCTAATATTTGGATTATTAAAAGAAATAATTTAATAACTCACCCAGCGAATTCAGATATATTAAAAGGTGTAACTAGAACATCTCTCTTAAAAATCATAAAAAAAACTAAACTTAAATTAGTTGAAAAACAATTTACCCATAAGCAATTAATTAATGCAGATGAAGTATTTTTAACAAGTTCTGGAAGTTTTATTACTCCTATTCTTAAAATTGATAATAAAAAAATCAATAAAGGTAAAATTGGTAATATTACTTTTAAACTAGCAGAAATGTATACCAAAGCATGTATTAATGGATAATATAAAGCAAGAAGACATAGAGGATATTTGTTTTAACGTAAGTCAAAATATTATCTTGCCAAAATTTAAAAATTTATCAGACGATGACATTAATTATAAAAATGGATCTGATTTAGTGACAGCAGCTGATATAGAAGCAGAAAAAGAATTAAAAAAAAATTTGTTAAAAATTTTACCTACTTCAAATTTTATAGGTGAAGAGGAATATTCTAGAAATGAAAATATATTAAATTTTTATAATGAAGATGCATATTGTTGGACTGTTGACCCAATAGATGGAACAACAAACTTTGCGAATGGAAGAAATAAATTTGCAATTATGATAGCCTTAACATTTAAAGAAAAAATTTTACGTTCTTGGATATATAAGCCACTAGAAAAAATTATGTGTTCAGCTATCGTAAATGAAGGTGCTTATATTAATAATAATAAAATTATTACAAAAAGTGAAAATCTAATTGAAGAAACTATAGGATCAATAAGTACAAAGTATTGGGAACCAGGATTTAAAGATAAGTTAAAGATATTTAAAAACATATTTAAAGAAGTTAACTCTTATAGATGTATTGGTTTTGAATATATAGATATAGGTATTGGGATCAGAAATTTTGCTATTTTATCAAAACTATCTCCCTGGGATCATATTCCAGGTATTCTTTTTGTAAGAGAAGCAGGCGGATCTGACATTGATTTTGATAAAAATAAATATGACTTTACAAAAAAGAATAAGAATTTAATTGTGAGTAATTCAGAAGATTTGAATTTAAAAATTTTAGAAAAATTAGGAGAAAATTCATGAGTATTAAAAATGTTTCTTTTATTGGCTTAGGGGTAATGGGTTACCCAATGGCAGGCCATCTTCAAAACAATGGTTATAATGTAACTGTTTATAATAGAACAACTGTTAAAGCAGAAAAATGGGAAGAAGAGTACAAAGGCAGCATGGCTAAAACTCCTGGTGAAGCTTCTCAAAATTCTGAAATTGTTTTTATGTGTGTTGGACGTGATGAAGATATTATTGAAGTAATGGAAGGTGAAGGTGGAATTCTTTCAAATGTAGCTGAGGGATCAATTATTGTTGATCACACAACAGCTTCTGCAGAGATAGCAAGAAATTATTATCAAAAACTTAAAGATAAAAAATTGAGTTTTCTTGACGCTCCTGTATCTGGTGGTCAGGCTGGAGCAGAAAATGGCGTTCTTTCTATTATGATTGGTGGTGATGAAAAAGATTATAATACTGTAAAACCAGTTCTCACATCTTATGGTAAAGCCATTGAACTTATAGGTCCATCTGGATCAGGTCAAATAGCTAAAATGATAAATCAAATTTGTATTGCGGGATTAGTGCAAGGTTTATCTGAAGCAATGGCTTTTGGAAAAAAATCGAAAGTAGATATGGAAAAGGTTCTTAGCGTTATATCCAAGGGAGCAGCTCAATCATGGCAAATGGAAAATAGATATAGAACTATGCTCGATGGCAAATTTGATTATGGTTTTGCAGTTGATTGGATGCGCAAGGATTTATCAATTTGTTTTAACGAAGCCAGCAAAAATGGAGCAATGCTTCCTGTTACAAAAATTGTTGATAAATATTATGAAGAAGTACAAAAAAATGGCGGTAATAGGTTTGATACTTCATCCCTCATGACGCTTTTAGATAAATAAATGTCAAGAAACTTAATGTTAGCAATCATATTGTTAACAGCCTCTTCTTTATTTTGGTCAGGAAATTTTTTTTTTGGAAAAGTTGCTCACATAACTGATCTTTCACCATTTAAATTAAGTTTTTTTAGATGGTCTTTAGCTTTACTTTTACTACTACCTTTCACCCTTAAAAGTATTTTGGAGAATTTAAATTATTACAAGGAAAACTTTTTACTAATGACTACGTTAAGTATTTTAAGTGTTACAATATTTAACTCATTTACATATATTTCATTACAGACTACTTTAGTTTTAAATTCTACTATAATGGCATCTACTGCACCAGTAATTATGATTGGTTTTTCTTGGCTAATATTTCGAACTAAAATTTCAAAACTTCAATTAATTGGCATAATTTTATCTTTATTAGGTGCTTTAGCTATAATTTTAAAAGGAAATTTAAATAATCTATATATCCTTAATTTTACTATTGGTGATATTTGGATGTTTGCCGCCGTAATATCTTGGTGTTTATATTCAGTGCTGTTAAAAAAGATGGATACATCAATCCCTCAACTAGCAAGCTTAGAAGTAATGATTATTATTGGCTTATTTTTTATTATTCCATTTTATCTTTTTGAATCTTTTAATGGCACCTTTTTTCTTTCATCTTCTTATGACTTTTTCATTATTATTTATGTTGCTATCTTTGCAAGTATTGCTGCTTATTTTGCTTGGAACAAGGGTGTCTATTTAATTGGACCAAATAGAGCTGGTTTATTTTTGCACTTTATACCTGTCTTTGCTGCAATTTGGGCAATAACTTTTTTAAATGAAAGTTTTGCAATATTTCATATTGTAGGTATTTTTTTTATAATTACAGGAATTATATTATCTAATATAAGATTTAAAAATGAACAAAATAGTCAAAACTGATAAGGAATGGAAATCTCTTCTCACAGAAGATGAATATTACGTAACAAGACAAAAGGGAACAGAACCACCTTTTTCTGGTAAAAATTTTGAAATTATTAATGGTGGTATTTTTAAATGTAAATGCTGTGGTAATGAATTATTTAATAGTTCTACAAAATATGATTCTTATTGTGGATGGCCAAGTTTTTTTGAGCAAATATCACCTGAAGCAATTAAAACAGAGACTGATAGATCTCATGGAATGGTGCGTATTGAAATTATGTGCGCCAAATGTGATGCTCATTTAGGCCATGTCTTTGATGATGGACCTGAGCCCACCGGCAAAAGATACTGTGTAAATTCACTTTCTATTAATTACGAAGAGTTTGAATAATACTTTTTATACACTCCTATTTTCATCAATAGGTCATGCACTTATGCATATGTTTGCAGCATTTTATTTTGTAATCGTTCTGACGATAGAAAAAGAATGGAATATTTCTTACGATCAATTAATTAGATTATGGTCTCTTGGAGCTCTACTAATTGGTTTAGGGGCAATTCCTTTTGGGTGGTTAAGTGATAAATGGTCCCGTTCAGGAACAATGTCAATTATGTTTATTGGAATGGGATTAGCCTCCATTTTATGTGGTTTAAGCACATCAGTTTCTTTTTTATTTTTTTCCTTATCACTTCTTGGACTTTTCTGTTCAATTTACCATCCTGTAGGTATTCCTTGGGTGATTCATGCAGCTAACAAACAGGGAAGAGCGCTTGGTGTAAATGGTATTTTTGGTGGGGTAGGGATAGGCTCTGGAGCATTTGTAGCTGGTACTCTAACAGAATTACTAAATTGGCAACTAGCTTTTATATTACCTGGTTTAATATCAATTATTATTGGGTTTATTCTTATTTACTTAATATTAATTGATAAAATATCTTACAAGAATTATTTTATTAAAAACGATGATCAAGATCATTCCCGTAATGAGATGATTTTAATTGCATTAATAATGCTATTATCAATGTTTGCTCTTGGATTATCTTTTCACAATACACAAACAGCCTTACCAAAAGTATTTGAAATACGAATTGGTAACACAAGCTCAATTCAAATTGGATTTATGATAGCAATTATCTATTTTATTTCTGGTGCAACAACATTTGTTGGAGGTTTACTTGCTGATAGATTTAATTTAAAAACTATTTACTTAATTGGTATATTTCTTCAGTTTCCTTGCTACCTAGGAATAGCCTACATATCTGGTTACTCTTTAGTAGTGTTATGTATTCTAGCTGCCGTATTTAATGCAAGTATTCTGCCTACAGAAAATCTCCTACTTGGGAAATTTACACCCCAAAAGTATCATGGTGTAGTATACGGAATTAAGTTTATTCTTGCATTTGGATCAGGACCAATTTCGGTATTCTTAATTGCAGAGATATACTCGATAACTTTAGAGTTTACTTATTTATTTTTAATAAATGCAATAATGATGGCTATAGTTTCAATTTTTATTATCTTCTTACCCATTCAAGGCAATCAAAGAATAGTTACTCAGGATTAGATTTTATCTCCTCAAGATAATTAATAACTTCATTAAATTTTTCATCAGGTATGTCTTTATAAGTCATACCAAAATGATTTTTTACCTCTAAAGCAACATGAGCATAAGGATTTCTACCCTTTGGATGATTGGGGTGATTAGGTAATTTTCCTTTTAAAAAGTCACCTGTTTCTTGAATTAGCTTCCAAATTTTAGATGCGTTTTCTTTATTCAATTTATCTAGCTAAAGCACCCATTGGATCCCAAGGTGCTAGCGCTACTGGTTCCATATCTAAGTATTTTAAAAGTCTTTTGTTTAGATATTTTTTATCAATGACAACTTCATAGGTATATTCATCAAACCATTCATCAGTCATCATCATATATCCTTGATTACCACTTTTTGTTCCCCAGCTATTTTCAATTTTCCATTTAGTTGAATTTCTTTTTTTAATATCGACTCCCGTTAAAAGCATAGCGTGAGTCATTTCACTATCACCATACTCTAAACGAGTTTGTTTATTCATCTTAAATGAAGTTTGAAAAACATTTTCATAGTCGTAAATACCCATATCAAGTACACCCATATCACGACTGAAACGTTTCCCAACATCACAACCAAACCATACGGCTTCATTGTTTTTTATTGAGTCCATCGCAGATTTTTTTAATTCTTTAATATCTACATTTAAATATTTAATAATTTGTCCCTCAACAACATTACCTAGATATTCAACTGTGTACATTGTGTTAAATTTTTTATTGCTCATTGGAGCATGAATTAAGCAAACTTTATCTTTTATATTGATATCAGCATATTTTTTACAGAAATCAATCGGTGTCATGTCTGAAATAACAATGTGTCTATTATCTTTATTTCTAGTAGACCAATTGATAACATCTGGGGGTTGACCAAGAAACATTGCCAGTAAATTATAGATTGTTTCCATCATATCTTTTTTAAGAGCTGAAGAATTTTTTGCTGGTTTTTTTCTTAGTATAGAAGCAAACTCTCTTAATTTGTGAGTCAAGATATAATTCATAGCACCAGATTTACTGCTATGATTTGTTTCAGGCATTACATCTTTTGGAACTGCACCATACTTATTAATTAAGTTTACAAACATATCCCACTGTCCGCCATCTTGCACAGGTGCTTTTAAAAGATGAGTTATTAATCTGCTTTCATATGCTTTATCTCTTGATTTGATAATATTTTCTAAAAAATAATTTGCTTTCTCTAACTTATCCCAAAACATGAAATAATTTTGTGAAAATTCAAATGTATTTAGTTCAAGGCTATCAACAACTTTTAATCGCATAAGATTTAATCCTGCAAATCCCCAACATCTACCTGATGCCATTTGGTTTGTTGCAGGTAGTTCTTTTTTTATTAGATTAGAAAAATTATGATTGATTTGACTAAAGTTTTCCCAATTAAGAGCAACATTAGCTAAATCATTTTTAATCAATGCATTTCTTGATGCTGTATTTTTATTATTTCTTAAAAATTTATTTTTGAAAGTTTTAATTGTTGAAAGAGATATATTTTTTGCCATACCCTCTATTTAAAACTATTTCAGCTTAATTCAATTCTTAACTGTCTTTTTCTTTTTTTTGAGACCCATTTTAGCTTTTCTTTCATCAATTAACCTAATTGCATCTTCTAGTTTTAAGCTATCAATTGTTTGATCGCCTAGAATTGATGCATTTATTTTTCCACATTTTACATATGGTCCAAATTTACCGTCATGAGCAGTAATGTTTTTCTTTTCTGTTGGATGCTCTCCAAATGTTTTTAACGTAGCATTACCTCTCTGTGTAGGTTTAGCAATTAATTCAATAGCTCTTTTAAGTTCTATATCAAGAATATTATCTGTTTTTTCGAGAGCTTTATATTTTTTATCATGCAGAATATATGGACCGTACATTCCTATACCTGCACTAACCGTTTTATTTGTTTCAGGATGAAATCCTAATTTACGTGGTAAGCCAAGTAGTTGGATAGCTGTATTTAATCCTATTTCATCAGGCTCAAAATTCTTAGGAATAGAAACTCTTTTTGGTTTCTTTTCTTTTGTTCCTTCACCAACTTGCATATAAAATCCATAAGGACCTTTTCGAAGAGTAATCATTTCTCCTGTTTCCGGATAAATACCAATTTCTTTTGGTCCGCTAAGAGCAGTACCATCTTTGTCGTTTAATTGGTTAAACTGAACTGTATATTTGCAATCAGGATAATTCGAACAACCAATAAATCCTCCAAACTTTCCAACTTTAATTCCTAGTCTTCCATTATCACAGGTTGGACATTTCCTTTTTTCATCTGCTCCGTTTGGTGGAAAGAAATGCGGACCTAGTGCTTCATCTAACACATCAATGACCTCTCTATTTGATTTGCCTACAGTTTCATCACAAAGTTGTTTAAATGTTTCCCAAAATTTTCTTAGAACCTCTTTCCAATCAAGCTTACCATCAGAAATTTCATCAAGTTGATTTTCAAGATCAGCCGTAAAATCATATTCGACATATTGATTGAAATATTTCTCTAAAAATATAGATACTATTCGACCTCTATCATGAGGATTAAAACGTTTTTTATCTAAAATTACATAATCTCTATCTTGTAGAACTTTAATAATAGATGCATAAGTAGATGGTCTACCAATACCAAGTTCTTCGAGTTTTTTAACTAAGCTTGCTTCGGTGTAACGAGGAGGCGGGGAGGTAAAATGTTGTATCTTTTCAACTTCTTTGAGATTTAAACTCTCTCCTTCACTCATAGCAGGAAGAATTGTTTCTTTTTCTTCATCTTTATCATCATCTTTAGCCTCTTGATAAACTTTGTACATTCCAGGAAACTTAATTGTTGATCCATTTGCTCGTAAAACAATTTTTTTATCTTCGTTTGTAATATCAACAGCTACTTGATCTAATACAGCACTCGCCATCTGTGAACTTACCGCTCTTTGCCAAATAATTTCATATAGCTTGTATTCTTCTAAAGTAATGTATTGCTTAATATCTTTTGGTGTTAGGTAAATATTTGTTGGTCTAATACATTCATGTGCTTCTTGGGCATTTTTAGCCTTCGATTTATAAACTCTTGGCGCTTCTGGTAAATAGCTTGCACCGTAATTATCTGTAACAAAACCTCGAACTTGATTAATAGCTTCTTTTGACATGACGACACTGTCTGTTCGCATGTAAGTTATTAAGCCAGTTGTTTCTCCTTTAATGTCCGTTCCTTCATAAAGGCGTTGAGCTGTACGCATTGTTTGGCTTGCGCTAAGACCAAGTTTACGACTAGACTCAATTTGCATTGTAGATGTAGTAAAAGCAGGATAGGGATTTCTTCTAGCTTCTTTTTTCGTAATATTTCCAACAGTGAAAGTAGAATTTTTAATATCATCAAAAATTTTTGTCGCCTCACTCTCATTTTTAATATCAAGTTTATCTACTTTATTCCCATCATAAACTGTAAGTCTGGAATTAATAATTTTATCTTCTTTATTTCTAAACTCACCTTGTAAAGACCAATATTCCTGTGGAATAAATTTTTCTATTTCAAGTTCTCTCTCACTAATTATTCTTAAGGCTACAGATTGAACTCTACCCGCTGATTTAGAACCTGGTAACTTCCTCCATAGCACTGGAGAAAGTGTAAAACCAACAAGAAAATCTAACGCTCTTCTTGCAAGATAAGCATTTACTAAATTTTCATCTATTTCTCTCGGCTCTTTAAGACTATCAAGAACTGCATTTTTTGTAATTTCATTAAATGTAACACGGTGAATATTTAATTTTGAAAGTGATGAATTATCTCTAAGTAGCT
>CACILT010000011.1 GCA_902587565.1 uncultured Alphaproteobacteria bacterium
TGGAAAGCTATATGGTCTTATATCTTTAGTTCATTTAATTGATTTCTATCAAACAAAGCTTCCAATTTGTACAATACACGATCATCCAAAATTTCAATGGAGAGGAATGCATCTCGATTGTGCAAGACAATTCTATACTATTGATGAAATCAAACGTTTATTTGATTACATGGTATTATTTAAGCTTAATAGATTTCATTGGCACTTAACAGACAACGAAGCGTGGAGAATTGAAATTAAAAAATATCCCGATCTTGCATTAAATGGAGGATACAGAGGATATAATTTTAAAATACCCCCATTGTATGGAAGTGGTTATGATAAATATGGCGGATATTATTCACAGGAAGATATCAAAGATTTAATTTTATATGCAAAAAAATTAAATATTGAGATTATGCCAGAAATTGATTTACCAGCACATTCTTGGGCATTACTAGAAATTATGCCAGAGCTTAGAGAAAAGTCTTCAAATATAGTTAGTGAAGATGTTGGTTCGTATAAGAATAATACAATAAATCCTTCTTTAGAAAAAACAGTAACTTTTTTAAAAGATATGTTGAGTGAAGTAAGTGCTATTTTCTCCTATGATGTGATTCATGTCGGTGTGGATGAAAGACCAAGTAATGCGTGGGAAGGCTCTCCGGCAATTATCGAGTTTATGAAAAAAAATAATATTAAATCACAAGAGGAATATCAAGATTACTATATGAATTTTTTAATAGATTTTCTAAAATCAAAAAATAAAAGAACAGCTGCATGGAATGAGGCGGCAGTGTCTCCTCATATCGATCATGGTGTGGGTGGAAGTGCAGGAAAAATTGATAAATCATGTTTGATCTTTTCTTGGGAACATTCAGATGTTGCAAAAGAAACTACAAATAAGGGATTTGAAACAATACTTTGTCCTGGTCAAAAAACATATTTTGATATGGCTTATAATAACTCAACTGAAGAAAGAGGAATATGTTGGGCTGCAACTATAGAAGTAAAAGATATTTATGAATGGGACCCAATAAAAGATATAAATAAATCAGAATTGATAAAAGGGTTACAAGGCCAATTGTGGTCAGAAACAATTACAGATAAAAAATTTTTTGATCAAATGATTAATCCACGATTAGCAACTTTATCAGAAATTGCATGGAAAGGAAAAATTTCTAGAACTTGGACTGAATTTCGTTCAGCTTTATTAAATTCTATGAATTTCTTAAAAAAATTAGGCTGGCGATATCATAATTTTTAATGTTAAACTAAAAATAAATATGAAAATAGGTGCAGTTGGTTTTGGGAATAGAACGGTAAGTGTTTATAATGAATTTTCAAAAATTAATCCTAATTTTGAAATGGTTGCTTATGTAGATCCTCAACCAATAGGTAAAGAATTTGCTGAGAAACATAATTTTTTGCCAAAAAAAACTTATTCAAATTTAAATAAAATGTTAGATCAAGAGAAACTAGATATGTTAATGATTGGGTCTCCTAACCATTTACATTTAGATCATATTAAGTGTGGATTAAGAGCTGGACTAAAAATATTTGCTGAAAAACCTATAGTAATAAATGAACAGCAAACTTTCGAATTAGCAAAACTAATTAAAGAATATGGTAAGGATAGAATCATAGTTGGTTTAGTTTTAAGATATTCGCAGCAAGCTAGATCTGTAAGAAAATTATTAGATCAAAATGCTATTGGAAATATAATATCGATTGAAGCTTCAGAACACATTGAGCCATCCCATGGTGCTTTTTTCATGAGAAATTGGAGAAGAAAACAAAAATATTCAGGAGGCTTTATGCTTGAAAAATGTTGTCATGATATTGATTTTTATTCGATGATAACGGCAAGCAGGCCTATGAAAGTTGCTAGTTTTGGATCAAGAAGATCTTTTATACCAAATAATCTTCCAGAAGGTTCTCATGAACAATATACAAAAGATAGATTAAGAGGTTGGGAGTCAAAATCAAATGTTTTTGATAGTGATGCTGATATTGTTGATCATCAAGTAGCAATAATTGAATATGAAAATAATGCAGTGCTATCCTTTCATACTAATATGAAGGTCCCAGATGAATATAGAAGGTTTGCAGTTATTGGATCATCAGGAATGATTGAGGGAGATTTTGTTAGAGGCTATATGAAAGCTCATGATGAGAATAACAATATTTTAATCGATGAGAATTATGGAGCTGCATTTGGGAAAGAAGTTAAAGGTCATTATGGCGCAGATAGTTTGATGGCAAAAGAAATAAATAATTATTTACTTGATAATAATAACAAGTTACCTGTAGGAATAGTTGAATGTATGGAAGCTGGCATTATTGCAATGAAAATTGACGAAGCAAGAATTAATAAAAAAGTTATTGATCTTAGTGAAACTTGGGAAAGGTTAGATAGTATAATTAATTAAATGAAAAAAAATAAATTAAATTCATATAACTCACAATTTTTTTTAGCTTACATTTTAATAGCTCCAGCAGTTATATACCTTTTGTGTATAGTGGGATGGCCTTTGATAGAAACATTTAGATTATCATTTACTAATTCTAGTATAGCTGGTGAAGACTACGTTGGTTTTGAAAATTATGAAAAACTTCTATCTAGTTCTAAATTTAGTAAAATAGCTATACGAACATTTGTATGGACCTTTTTCTCAGTTTTACTAAAGTTAATAATAGGAATGATAGGAGCTGTTTTACTCAATGCAAGTTTGAGAGGTAGATCATTCTTTAGAATTTTAGTTTTACCTCCTTGGGTTGTGCCGATTGCAATTGGTGCACTTGGCTGGATGTGGGTTTACAATGGTCATTTTGGAATACTATCCGGTATTGGAATTCGATTAGGAATTCTAGATGGACCATTTAGTTTTTTAGCTTATAAAAATAGTGCTTTTATTGCAACAATGGTAACCGACATCTGGGTTGGCGTTCCATTTGTTACACTTTTTTTCTTAGCTGGTATGCAAGCAATTCCAAGAGATTTATATGAAGCTGCTTATTGTGATGGAGCTGGTAGATTTAGTAGATGGTATCACATAACACTACCTCAATTAACACCGGTAATTATAACTATGTCTCTAATTTCCGCTGTATCTACTTTTGTCTCTTTTGATATAATTTATATTTTAACAGAAGGCGGACCAAGAGGAGCAACAACAACTCTGATTATAGATACTTACAAAATGGCATTGGGTAATTATAAGTTTGGTAAGGGATCTGCTAGAGCAGTAATGATCGTAATTATGATATCAACGTTTGCGATTGCATATTTTTATTTACTTTCAAGAATAAACAAAAAGGTATCTCATGGATAAATATAGCTTACCTTTAAAAATATTTTTATATCTAAGCATAACTGTTTTTTTTATATTTATCTTATTACCCTTTGTTGAAATGTTTTACGCGTCTTTACGACCTTTAAAGCACATATTTAGATCTCCTTATCAATTTTATTCTGATGACCTATCTTTTTGGGCATATAGAGAAATGTGGAACACAGTTCCTCTTTTAGGAAGATATATTTTTAATAGTTTTTTTATGGCTATTACAGTAACTTTTTTTACACTTTTATTTGTAATTCCTGCTGCGTACTCATACGCAAGATTTAATTTCCCATTCAAACAAGGTAGTTTATGGGTTCTTTTGGCAGTAAATATGTTTTCTGGTGCGGTATTATTAATACCTCTATTTAAACTATTAAGATATTTTGACCTTTTAAATACATATTTTGCAATGATTGTACCAGGAATAGCATTTTGTATTCCAACTTCAATATGGCTATTGAAAGCATATTTTGAAAAAATTCCAGTTGAGCTAGAGGAGGCAGCATATTGTGATGGAGCTTCGAGAATGGATATTCTTTTCAGAATTATTGCACCATTGAGCACTCCAGGCATTGCTGTAACTGCTATATATGCTTTTATTCAAGCTTACGCTCAACAATTCCTCTTTGCTATAACATTTAATTCAATTAGAGAATATATGCCAATAGTATCTGGTTTAACTGAATTCATTGGGTACCAATCTGTGAAGTGGAATGAAATGATGGCAGCTTCTATTGTTGGAGTATTCCCAGTTTTAATAGTCTTTATATTTTTACAAAAGTATATTGTAGAAGGTTTAACAGCCGGGGCTGTAAAAAACTAATATATTAAATAAATTTGCTTGATTGTATTCATATTATAGTGGTACGGTAGTAAATAATTTGGAGGAAACATGAAATTTTTAAAAACTACTTCAATCGCTTCTTTCATATTTTTTTTGTTTTTTGGTTTCAATGCAAATTCACAGGAATTACATGGAATTCTATGTGGCGGTGAAATTAGACAAGCGGATATGGATGTTGCAGCAGAATTCGAAAGTGCCAATCCTGGAGTCACTATTAAATGGGAAGCTGTTCCCTGGGGAACTTGTCAGGACAAAGTAATAAACTTGGCTATTGCGGGAGATCCTGTAGATTTAGCATATGTTGGTTCTAGAACATTAAAAGGACTTGCTGAAAATGGTCATATCATTAATGTTGACATACCTCAGTCACAAATTGGCATGTATCAACCTGGTATTTTAAATACTGTATCTCACATGGGTAAGGTTTGGGGATATCCAAGAGCTTTTTCTACAAAAGCTTTATTTATGAATTGTGATTTACTAGAGCAAGCGGGTGTTGCATGTGAAGGTCCTAAAACATGGGATGAATTATATACAATGGCTGAAGCTGTTACAAATAATGTACCAGGTGTTGCTGGAATTGGATTAACTGGTAAGGATTTTGATAATACCATGCATCAGTTCCTGAATTATTTATACAGTAATGGAGGTCAAGTTATTGATCCTGATACCAATACAATTACTTTAAATAGTTCAAATGCAGTTGAAGCTCTTGCTTTTTATGGAAAATTAGCAAACGTAGCTCAAGAGGGTCCTTTAGCATATGAAAGATCTCAATTAAGAGATCTTCTTAATGATAAAAAAATTGCAATGTACATAGACGGCCCATGGGGACGAGGTACTCACAATGAAGATCTAAATATGAAAACTGTTAGAATTCCTGCTGGACCACAAGGTGAGCAAGGAACATTATTAATTACTGACAGTATTGCTGTTTTTAATAATACCGGAAATGAAGAGCTTGCTAATAAATTTGCAGCAATGGTTACTTCTCCAAAGTGGCAATATAAATTAGATACTGAGTGGGGATTAACTCCAATTATGCAATACGATTCAATAGGTAGTGAAGCACCTTACAATGATGACTATTGGATGATGTTTATTGATGCAATTGGAGATGGTGGACCAGAACCTCTATTTGTTGATTATAAAGCTTTTCAATCAGTTATGAATAATATGATCCAAGGAGCAATTCTTGGTGAAGGTGATCCAGCTGATTTAGTAGCTGAAGCTGCTGAAGAGTTAGAAGAATATAAATAATCATTTTAATATATTGCTAGGGCAGAACTTGCCCTAGCATCTAATGTCAAATTCAAATGAGTAAATTAACAAGGTCTTATTCCTCAAAAATTAATTCAATATTAAAAAAGATATTAAAAGAAGAAGAAAAAAAATTCTTACAGTGTGCTAAGTTAATTAGCAAATCATATAAAAAAGGTGGGCAGTTATATATTTTTGGAACTGGACATTCTAGATTACTAGGAGAAGAATCATTTCACAGAGCAGGAGGTTTTGCTGCTGCTTGTCCAATAAGAGATGATGATCTCAGTTTTAAAAAAGGAGCAAGAAAAGCCACTGCTCTAGAAAGAACACCAAATATTGCAAAAAAAGCTCTCGCTAAATATAAAATTACCAGCAAAGACGTATTAATGATTGTATCTAATTCTGGTGTTAATCACGCGCCAGTTGAAGCAGCTTTAATTGCAAAGAAAAAAAAGATAAAAACTATTTCACTAACATCTATTAAATTTTCTAAACAAGCTCCTCTATCTAAATTAAATAAAAGATTATTTGAAATAACAGATATATTTATTGATAATAAGATTCCACCTGGTGATGCGATTATAAATGTAAAAAACAATATGGTTGGGCCAGCTTCAACAATTACAGGATCTTTTATTTTAAATTCAATTTTAATTGAAGTTGCAAATATCTTAAAAAATGAAAAATTATTCCCATTTTACATCAGTGTAAATATGCCAAATGCTAAAAAAAATAATGATATATTAGAGAAAAAATTTAGTAAGATTAATCCTCATTTATAAGTTTTTTAAATTTTTTTAAAAATCACAAAATTGCTATATAAGATATTAAAGTTAGATGACTGATCAAAATAAAGTTAGTGGGAAAATTATAAATCACAACTCTTCCTATGTTGGAGATGTATATTTCAATGAAAAAATTAATGAGTTAAAAATAAAAGACTCTGAAGATTATGAGAATATTATAATTCCTGGCTTTGTTGATCTCCATTGTCACGGTGGTAATGGTTTTGATGTAATGGAGGGCTCACAATCAGTTATTGAAATGTCAAAGTATCATTTACGGCATGGGACAACTTCAATAATGCCAACTACTTGGACTAATACTTTAGAAAATACTATTTCAGCGTTAAAAGGATTTAATGAAATAAACAGAGATAATGCCAATAATATTCTTGGAGTCCATTTAGAGGGACCTTTTATTAATCCTAATAAACTTGGCGCTCAACCAAATTTAACTGAGAAACCATCTTTAGATTTTATAAAAAAAATTCTTGAAATTTCTGACGTAAAAATCATTACCTTAGCTCCAGAAATTGATGGAATGCAAGAATTTATAAATGATTTAGTGGAGTTAAATATTAAGATTCAATTTGGCCACACTTTGGCAGACTTTGATTGCTGTGAAAAAATTATGAAAGATCATGAAATTGGTTTTACACATTTGTATAATGCTATGTCTGGTAATGATCATAGATCTCCAGGAGTTTTATCAGCTGCTCTTTCAAAAGGAAAATATGCTGAAATAATCTGTGATAATATTCATGTTAGTAAAGAAGCAATTAAAATTGCAAAAAAATGTATTCCAGGGCTGTATGCAATAACAGATTCAATTAACGCTAGCGGACTAAATGATGGAGAATATATTTTTGCAAAAAATAACATAAGAAAAGAAAATAATTCAGTTAAAATAAAGTCTGATGGTACTTTAGCTGGAAGTATTGTTACTATGGACCAAACTTTTAAAAATTTAATATCAATGGAGTTTACTTTAGAAGAAGCAGTTGCTTTAACTAGTTATAATGCTTCTAAATATTTAAATCTAGATAGTGTCGGTATAATTCAAAAAAATTTTTTAAGTAATTTTCTTATTTTAGATAAAGAATTTAATCTTAAAGAAGTTTATTTAAGAGGAAAAAAAATTAATGTCTAGTTCCCAAGTTTTATCGGAAGCACTCTCCATTCCAAATAAAATTAATCATTTTATCTTGAATGATAAAAATAATTACCAGGAAATATCAAGTTTAATATCAGAAAAAAAAATTGATTATGTTGTTACTGTGGCAAGAGGTACTTCAGATTGTGCTGCTCTTTATTTGTCTTATATGTTTGCAAAATATCTTGGTTTACCAACATACAGCATGCCCCCATCTATAATAACTTTAGAAGAATCAAAATTTGATTTTTCGAGAGCATTAGTATTCATTATTTCTCAATCTGGAAAAAGTGAAGATTTGGTTGAATGTCACAAAATGGTAAAAAAAATGGGAGCAAGGACCATATTAATAAGTAATAACTTAACTAGCCCCATAATAAAAACATCCAATTATTTTTTTAATATAAATGCTGGAGAAGAAAAAAGTGTTGCAGCAACAAAAACTTTTGTTTTGTCTTTACTAATAATTTTAAAGCTTGTATTTAATACTCTTAATAAAAAAGATATTAATAAGCATATTGAAAAGCTAAGTGATCATTTAATTTTAGATTGTAAAAATCAATGGAATCCAAATCTATTAGATAAAACCATAAGTAATGGTTATATAATTAGTAGGGGTGTTGGATACGCAATTTCTAATGAAATATCTTTAAAGTTTAAAGAGTTATGTCAAGAAATGATAGAACCTTTTAGTAGTGCTGAAGTAATGCATGGACCAAAAAGCTTGATAGAAAACTCATTCAAGTTATTTACTATATCACTTAGAGATAAAAGTGGGATGATAGTAGCAAAAGATTCTAATCAAATTATTTCACTAACTAATCTTCACTATGAAATTACCTATGATGAAAACTCGAATACAAAATTAAGATATAATACTAGTGAAATGATAGAATTAGATCCAATTATAGTACTATCAAAATTTTATCCATGGATAGTTAATTACTCTTTTGAAAAAGGATTAGATCCAGACAATCCTAGATATCTAACTAAAGTAACACAAACATTCTAATTTGAATAATATTGATATAGCAATTATTGGTGCAGGTTCTGCAGGAAGTATAATAGCAAATAAACTTCTGAGTGAAACTAATTTTAATATAACTCTTATTGAGGCTGGGCCTAAAGATAACAATCCTATTATTGATGTTCCTCTTGGTTATGGAATGACATTTTATAATAAAAAAATTAATTGGAACTTCTATTCAGAAAAACAAGAAAATTTATTCAATAGGCAAATATACTATCCGAGAGGTAAGGTTTTAGGTGGCTCTGGTTCAATAAATGCAATGGTCTATGCAAGAGGATTAGAAACAGATTATGAAAATTGGGGTAGCAACAAGGAATGGAGTTTTGAAAATATAAAAAAAGTATACAGTTCGATGGAGCAACAAATAAATCATGATAAAGAATTTCTTACAAAAGAAAAGATTCCAGTAAATAATGTAAGTAAGCATCATCATCCAATTTTAGAATATTTTTTTAATGCTAGTAATGAAATTGGTATTAAAAAAAATACAAATTTAACTACATCAATCGAAAATCAAGTAGGTCATTATAATATTAATACTTACAACGGTACTAGACATTCATCATCAAAAGTATTCTTAAAGCCTGTATTAAAAAATCCAAGACTAACAATATTAAACAATACTCAAGTTAAAAATTTAATAATTAAAGATAAAAAAATTACTGGTATTAAAATTCAAAATAAATCAATAGAACAAATCATACACTTATCTCATGGAGCAATTTTATGTTCTGGTTCTATAATGACACCTTATTTGTTAATGCATTCTGGTATTGGTGATAAAGACCATTTAAAAAAATTTGATAAAGAAATAATAATTGATAATTCTAATGTTGGAAGAAATCTTCAGGATCATCTTGGGTTAGATTATTTATTTAAAACTCATCATCATTCACTAAATAAATCGTTAGGAACTTGGCCAGGCAGAATTACTTCTGTATTAAAATATATTTATAATAGGAAAGGACCATTATCACTAAGTATTAATCAGTCTGGGGGATATGTAAATTGGAATTCAAAACATCATTATCCCAACTTGCAGATATATTTCAATCCGTTGACTTATTCTATCACTCATAAAAATAAAAGACCTCTTCTAAAAACTGATAAATTTAATGGTTTTATTATTGGCTATAATTCTTGTCGTCCAAAAAGTTTGGGTAGAGTTGCATTAAACTCTCCTAATTTTGAAGATGCTCCATTGATTGATCCAAATTTTTTATCACATGAAGAAGATATATATGATGTTAAATGCGCAATAAATTTTTCTCAAGTTTTGGCGAATACAAATAGTATAAATAAAATAAGAAATGAAAGTGTTACGCATGATCTTTTAAATGCTACTGAAGAAGAAATGATTGATCACTTTAAATCTAATGCAGTTTCTATCTATCACCCTTGTGGTACTTGTAAAATGGATGAAGATCCTAAAAAGGGAGTTGTTTCTGAAAGATTAAAAGTTCATGGAATGGAGAATCTTTGGATTGCTGATGCATCTGTTTTTCCAAATATTACTTCTGGCAATATAAATGCCCCTGTAATGATGCTTGCTAATCTTGGAAGTAAATTTATTATTGAGGATTTAAATAAGATTTAATTCATGAAAATAGTTAAACTTGAAACATTCACAAAACCATATGTAAGTTTTGTAAAAATAACAATTGAGGATGGTTCAATTGGTTATGGTCAAATGTCAACTTATCATGCAGATATTACAGCTCAAATTTTTCATAAACAAGTAGCTCCCTGGGTTTTAGGAAAAGAATACTTTGATTTTGATGATTTAGAAGATTTTATTTTTGAAAGGGAGCATAAATTTCCAGGATCATATCTTTTACGTGCAATTGCTGGTTTAGATACAGCATTGTGGGATTTGAAAGGTAAAATCCAAGGTAAGCCTGTCGTTTCATTGATAGGTGGATCCCCAGGAAATTTAAGAATTTATGGTTCATCAATGAAAAGAGATATTACACCAGATGATGAAGCAAATAGATTTAAAAAACTCTTTGATGAAAAAGGTGTTAATGCATTTAAATTTAGAGTTGGTTCTGAATGCGGAAGAGGGATCGATGAATGGGAAGGTAGAACACCTAGTATAGTAAAAACAATAAATTCAACTTTAGATCAAAGTGTAATTAAAATGGTAGACGCAAATAGTTGTTATAGTTCTCATCAAGCAATAGAAATTGGCAAACTTTTAGAAGATAATAATGTTACACATTTTGAGGAACCTTGTCCTTACTGGAAGCCAGAGGAAACTAAAAAAGTTACTGATAGTTTAAAGATAGACGTTACTGGGGGCGAGCAGGATTGTGACCTTAGAATTTGGAGAGATATGGTTAACAGAAAAATTGTAAATATTTTTCAGCCTGATGTTATGTATATGGGAGGCTTAACAAAAGCTTTGAAGGTTGCGAAAATTATTGAAAAGGGTGGTTTTATATGTACTCCACATACAGCTAATTTATCTTTAGTAACAATTTGTACAATGCATTTTTTAAAAGCAATAAATAATTCAGGTCCCTATCTTGAGTTTTCAATTGAAGGTAAAGATTATTATCCATGGCAACAGAATTTATTTTTAGGTGACCCTTTTAAAATATCTAATGGAATGGTTAAAATTGAAGATACTCCTGGTTGGGGTATCGAGATTAATCCTGACTGGTTAGGTAAATCAGAATATAAAAAAACAGAAATATAAAATAATGATTAAAAATATAATTTTTGATTTTGATGGAGTAATAGTTGATAGTGAGGTCCTAGCTTCTAAGGCATTTTCTAAATATTTTTGTAAATTTGATCAATCAATTAAAGAGGAGCAATTTTATAAATATGCTGGAAAAAAAACAGTCGAAGTAATAGATTTATTATCTGCTAAATATAAGATTGAAAATAAAGAAAAATTTACAAACGAAATATTTGATATTGTTTCAGAGGTTTATTCCAAGGATTTAAAACTAGTGAATGGAGCAAAAGATTATATTATTAAATCAGAAAGAAATCATTTCATTGGATCTAATAGTAATAAGGATAGAATTCTGGATGGATTAAAGCTTGTTGATTTAGATGAATTTTTTTTAAGTGATCAGGTTTACTCATTTGATATGGTTAAAAGACCAAAACCTGATCCCGATATATACTTGAAGGTTGTAAATGATAATTCACTTAATATAGAAGAAACAGTCATTATTGAAGATAGTGGAGTAGGTGTTAAAGCAGCTACTGCTGCAGGAGTAAGGGTATTTGGGCTTACCGCAGGAAAACATTGGCATTCAAATAGAGATACAAATGAATTATTTGACAATGGTGCTTTGAATGTATTTAGTGATTATGAAAGTCTAGGTAGGGCAATAGAGGAGCTTTAAATGGGGCCAGATGTAAAAGGAAATCCACTGTATATTTCAGTTTATCTTTTGATAGCCTCTTATATTATCGGAGAATTTATCTTTCCTAAATATCCACTTCTATATATTCTTAATCTTTTTGGATTATTAATTATTATTTTAATGCCGATTGTATTTTTTTCCTCAAGAAACGCATTTAATGCACATGAAGAAAAATTACTTCCCCAAACTGAAACAAATAAAATTATAAAAACTGGAATTTATGCTTACTCTAGAAATCCTATTTATCTATGTTTTGTTTTATTTCATTTTGGTATGTTTCTTACTTTCGAAAACATTATGTATTTCCTTTGTTCTATAGGATTATTTTTTTGGTTAAATAATTTTGTAATATATGAAGAGGAAAAATACTTACGAGATAAATTTGGCGATGAGTTTGAAAGATATTGTAATTCGGTTAAAAGATGGATTTTTTTCTAGTTAAAATTTAGTGAAGAAATTTTATGATTTTTTTCAAATTTAATAACAATCTGAGCTTTTTTATTGAGATCCTTCATCATCCATTTAGTAATCTTTTCATAATGTTGAATAAAAAATTTAATTTCATTTGGTGTCATCCTTTTTGATTTTTTATTTTTTGATTGATTAGTTTTTTCCTGCTTTAACCGCCATTTAAAAACATTATCAAAAGAGGATGTTTTCAAAAAAATAAGTTCATCAAAAAGGTTAAATAATTTTTTATATTCTAATTTTAATTTATTATTATAGTAATTTCTCCATTGATATTTAGGATCTTTAATTTTTTCTAAATTATTTATATTTTTATAAAGAAACTTTTTTGGAATTTCGAAACTTCCACAACACCAACCTTCTAAGAAAAGAATATCACATTTAGTTTTTGTTATTTTTGTTGATTTTGATGTGTCATCAATCAATTTATCAAAAAGGGGGGTTGTAATGGGGTATTTACCTTTATTGAATTTTTTTATATGTTTAATAAGTTTTTCAATATCATGTGTTCCTGGAACACCTCTAGTTATTAATAATTGATGTATTTGTTTAGACAATAGTAATCGTTGTTTTTTTGATAAATAATAATTATCTAAACTAAGCAAAAGTATTTTCTTATTATAAAATTTTTCAATAGTTTTAGAGATGATATTTATAAATGATGATTTTCCGATACCTTGAGAGCCTCCAAATAGGAATTTTTTTGATTTACTAGAGCAAATATAATTTATGATTGGAATTAATTTATTTTCTATATACTTTTTGGAATATTTTTTATTATATGTTTTGTGTATTTCTATTTGAATATAGTCTATTAATGCAATCATTTAATATTTATTTATAAACAAAATACTTATACATGAAATTTCTTTTTGATTTAGGTGGTGTTTTTTTTGATTGGGACCCCAACCATTTCTTTAAAAATGTGTTTGATGATGATGAAGAAAGAAAATATTTTTTAACTGAGGTGTGTAATGATCAATGGAACTTCCAACAAGATGCTGGTAGATCTATTGCAGAAGCAGAGTCAGAGCTTATTCCTAAATTTCCACATTATGAAAATGAAATTAAAATGTATTACAAAAACCATCGTAAAATGATTAGAGGTATTTTTGAGGAAACAATAGAAGTATTAAGACAACTTAAAGATAAAAATTATAAATGCTATGTTTTATCCAATTGGTCAGCAGAAACTTTTGAAGGAATACCAATAGATTATCCTTTTATGCAGTTATTTGACGGGCTTCTTATATCTGGCGAAGATAAACTTATAAAACCTGATCAGGCTATTTATGAATTAGCGAAAAAACGCTTTAATTTAGATCCAGAAGAAACTGTATTTATTGATGATAAGTTAGAAAATATAGAGGCTGCGCAAAAAATGAATTTTAAGACGATACATTTAACAAATCCAAAAAATATTGAAATGGAAATTAATAAATTTCTAGTTTAATACTTCAGAGGTTTTTTTAATATATAAAAAAGATGTTTGATATTTTTATTATTGGTGGAGGTATTAATGGAGCAGGAATTGCACGAGATGCAAGTGGCAGAGGTCTTAAAGTTTATTTAGCAGAAAAGGGTAAGGTGGGATCTGCCACGTCTTCTTGGTCTTCAAAATTAATACATGGTGGATTAAGATATTTAGAAAATTATGAGTTCAAACTTGTAGCTGAGTCTCTTAGAGAAAGAGAAGTAATTACACAAATTGCCCCATCAATTACAAAGCCTTTACCATTTGTTATTCCGCATACTAAAAAATTAAGATCTAAATTGTTAATTAGACTGGGGTTATTTTTATATGATAACCTTGGTGGTAAAACAAAAATTCCTAAATCATCAAAAGTAATTTTTGCGGACCAACATCAAAATATTTTACAGTCTAAGTTTACAGAGGGTTTTAGATATTATGATGTTCAAGTAGATGATAAGAAATTAGTAGAAATGAATATTGATAATGCAAAAAAAATGGGTGCTGTTATTGCAGAAGATACAAAAGTAATAAATGCAAACAGAATAGATAATTATTGGGAGATAACGCTTAATAATAATGAAAAAATTAAATCAAAAATATTAATTAATGCAGCAGGACCATGGATCAATGAAACTGTAAACAATGTTCTCAAAATTAATGCAAAAAAATCTATCAGATTAGTAAGAGGTAGTCATATCATTACAAAAAAATTATATGAAGATGAAGTTGCGTTTACTTTGCAAAATGAGGATAATAGAGTTGTTTTTGTAATTCCTTATAAAGGTGAATATTCTCTTATCGGTACAACTGAAGTTGATGTTGATACACCAAATGACCCTTCTATATCAAATGAAGAAAAAATTTATTTAATTAATACTATTAATAATCATTTTATTAAACAAATCTCTCAAGAAGATATAGTCGAGACTTACTCTGGAATACGTCCTTTAATTGAAGATTTTAAAGATGCGACAAAAGTTACGAGAGATTATATATTTGATTTAAATGAGGATGAATCTAAGGCTCCGCTACTAAATATTTACGGAGGAAAGCTCACCACATATAGAAAGTTAGCTGAAAATGTTCTTCTTGCTCTTAATAAATATATTCCTGTAAATAAAAAAAATTCCTGGACTGCTAAGCAAAAACTATAATTGGTATCCCTCTTAAATAACTTTTCAAATTTGGTGGGCAGAAAAGTTTTATAAGAGGAATACTTCTTATAGGAGGAAATAATATGAACCCTCTGCCCAGAGTTATTTTAGTTTAAATTTATGATATTTATTAAAAATTTTTAAAAAAAGGATGTATTGCCCCTAATATTAGGGGCAATAATCAATACGATTCTATTATTTAAATGCTTGTCCTGAACTATCAAATAATTGACATCTTCCAGCAGGGAATCCAACTTTTACAGTATCACCAACTTTAATTTCTGAATGTCCTTCAGTTTCAGCAACTAGAGGTTCCCCATCTTTTTCAAGGTATAGGTAAGTAACGTCACCAAGTTTTTCAACAACAAACACCTTACTTTCCCAAGATCCATCTGAATCACCATTTACTATTAAGTGTTCGGGTCTAATACCTAGAGTTACTGAATCACCCTCTGAGGAAGATGCTGACATTTTAGAGACTGATATTTTTGACATTCCCATAATATCAACTTCTGTAGCATCAGAACTTTTGCTTAATATCTTACTTGAAATAAAGTTCATTTTTGGCGATCCAATAAATCCACCTACGAACATATTATTTGGTCTATCATAAAGTTCTAGAGGGGATCCTTTTTGTGAAACGATACCTGTATCAAGAACAACAATATCATCTGCTAGAGTCATTGCTTCTGTTTGATCATGTGTAACGTAGATCATTGTTGCTTCTAGTTCATTATGAAGTTTTGCTAATTCAACTCTCATTTGAACCCTTAATGCAGCATCAAGGTTAGAAAGTGGTTCATCAAACAAGAAAACTTTTGGCTTTCTTGTGATTGCTCTTCCAATTGCAACACGTTGTCTTTGACCACCTGACAGTTGTTTTGGTTTTCTTTGAAGATAATCTTCTATTTGAAGAATTCTTGCAGCTTCATTTACTCTTTCATTAATTTCATCTTTTGATCTTTTTTCTAATTTCAAACCAAAAGCCATATTATCAAATACAGTCATGTGAGGGTACAATGCATAAGATTGGAAAACCATTGCAATGTTTCTTTGCTTTGGTGGTAAATCATTAACCACTTGACCATCAATTGAAATTGTACCTGAATTTATATCCTCAAGTCCCGCTATCATCCTTAACATTGTTGATTTTCCACAACCACTTGGTCCAACAAGTACTGTGAATGATTGACTTTTGATGTCTAGAGATACGTCTTTGATCACGTGAACGTCTCCAAAATATTTATTAACTGTATTTATATTTATATCTGCCACTTCATCCTCCTTTGAGCGATCTTTCAAGTGTATGAAAACATCATCATACAAATATTTTTTTATTTAACGATAAATTTAAAGAAAAATCAATAGGTTTTAACGTTCAACCCTTAACTGATCCAGCTACTAAACCTCTTATAAAATATCTCTGTAAGGCAAAAAAGATAAATAAAGGAACTGTCATTGACACAAAAGCCCCAGTTGTTAAGATTTCCCAATTTTCTCCTCTAGATCCAAGCAATTCTTTTAATTTAGCTGTTAAAATTATTTCACTTGGAACTTGATCCAAAAATACAAGCCCTACTAATAGATCATTCCAGCACCATAAAAATTGTAATATAAAAATAGAGGCAAAAGCTGGTATTGATAAAGGAATGATTATACGTAAAAAAATATCATAATGAGATGCTCCATCTACTTTAGCTGCTTCCATCATTTCATTGGGTAAACTTTTTAAAAAATTTCTTAATAAAAAAGTAGTTGAAGCTAATCCAAAACCAGTATGTGCCATCCAAACACCAGGGTATGATTTAGCAGCTACGCCGAATAATGCTCCAAAATCATTATATATTGTAAGAATTGGTATTAAAGACATTTGAAGAGGAACAACAAGTGATGCTATAATTATAGCTAGGAGTGTATCTCTCCCAAAAAATCTCATCCAAGTAAGTGAATAAGCAAAAAAAGAGCATATAATAAGTGGAATTAAAGTTGAAGGTAATGCAACTGCCATAGTATTAATAAATGCCCTCCCAATACCTTCTTTGAATAAAACTTCTTTATAATTTTCTAATGTAAATGAAGGAGGGCTTAAAGATGTTGTAAATAACCTTTTACCTTTTTTCTTCGTAAATTCAGTTTTTGACCTCCACTCATAGTTTCCATCTTCATCAACAATTACTTCACTCTCATCTTTAAAAATGGCGATATCTCCAATCTTAAATTCATTGATTTTTTTTGAATTTATACCAAAGCTTTCAATTTTTTTTCCTGAATTTGCTTCAAATAATTTTCCTTTAATTTTAAAATAACCATCTTCCTCAACTTGAGCTTCCATTCCCGACATTCTATATATCTCATTTATTTCAGTTGTAGTCAAAGATGTCCACCAGCCACTTATAGCTAGTAAATCTTTATCTCTTAGAGAGCTTATAAAAAGTCCAAAAGTCGGAATGATCCATATAATTACAAAAAATAATAATAATAATTGTGATAAGATTGATGATAATGAAATTTTCTTCATTATATTTTTTGTTCCTGTCTATGTTTATATAAATTCCAAGCTAGGATTGGTATTACCCCAATCATAATTACAATAGCTAGAACACTGCCTCTTCCTGAGTCTCCTCCACCCCTAAACATCCAATCATACATTAAATTAGCTAATACTCCAGTTTGCCATTCCCCATTTGTCATAGCAAAAATAATATCAAAAATTCTTAGAACAATAATTGTTATCAAAGTCCAAATGACAAGAATTGTTTGTTCTAAATAGGGTATAATAATAGAAAAAAATATTTTAAATTCACTAGCTCCATCAATTCTTGCAGCTTCTAGCATTTCTTTAGGTATACTTCTTAAAGCTGCACTAAAAATTACAAGAGCTAGTCCTGTCTGAATCCAAATCATTATTGCCATTAAAAAAAAATTATTCCATATAGGAATTGTTAACCAAGCTTGAGGTTCATATCCAAGTGAAACTATTATTGAATTAAGTAATCCAATTTGTGTATTATCTGGTCCTCTATACTCGTAAATAAATTTCCATATAACTCCTGCTCCAACAAATGAAATTGCCATTGGCATAAATATTATTGATTTTGCAATTGAACCCCACCAAATTCTATCTGCTAAATTTGCAATGACTAACCCAAAAAAAGTACTTAATGTTGGAACAACAAGTAGCCAAACAAGATTATTCAAGATACTTCTTCTAAATTCAGGATCATTTACAGCCCATTTGTAATTATATAGTCCAACAAATTCTCTCCCAAATTTATCGTAGAAGCTTAGTCTAATAGTTTCAAAAACTGGATATAAAATAAATACAAATAAAACAATAAACGCTGGAGCTATAAAAACGACTACTCTTACAGAATTTTCGAAATTATATGTTTTTATGCTTTTACCTCCATAACTATCCAAAAGATAATTTGAGATATGAAAATAAGCGATAAAAAATAATATTCCTAAAAAAACAATGAATAATAAATTTAGGATAGTCATTAAATATTAAATATATAAAAAAAACAGGCGAACAAGTATTTGTTCGCCTGTTTTATAGAGGAAGTTATTTAATTGCGTCCCAACTGTCTTGAATTGCATCAGCAACATCTTTTGCTGATTTTCCATTGGTATAATCAACCATTCCAGTCCAGAAAGTTCCAGCCCCAATTGCACCTGGCATTAAATCAGAAGCATCAAATCTGAAAGTTGTTGCTCCTGTTAAAATTTCTCCAAGTTTTCTAAAAGTATCACTAGCATATTTGCTACCATCAACACCTTTATGAGGAGTTAAGAAACCGCCCTTAGCCATCCAATATTCGTGAGGCTCAGGATGCATTAAGAATTTCATGAATTCTATAGTTGCAGCATTGTCATTTGTAGCTGCTACTAATGTTCCTGCTCCTAAAACTGGAGTACCTAAATCTTTTCCAGCAAATGCAGGGAAATAGAAAAAGTCATAATCTACACCAGCTTCAACACCTTCAGGAAAGAATGCAGGAATAAAACTTGCCTGACGATGCATCATGCACTCAGCAGGGGAAGTAAATAAACCATTTGGAGCATCTCTGAAGTCAGTTGTAGCAACTGCTTTTGATCCGCCATTAACATAGCTATCGTTTAGAGCAATTGAACCAAAGAAATCCATTGCTTCAAGAACTCTTGGATCATTGAAAGGCATTTCGTTTGATACCCACATGTCATAAACATCTGGTGAATGTGTTCTAAGCATTATGTCTTCCATCCAGTCAGTTGCAGGCCAACCTGTAGCTGCTCCTGAACCTAGACCAATACACCAAGGAGTATTTCCATCTGAAGCCATTTGTTCAGTTAGTGCCATAAGTTCTTCCATAGACGAAGGTACTTCGTAACCATTGTCTTCAAAGTTATCAGGTGAATACCAAACTAAACTTTTTACGTTAGTTCTAAAGAAGATTGCATTAAATTGCTCATTACCATTTTCATCATCGTAAGTTGATAGATCAATCCATGATTGACCAGCAGCATAGTTATCTAAAACCATTTGCTTAATATCATCTCCAAGAGGAACTAAGCCTCCCATAGCTGCAGCATTAGCGGCAAGACCTGGTTGTGGAAACACAACAAGATCAGCAGCACTTCCAGCTTTAAGATCAATCATTACTTGTTGTTCAAAACTATCTGAACCACCATATTCAAATGTAGCTCCTGTAGCTTTTTCAAATATAGCACCTACTTCTCTCATTATTTCTTGTTCTGGTGATAGCCAAGGACCAAACATAACTACTTTTTGCCCACTAAGATCTGGACCAGAATATTTGTGACCTCCAGCATAAGCTGAGAAACTAAAAATAAATGATGAGAAACTGATTAATAAAATTTTATATAATTTATTCATTATTCCTCCATATTTTTAATAAGTTTAAATATATATTTTTATAATTTACCAAAACGTTTTGGTTGTCAATTCATTATTTCTAAGTTATTCATTCATCATGAACATTAAAGAATTGGCAAAAAAACTGGATTTATCAATTACTACAGTTTCAAGAGCACTTGGGGGGTATTCAGATGTTAGTGAAAAAACTAGAGAAAGAGTAAAAAAATACGCTAATAAATATCAATATAGCCCAAATCCCTACGCTAGCACCTTAGCATCTGGTAAAGTAAAAACTGTTGGATATGTTTTGCCAATATATGGAACAAATACCAGTACTCTTAATCAAGGAAATTTTTTTCAATTTATCTCAGGTATGTCAGAAGAGTTATTATCTGAAAGTATACAGCTCCAAATCCTATTTGCAAAAAGTGAAGAAGAAGAGCTAAAAGCATATGAAAAATTAATATTCGAACACAGAATACAAAATATTGTTTTGCAGAATGTAAAGACAAATGACAAACGTATAGAATTTCTTAACAATTACAAAATTAATTATGTAGCATGGGGTAAAACTAAAGATAAAAGAAATTATTCATGGGTTGATCTCGATAATGATAAGGCAATTGAGATTATTATTAATTATTTAATTGAAAAAAAACATTCTCATATTTCGTATATTAATATTTCAGAAAAGTATAATTTTGCTAATGAACGGAAATCATCTTTTCTTAAGAACCTAAAATTGAATAAATTAAAATTTAATAAAAATTATTATGCATCTGTAAAACTTGAAGAACCAGAAAAAAGTTTTGAGATAATAAAACAAATGCTAATAAAAAATAAAAAAATTTCTGCTATAATTTGCTCTACAGAATTTTCAGCATTAAGTGCCATAAAGGCATGCGACTTTTTAAATTATAAAATTGGAAAAGATATATCTATCATTACTTTTGATGGAGCCTTAGTTAGAGATTTGAGCTCACCTCCTATTACAGCTGCATCATTCCCAGTTAAAGAATTAGGTAAAAGGGCTATTAATATTTTATTAAGTAAGAAAATAAAAAATCAATCTATTACCTTTATGCCAAAATCTGAAATTATAGAAAGAGGTTCAGTCCATACTGTTAAATAAAAATTCACTTAACAGTGTTATAAAAAATTAAACGTTTACCCATCTACCAATTTGATTACTTTCGATGCACTTATCAATAATATTTTGAATTTTTGCACCTTGATAAAAATCCGGTTGCATATTTAAGTTTGTTTTAATTGAATCTATGAAATTTTGATAATTACTTGGTGTTTTTGGACACTCAATTTTATCCCAAGTCATTTTATTTATATTTTCATCTATACAGATGTGAAGTGTGGACCATTTTGTTCTTTCCTCATCTAGCTCTACTTTAACAGCACCTTTATTACAAAATATCTCTAGAATTAAAGAGTTAGCATGTCCTGTTGCATATCTTGTATTAGTTACTGTGCCAATAGCACCATTTTCAAATCTGACTAAAGAATTAAATCCATCATTAGCATCTAAGGTATATTCTTTAATTTTATTTCCTTTATCATAATACGTTTTTAAATCAGTAAAAACTTCTTTTATATCTCCAACTGCATTCACAGCAAAATCAAAAATATGTACACCGGTATCACCCAATGCACCATTACTTCCGTGTTTTGTTGAGAGTCTCCAGAGCCATTTATCTTCTTCTCTCCAATCCCCCCACTTATTACTAGTTAGCCAAGATTGATAATAGCAAGCGCTTACATGTCTAGGCGTTCCTATTTCACCAGATTTAATTATTTCAACTAATCTTTGATAAGCACTTGATTCTCTATAAGTAAAATTAACCATATTTATTTTTTTTGATTCCACTGCTGCATTAACCATTTCTTTTGCATCTGAATAATTTTCAGCAAGTGGTTTTTCACAAAAAACATTAAATCCACTTTTTAAAATTTGGAGTGTAGTTTCTTTATGAAACTTATCAGGAGTTGTATTGCTAATACCATCAAAAGATTTTTCTTTTTCAATCATTTCTTCTAAACTTAAATAACCACGGATATTTTGATTATTATTATTTGATAAAAAGTTATTTAAATTTTTTTGATTAGTATCACATACAGCTTCTACATTTACACTTTGTATATTGTTAAATTCAGAAAGGTGCCTTGATGAAATATTTCCTGTTCCAACAATACCTATTTTCATTTTATTTTTTTTGAGTTGGATGCCCTACACTAAAACCCTTTTTATTAATATTTTCTATAGGTTCCGGTCTATTACTCTTAGGTGTAGGAAAATGAATATCTTCCCATAAAGTTTCATTTTTTGGTTTTACAAAATGTATTGCATTATTAATAACTTTTTGTACATTAGTATTGTGATAGGTTGGATAGGCTTCATGACCTGGTCTAAAATAAAATATTTGACCATTTCCTCTTTTATATAGTAATCCTGATCTAAAAGTTTCCCCACCTTCAAACCAGCTGGTAAAAAGGGTTTCATCAGGTGATGGTACTTGAAAAGGTTCTCCATACATTTCTTCCATTTCTATTTCGAAATGAGGGCCTAGACCTGAACAAATTGGATGTCCTGGATTACATATCCATAACCTCTCTTTTTCACCATATTCTCTCCAAGTTAAATTACAATTTGTACCCATTAGTCTTTTAAATATTTTAGAGTGATGACCAGAATGTAATACAATTAAGCCCATACCCTCAAGAACTCGTCTTTGAACTAAATCAACAGTTGAATCTAATACCTCATCATGCGCTTTATGACCCCACCATATGAGCACGCTACAATTTCTAAGTAATTCTTCATTCAAGCCGTTTTGATCCTCTTTTAATGTAGCAGTTTTGATTTTTAAATTGGTATCATTAGATAAAAAATCTTTAATGCAATTATGAATGCCATTAGGATAGATTTTTTTAACCTCTTTATTTTCTATTTCATGAATATTTTCATTCCAGATGATAACATTAGTCATTTGGTATTATCTTACTCTCTCTCCATGTAAACGATGTCCTAATAATGCTAATAATATAATCAATCCATTAAAAAATTGCCTCCACTCACCACTCCAACCAATAGCAATAATGCCAATTTCCATATAAGCAATTATTCCAACACCAAAAACTGCTCCAATGATTGTGCCTAAACCTCCCCAATATGGAGTGCCACCAACAAAAACTGCTGCAAGAGCTAACAATAAGTAACCAAATCCTTGAGTAGGAAAAAATGTATAAGTAATCATCGTTGTAAATATCCCACCAATTGCAGAACCAATACCAACAAACATGAAAGCTTTAATTTTAACCGCATTTACATTGATACCCATTTGCTCCGCACTTACGGAGTTATCTCCAACATGTTGAATATGAATACCAAAAACATGTTTATTAAAAAAATAGTAACAAAAAATTACAAATATTGCTGCCCAAAAAATTTGCATTGGGAAGCCATAAAAATTTCCAACCAAAAGAGGGTAGATCCAGTGGTTCTCTACTTCCATAATAGTAATGGATCTGCTGTTAGATAATAATAGAATTACACCTCTCAATAAAAACAACACTCCAAGCGACGCAACAAGAGAGGAAAGTCTAAATACAACAATTAATGTTCCAACGAGGGCACCAATAGCTGCTCCAGTAAAAATACCAAGAACTAAACAAATAGCTGGATCAACTCCATTTTTAACAAGTAAAGCAAATACATAAGCTGCTACAGCGTAAGTAGAAGCAAAGGAAAGATCTATTTCACCAGATGCAACTAGAAAAACTAATGGTATAGTTAAAAATATTAAAGTTGGCATCATTACAAATACTGATTGATGAAGGTTGGGCCTTATCCAAGCTTCTGGCGCACCTATTAAAAAAATTACCATTAATAGAACAAAGTATCCAATGCTTCCTAAAGCTCTTCCATTTCTGTGAAAGTAATTACTTAAATATGAATTATTATTGCTCATTAGTGCGCCCCTATAGTATCTCTCATTATTTTCATTAGTTCTTCAGGAGTAGATATGTCATTCTTATTGAGTTGATGAACAACTTCTCCTCTATCTAAAATTACAAATCTATCTGATATGTCGTATACATGATAAATATTATGACCAATAAATAGAACAGATCTATTTGATTTTTTTACATTTAAAACAAAATCAAAAACTTTCTGTGTTTCATTAAGAGATAAGTTATTTGTTGGCTCATCAAGAACAATTAATTCTGCTTTATTATAAATTGCTCTTGCAATTGCTACGCCTTGTCTTTCACCGCCAGATAAATTTCCAACTGGAGATTCAGCATTAATTAATTTTGATGTAAAGCCTATTTCTCTTATTAATCTATTTGCTTCAAAAATTTGTTCTTTTTCTTTTATAAAACCAAAAGGATATCGAAGTTCCTTACCCATAAAAATATTTTTAACTATCGATTGTTGTGGAGTTAAAGCTCTATCTTGAAAAACAGTTTCTATACCAGACTCTCTAGCCTTGAGTGCATTCCAAGCGCTTACTTTTTTCCCCCTTATGAGTATATCACCTTCATCAGGACTATAAACGCCTACTAGTGTTTTAATTAATGTTGATTTACCTGCGCCATTATCACCAATTAAACCTACAACTTCACCACTGGTTACTTTTAATGATGCTTTGTTTAGAGCGGTAATACCGCCAAATCTTTTTGTAACATTATCTAATTCAATGATATTTTCCATAAATTTTGAAATGCTAACCCATTAAAATGGGTTAGCAATATATTTACCTATCTTAAGCCTGCATCAGCAAGAGCTTTAACAGCTTGATAGTTATTTGTATCAACAAATCCTGCACCAGTATCTTGGTTTATTGCACCAGTACCAAGTACAGCTGTTTGACAAAGTGATAACACTGGAAGATATCCTTGAAGGAAAGGTTGTTGATCAGATGTTAGGTGAACATATCCTTTTTCAAACGCCGACATAATTTGTGGGCTAGTATCAAATCCAATTTGAAGTAACTCATCTGGTCCATAACCAGCAGCTTTGGCAATACCTTCTGCAACGTTCATAACATCACTTCCAGAGTGAACAATTACTTTTGTTTCAGGATTTGCATTTAACGCTGCTGAGAAAACTGGGATAGTCATATTTGGATCTGAAGCATAAGCTGGTTGTCCATCAAGAACAGTAACTGTCATTCCATGTTCCTCAAATATAATTCTTGCACCATCTTCTCTTTGTGCTCTAGCGTAATCTCCAATAGGAACCATTACTATTGCATGATCCCCAGCTTTGAAACCAAACTGCCTAATTGCTTCTCTAGCTAATGCTTTTCCTTGAGTAGCTAAATTAGCTCCAACGTATCCTCCTCCGTATTTTGCTCTTACACCTGATGGATCAACGTTTTGATAAGTCATTAGGATACCTTTTTCAGCTGCTTGTTTTGCTAAAGGCATTAGAGCTTCATCTCCAGGATGTCCCATCATTGCAATAGCATCCACTCCAAGTCCAACTGATTCTCTAAGTTGACGTACCATTTTTTCAAAATCCCACTCTGAGTATATGATTTCAGCATCTGCACCTGTGTCTCTAATAGCATTCATAGCTCCTGCTGCAACTATTCCAGCAAAGCCTCCAGCCTCAGGACCACCAGCATAAAAATGCATTTTTACGTCTGAGCACCATTTATCACCTAGATCTTGTCCAGTTGGAGCAGCATAAGCATGCATTGAAACTGGAAGAAGAAAAAGTGTTATAAGAAATAATTTTATAATTTTCATAATTCCTCCCTGAATTAAATAAAAAAGTAATAATAATTAATATTAATAAAGTTTAACTAAAATTACTTGTGAATGTCAACTAGTAGAGTCTTTTACTTATTCTTTTAGTTTGTCCGTGGCTATAAACACCATCAATCCCACCATCTCTTCCGTAACCCGATCTTTTATATCCACCACCTGGAAGATTTTTACCATCTACAAACCAATCATTTTGCCAAATTATCCCTGCTTGAATTCGATCAGCTGTCCATTTAGCTTTTTGATCATCTGCCGTGAATACTCCAGAAGCTAAACCATATTTGGTTGAATTTGCTATATTGATTGCTTCTTCTTCATCTTCAAAATCAAAAATTGATGTAACAGGACCAAATATTTCTTCTTGAGCAATTGTTGCATCAACTTTAACATTATCAAATATAGTTGGTTGATAAAAATTTCCATCGTCTCTATCAGCTTTATTTCCACCTACTGTTAAAGTAGCTCCAGATTGTATACCAGACTTTACATAGTTTGATACTCTTTGCATTTGATCAGTTGAAATTAAAGGTGTTACTTGAGTGCCTTCTTCATCACCAGCTCCAATTTTTAATTTTTGAGTTTTGGCAACAAGTTTAGTCATGTACTCATCCTTTATTTTAGGATGAATTATTACTCTCGACATTGCCACACATATTTGCCCAGCATTTGGTTCAAATATTCCTTTGACAGTACTATCAACTGCTTTATCAATATCTGCATCAGGATAAATTATTGCTGCAGATTTTCCACCTAGTTCAAAATGTGTAGGTACAATTCTATCAGCTGTTTCTTTCAAAATTTCAGATGCAACTTCTGGTGAACCCGTGAAAACAATATAATCACTACTTGGATGTTGAACTAATTTACGTCCAGTTGTTTCACCATAACCGTGAACAATATTTATTATACCTTTTGGAACTCCAACTTCTTCAAAAATTTGACCATAAAAGTTTGAGGATATTGGGCACAACTCAGGAGGTTTAATAACAATTGTATTTCCAACAATCCAGTTTTGTGCAACCATTCCTGAAAAAATGGAAACGGGATAATTCCAAGGAACAATTTGTAAAGCTACTCCAAATGGTTCCAGTACAACATAATTTAAAGTATCATGATCAGAGGGTATCAATTTGTTTTCTATTTTATCTGTTAATCCAGCATAAAAATCAAAAGTATCGGCAGCACCTTTAAATTCATCTATGCACTGTTTAATTGTTTTACCATTTTCTTGGCTAAGAATTTTGCCACCTTCATTTTTTCTCTCCCTTAGTTTTTGAGCAATTGCTCTCATCATATTAGATTTATCTTTTGCATTCATATCAACTAAAATCCGTTTATCGAATGCTCTTTTTGCAGCTTCAAAAGCTAAATCTATTTCTTGATCTAGTGCTTCATCAATATTTCCTACAATTTTTTGATTTGCTGGATTTAATACAGGAATATTTTTTTTAGATAATGAATCAATAAATTTACCATCAATAAAATTTCTTAATTCCATATTTGTCAGTAATAAAACTAAAGTTAAAGATGTGTCAAGTATAGTTTAATTATTTGGGACTTGTACAGGTATATAATAATCTGGATTTTTCGATTTTTTAATAACAGCTGGAATGATATCTTTATATGCAGAGTATAAAGTTTGTGGTTCTGGCAATTGATCTTTTATTATTTCATACAATTTTGGAAGATTGTAAGATGGGACCATTGGAAACATATGATGCTCAATATGATATTCCATTTTCCAATATATGAAACTAAATATAGGGTTCAACCTTACGGACCTAGTAGATAGTCGATGATCTTTTGTGTTCTCTTGCAAACCCATATGTTGAGTAATGCCCCATATGCTATTGAAAGTTGCAAAAAATTTAGGAATTAAAAATAATAATACTGGGAGTAATGAACCAAAGTAAATTGAAGAAGCAATAATTGATATCCAAAGAAAAACAAAAATTCTTGAACTATTAATACAGTCTTTAATTTTATCTTCAGGTATACAATCTCTCATTACATCTGTCCTAAACCCGAAAGCATGTTTGAAAATTTCAACGTATAGTGATTTATGTATAGTAAAAAATCCATTTCCAGGGATAAAATTTATTAAAAAACTTAAAAGTGTGTGTTTAGAAAAAATACTTCCATCAGCTTCGTAATCGTGAGGATCAACTGAAGCGGTATAACTATGATGTAGTGAATGACTCCATCTCCATCTAACAGGTTCAAAGTTATTCATAAAGCTTGCAATATAATAAAAGAAATCATTTAATTTTCGTGTTCTAAAAGCTGTTCTATGCCCGCACTCATGCCAAATAGCATCTGCTCCACCCCAAAACATACAATACGAAAGATAGAATGGTACAAACCACCAAGTTTGCCAAAAGTAAGTTGATAATATGCCTAGGCCAGTAAGTGACAATGTAAAAATTATAATATGTTTCCAACCTTCGTAATCAGTTCTTTTCGAGAGATCTTTAAGTTTTTTTCGATCTATATTTGCTCTAAACCACTCATTTGAAATGTTATTAATACCTGTTTGTATCTTACGTTGTTTGGTCATATTTGATGTAATTAATAAAAAATTAATATTTTTCCAGTAATTTTCTCAATATAATTTATAACAAATTAACAATATTTAGTTTATTTAGCAAAAAATAGATACAATTTATAACAATGAATCTTACAATAGTTGGTACAGGTTATGTTGGACTAGTTACTGGAGCATGCTTTGCAGAATTTGGTTATTCAGTAACTTGTGTAGACAAAGATGAAAAACGTCTTGAAATGCTCAAATCAGGTAAGTGTCCATTTTTTGAACCAGGTATGGATGAACTGCTAGACAAGCATATCAATAAAACAAAATTAATATCTTTTGTATCAACAATAAAAAATAATTTAGAAAATACAGATATAATTTTTATCACTGTAGGAACTCCAACAAGAGGATTAGAGAATGAGGCTGATTTAAGTTTTGTATGGCGAGTTGCAGAAGAAATTGCTGATAATATTAATCAATATTGTTTAGTTGTTACTAAATCCACTGTTCCAGTTGGAACTACAAGGGAAGTAAAAAAAATTATTTCAAATAAAATTGATCAAAAACTTTTTGATGTAGTTTCCAACCCAGAATTTCTTCGAGAGGGATCTGCCATCAATGATTTTATAAGACCAGATAGAGTGGTTATTGGAACAGAAAATAAAAAATCAGAAAATATTATGAAGGAACTTTACAGACCTTTATTTCTTAAAGAAACACCAATTGTAGCAACATCGATTGAAACTTCAGAGATAATTAAATATGCATCTAATAGTTTTCTAGCTACAAAAATAGCTTTTATTAATGAGGTTGCGGATTTATGTGAAGTTGTTGGTGCTGATGTTCAGCAAGTAGCGTATGCGATGGGGATAGATAAAAGAATTGGATCTAAATTTTTGAATGCTGGACCTGGATTCGGGGGATCATGCTTTCCAAAAGATGTTAAGGCATTCGTCTCAACTGCTAAAAAAAAGAATATTGATTTATCAATTATTAATGCCGTTAATAATTCTAACCAAAAGCGTATAAACAAAATTTCAGATAAAATAATTTCAAATATTGAAAATAAATCTACTATTTGTTTCTTGGGTTTGAGTTTTAAACCAAATACGGATGATGTAAGAGATTCAACTTCTATGAAAATTGCATCTTACTTATTTGAAAAAGGATACAATGTTCAATGTTATGACCCTGAGGCAATGAATAATGCCAAAAAAGATAATTCTAATCTTGTTTTTTTTAATTCTTCCTATGAAGCTTGTGAAGGAGCTTCTGCAATTATTATTGGAACAGAGTGGAATGAATTTAGGGCACTAAATTTCAAAAAAATATCGAAACTTTTAAAAGAAAAAATAATCTTTGATTTAAGAAACATTTATATCGCAGAAGATTTAAAAGATTTAGGATTTAAATATTTTGGAACTGGAAAATAAATTGAAAATTGTAAATTTTGATAAAGAGGTCCTTAGAGAGTATGATATCAGAGGAGTAGTTGGAGATAATATTAATCAAAATACAGCATATACTATAGGTAGGACGTTTGGATACACTACAATTAATAGATTAAAATCTAATATAATAGCCACTGGTTATGATGGAAGATTAACATCATTAGATTTACATCAAGCTCTTTGTGAAGGATTAAAGGACTCAGGAGCAAAAGTTATAAATATTGGTATGGGACCAACTCCAATGACTTATTTTGCTCATTATCATCTTAAAACAGATGCAGTTATAATGGTCACAGGATCACACAATCCTTCAGAATATAATGGCTTTAAAATGGTTTTGGCCAAACATTCCTTTTATGCTGAAGACATCCAAAGTCTTCAAAAAATAATTGATCAAGACACATTTAAATTAGCTGAAGGTGAGATTACGAATAAAGATATTAAACTAGATTATACCCAAAGATTATTACAAAACATTAATCTCAATAAGAAAATAAAAATTGCTTGGGATATTGGTAATGGTGCAATGGGAGCAGTGATTAAAAAAATTACAAATAACTTAAATAATTCTGAAAACATATTAATAAATGAAAAAGTTGATGGTAATTTTCCAAATCATCATCCAGATCCTACGGTTCCAGAGAATATGGAGCAATTAATAAAAGCAGTTAAAGACAACCAATGCGACATAGGCCTTGCTTTTGACGGAGATGGAGATCGTTTAGGTGTTGTAGATAATTTAGGAAATTTAGTTTGGGCAGATCAATACATGTTATTACTATGCACGGAAATTGCAAATTTATATGATAATCCAAAAATAATTATGGATGTTAAATGTAGTAAAGTATTTTTTGATGAGGCAAAAAAACTCAACTGTGATCCAATCATGTCTAAAACCGGTCACTCACCTATAAAAGAAAAAATGAAAGAATTGAACTCTCCATTATCTGGAGAAATGAGTGGTCATGTTTGCTATGCTGATGATTTTTATGGTTATGATGATGCTATGTACGTTGCATTACGATTATTAAGAATATTATGTAATCAGGAAAAAACTTTAAATGAATTAATTAATGTTTATCCAAAAACATTTTCAACACCAGAAACAAGATTTGATGTAGATGAAACAAAAAAATTTTTAATTATTGACGAGATTAAAGACAGAATAAAAAATACAGAGGGTAAAATAATTGACATTGATGGCATAAGAGTTGAAAATGATAATGGATGGTTTCTAATGAGAGCTAGTAATACTCAAAACCAATTGACATGTAGAGCAGAGTCAACCTCTCATAAAGGTCTTAAGTCTTTAATAAAAATTATCGAAAATCAATTATCTTTAAGTGGCGTAAATTATAAATTTACAATCTAACAAAACAATCACGGTTATATTTTTTTAGTCTTTTACAAGCTGTATACGCTTCTTTTTTAGAAAAGTTTTCAAATCTAGATTCATAAAGTTGTTTGCCGCTAACTTTAATCATAACTATATTTGAAATTTTATCTTTTGTAGAAACTGGATATTTGCTTTTAATTAATTTAATTTGTTTTTCTGCATTATTT
>CACILT010000012.1 GCA_902587565.1 uncultured Alphaproteobacteria bacterium
ATTATTTAAAATGGGAACCATTTGGAGTTGTTGCACTCATTCTACCTTGGAACTCACCAATTGGAACATTAATCTGGAAATTGGCACCAGCAATAGCAGCAGGCAATACTGTTGTAATTAAACCTTCAGAAAGAGCATCGTGCTCTACATTAGAGTTAATGAAAATTTTAGAAGAAGCCGATCTTCCTAAAGGTTTGATTAATGTTGTTACCGGTTTTGGCCCTACCACTGGTGCACCTCTTATTGAACACCAAGATGTTAGAATGATAAGTTTTACAGGTGGAACAAAAGGGGGGAGTGCAGCTAGTTTAAGTGCATCCAAAAACGTTAAACCTATTATTATGGAGCTAGGAGGAAAATCACCACAAATTATATTTAAAGATGCTGATTTAACTTTATCAGTTAATGGAGTTGCTTCAGGAATCTTTCCAGTTTCAGGTCATAGCTGTATTTCAGGATCAAGAATATTAGTGCATAAAGATATAAAAGATAAATTTACTCAAAATTTATTAGAAGTTGTTAAAAAAGCTAAAGTTGGTCACCCAAATGATACAGCAACACAAATAGGGCCTATAGCAAATAAAGAGCAATATGATTTTATTTTATCTAAGATAGAAGCGGCTGAAAAAAGAGGTTTAAAATTATTAATTGATGGAAGAAAAGAAAAAAAATCTGAAGGGTACTATATTGGACCAACTATTTTTGATAATGTTCCAAATGAAGATGATTTAGCTCAAAATGAAGTATTTGGACCTGTCGCCTCAATACAATCTTGGGATAATGAAGATGAAGTAATTAAAATTGCAAACGATACTATTTATGGACTTGCAGCAGGTATTTGGACTAACGATACTAATAAAGCTATACGTTTAGCAGATAAGATAGAGGCAGGAACTGTTTATATAAATAATTATTTTAATGCTTCTACTCAATCTCCAGTTGGAGGTTTCAAGCAATCAGGATACGGTCGTGAAAATGGATGGGAGGGAATGCAAAGTTACATGCAGACTAAATCTACATGGTTAGCGACCAATCCATTTCAACCAAACCCATTTTAAGAAGTAATTATTCTTTCCAGTTTGGTTCTCTTTTTTCTAAAAAAGCTTCAATACCTTCCTTGGAATCATCATGTAGCATATTTTCCGTCATTACATTTGAAGTAAAAGTATATGCGTCTTCTAAATTCATATCTTTTTGTTTGTAAAAAGCTTCTTTACCAATTTTAATAGTATTAGAAGATTTAGACGATATTTTTTTAGCAATTTGAAATACATTTTCTTTTAAACTATCTTTTTCAAAGACATCATTTATTAAACCAATCCTTAATGCTTTATTTGCATCTATTAGATCTCCAGTGAGAAGCATTTCCATAGCTTGCTTTTTACCTACAGTTCTTGATAATGGAACCATTGGTGTAGAACAAAATAATCCTATATTAACACCTGGAGTTGCATATTTTGCTCTGCTACTTGAGTAAGCTAAATCACAGCTAGAAATTAACTGACACCCTGCTGCAGTAGCGATACCATCAACCATAGCTATAACTGGTTTATTATTTTTATTAATTTTAAGCATAAGTTGAGAGCACATTTGAAATATTTTTTTAAAATAGCTTTCACCTTTGTCATTTTGCAATCTTTGTGAATTTAAATCTTTTAAATTATGTCCTGCACAAAAAATATTACCTTTTGATGATAAAATAATTACTTTTACTTCATTATCTTTATCAGCAATATCTAGCGCTGACGTTAATTCATTGATCATGTTTTCGCTTAAAGTATTTTGGTTTCTCTGGTCATTAAGAATAATATTAAAAATATTATTATTTTTTTCGTTTAATATTAGATTAAAATTCATTTAATTGATTTGAATTTCAACATCTTTAGATAGTGAATTAGCGATAAAACAATACTTATGTGATCTCTCTTTCATCTTTTTCATTTCTTCATCAGAAATATTAAAATTATCTTCAAATACTATAGCTGGATTTAGCTCTATTTTGTTGACGTACATTCTTCCCTGTGCATTTTTTCCTAAATACGAAATTGCTTTATCTTTGTAATTAATAACTGGCCATTTCATTTTTGCAGCTAAAGCTAAAAACGTCATCATAAAACAACTACTTACAGCTGCAGCTAGTTTTTGCTCTGGATTAATATTAGTTTCGCTTCCTCCATAATCTGGAGATGATCCTGCATCAATTGATACATTTTCGTTAAGCTTTACTGTGTGATCAGTTAAGTATTTTCCAAATTCGAGTTTTTGATCTCCTAATTCCCACTTTAATTCGATTGAATGACTCATTTTAAGAATAATTAAAAGGTAGTGAGCACACTTTACCTTTTCTCTCAATGTTGTCTGGTGTTAATACGATAACATCCTGCCCATCATTCCAATAGTCTCTATCAACCATTGATAGCCCAATATTGGTTTTTAAAAATGGTGAATAAATACCAGAGGTGATATTACCAATTTGAAATCTATTTTTTGAGTATACAGGAAAAGGTATTGTACACGAAGGAGTCGGGGACCCATCAAAAGTAATTCCTTTTATTTTTTTTTCTATTCCATTTTTTAATATTTTTTTTAATGCATTTTTTCCAATGAAATCATGAGATAAATTGTTACAATAATTATCAAATCCACATTCAATTGGATTATTTTCTAAAGTAAATTCATTACCATAGGATAATAAACCACCTTCTATTCTATCAATTAAATTTGGACATCCAGGTGAAATATTAAAATCTTTTCCTGCTTCCCAAATAGTTTCCCAAAGTTTTTTTCCTAAACTAAAACCTTTAAGATAAATCTCAAAACCATCTTGTTTGCTATATCCTGATCTTGCAATTATCTGCTTTGTTCCTTCAAATTCAAAAAAAGAAAAATGAAAGAATTTTAATTTTTTAATTTTTTCTCCAAATATTGATGACATTAATTCTTCAGATTTTGGACCTTGAATTGCTAGGGGGTAAATATCTGGCTCTATAATATCAACGCTAAAATTTCTTCCTACAGCTAATCCTTTTGCCCAAAGAAGAACATCTGAGTCTGCAACTGACAGCCAATATTTATTTTGATTTAATTTTAAAAGTACAGGATCGTTTATCATCCCTGCATTTTCATCAATCATTGGATAATAGTAACATTTACCAATAGGCATATCTTTTATTGATCTTGGAGACATAAGTTGTATTAATTTTGTAGCATCTTCTCCTATTATTTGAACCTGTCGTTGACATGAAACATCCCAAATTTGAGTATTTTTAGATAAGTGCCAATAATCTTCTTCTACTGTTGCTTTATATGATTTTGGAAGAAGCATATGATTAACTACAGTAAAACCACTTACACCAGCCTCAATTACTTTCTCAGTATAGGGAGTTCTCCTAATACGTCTAGACATGTTTAATCCTGAATTACTCATTTTATTTTGACCACCATATTGAGTATCCATTTGGAGAAACAATTAAAGGTATGTGATATTTTTTAAGAGGATCTTTCATTTTAAATTTAACACTTATTGAATTAATTATTTCACTAGTATTTCTAAAATATTTACCAGAATTAATTATCATTTCATAATCACTTTCACAATCTTCTTTCGTCAATTCAAATTCTTTAAGCATTCTTCCAGAGCTATCTGTTTTATCTTCTAGAAATACAACTTTGTTATTATTATTTATTTTATAAATAACAATTTCTACATCACTTGCATGAGTGCCATCTATTGAGTTTAGTAAATGTGTAGAAAAAATTGCCATAACCTACTCTATAGACGCTTTATCTCTTTTATCACTAACTGCAGCAACTATTGGACTTATAACACCTTTAGCCTTAACATTTACACATGCAGTTTTACCACTTTCTAACGCTCTTTTTAAAGCGGGGCCTAAATCTTCTCTTTTAGTAACTAATTCTCCATACCCTCCAAAGCCTTCAAAAATTGAATGAAATGGAATATCTCTAAAATCAGTTGCAAAGTGTTTCCCGCTTTCAAATAACCTTTCTTGTTGTTGAGAAATACAGTCAAGACCTCCATTATTATCTATAACAACAACAATAGGTTTTTTTTCTTGAAATGCAGCTTCAATGGACAATCCGCCAGATAAAAATGCACCATCTCCACTTATTAAAACAACATTAGATTTAGGATTAAGATTTTTCGCTGATACTGCAAAAGGAACTCCAACACCCAACATACTGAAAGTGCCTGGATGTAATATTCCTCCAAGTTTTTTACCTTTTGATCCAGCAATATTAATTGCAATTTCGGACCAGAAATGTGTATTACCACCATCAATAACTAACCAATCATTTTCGGTTAATACTTCTTGAACATCTAAAGCTAATTGAAGAGGATGAATTTTTCCACCTTCTTTTTTAGCCTCTTCAGTTTCTTTATTTAAATCTTCTAATGTTTTATTGATCCAATTCTTTTTCTCTTTTTTATTCTTATTAAACCATTCATTTTTTAATTTCCATTTACTGTTTTTCTTTAACTCTATGAGTTTATCCAAAAAAACTCCAGGATCACAAAGTAAGTTAATATCTGCAGCTCTATTTAATTCTATTTCTTCGTGCGATCCATTAATACAAACAAGCTTAGTGCTTTTTGGAAAAAGTGGAGGATTGCCAAAATTCATTTGATTATCAAGACGTGCACCAATCATAAGAACCAAATCTGATTCATGGAGAGCCATTTTTGATGGAGGATATTGATGAATATCTGCCAGACCCATGTATGAATCTACTTCTTCGCCTAAAAGCTTTTGATGATAGGGTATATTAAATATTGGAATGTTTAATTCAAAGCCAGCTTGCTCTAATTTTTTTTCTGCACTAGACCACCAAACTCCATGACCTCCAATAAAAAGAGGTTTTTGTGCACTAATTGCTAGATCAAATACTTCATTTAAACTCTCAGGATCGGGCCAAGCTTTGGCTAAAGGCTTCTTTTGATGAGAAAAAGGTCTTTCTTCTAAACCTGCATCATCTGCAAATGATGAAAACATTATATCTACTGGCACACTTAAATGTACTGCGCCTGGATAACCATTTGTTGCAATTCTATATGCTTTATCTACGAACTCTCTTATTCTATTGCCATCTGTTATACTTGCGCTGTATTTTGTTAACGGTGCTGCAATAGATACATCATCTATTTCCTTAAAACCGCCTGCTCCTTGTCTTTTTAAGCTACTTGATCCAGTTATAAAAATAACAGGTGATCTTTCACCCCAAGCTTCCATCATTGAAGGTACTGCATTTGCAAAACCTTCGGGCCCTACAATACAAACGGATGGTTTTCTTGATATTCTAGTATGACCATCAGCTAAATGACCAGCAATTTGTTCATGAGGACAATTAATTACATTAATTTGGCACTCCATAAATCCTTCAAGTGCCGGATTACAAAAACCTCCAGAAAGTGTAAAAACATTATCAATACCTTTGTCTTTAAGAGCTCTTGCAACTAATGCCCCACCTCTAATCTTTTTATCTCCCATATTAATACTTTATATCTTTAAAAAAATTCTCTGCTATAATTTTTTTATCAACTTCATTTATATCGGTTAATCCTACTAAGCCAAGATTTGTACTTAACTCTTCTTTAATTAGGTTAATGATTCTTCTAAGACCTTTTGCACCATCTGCGCCAATGGCATACATTAAAGGCCTGCCAAACATAACAAAGTCAGCTCCCAGAGCTAACGCACGTAAAATATCACTACCACTTCTAATGCCACTATCAAAAAGTATTGGAAAATCTTCTCCTAAAGCTTTTCGAATTAATGGTAAGGCATTAATAGAAGCAGTAGCACTATCTAATTGCCTACCACCATGATTTGATACTTGAACTGCATCAGCACCAGCCTCTTTGATTTTTAAAGCATCTTCAGAATTCATTACTCCTTTGATTATTAATTTTCCTTTCCATGCGTTTCGAACCCTATTTAGAGTATTCCAATCCGTTGCTCCTCTACTTTCTTTTCGTCTAAAAACTTGATCACCACTTTTGGAGGTAACATAATTCATTGGTTGTGGAGCACCTTTAAACAAAGTTGTTAAACTCCATTGAGGATGTAGTGCAAAATCTAAAAATTGTTTTGGCCCAATTTTAAATGGATAACCAAAGCCATTTCTATCATCTCTGGCTCTTCTTGAAAGAATAGGAACATCAACAGTGAGAATTAAAACCTCATACCCAATGATTTCTGCTCTTTTTAATAATTCCATAATAAATTCTTCACTTTGAAAAATATATATTTGCATCCAAGAATGACCTTCTGAAAAAGTAAACATATCTTCAAGTGTAGTACTAGAAGCCATTGAAACACATGTTGGAATATTATTATAAGCACTTTCTTTTGCTATCATTTTATCTGCTTCAGGCCATGAAAGATTTGTCATTCCCATAGGTGCAAATCCAAATGGATAATCAAAATGAAAATCAAATATTTTTTTAGTTAAATTTCTATTCTCGACATTTCTGAAAACCTTAGGTTCGAGTCTAATTTGATCTAATGCCTTACTATTAATTTCAGCAAGTTTATCATCTCCTGATGCTCCATCAATGAAATCAAAGACTAATTTTGGTAATCTCTTTTTAGATAACCTAATTGCATCATCTATTGTATGGATTTTAGTGCTAGCTTTAATGAGATCATTCATTTTAATATTTGTATTCTAATATAATTTATAATTCTATTATAAAATATATTAGTTTTTTGAAATACCCTTCCAAGGTATAGGGCTAGATGGAATATCTTCTTTTAAACCTCTTTGTATTTCTCCTTTCTTATCATACATTGGTAAAGTACATATTTCACCTTTTTGTAAAGTACCATCATCACATCTAACATCTACTATTGTATCTGGTCCAAATTCTGCTTTATCCATATGAACTATAGCAACACCACAAACTTGAAATGGAGACCATGTACTTGAAGTTACAATTCCAACTTTTTTATTATTAATAGAAATTTCAGAATCAACCAATGCAAAACTATTTTCCACTCTCATACCCCATGTTAAACAATCTTTGCTTGCATTTAATAAATAATCTCTTCCAATAAAATCTCCTTTATTAAAATCTATAAATTTTCCTAATCCAACAGCAAATGGAGATCTGTCTCTTGTAAAATCTCTCCCTGCAGATAAGAGACCTGCCTCAATTCTTCTACATCTAAACCCTGGAGAGGCTGTTAGGATCATTCCCATTTCTTCACCCTTACTGAGTATTAAGTCCCCAATTTTTTTTGAATCATTTTCTGGCCTTAAATAAATTTCCCAACCTAGTTCATTCGTAAACCCTGTTCTACTTATAATTACTTTTTCTGAAGCAATTGAAGTTTCAATCCAATCAAAGTAATTAAAATTATTTTTTAATGGTTGATCAATTAGTTTTTCTAACAGTTTTAGAGATTTAGGTCCTTGTATTTGACTTACCCAAACATTTGGATCTTTAATTTCAACATCTAAATTTTTCGAATGAGCTTTGTACCAACTGTATAAATGTCCATCACCTTGAGCAAACCAAAATTTATTTTTTTCTAATCTTAATAATAATCCATCTGAAATCACCCCTCCATCATGGTAGCATGCAAATTGATAGGAGCATCGTCCTATTTTTACTTTTGAAATATCTCTAGGAAATATTTGTTGAAGTAAATTTTCAGCATCTGGTCCAGATATTTCGTATGGATGTTCACCTGTGTGACGTAAAATTATTTCTTGTCTAGCTTTCCAATACATTTCATCTGCTGTAGCATGAGATAATTTTTCAAGTGTAAATCTCCCATCAGCGTAGTTAGTATATTCTGGGTTAAGTGGTAACTCTTGATAAGTTAGAGGATGTATTCTCATGGGTCTAGCCAAATCAAGAGATCTACCAGTTTCTTTAATTACTGGCTTTACAACAAATCTGTAATTACTAACTAAATCTCCCATAAAATTTATTCAACTTATCACAAAATAATGAAAAAAAAATTTTAAAATAAATTCTTAATAGCTTCAATATGTCGTGGTTTTACTTCACAGCATCCACCAACTAGAGTAACGCCTTTATTTAAAGAATTTAAAACAAACATTTTATATTTTTCTTCTCCAAATTCTTCATTTCGAGTTCCAAGTAACTCAATGGGATCAATATAATCATAATGTCCTTCAAAACCTTCTGAATTAAATTTTTCTTCATTACTAGTAGGCAATTCTTTAAATAAATTCATTTTATAACCAAAAGGAAGTTTTTGTTTATTAAACATAGGAATACTCAAATTAACAATTTCAGGTGATACACAGGCAGATACTATGCCACAACAATTAAATTTTTGAATAGTTTCAAAAAGTTCATCAAGGTTTTCTCCAGATGGTAATTTTCCATCATAACGTAAGTGTACACCTACAAGAACTTGTTTATTAAATTCTTTTGAAGCTTCTAAAGCAATTTTTATTTCTTTGATGGAACACAAAACATCTAAGTAAAAAATGTCGGCATAATCATTTAATATTTTTGCGATTTCATGAAAATAATTAAACATGGTTTCATCAGTTTCAAAATGTATTGGGGAATATGTATTACCTTGATTTGGCAATGAGCCTGCAACAATAACTTTTTTATCACTTTCATTTTTTGCTTTTAATGCTAGTACTCCGGCAGATCGTATTCCAAATTCAAATCTATCAAGTAAATTATATTTTTTTAATAGTCTTCTTCTAACACTAAAATTTGAAGTAACGATTAATTGTGATCCTGCATTTATAAAATTTTTATGCATATCTACAACCATTGAGTGATTATTTTCATTTAATAAAGCTTGTGCAGACCAAAGATCACCTGTTGTTTCTAAACCCATTTCCATTAAAGTTTGACCCGAACCTCCATCAAAGAGGTATTTCGTGTTTTTTAAAAACATTTTTTTGGAAGATTAGTAGAAAAAGTGTGGCGCATTTAAATGCGCCACAAAGAAAATTAATATTTTATGCAAACCACCAACGTTCAGAAAGTTTGTTACCATCACTTTCCCAGTTACCAGCAACATCTTCACCGTGAGCAAGTTTTTTAGAACCAGCACCAACATATTGGTTAAATGCATAAACAATTGCACCACCATCGTAGTTACAAAGAGCTTGTGCTTCCCAGTACATTGATTTTCTTTTTTCTGCATCAAGTTCTGATCTAGCAGCTCTAACAAGTTCATTGAAACGAACAGTTGAATCAGTTTGAACTAGATTACCCCAAGCAGCTTCATTCCACTCAGTATCATCTGTGAATGCAGCAGACCACATCATATCTTCTGTAGGTCTTCCACCCCAAGAACTCATACTGAAACCTTTTGTGTTCCAAACGTTACTCCAGTAACCATCTTCAGGCTCTTTTTTAACTCGAAGATCGATACCACATTCTTGAGCAGATGCTGCTATCAAGTTAGTTGCATCTGTACATCCTGCATAAGGAACCTCAGAAGTACTGATTTCAATTGGCCCACTTACTCCAGATTTTTTCCAGTGATAAGCAGCTTTATCAGCATCGAACTCTCTTTGCTCTAAAGCGCTATTGTGATATGGGTGAGCAGTAGAGATCGGATGATCATTACCAACAGTACCATATCCAAGCATAATCTTATCAACAATTTCCTGTCTTTTAATTGCAAACTTCATTGCCATACGCACATCAAAGTTATCAAACGGTGGAACGTTTAATCTCATTGGAGCTGTATAGTGAGCGTAACCAGAAGCTGCTGTAATTTCTACACTAGGATTTCTAGTTAATAGATTAGCAGTTCTAAGATCAACACCATTCATCCAGTCAATTTCGCCGTTTAATAATGCTGCCTGTCTAGTAGCAGGATCATTAATACCAATGACTTCAACTGAATCAAAGTGTGCAACACTATCACCTTTGAAATAATTTGGATTTCTTTTTCCAAATTTTGCACCAACGCCAGGGTTGAATTCATCCATAATATATGGACCAGTTCCAATCGTTGATTGAGCATCAACAACTCCATCTTTTGTTGGTTTAATCATAATATGATAGTCAGTAGTTATTGCAGGCCAATCGGCATTTGCACCTTTTAGCTTAAAAATAACTCTGTCATTTCCATCAGCAGATACTGTTTCAATTTGAGATAACAGTCCACCTGCTGCAGAAGCAGTATCTGGATTCATATGATACTGGTAGTTGAGCACAACATCTTCCGCTGTCATTGATTTACCATTATGGAATTCAACTCCTTTGCGAAGATTATATACCCAAGTTTGAGCATCATCTGATTCAATTGACTCAGCAAGCTCTCCAACAATTGTGTGATCTGAATCAACAACAGTTAGACAGTTTTGATATGACCAAGCAGTAGCTTGCATAAATGAGCTCTGATAAGTTGCAGGATCAAGAGTATCAGTTGCATCTGCTGCACTATTACCCCATCTTAAATGCCCACCTTTTTTTGGTGTCGCTGCAACTGCTTTATCTGCTAATGATAATGCAATTGGGAGCGTTACCCCAGTAGCAAGGACAGACATCATGAACTGTCTTCTATCAATAAGCCCTTTTGTTAGCTTTGAAGACTGTTCTTCAATGTATTTGTCTATTTTCTTATTTTTCATTTGTCCTCCCTTATAATTGAACAAAAACCTAAGATTTTTGTTCATAATTTCTAGAAATTTAACAAAAAACAAACTTAAGTTAATATATAAAAACATATATAACGTTTTAATTCAACGTATAAATTATTAATTTTAGCTTACATGTTGACCTAATTTAGACAAAACTTTAAGAATTAAGATTGTATCTTTAAGGAGGGTAATATTAGTAGAATTCATCCAATATTTAGAACAATTTTGTTAAGGCTTAGTCTTGGCCTCGTTACAGTTTTTGCATTTTCGGTAATAATATTTAGTACATTTTCTTTTTTACCTGGAGACTTTGCCACGGAAATATTAGGTCAAAGTGCAACAAAATCTGCAGTAAAAGCTCTAAGAGCAGAATTGGGTTTAGATAAACCTCCAGTCACAAGATATTTTGATTGGTTAGGAAATGTTTTTCAAGGAGATTTTGGTAGTTCTTTCTCTGGAAGATCTAAAGTTCAAGGGGATCAAGGTGATAGGTCTAGAGAAGTTGTTGGTTTAATTGTCCCCAGATTAAAGAATACATTATTTTTAACAGGGGTTGCCGCCATGTTGGCTATTCCTCTATCTTTAATCTTAGGTATTTCAGCAGCATTATACAGAAACTCTTATTATGATAGGTCAGCAACTGGAGTTAGCTTAGTAACCGTATCTTCACCAGAATTTTTTACAGCCTATATTTTTATTCTTTTACTAGCGACACTGTTTCCAGTTTTTCCAACTATTTCTAATGTGGATGAAGCTTCAACTTTGGCTGAAAGATTTTACAGGACTGCTCTTCCAGTTTTTACTTTGACATTAATTACTATGGGTCACATGATGAGAATGACAAGGTCAGCGATAATAAATATCTTATCAAGTGAATATATTGAAATGGCAAAATTATCGGGAGCTTCTAGATACGAGGTAATTGTTAAACATGCACTTCCAAATGCTTGGGCACCTATTTCTCAAGTAATTGCAATAAACTTAGCTTATATGTTGATTGGCTCAGTTGTTGTTGAATATGTTTTTAACTATCAAGGTATTGGTAGGTTGATGGTCGGATCAGTTTATAATCGAGATTTACCTGTTGTTCAAGCTTGTGCATTAATTTTTGCATCAACATATGTAATATTAAATTTAATTGCTGACTTGATCGGCATTATTTCTAACCCAAGGTTACTATATCCAAAATGAGCGAAAATTTATCTTATTCTGCAAAAAGTGAAGTTGCAAATTTAATTAAAAGAAGAACTAGATTAGAAAGATTAAAAATTGCCTTATCAAAAGCTCCGATCTCAGCTTGGTTTGGTATGATTGTACTATTCATATATTTTTTTGCTGCAATATTTGCTCCCTTAATTGCTCCACATGGAGAAGCAGAAATATTCCCAGTAGCTTATGCTCCTTGGGGTGATGGCCATATATTTGGTACTGATCAAATTGGAAGAGATATTTTTTCTCGCATTATCTATGCTGCAAGAAATACAATTGGTATTTGTTTATTGGCTACTTTTATTGCTTTAGGAATTGGAACAGTATTTGGAATTATAGCTGCTTTGGATAGAAGGTATTTAGATCAACTATTAAGTAGAATAGTAGACACGCTTATGGCTATACCTGTAATGATTTTTACTTTTATACTTTTATCAGTTTTTGGACCTACTAATTTTAATTTAATTGTCATTTTAGGAATTTTGGAATCAACTAGATTTTTTAGAATATCAAGATCAGTTGCTGTTGGTCAAGTTGTTCTAGAATATGTAGAGGTCGCGAGGTTAAGAGGTGAAAATTTATCATATATTATTTTCAGAGAAATTCTTCCTAATATAGCTTCACCTTTGATTATTGAGTTTGGTTTAAGGTTCATATTTATAATTTTTACAATATCTAGTTTAAGTTTTTTAGGAATTGGCATACAACCCCCTTCAGCAGATTGGGCATCAATGGTGAGGGAAAATGCAATACTTATTCAATATGCGCAATATGATATAACAGCAGGTTTAACACCATTAATTCCAGCTGCTGCAATTGCTTTGCTTTGTGTATCAATCAATTTTGTTGTTGATTGGTATCTTTACATTACTAGCGGATTAAAAGATGACGTCAAATAAATCAAAAGAACTCCTGCTTGAAATGAAAAATATCCATATTGATGGATTTTCAGATGAGAGATGGCATAAAATTTTAAAAGGTGTAGATTTGACTTTACACAGAGGAGAAATACTAGGTTTAATAGGAGAGAGTGGTGCCGGAAAATCTACTATGGGTAAAGCTGCAATGGGCTATACTCAACCAGGTTGTAAGATTATAAAGGGAGAAATTAATTTTAACGGCATAGACCTCGCTAAACTAACTGAATTTGAAAAGAGAAAAATTTGGGGAACTAAAATATCTTATGTTGCTCAATCAGCAGCAGCATCTTTCAATCCTGCTCATAGATTAATGGATCAAACAATAAGTGCCGCTAATAGATTAAAGATAAATCCAACGGATGTATTAAAAAAAGATGCGGTTCAACTTTATGAATCACTACAGCTTCCAGATGCGGAAAATATAGGAGATAGATACCCGCATCAAGTATCAGGAGGTCAACTTCAAAGAATAATGACTGCTATGGCTATGTCACCAAGACCAGAGTTAATAATATTTGATGAACCAACTACTGCCTTAGATGTAACTACTCAAGTAGAAGTATTATCTGCTATGAGATCTATAGTAGACAAATTTAATACAGCGGCAATTTATATTACTCATGATTTAGCTGTAGTTGCGCAAATGGCTGATAGAATAAAAGTTTTGCGATACGGTGAAGAAGTTGAAGAAGCTGAAACAAGAGATATGCTATCAAACCCAAAAGAAGAATACACTAAATCTCTATGGTCAGTAAGATCATTGATCAAGCCTGAAGAAACAAATGAAGATTATATGTTGTCCATTAAAAATATTGATGCAGCATATGGTTCATCGAAGGTCTTACACAATGTTTCTATAGATATTCCTAAAGGTAAAACAGTAGCTATAGTTGGTGAAAGTGGATCAGGAAAATCAACAACAGCAAGAGTAATTACAGGCTTACTTCCTCAATTAAAAGGAGAAATAATTTTTGATGGAAAAAAATTGTCTCCAAAACTTGAGCAAAGGTCAAAAGAAGAATTAAGAAGAATTCAAATAATTTTTCAAATGCCTGATACTGCAATGAACCCCCGTCAAACTGTTGATGAAATAATAGGAAGGCCAATAGAATTTTATCAAGGTATAAAAGGGAAAGAAAGAGAAGCAAAAGTTATTGAATTATTAAAAATGATTGAGCTAGATGAAACTTTTTTAGATAGATTACCTTCTGAATTATCTGGAGGTCAAAAACAAAGAATATGCATTGCAAGAGCTTTAGCGGCTAACCCAGATTTAATTATTTGTGATGAAGTGACATCAGCGCTAGATCAAATTGTTCAAGAAGGAATATTAAAATTACTCCAAAAATTACAAAAAGATCTTGGAGTGACTTACATTTTTATTACTCACGATATTGCTACTGTTAAAGCTATTTCGGATGAAATAGTAGTTATGTATCAAGGTGAAGTAGTGGAACAAGGATTAAAAAGTAAAATCTTAAATCCTCCATACCCTGATTATACTGAATTGTTATTATCTTCAGTTCCAGAAATGGATCCCGATTGGCTAACCAATCTTCTGAATAAAAGATCTTCCTAGTAAATCTATATTTTAAATAATGAATATATTTAAATTTTTACTTAATTTTTTTTCTAGCAAAGAAAATAGAATAGATAATCTAGATGCAAAAAATATAATGATAAGTGAGAACAATTTTAATAAAGATAATCTAACATTAGGTTCTATTTACAAAGTAAATCAAAATATAAAACTAAAATATTTTAAAAATAAAATTCTCGAAGATAATTTAACAATAGTAGTTACTGACAATAAAGGTAAAACTATTGGATATATTTCTAAAAAAGAGATAGATAATATTCAATAAATGAAAATCAATCTGAGTAAAAAAAATTATGTTATTTCTGCAGGTGCAGATGGTTTAGGTTTTGCTATAGCAAATAATATAATTAATTCAGGTGGTAAGGTATATTTATCTGATATAAATAAATCAAAAATTGATAAAATAAATTCAAATAAAAAATATCGTAATAAAATATTTGCTCAACACTTAGACTGTACAAATCCAAAAGACATTAAAGAATATTTTACTTCATTAAATAAGTTAAAAAAAATAGATGGATTAATAAATAATATTGGTATTGCAGGACCTACAAAGTATCTTCAGAATATTTCAATTGATGAATGGGATCAAACAATCAAAACAAATCTTAGTTCACATTTTTACTTTACTAAATTTGCTATACCATTCTTAAAAAAGTCTAAAAAAGCATCAATTATCAATTTATCTTCAACTGCTGGTTTATTTGGTTATGCTCAAAGATCTCCTTACACATCTAGTAAATGGGCAATAATTGGATTAACTAAAACATTAGCTGTTGAATTAGGAAAATTTAAAATACGAGTAAATGCAATTTGTCCAGGTTCAGTGAATGGTGATAGAATGGACAGAGTAATAAATGCAAAAGCTAAATTAATTAAATCAACAAGAAATAAAGTAAGAAAAGAATTAGAGTCAATGGTTTCATTAAAAACATTTGTAGAAAAAGAAGATATTGCATCAATGGCTTTATTTTTGTTAAGTGATGCCTCAGAAAATGTATCCGGTCAAATCATGACTGTTGATGGAAATACTGAAAGAATGAATTAGTGGATAACAACGCTGACTACATCATTGTTGGAGCAGGGTCAGCAGGTTGTGTTTTAGCTAACAGATTGTCTTCACAATCTAAGAATTCCGTAATTTTATTAGAAGCTGGTCCATCGAGTAAAACCTGGAAAGTTGATATGCCAAGCGCACTTCTATATGCAATGCATGACCCAAAATATAATTGGAAGTATTATACGGCGCCTGAACCGTTTCTAAATAATAGATCTTTATATTGTCCAAGAGGTAAAATGATCGGGGGATGCTCTTCTCATAATGGAATGGTTTTTGCTAGAGGTCATAAAGAGGATTTTGATAGATGGTCTTCAAGTGGTTTAACTGATTGGTCATATAAAAAAGTTGTACCTTTTTTTAAAAAATTAGAAACTTGGTCTCATGATAGTAATGAAAGAGGTAAAGAGGGACCATTAAAAGTAAATAAATCAAACATAGATAAAAAATATCCTTTATTTAAAAAAGTTTTAGAAGCTGCACAAGAAGCTGGATATAAAATATTTAATGACTCTAATAATATTGATAATGAAGGTTTTGGAACTTTTGATGTAACAATAAACAACGGTGTCAGACAAAGTGTTGCTAAAGCATATTTAGAGCCAATCCAAAATAGAAAAAATCTAAGAATAATAAATAATATTGATGTTAAAAAAATTCTTTTTAAAAATAAAACTGCAATTGGTGTTGAAACAATTAAAAAAAATATAACCAGTAATTATTTAGCCAATAAAGAAGTTATACTTTGTGCAGGTTCAATTAATTCTCCCAAAATTCTTCAATTATCCGGAATAGGTAATGAAAAACATCTTAAAAGCTTGGGAATAGAGGTAATTAATAATTTAGTTGGGGTGGGAGAAAATTTACAAGATCATTTAGAGATGTATATTCAATATAAATCAAAAAAAAATGAAACATTACATTCTTTAGCAACAAATTTTCTCTATCAAGCAATTGAAGGATCAAAATGGTTTTTGTTTAAAAAAGGAAGGTTAGCAAACTCACACTTAGAGTTAGGAGGGTTTGTTAAATCTGACAAATCATATATTCATCCAAACTTACAATTTCATTTTTTTCCATACTTAGTTATTAATCATGGTTTAGAAAATCCTAATTTTGAAGCTTTTCAATTTCATGTTTGTCCAAATAGACCAAAAAGCAGAGGGTTTGTTAAAATTAAAACAAATAACTATAAAGATGATCCTAAAATACAATTTAATTATCTTAAGCATGAAGACGATTTAAAACAAATGAGAGAAGGTGTGGGAATTGCTAAAAAAATATTATCTCAAAAAGCACTAAAAGAATATGTTGGCACTGAAATTAGGCCTGGGAAAAATGTATCTAATCAAAATGAGTTAGATGAAGTTATTAAAAATACATCTGAATCTGCGTATCATCCGTCATGCACAAATAAAATGGGTGAGGACAAAACTTCAGTTGTAGACCAAAACTTAAGGGTTCATGGAATTCAAAATTTAAGAGTTATTGATGCTTCTGTAATGCCAGATATTGTTAGTGCTAATTTAAATGCAACAACTATTATGATTGCTGAAAAAGCTTACGACCAAATAAATAGTACCGTTAGTTAGAGAATTAAAATCTAATATAATTAGATAGTTTTTCTTCTAAGAGTCCAACCGTATCTTTCGCTGTAGTATGCTTCGATACCATCAGCAAGATTAAGGTCATAATTTGAGTCTATAGATCCTTCAAGAACCTTCTTCTCAATAGAACTCTGCTCTAGGCTTTCTTTATGGTTATTAACGTCATCTGTTATTTTACTATTCATATTTACAGATTTTACAAATACATAATATTATAAAAAAAAACTAGAGTTTTTCTTATTTTTAGTGTAAAGAAAATTACTTTAATTTTTTTATTTTTGTAAATTTTGTAAATGAATATTGAATCTGACATAAATTTTGGTCCAAGGTTAAAAAAACAAAGGATAAGCAAAGGTTTTTCACAAGCTGAATTATCAAAAACTATTGGAATATCTCCTAGTTATTTAAATTTAATTGAAAGTGGAAAAAGAAAAATACCGCTTTACTTACTAATTAAAGCAGCTGATAAATTAGATTTATCAATTAAAGACTTCTCAACAGAATCTAGCAAACGACTTCTTTCAGACGTTATGGATGTTTTAAGCAATGAAATTTTTGATGATTTAAAGATAACCAATCACGACACAAGTGACTTTATTGGTTCAAATCCTAACATAGCTAAAGCATTACTGACAATAAATGATTCTTTTAAAAGCTTTAAAGAAGATATGCAAAATCGACTTGAAACGATGGATGTTAATGCAAATCAAATAGAAAAACCAACAAGACTACCTGTTGAAATTGTTTCAGATATTCTTCAAGAAAATAAAAATTACTTTCATGATTTAGAAGTAAGTTCTGAAAATCTAAGAAAAGAAATAGGTCTTGAAACTGGACCTAACATTGGCTCTGGATCTAAATTATCACTTTATCTCAAAGAAAAACATGGAATTGAAGTTAAAATTGTAACCATAAACGAAGATGAAAAAATAGTAAAAAGATTTGATGAAAATTCAAAGATTTTTTATCTTTCTGAAATGTTAACTTACACATCAAGAAACTTTCATTTAGCATCACAAGTTGCTTATTTAGAGGCTAATGATGTTATCAATAAAGTTATTAAAGATAATAATATTGAGTCAGAAGAAGTAGAGCCTTTGCTTAAACTATCTTTACTTAATTATTATGCTGCTGCTTTTATGATGCCTTATAACGATTTTTTAAAGAGTGCTAAATTGCATAAATATGATGTGGAAATTTTAATGCATCATTATGCTTGTAGTTTTGAACAAGTTACACATAGATTAACAAATCTTCAAAGACCTGGAAACGAAGGAGTGCCATTTCATTTTTTAAAAACAGATATTGCAGGAAATGTGTCGAAACGATTTTCTTTATCTGGTATTCATATACCAAGACATGGAGGTTCTTGTCCTAGATGGAATGTATATACTGCTTTTTTAAATCCTGGAAAAATTCATCCTCAAATATCTAAAATGCCAGATGGACGAGTATATTTTTGTATCGCAAGAGCTTTTGAGAAAGGAATTGAAAAACATGGAATGCCTAAAAGCTTTGTTTCGATTGGTTTAGGTTGTGATATGAAATACGCAAAAGATTTAATATATTCTGAAGGAATTGATTTAAATAATAAAAAGTTACAAATGCCAATTGGAGTTTCTTGTAGAATTTGCCCTAGAGTAGAATGTCAGCAAAGAGCTTTTCCTCCAATTGATAAGGAACTTAAATTAGATATAAAATATCGGGGAACATCTCCCTACGTTACAATTTAATTAAATTTTAACTAACATTTTACCTAAATTTTTACCATTAAGTAGATCTATAAATGCTTTAGGAGCATTTTCTATATTTTCATAAATTGTTTCTTTAAATTTTATTTTTCCTTGTGAAAGCCAATTTCGCATATCAGTTTCAAAAGGCTCGTTATCATTTTCATGATCAAAAATTAAAAAACCTTTTATAGTTAATCTTTTTACTAATACGTGAGCCATATTTTTTAGTCCAGCAGGTGCAGAAGTTGAATTCATTTGAGATATCCTTCCACAAATAATAATTCTTCCAAAATTTTTCATTCGAAAAATTGCAGACTCTAAAAAATCACCTCCTACATTATCAAAGTATAAGTCAAATCCTTCAGGACAAATTTCTTTTAAGTGAAGAACAAGGTTGTCAATTTTTTTATAATTAAATGCTACATCAACATTTAATTCATTTTTTAACCAATCAACTTTTTCATCTGATCCTGTACTAGCGTAAACTTTACATCCTAAATTTTTTGCAATTTGACAAACTGTTGATCCAACACTTCCACCTGCTGAAGATACAAGAATACTTTGTCCCCTTTGTATTTTTCCATGATTGAAAAGACCAATATATGCAGTCTGCCCTGTCATTCCTAAAGGTCCTAGATAAGTTTGCAATGGAAGATCAGAATTTTTGATTTTTTTTAAATCACTGCTTTTGCAAATGAAGTTATCTCTCATACCAAAATTACTGAAAACAATATCTCCTTCTTGAAATTGCGAATCTTTTGATTTTTGGACTAAACCAATTGCATAACCTTCCATTTCCTCGCCTAGTAAAAAGGGTGGTTTATAATTTTTACGTTCTGTCATCCTTGCTCTCATATACGGATCAACAGATATCCATGAATTAAGAACATGAATATTATTTGTTTCATCTAATTCTAAAGTTTTAGATTTAATTTCAAAATCTTCTTCTTTAGGTAACCCAGTTGGTATATAATTTTTTAAAGCTACATATTTTGAGATTATTGTCATAATTATAATTTATATTTTTTTTTTAATTCTAGCAAATCTATTAAAAAATTATCTCTTATGTTACTTAAATCTTTTATAGAATGATTCTTTGATTGTTTTTTTGTGCCTTTAATGATTTTTTCTTTAAGTTTTTTTGTTAGTTTTGGAGATTTGAGTTTAGTCCATGGAAGCTGCAATGCTGGTCCAAACTGATCTAGCATATGTTTCATACCCATTTCTCCTCCCGCTAAGTGAAATGTCAAAAAAGTTCCCATTAGAGCCCATCTCATACCAGGACCATAAGTTATTGCTTCATCTAAATCTTTTGTTGAAGCATATCCATCATTTATAATATGTAAACCCTCTCTCCACAAAGCTTCTTGCAATCTATCAGATAAAAAGCCCGGTAATTCTTTTTCTACTAATAATATTTTCATTTTAATTTTTTGATAAAATTTTTTTGCTTTATTAAGATATAAATTTGTAGTTTTTTTACCTTTTACAATTTCAACCAAAGGGAGAATATATACAGGGTTAAATGGATGAGCTATGATCAACCTTTTTGGATTAATACATTTTGATTGTAAATCTGATGGAAGTAAACCTGATGAACTTGAAGCAATTATTGAATTTGAGGGTGAATATTTACTTATATTTTTTATAACATCTTTTTTTAAAGTTAATCGTTCGGGTACATTTTCCTGAATTAAATCTGCATTTTTTACTGCTTCTTCAATACTGTCTACGATTTCCAAACTTTTGAAATTGATTTTTGTATTATATAATTTTTTTATTATTAAGTTTGTTCTTGTTATTTCTTCTTTTAGAAAATGTAATTGCTGAGAATTTTTATCAAATGCTTTGACTCTTATACCATTAGCGAGAAATCTAAGTATCCAGCCGGTACCAATTACACCAGTTCCAATGACAGCGATATTTTTCAAATTAAAAATGTTTTTTTAGTTTTAATTTCTCTCTAGTCTGTTGAGGGGATAAAATAGAAGCCCCCATATCTTCAACAATACATCTTGCCTTTTCAACCAACTGTGCATTTGATGCAAAAACTCCTTTTTTTAAATAAAGATTGTCTTCAAGTCCCACACGAACATTTCCTCCCAAAATAACTGCCTGTGCAGCCATAGGCATTTGTGATCTTCCTATTCCAAATCCAGACCAAACACCTTCAGAAGGTACCATTTCAGCCATAGCTTTCATTGCGCTCGTTGTTGCAGGTGATCCCCAAGGTATGCCAAGGCATATTTGATAAAAAGGAGGGCCATCAATTAAACCTTCTTTATAAAGTTGGTTAGCAAACCATAAATGACCCATTTCAAAAGCTTCCATTTCTGGTTTCACTCCAAGCTCCTGCATTTTTTTTGCTGCAGTTCTCAGTTGTATCGGTGTATGAATAAAAGTCATGTTTGAGTCACCAAAATTTAGTGAGCCGCAGTCTAAAGTACAAATTTCAGGCAATAACTCTTCAACATGTTGTAATCTACTTAATGCATCGATCATATCTGTATTTGCTCCCACTGGATTTAAAGGATCTTTACCTGTTCCCACTTCAAAATCACCACCCATACCTGTAGTAAAATTTAAAACTACATCAGTTTCAGAAGAGCGAATTCTATCTGCTACTTCTTTGTAATAACTTAAATTCCTAGAAGGTTTGCCATCAGGTTCTCTTACATGTACGTGGGCTATTGCTGCACCCGCTTTGGCAGCTTCAATTGAAGCATCAGCAATTTGTTTTGGTGTTATAGGTAATTCAGGATGTTTACCTGCTGTATCACCAGATCCTGTTACAGCACACGAAATTATTACTTCATTATTCATTATTTTAAACTACTATATTTTTTGAATTAATAAAGAAAAACAATGAAGATATATTTAAATTCAGGAAGAGTTAAAAAAGAATGGACCGATTACAATGGTCATATGAATTTGGCATTTTATATTCATCTTTTTGATGCTGGATGGGAAGTTCTTTTACAAAAATTTAATATGGGTGAAACTTCTGCAAAAACAGAGAAGAAAACTACTTTTGCCGTAGAGTCACACACAACTTATGACAAAGAAGTGAAAGAGGGTGATGAAGTAGATATTAATTTGTTATTTCTTGATAGGGATAAAAAAAGATTAATTTATAAATTAGAAATGACACATAAGCTTGAAGGTTACAGAGCAGCAACAACAGAGGTTTGTTCTTTGTATGTTGATTTGAATATTAGAAAAGTTTCTGAATTAGAATTAGAAAAGCAAAAAAATATAGATAAATTTATTCAAGAAAATAAAAATAACTTTGATCCAGGTAACCTTAAACTAATCAACAAGTTAAAAAAATAGTTATAAATTTCTATAAGGTGTTCTATTAAATATTCTTTGAACCATCGGAACAAATTCTTTTAAAGGAATTGTATCATAATTTGGATCAAATGATGCTTGATCCCATCTTTCACAAAAATCTATAGTATCATTAAAGAATTCATGACCTTTGAATTTATCTCTTAGATTTCTATCTTTTCCATAATAATGATTATAGTAGTAGGCTTGAAACAAACCGTGTTGTTCTACAATCCATCTTGTTTTTTCAGAAACAAAAGGTTTTAATACTGCAGCGGCAAGTTCAGAATGATTAAGAGGTGCAATTTCATCACCTATATCATGCAATAAGGAAGCCACCACCATTTCTTCAGAAGCTTGTTCACGTAACGCTCTTGATGCAGTTTGAAGAGAGTGTTCTAATCTAGATACCTTATAGCCACCTAAAGAATTGTCTAAACTTTCTAGCACTCTTACTATTCTATCAGCTGTACCTTCAATAAATTTATCTTCAAAATTAGCAAGAAGTTCATAATCCTCTTTATCACCACGTTTCATTTCAGTGAATTTTACTTCATCTTTAGACATGAAATAATTATACATATTTTTAAATTTTATGAAACTAATTCCTGAATGGTATGAACACCAATATTGTTTGATTGCTTGGCCGTGTAATAAAGATCTTTATGGTAAAATTATTAATAAGGCTAGAGATGAAGTTGCAAATGTAATTAATGAAATTGCAAAAACTGAGCATGTTATTGTTTTGTCAAATAAAGAAGACATAAATGAAATTCAAAATAAAACTAATCATAAAAATATAGATATTGTAGAATGTAAATTAGATGATTCTTGGATGCGAGATATTGCACCAATTTTTTATAACGAAGATAAAAAATTAAAATCAATTAGCTTTGAATTTAATGGTTATGGAAAGTATCCAGATTATTTAAATGATAATAAAATATCAAAATTTATTTCAAACTATTTAAATATCCCAACAAAAATTTCTGACTTAGTTATTGAAGGAGGAGCAATAACTTATGATGATAAAAAAAATTTATTTAGCACTAAAAATGTAATATTTAATAAAAATAGAAAACAAAAACATAATAGTGAATATATAATTGAAGAATTAAAGCTATTGTTAGACTTAAATTATATTTTTTTCTTTGAAAATGGACTAATGGAG
>CACILT010000013.1 GCA_902587565.1 uncultured Alphaproteobacteria bacterium
ACGCTTATCTTCACCAACAGATAATATAATATATTTTTCATTAACAAGTTGGTTTAACACCCTAGACAAACTCTGTTTTGTTATTTTTAATACGGAAAGAAGTTCTTTAATTGTAAGATTTTTTTGTTTCCCAACAAAATATATAACTCTATGATGAGCTCTGCCAAAGTTTATTTGCTCTAATATCTTATCAGGACCCTCTGTGAAATCTCTATATGAGAAAAATAATAGCTCAATAATCTTTCTAATTTCGCTTTCATTTAAAAAAAGAGGTGTTAACAACTTATTTAGGTCAGCCATATTGACTTAATTATGCATCACTGATAGTCAATTGTCATTAAAAAAGTTAATTATGAATATGCTTAAATCATTTGAAAATAGAGATGGGTGGATCTGGATGAATGGTAAAATTATACCGTGGAAAGATGCAAACTCGCATATAATTTCTCAGGGTCTACATTATGCAAGTGCTGTCTTCGAAGGAGAAAGAGCTTATAATGGTAAGATTTTTAAATCTGAGGAGCACACTAAAAGGTTTTTTAAATCTGCAGAAATAATTGGAATGGAAATTCCTTTCACACATGATCAAATTAATAAAGCTAAATATGAACTTATAGATAAAATGAACTATAAAAATTGTTATGTTAGACCACTTGCATGGAGAGGGGGCAATCAAATGGGTTTGTCAACAGGTGAATCTAATATCAATGTAGCTATTGCTGTTTGGGATGATTGGGCAACTTATTTTAAAATTGAGGATCAAAAAGCAGGTTTGAGATTAATTACATCGCCTTGGAAAAGACCTGCACCAGATACTGCTCCATATGAAGCAAAAGCTTCTGGACCTTATATTATTTGTACCCTATCAAAAGAATTTGCAGAAAAAAAAGGCTATCACGATGCCTTGATGTTAGATTATAGAGGTTATGTTGCTGAAGGTACTGGAGCAAATATTTTTTTTATTAAAGATAAAAATATTCATACTCCTATTCCAGATTGTTTTCTAAATGGGATTACACGCCAAACAGTTATCGAAATGGCAACTAGCCAAGGTTTTCAAATAACAGAAAAGCATTTAATGCCTGACGAAATTGGAAATTATGATGAAGCGTTTTTAACAGGTACTGCTGCAGAAATTACTCCCATTAAATCTATTGATGATTTTAAATATAATACTGGTGATAATACTACTACTTTTAAATTTATGAACGATTTTAGCGATATGGTTAAAAATGCTAGCTAGAATTTTCTAACCATTCATCGTCTTTATAATAAAATTCATTTTTCCAAAATGGAGCATCTTTTTTTAAATAATCCATAATAAACTCACAAGCTTCGAAACTATTTTTTCTATGTTGTGAAAAACAACAAACTAAAACAATTTTTTCATTAACAATTAATTTTCCATATCTATGAATTATCAAAGTATCAATTAAACTCCATTTTTCAGTCGCGTTATTTTCAATTTTTGATAATTCTTTAAATGCCATTTCTTCATAAACTTCCAAATTTAAATATTTTACATCTTTATTGTTATTTAAATCTCTTACATACCCAACAAAAGAAGTAAGAGCGCCTATGTCTGTATGTTGATTTTTAATTTTCTCAATTTCTTCTTCTATATTAAAATTTTTTTTTTGTATTTTTATCATTACCCACCACTAACTGGTGGAAAGATTGCAATTTCATCAATTGGTTTTAAATTCAAATTTTCTGAAACATATTCCTGATTAACTGCAAATCTTAAAACATCTTGTAAAAAATGTTTTTTTAGTTCAGGGTATATATTTTCTAAATAACCTTTTAATTCTTCTAAAGTTTTAGGATGGTCAATATCAATAATCTCATCATCTTTTTTTGTTATATCTTTGATCCAAGCAAAATATCGAATTCTCATTTCAAAAATGTTTTAATGATCCCTTAATATAATCATAAGCTGTATAGAGGGTTAGAATTCCAGCAATCCATAAAAAAATTTTACCTAAATAAATAATAAATAATAAATTTAGATTACTCTCAGATAATATAAGCATTCCAAGTGCAGCTAGTTGAAGAAAGGTTTTTGCTTTTGCAATTCTTGAAACTGGTATACTGATTTTTATTCCCGCTAAGTATTCTCTTAAGCCTGATACTGTTATTTCTCTTAACAATATTATTAGAGCTGGAATAGTATCCCAATCTTTAATAACTCCTTTAGACGTTAAAATTAGAATAACTGCCGCTACTAATAATTTATCTGCAATTGGATCTAAAAATGTTCCAAAATTTGTTACTTCATTTCTAAGTCTTGCTAAATATCCATCAAAGTAATCTGTTATTCCAGCTAAACAAAATAATATAAATGCAATCCAACCAAAGTATGGATTAGTAAGATATATACAAAGAACTATAATTGGGATTATAGCTATTCTAATTATTGTTAGAATATTTGATATATTCATATCTATTCTTTGTAGATTAAGAATTTTTTAAACGCTATGAAAATATTCATAAATTTTTGTAAGAATTGACTCAGGAATAGACTTAACCTCTTTTAGTTCATCTAAACTAGCTAATTTTAATTTCTCGACTGTTCCAAAGTGTTTTTTTAAAATTTTCTTTCTTTCAGGACCTACTCCATCTATATCATCAAATACAGATTTGACGCTCATCTTTGCTCTTTTTGAACGATGTGTTGTTATTGCAAATCTATGCACTTCATCTCTAATATTTTGTAAAAAATGAAGAATTGGATTATTTTCATTTAATCTATGTGTAAATTTATCATGTATCAAAATTTCTCTACCTGCATCTCTTTCCTCACCTTTTGCCATAGAGATAATTGGTATATCAATTTTTAAATTATCTAATACTTTTTTTGCAGAATTATATTGTCCTTTGCCTCCATCTATAAGTAATAAACTTGGCAAATCTAATTCGTCTTGAAATTTTGAATTACTAAATCTCCTAGTAAGCATTTCTTTCATCATATAATAATCATCAACTTTATTTTTGTTTTCTTCAAGATCAAATCGAATATTAAATTTTCTATAATTTGATTTTATAAATCCATTTTGATTATACGCAACCATTACACCTATAGGATGTTTTCCAAATGTATGGCTATTATCGTAAGCTTCTATTTTTATAATTTCATCTTTGAGTTTAAATATTTTTTTGATTTCTTCACTAAAATTATCAAAAGATTTAAGTTTGTTTAATTTTATATCTAAATTTATTTTAGAATTCTTTTCTGCAAATTTCAGTAAATTCTTTTTAGGTCCTTTTAATGGATTAATAAATTTTGTTTTATCAAAATTTTTTCCTAAAATTTGGGAATTATTATTTTTATCAATAACTATATTAGTAATGATTATTTCAGGGATATCTTTTTCTGCATAAAATATATTTAAGAAACCTAATATTATTTCCTCGTGATCCAATAATTTGTCATGATCTGGATAGAACGCTTTACCACCATAAGAGGTATTATTTCTAAAAAAACTTCCATAAATACAGGTTTTTCCTTCATTTGATGTTATTGCAAAAATATCAGCATTTTTAATATCCTTAATTTTAATTGAATTATTTTGCTCAATATGTTTCAAAGCTTTAAGTCTATCCCTTAAAGATGCCGCTAATTCAAAATTATTTTTTTCTGACGCTTTATACATTTGATCAGTAAAATTTTTTTGTATGTTTTTCGAATTGCCACTACTTAAAAAATCATCTGCTGCTTCTATTAATTTCGAATAAGCTTCTTTAGTTATTTTTCCTCCGCAAGGACCTGAACATCTTTTAAGATAATAATTAAAGCACAATTTATTTCCCACATTTACCTCTTTATCTGTGCATGATCTTAAAAGAAATATTCTTTGTATTGTATTAATAGTTCTATTTACTGCATCTGGGCTTGCAAATGGTCCATAATATCTCCCTTTTTTCTTTTGTGGACCACGATGTTTTTCAATTCTCGGAAAATCATGCTCTGATGAAATAAAAATATAAGGAAATGATTTATCATCTCTTAACAGAACATTAAATCTTGGTTTATATTTTTTAATTAAATTACATTCAAGGATGATTGCTTCTAATTCTGTATTCGTAACAAAAAAGTTCATTGATTTAGTTAGACTAACCATTCTTTGAATTCTTCTAGTTAAGTTATTTAGAGATAGATAATTCTTTACTCTATTTGATAATACTTTTGCTTTTCCAATATATAGAATGTTACCCTTTTCATCTTGCATTTGGTATACACCAGGTTGATCAGGCAAAGTTTTAGATGTAGCCTTAATAATCTCTTGTCCAAGAAGCGTCATTTTATCAATCGTAAATTATTATTTTTTCATTAAATATGAATTTTATAAAATTAATAAATAACTAACAAGATTATTGTAGTTCATTTAATAATTAATTTAATGTAGTTAAGAATAATATATTAAGGATTTATTATGGCAAAAATGACAACAGAAGAGGCTTTTGTAAAAGTTTTACAAAAACACGGTATTCAACATGCTTTTGGAATAATTGGATCGGCGTTTATGCCAATATCAGATCTTTTTCCTAAAGCTGGGATAACATTTTGGGATGTTGCTCATGAGTCAAATGGCGGAATTATGGCTGATGGTTATACAAGATCAACTGGTAAAATTGCAATGTGTATTGCGCAAAATGGACCTGGTATAACTGGCTTGGTTACACCTATAAAAACTGCTTTTTGGAATCATACTCCAATGCTCTTAGTTACTCCTCAAGCAGCTAATAAAACTATTGGTCAAGGAGGTTTCCAAGAAGTTGAGCAAATGAACTTATTTAAAGACATGGTGTGTTATCAAGAAGAAGTAAGAGATCCTTCCAGAGTTGCAGAAGTTTTAAATCGAGTTATTTCAAAAGCTATTAAAGGATCTGCTCCTGCTCAATTAAATATACCAAGAGATTTTTGGACTCAAGTTGTTGATATTGATCTGCCACCTATAATTAAATTTGAAAGACCTTCAGGTGGAACAGAGGCAATTAAAGAAGCTGCTGATCTTTTATCTAACGCAAAATTCCCAGTCATTTTATCTGGTGCTGGAGTTATTTTGGCTGACGCTATTGATGATTGCAAAAAACTTGCTGAAAAATTAAGTGCTCCAGTTGCTTGCGGATACCAACACAATGATAGTTTTCCTGGCAAACATCCGCTTGCGGTTGGTCCTTTAGGATACAATGGATCTAAAGCAGCAATGGAAATAATATCTAAAGCAGATGTAGTTTTAGCACTTGGCACAAGATTAAATCCCTTCTCAACTTTACCAGGTTATGGAATAGATTATTGGCCAAAAAATGCAGATGTTATTCAAGTTGATATCAATTCTGATCGCATTGGTTTAACAAAAAAAATAAGTGTTGGTATTTGTGGAGATGCAAAATTAGTTGCAGAACAAATTTTAGAAAATCTTACAACAAATGCAGGTGATCAAGATCGAAAAGAACGAGAGGAGTTAATTCATAAGACAAAGTCTGCTTGGCTACAAACATTAACTGGCCTTGATCATGAAGAAGATGATCCTGGCACGTCTTGGAATAAAGATTCACGAGATAGAGAACCAGAAAAAATGTCACCAAGAATGGCATGGCGAGCTATTCAAGCAGGTCTTCCTGAAGATGCAATTATATCAAGTGATATAGGTAATAACTGTGCAATCGGTAATGCTTACCCAACATTTGAGAATGGTAGAAAGTATTTGGCGCCTGGTTTATTTGGACCATGTGGTTATGGTTTTCCATCTGTAATTGGAGCAAAAATAGGCTGTCCCAATACACCAGTTGTTGGCTTTGCCGGTGATGGTGCATTTGGAATTAGTATGAGTGAAATGACTTCTTGCAATAGAGAGGGTTGGCCAAATATCACAATGATAATTTTTAGAAATTATCAGTGGGGAGCGGAGAAAAGAAATACTACTCTTTGGTATAATAATAATTTTGTTGGAACTGAACTTGATCCTAAATTAAGTTATGCAAAAATTGCAGAAGCATGTGGATTTAAAGGTGTCAAGGTTCATACTCAAGAGGAGCTTACAGAAGCTTTACAAAAATCTTGCAAAGATCAAATGGAAGGCGTAACTACTTTTATAGAAGTAATGTTAAATCAAGAATTAGGAGAACCTTTTAGAAGAGATGCTATGAAGGCGCCAGTTGAAGTTGCTGGAATTGATCCTAAAGATACAGTAGTTCAATAATTATTTCTGATCGTTAATAATTAAGTCCGATGCTTTTTCAGCAATCATCATAGTAGGCGCGTTAGTGTTACCTGATGTTATAGTTGGCATCACAGATGCATCAACTACTCTTAAGTTATTTATTCCTTTTACTTTAAGATTATCGCTTACAACTGAGTTTTCATCATTACCCATTTTACATGTACTTACTGGATGAAAAATAGTGTTTGCAAATTTACCAGCTTCTTTTGCCAGAGATTCATTATCTTTAAATTGTATTCCTGGTCTGTATTCTTCTGGTTCATAATTTTTATATGCTTTTGATTCTAAAACTATTTTTCTCACTATTTTAATCGATTTACCTGCAATTTCTCTATCCTCATGAGTTGATAAATAGTTCATCTTTATTTGAGGATATATTCTTGTATCCTGAGATTTAATTTCTATAGATCCTCTACTTGTTGGATGAATATTTGTTATTGTAGGAGTGAAAGCTGAAAATTTATGTAGCCCTGCTTTTCCTAATAAGTCAGTACTAGCTGGTGAAATATGAAATTGTAAATTAGGGTTTTCTAAATACGAATCACTTTTAATAAAGCCGCACAAGTAACTTGCTCCAACTGTTAAGGGTCCTTTTTTATAAATTAAATAATTTAAACCTGTTAAAAATTTTTTTGCAAAACTATGATATATGTCATTTAATGTTTCTAAATTTTTAATTTTGTAAACTGGTCTTAACATTAAATGATCAGTTAAATTGCTTCCAACACCATTAATTTCTTTTACAATACTAATATTATTTTCATTTAATAGTTTACCTGGACCAATACCCGAGGCTTGTAATATGTGAGGAGATCCAATTGTTCCTGCAGACAATAAAACTTCTTTATTTACAGAATATGAAAATTCTTCATTATTTTTCCATAAATTTACATTTTTTACTTTTAAATTTTCAAAGGTTAAATTTTTAACATGTGCCTTAGTGATAATTTTTAAATTTTTTCTATGTTTGATAGGATTTAAGAAAGCAACTGCAGCACTACATCTGTACCCTTTATCAATTGTCATTGGAAAATAACCCATTCCTTCATTGTTACCATCATTGAAGTCTTCATTTTTTTTGTATCCAAATTCTTGAGAGGCCTCTAAAAATAAATCCAATAATTTAAAATTTGATCTAATTTTCTCTACTTTGATGGGTCCATTGGTACCATGAAATTCACTTTTAGAAATTCTGTAATCTTCAGATTTTTTAAAGTACGGTAATACGTCTTCCCAAGACCATCCAATATTACCTAATTGTCTCCAGTAATTGTAGTCATTTGCATGACCTCTTATATATAACATCCCATTAATTGATGAACTGCCACCCAATGTTTTTCCTCTTGGAATAAGCATTTTTCTATTATTACAAAATTTTTCCTCTTCAGTTGTGAAGCACCAATCAGTTTTAGGATTATGCATTGTTTTAAAATAACCACCCGGAATATGTATCCAAGGATTAGTGTCTTTTCCTCCAGCCTCAATCAAAAGTACTTTAATGTTTTCATTCTCTGAAAGTCTATTTGCTAATATGCAACCAGCTGTACCTGCACCAATAATAATATAGTCAAAACTTTCGTTCATAATGTAGAATAATTTGTTTATTATATACTATTTAATTTAAACATATAACTAACTTAAATAATTAAAAATTTTCAATGGATATTTTATTTTCGATAATTGGATTAGGGCTTCTAGTTTTAGGTGCTGAAATAATTATAAGAGGTTCAGTTAGTTTTGGAAGAAAGATTAATATCTCATTGTTTGCAATTGGTGTTGTAATTGTAGCTGGGGGAACATCATTACCTGAATTGGCAAGCAGCATTAATGCAGTCATTAATGATTTTTCGGATCTTGCTTTAGGCGCTGTTGTTGGAAGTAATATTGCAAACTTGATACTTGTAATGGCTGCAACAACATTAATTTTTCCAATTGTAAATATAAATAAAAATCAAATTAACCAAGCTTGGATAAATATTATTTTAGGAATTGTATTAATTATTATGACTTTTTTTTATTTTAATTTTATTTTTGGATTAGTTGCAATTACATCATTGATTTATCTAATGTATGTTCAAATAAAAAAAGGAGAAATTGATAAGTTAGAAATAGATAAAAATGATTATTCAATAAAAATCTCATTAATATTAATTATAATAGGCATAGCATGTTTGGTATTTGGTGCAGATTTACTTGTTGATTCAGCAATTAATATTGCAAGAACGTATAATGTTCCAGCTTCAGTAATTGGATTATCATTAGTAGCTTTTGGAACTTCCCTTCCAGAACTTGCAGTTGGCATTGTTTCTGCATTTAGAAAAAAGATTGATTTTGCCCTAGGAAATATTCTGGGGTCTAATATTTATAATGTATTAGGTGTTCTAGGAATTAGTTCATTTTTTGGTAATTTTAAAGTTCCTGCAGTTTTAGCAAATCAAGACTTATACTTCATGCTATCAATCACAGCATTAATTTTAATGTTTATGATTTTTGCAAAAAAAATTGGACGTATTTACGGAATTATCGGATTAACTTTGTATTTTGGATATATGTATTTCATTTACATATAATTTTAATTAATAAAAAAATTCTGTTAAAAAAATTATGAACTTAGAATTACATAAATCAAAAAATTTATTAAAAATATTAAATACTGCTATAGATGCAGGTAAGGAAATTAAAAAAGTATATAAAAAATCTTTTAATGTAGAAATAAAAGATGATAATTCACCTATTACCGAAGCTGATATAAAATCAAATAATTTAATTTTAAATAGATTAAAATCTTTTAACCCGAATGTTCCTATATTAAGTGAAGAAAGTCTAATAGAATGGAAAGAAAGAAAAATTTGGAATTCATATTGGTTAATAGATCCATTAGATGGAACTAAAGAATTTATAAAAAAAAATGGAGAATTTACAGTTAATATTGCATTAATAAAAAATAATTCACCAATATTTGGTATTATATATGCGCCTGCTAAGTCTTTGCTTTATTATGCTTTGAAAAACAATGGCGCATATAAATTAATTACAGAGTCAAATATTGAATCAACTAAAGATTTTATAAAAATAAATTCAGTAAAAGACAAAAGTAATTTAACTAAGGTTATTTGTAGTCGATCACATTCTAATAAAGATTTTGATAATTGGATAAATGATAATTGTAATAATTTTGAATTAATCCAAATTGGTAGTTCTCTTAAATTTTGTTACTTAGCTGAAAGTAAGGTAAATATCTATCCAAGACTAGGTCCAACTTCAGAATGGGATATTGCTGCGGGACATATTATTCTTGAAGAGGCAGGAGGATCAATTAAAGATTTTAATGAAAATATATTATTATACAACACGAAAGAAAGTGTTATTAACCCAAATTTTATCGCTAAAATTTAAATTATAAGATATGAAAATACTTATTTGTGGTCTCCCTGGTGCTGGTAAAACTTGGTTAGCTGAAAGGCTTATTAAAGTAATTGATAATTGTGCTTGGTATAACGCAGATATAGTCAGGAAGTTAGCAAACGATTGGGATTTTACCATGGAAGGTAGAATACGACAAGCCAATAGAATGAAAACATTTGCCGATTTCGAAAAACAAAATGGAAGATGGGTAATTTGTGACTTCGTAGCACCAACTGAAAAAGCAAGAGAAGCTTTTGAACCTGATTTTGTTATCTGGCTGGATACTATTAAAGAAGGTAGGTTTGAAGATACAAATAAAATGTTTGAACAACCAAATAAAACTGACATTAAAATAACTAAATTTTTATCAGATGAAGAAATAGAAAATCTAGCAAAGGAGATTAAAAATGTTTGATTGGAAAAAACCAACAGTACAAATGTTAGGTAGATGGCAACCATGGCATGATGGACATACAGAGTTATTTAAAAGAGCACTTCAGAAAACAGGTCAGGTATGTATTATGTATCGTGACGTGGGAGGTGTAGATGCAGGTGTAGAAGATCAAGCTGACAATCCATTTCAATTTGAAGAAGTAAAAGCAAAAATTAATGAAGGTTTAGCTCAACATGGTTTTACTGATGGCAAAGAATATGTAGTTGTTAAGGTTCCAAACATTATTGATATTTCTTATGGAAGAGGAGTTGGTTATTCATTTACAGAACATGATTTAGGAAAAGAGATACATGATATCTCAGCAACAAAAATTAGAAATGAAATGAGAGTTAAAGGGGAATTAAAATAAGCTAAATTTTTTCTCCTGCTGGTTTTCCATATCCAACATTTTTTTTCCCATATCGTCTTACTCTCACATTACATTGTTCTGCATGACCTATAAAACCTTCTAAATGTGAAAGTCTAGATCCATATTCTCCGATGAGAGTTGCAGCTTCATCTGTCATAATCTTTTGATATGTGTGGGTTTTAATAAACTTACCAACCCACAAACCACCAGTATATCTTCCAGCTTTTTTAGTAGGAAGAGTATGGTTAGTACCTATCACTTTGTCACCGTTAGCAACATTAGTTCTAGCACCTAAAAATAAAGCGCCATAAGATGTCATTTTTTCTAAAAACCAATCATCTTTTTTTGTCATAACTTGAACATGCTCTGAAGCTAATTCGTTTGCTTTAGATAGCATCTCCTCATAGGTATCACACAAAATCATTTCTCCATAATCTCTCCAACTAGTACTTGCTGTTTCTTTAGTAGGTAAAATTTCTAAAATTCTATCAATCTCTTTAAATGTTTCTTCTGCAAGTTTTCTTGAGTTTGTTATCATCACAGCAGGAGAATTATATCCATGTTCTGCTTGTCCTAATAAGTCTGTTGCACATATTTCACCATCAACAGTTTCATCTGCAATAACCATTGTTTCAGTTGGACCAGCAAATAAATCGATACCAACTTTGCCATACAATTGTCTTTTTGCTTCAGCAACAAATGCATTGCCAGGTCCAACAAGCATATCAACAGGTTTAATCGTTTCTGTACCTATAGCCATAGCACCAACTCCTTGCATTCCTCCCAAAACATAAATTTCGTGAGCACCGCCCATTTTCATTGCTGTAACAACAGCTGGATTTGGCTTACCTTTAAAAGGCGGTGTAGTAGCAACAATTCTTGGAACCCCAGCAACAGAGGCAGTAACAACTGACATATGAGCAGAAGCTACCATTGGGAATTTTCCAGCAGGTACATAACATCCAACTGCTTGCACTGGTATATTTTTATGACCAAGTATCACACCCGGATGCGTTTCTACTTCTAATTCACTTAATGTTTTAAGTTGTGCTTCCGCAAATGATCGCACTTGTTTTTGAGCAAATTTAATATCTTCCTTGTCATCATCAGAGACTTCACTCATTAATTGATTTATTTGCTCTTCATTTAACCTAAAACTATCTGGAGAATAGTTATCAAATTTTTGAGATAACTCTCTAATATGTTCATCTCCTTCTGATTCAATTTTACTTAATGTTTCCTCAACAATTTTTTTTACTTTATCATTATCTTCAATTCTTTGTTTTTCATCCAAACCTTTTTTTAAATATTCAATTGCCATAATTATTTTTTATGAATTAATTTAAAGATATCAACACCTATTTGATCTAGTATATGTGCTATATCGATTGGTACCCAATTTTCTCTAATCAGCCCTTCATGATGTAAATAAAAATCCATAACTCTTATTGTAATTTTTTTATTAGTTGGCTCATAACCTAACCATTCTTTTGAACCATGAATGCATTCTATGCTATGCCAACCTCCAGTCATTGAATAATTACCATCACCAATTTCAATATAATGTCCAATTTTCCAATAATCCCTTTCTTTAAATGTAAGTCTAAATGGAAGTTGATGATATTCTACATATCCTTTTAAACCTCTTGCAGTTCCTATTCCTGCAGGTCCGTGCCACATCATTTTTGGATGCCAATAATTTTTTTGAGGATGATTAAGTAATTTATCTCTTATATAATCTTTGTTTGAGTTTGGATCACTTTCGGGTTTAATATTTAAACTTCGCTGCATGGTTAATGCTTGATTTAAAGATTCTAAAGATAATTCGTTGTCAAAATTTTCATTATTTTCTCCATCTCCAGTAATAGGCGCTGACCACATACCTTCTGCTCCTAAAGATTTATTAATTGGCCAGTGTCCAGCTTGTCTAATAAAATCAACTGTATCAATTAAAACATATGATTTTATAATTTTACCATTAGAGATTTGATGAGCTTCGCAAGTTCTAAGATAAATATTTTTTTTTGTGGGTGTAACACCGAGCCATTCGTTGACAAATGTTCCAGTTAGATAGCTAACAAACGATACAAATACTTTGTCTCTATAAGATCCTCCAATTACAATTATATTTCTTCTTTCGAGATCTGGAAAAGCTTCTTTTAGAGGTATCCAAAGTTTATTTTTTATATTCTCAACACCACTTATTTCATTTATTGGATGAAAAGCATTTAATTCAGCTTCTTCATGGTATAAGTTTTTTAAATTAACTCCTAATTCATCTAAAGGAGATTCAGCAACTTTATTTAATAAATATTTAAATTTTTTTTTATTTTCTAAATTTTCACTTGTACTTAAATCTACAAAAATTATTTTCTTGTTTTCTTTTTCCCCTGTTTCAAAATCTTCAATTTTATTTGTCATAAAAATTATTTACATACTAATAAATATTAATTGATTTATTCAATAATTTGAATAATATTCAAAAAAAATGAATAAAATATCATAAAGATATGTCAATTAATATTACTACAAGATTAGCAAAATTTGAGGAACTTATTCCAAGTACTATTCCTTTTGTAGAAGGAAAATTAAAGGGACATCAGGATAGGAAAAATTATTCTGTTATAGGCCCAGGTGTTAGTGAAGATGCTAAACAAAATGTTAAAATAGCTGAAGCGCATGGCTTCAATATTGGAGCTGTAAGTGCTGCTCCAATGAACGGTTCTGGATTACATAGCCATACAACTGCTGAAGTATTTATAATTCATTCTGGTGCTTGGCGTTTCTATTGGGGAGTTGATGGCACAGAAGGAGAGGTAATACTTAAAAAAGGTGATATTGCTTCTTTCCCTACAAATATGTTTAGAGGTTTTCAAAATGTAAGCAAAGAAGAAGCGTTAATGTTTGTAGTTTTAGGTGAAAATGATCCAGGTGTAATCACTTGGACTCCAAAACTTTTAAAAGATGCAAAAGATTCTGGTATGGTATTAATGAATGATAATTCTTTAGTAGATACAGAAAAACAGAAAATTACTGATGAAACTAAAATTATTCAACCATTAAAAGAAGATGAATTAAAGAGTTTTGATCATTATTCCTCAGAAGATATAGAAAAGTTTGTCATTCGATTTGATGAAAAAGATAAATACTTTGTTGATGATGAACACTATCAATCCAATAAAATTATTAATTACCTTGATCAATTTAATATTCATAATAAATCATTTATTCCAAACATACCGCATTTAACAGGATTTAGCCTTTCACTTCTCCATGGAAAAAATGCCCATATACATGAATACAAATTTGAGAAATCAGAAGTATATCATTGTTTATCTGGTGAATGGGAAATAGATTGTGATGGAGAGAAAGTAGTAATTAAGGACAAGGATACTTTTTCAGTACCAAAAAACTCATCACGATCAATTAAGCAGATAAGTGATGAGGATGGAAATTTATTTATTATAAGACAAACAAATTAAGAATTCAGTTATATGAAAGGTTTTAATAACAAGTTTGAAAATCTTCCAGATTATATTCTAAAAATAACTCATCAGATATGGGAAGAAAAAGATGTTAACTCAATTATGGAATATTATGCTGAAAATATTCCTGTTAGATCACCTATGGGAATCATTTATGGACCTAATACAGTAGTTGATGCAACTAATGCAACTTTAGACGAATTTCCAGATAGGCAATTATTAGGTGAAGATGTAATTTGGATTGGTAACGAAGATGAAGGGTTTTTATCTTCTCATAGAATTCTTAGTAAAGCCACTCATGTAAAAGATGGTTTATATGGGAAAGCAACAAATAAAAAACTTGTATACAGAGTCATTGCTGACTGCGCTTGTAAGAATAATCAAGTTTATGATGAATGGTTAGTTAGAGATCAAGGAGCAATTGTTAGACAGCTAGAAATAGATCCAAAAAAATATGCAGCAATTTTAATAAAGCAAGAAGGTGGAATAAAGAATTGCATTAAACCATTTGATAAGAATTCATCTCAAGAAACAAGTTATGCACCACCAATTTTATCAAAAAATAATATAGCTGATCAATATGCAGAAAATTTAGAAAACATTCTTAATATTAATTCTAAATCTACAATTGAAAAAAATTATGACAGATCAGTTCAACAATTTCAACCAGGAGGTTTTGTTTGTTATGGTATTGATGATGTAACAAATTTCTGGCTAAATTTAAGACAATCTTTCCCAGATGCTCTTTTTAGAATAGAACATAAAAGTTTTACTGTAGAAGAAAATCAACCAAAAAAAGTTGCTATACGCTGGTCTTTAGTTGGGAAGCACAGTGGGAATGGTATATTTGGGCAAGCTTCTAATTCTGAGATTTATATTATGGGAATTAATCATGCCGAAATAGGACCAAGAGGTATAAAGAACGAATGGGTTTTATTTGATGAAACTGCAATTTGGAAACAAATCTTGATAAAAACAGGTTAATTAAAAAATGTCTAAAATATTAACTACACATGTAGGCAGCTTGCCTAGATCAAAAGGACTTTCAGAAATTTTATTTTCTAAAGATCGGGGTGAAAAATTTATTAAAGAAGATTTCAATAATATATTGAAAAAAAATGTTGAGACAATTGTTAAAAAACAGATCGAAGTTGGTATTGATTATATAAGTGACGGTGAAATGAGTAAAATAAGTTATGCCACTTATATAAAAGATAGGATAGATGGTTTTTCTGGAGAAAGTGAAAGAAGAGCACCAGCTGATTTAGATGATTTTCCAGAGTATAAAGAAAAAATAGCTAAAAGTGGGGGTACACCAACGTATAGCAGACCGTGTTGTACTAATGCATTAAAAATCAAAGATAAAGATTCATTAAATAAAGACTTAGAGAATTTTAAAAATTCATTAGATAAAAACAATCATCAAAAAGCATTTATGAATGCTGCATCACCAGGTGTCATAAATGTATTTATGCCAAATAGGTTTTATAAAACAGATGATGAATATTTACATAAACTTTCAGAAATTATGGCTATTGAGTATGAGACAATTACTAAATCAAATATACAAGTGCAATTAGATTGTCCTGATCTTGCATTAGCTAGACATATGAATTTTAAGGAATTATCCGAACAAGAATTTTTAAAACGTGCGGAAATTCAAATTGAGTGTTTGAATGAAGCTTTAACTAATGTAGATGTTAATATGACTAGAATGCATATTTGTTGGGGAAACTATGAAGGACCTCATACACATGATATCCCACTAGAAAAAATATTACCAATAATTTTAAAATCTAAAATTAAATATTTTTTAATTGAGTCATCAAATCCCAGACACGCACATGAGTGGAAAGTTTTTCAAGATATTAAATTACCAAAAGATAAAGTTTTAGTTCCTGGTGTTATCGATTCAACATCAAATTTTGTTGAGCACCCTGAGGTTGTAGCAGATAGATTAATTCAGTTTTCAACGGTAATTCCAAAAGACCAACTAATGGCTGGAACTGATTGCGGATTTAGTACTTTTGCAGGATTTGGCAAAATTGATGAAAATATTTGTTATGAAAAACTTCATTCTTTAGTTGAAGGAACTAAATTAGCAAACAAAGTTATATAATTTATCTAGATGTTTTTCTTCTTATTAACGTTCCTTGGATTAAATGACTAACGGCCTCATAATCTGGATCTTTAATATTATCATTAATAAGTTGAGTTACTAATTTTGACATTTGTCTCAAGGGCTGTTTTACAGTACTTAAATTGTAAGATGACCAGTTTGCCATTGAGATATCGTCATATCCAAATATTTCAATATCGTTAGGTATTTCAATTTTTGTATTTTTTTTAATGTAATCTAAACATCCAAATGCCATCGTATCATCTGCACAAAAAATAGCTGAGATTTTTTTATTCGTTAAGATTTTTGCTGTTGCAGCATATCCACCTTCATATGTAAAATTTCCTTTTTGAGAGTATAATTTTAATTTTTTTGATTTTTTTAATTTATTTTTAAATCCTTTACATCTTTCATTACTTACATAAGATCCTGTGGGACCTTCAATTAAACCAACTTCCTGATGGTTATTTTTGATTATTTGATCTGCAATTAATTCACCACCAAATCTATGATTACATGCAACTGAACTTATAGTAGGGATATCCCAAGCTCTATTATAGGCTATAATTTGAATCTTTTTATTTAAGCAATTTTCAACAAATTGATCTGTTGGTTTAGTTGCTGAAATTATTGCAACTAATCTTTCTTTCAAATATGGCTGAATGAGCTTATCGTCTAATTCTTCACCATCATCAGTTGTTATCAATAAAATTCTAAAACCGGATAAACGTAGCGCTTCATGCAATTCAGTTAATACCTCTGGATAAAATCGATTGGTTATATAAGGTAAAATAACTCCCACTAGTCCACTATCTTCAATATTTTGAGAATCTTGCAAAAAAGTTTGAGGTTTATATTTTAGTTTTTTGGCAGCTTCAAGAACCCTTAGTTTTGTCCTGCTTGAGATGCTTGCACCTTTAGTAAAACATCTTGAAACAGCTGATTGAGATACTCCTGCTAATTTTGCGACATCTTGGGATGTGGCATTTTTATTCATCATTTTTCCTTTTTTATGTATGCAAATGCTTGAATAATTATTCAAACTGTTGCATTAATAAAATATTATAAATTAATATATTAATAAATTATAGGGGAAACAAATGAAAAAAATAATAGTAATATTTGCGATTTTCACATCATTTTTTTTCTTAGCCGGTACTAATGCAAAAGCTTGCGAGCTAAACAATTCTGTACCAGTAACTTCTTTATCTGCAGGATTTGATGCCTGGAAAGTTGTTACTTCTGCTATGGAAGAGTGTGGAAATTTTACACCTACACTTGATCAAGAATACAGAGATAAGCTTGTTGCATCATTAGAAAGCAACCCATCTCAATTTACAATGGCAGGTGTTTCAGCTTCTACAAATGTATCGGTTCTTGATGCTGGTGTAACTAGACCACTTGACGATCTAGTTGCTAAATATGGAGACTCTCTACAAGATAATCAAAAAATTGTAATTGATGGAAAAATTATGGCAATTGCAATGATGACAAATGCTCAACATTTATTTTACAGAGAAGATATTTTGAGTGATCTTGGTATAGATATTCCAACAACTTATGACGAGCTTTTGAAAGCTGCTAAAGTTATTAAAGATGCTGGAGTTGTAGATTATCCACTTGGTGGAACATTCAAGTCAGGTTGGAATTTAGGAGAAGAATTTGTAAATATGTATTTGGGTTTTGCTGATTCTTTTTTTGATGGAAATATGCCAGCAGTTAATAATAACGATGGCTATGAAACACTTAAGATGATGAAAAAACTAACAGAATATATGGATCCTGAGTATTTAACTTCAGATTCTACATATGTTCAACAACAATTCCAACAGGGTAAGATTGCTCTTGCAAACCTTTGGGCGTCTCGAGCTGGTGCTATGGATAATGCAGAGGAGTCAACAGTTGTTGGATTAGTAAAGTTTGCATCAGCGCCTAAAGCAAAAAAGAATGGTAAACCAGCATCTACATTATGGTGGGATGGTGTTGTTATAGCTAAAAATGTTACTGATGAAGAAGCAGAAGCAGCATTTAAACTAGCTATGGTTGGATTAGATCCAGCAAACTTAGGAGCGAACCCTGAAGCTGCTCCTTGGCTGTCTAATGCGTTTGATCCAGCTCCATCAAATATTGGTGCAATTTTAACTGCAAAATCTGGAGCAGCTCCTTATCCTGCATCAGCAAAAATGAGCACACTCCATGGAGTCTTAGGTGCTGCTATTGGTGATTATTTGACTGGCGCAGCTACTGCAAAAGCTACTCTAGAAAAAATTGAGGCTGATTATATTACTGCAGCAACAGAAAAAGGTCTCTTATAATTTTATATAATTGTATATTACTCCCCTTTTAAAATCTTAAGGGGGGTAATATTAGTAAATGAAAAAATCTACTTTTTTAGTTTTTACAATGCCATCATTTATAATGATGACATTATTTATTGCCTTACCTCTTCTAATAGTTTTAATTCAAAGTTTTCAATTCAACCAAGATGTATTAGAAACGATTGAAAGAGAAAATTGCGATCCTTTTGGATGTAAAACAGAAACAATTACCGTTCCTGTATTAGATGAAAATGGAAATAAAATAAAAAATAATATTTGGGTAGGCTTTCAAAATTATAAAAATATTTTGAAATTTGAACAATTATCATCTGTTATTTCAAATGATGGTTTTGAATGGAGTAAAATAAGATCTATTGATTTTTATAAAGCTCTAAGGTTTACACTAACATTTACATTTATTACTTTACCATTTGTAATAATCTTAGGTTTAATATTAGCTCTATGCGTTAATGTTTTAATTAATAGATTGAAAGGTCCAATAATTTTTATAACCTTGCTCCCATTTATAATTACACCTGTAATAGGTGCTTTATCAATAAAATGGTTATTTATAGGAGATGGTATATTAACTTTATTTTTAGAAAATATTTTAGATAAAGATATTGCCCTATTTTCTCAAGGCTGGACGATAGAGATTCTAATGCTTTTTTATAGAGTTTGGCACACTATACCTTTTGCCTTTGTTATTTTTTATGCAGGACTACAAACTGTCGATAAAGAAAAAATTGAGGCAGCATTTGTAGATGGGGCAAATAGACTTCAGCGTTTAAGATTTATTATAATTCCGCATATCATGCCATTAATAGTATTTGTTGCTTTAATTCATTTAATGGATTCATATCGAGTTTTTGATGAAATTGTTGGTTTTAGTGCTTCTGGATTTAGGATTTCATTACAATGGATGACTTATGATTTCTTGAGAATTGATGATTCTGGAACAAGATCTATTGGAAGAGCATCAGCTACTTCTGTTCTTACAATGATAGGAATTATAATAATATTAATTCCAGTTTTAAGAAGAACTTTTAAAGAGCAAAAAGAAAAAAGATTATAATGGAAAGTAAACTTTTTAACTTAACCACGCCTCTTAAAATTATTGTTTCAATTACAATAATTACGTGGTGTATAATTGCTTTATTCCCTCTCTTATGGATTGTTGTAATGTCAATAAAACTTCCTGTTGATTCTTTTGCTTCCAATCCTT
>CACILT010000014.1 GCA_902587565.1 uncultured Alphaproteobacteria bacterium
CTCAGGCAATTACAATTGAAGCAGAGCCAAGAGAGGACGGAAGCAGAAGAACAACAAGATATGATATAGATATGACTAAATGTATTTACTGTGGTTTATGTCAAGAATCTTGCCCAGTTGATGCGATAGTAGAAGGACCAAATTTTGAATTTGCCACTGAAACAAGAGAAGAATTAATTTATAATAAAGATAAACTTTTAGAAAACGGAGATAGATGGGAGCAAGAAATTGCTCAAAATATTCATCTCGATAGAAAATATAGATAAGAATGGTTCTTTATTCATTAACATTTTATCTTTTTTCATCTGTTGCTGTTCTTTCTGCTCTAATGGTTATAAGTGCAAAAAATCCAGTTCATTCAGTTTTGTTCTTAATTTTAAGCTTTGTTAACGCATCAGGACTATTTGTTTTATTAGGTGCCGAATTTTTGGCAATGATCCTTGTCGTTGTATATGTTGGAGCTGTTGCCGTCCTTTTTCTATTTGTTGTAATGATGCTTGATATAAATTTTGTAAAGTTAAGAGAAGGTTTTTTGCAATATTTACCTTTTGGAGCATTATTAGGGATAGTTCTAGTAATTGAACTTGGAATACTTTTTTTAACAGATAGATCGTCTAATATTTATAACAATCAAACACCACTACAACCTATAGTTAATGAAGTGGAAAATACAAAAATGATTGGGCAAATTCTCTACACTGAATATTTTTATTTATTTCAAATATGTGGGATAATTTTATTAGTCGCAATGATTGGCTCTATTACACTTACATTAAGAGATAAAGGCGGTGTTAAAAGGCAAAATATAGATTCTCAAAATACAGTTGATGCATCAACAGCCATAGAAAAGAAAAAAGTAAAAATAGGCGAAGGAATTTAATTAATGATTACTCTTGAACACTATCTTTTTCTCGGCTCAATTATTTTTACCTTAGGTGTTTTAGGAATATTTTTAAATAAGAAAAATTTAATTATAATTTTAATGTCTATAGAACTCATCTTGTTGTCGGTAAATATTAATTTTATTGCTTTCTCAGCGTATATTAATGATATCTCAGGGCAAATCTTCGCAATGCTTACACTTACTGTTGCAGCCGCTGAAGCAGCAATTGGACTCGCCATACTTGTAGTATTTTTTAGAAATTTAGGATCAATAGAAGTAAATAAAATTAATCAGCTTAAGGGATAGTAGATGGCAACCTCAATTATATTTTTACCTCTACTTGGTTTTCTTTTTTGTTTTTTACTCGGTAAACAGTTTAACTATAAGGTTTATCAAATATCAACAACTTCAATCCTTTTTCTTTGTACTTTATTTTCTTGGATAATATTCATTCAGTTTATTAATAATAAGGAAACTGAAATAATTTTTATTCTTAACTGGATCACTTCTGGAAACTTTATTGTTGATTGGTCAATTAGATTAGACACTTTAACTGCTGTAATGTTCATTGTGGTTACAACTGTTTCTGCTTGTGTTCATTTATATTCAATAGGCTATATGGAAGAAGATCCATCAAAAATAAGATTTATGGGTTATCTAAGCTTATTTACTTTTTTTATGCTTGTTCTTGTATCAAGTAATAACTTGCTGCAAATGTTCTTTGGTTGGGAAGGTGTTGGACTAGCTTCATATTTATTAATTGGTTTTTGGCACCATAAAGACTCAGCAAATAAAGCTGCTATAAAAGCATTTGTTGTAAACAGAGTTGGAGATTTTGGATACGCAATTGGAATTGCTGGAATTTTTTATATTTTTGGCACGATAAGTTTCGACAGTATATTTTCACAAGTGGATCGATTTAGCGAGAATCAAATTCAATTCCTTTCATTCAGTTTTCCAACTTTAGATTTTTTATGCTTTCTTTTATTCATAGGTGCAATGGGTAAATCTGCTCAATTAGGTTTACACACATGGTTGCCAGATGCCATGGAGGGACCTACTCCTGTATCTGCACTAATACATGCTGCAACAATGGTAACTGCTGGTGTATTTTTAGTTGCAAGAATGAGTCCTCTTTATGAGTTTGCGACATTTACTAATTTATTCATTACTTTTATTGGTGCAGCCACAGCTATTTTTGCTGCCTCTATAGCCTTAACGCAAAATGATATTAAACGAGTCATTGCATATTCAACATGTAGTCAATTAGGATATATGTTTTTTGCAGCAGGTGTAGGAGCTTATAATGCATCAATATTTCACTTAACAACTCATGCTTTTTTTAAAGCTCTTCTATTTCTTTCTGCAGGTTCTGTAATTCACGCAATGCATCATGAACAGGATATGAGAAAAATGGGGGGACTTTTCAAAAAAATACCTTTTACTGCTTCAATGATGTGGATTGGGTCTCTTGCAATTATTGGTTTCCCATATCTATCTGGTTACTATTCAAAAGAAAGTATTTTAGAAAATGCTTTCTATGCTTCAAATGGAATAGCATACTTTGCATATTTAGTAGGTATTTTAACTGCTTTACTTACTGCTTTTTATTCATGGAGATTATTATTCCTAACATTTCATGGTGAAAATAGATCAAATAATAAAACATATGATCACGCCCATGAATCACCTTTAGTAATGACAGCTCCATTATTTATTCTTGCAATTGGTTCTATTTTTTCTGGTATATTCTTTGCTGATTATTTTATTGGATATTATAAAAAAGAATTTTGGGATAATGCTATATTATTAACAGAAAGTTCTCATAAATATCTTCCTCTAACACAATCATTAATATCAAAATCGGCTGTTGCAGTTGGAATTCTTGTCTGTGTGTTGATATATTCAAATAATTTAAACAGAGCAAAAAATCTTTCCTATAATTTAGATCCTTTATATTCTCTTTCTAAAAATAAATGGTATGTGGATGAGCTATATAATAAAGTATTTGTTTTAACTTTTTTCAAATTAGGAAACTTTTTCTGGAAAAGAGGGGATGAAAAAACTATTGATGGTTTAGGACCAAACGGGGTCTGCTGGATTATTTCAAAATCTTCATCTTATGTAAGTTTATTTCAATCAGGATATTTGTTTCATTATGCTTTTGCTATGCTTGGTGGCTTAGTAATAATTTTAACATGGTTTTTATATTACTAAATGATTGACTGGCCGTTAGTATCCGTAATAATTTTTTTACCTTTAATTGGTGCTTTAATTATTCTTTTTATTAAAGAAGATGAATTAACATCAATTAATATTAAATGGGCTACTTTACTCACAACGTTAGGAACATTTATTTTAAGTTTAATACTTTGGTTTCAATTTGATTATTCCAATCCATCTTATCAATATGAAGAAAAGTTTAGATGGTTTGATGATTTTAATTTCTTCTACCATGTTGGTGTTGACGGTATCTCACTTTTTATGATTTTGCTGAGTACATTTTTGACCCCACTTTGTATTCTGGCTAGTTGGAATAATATTAAAAAAAGAGTCAAGGAATATATGCTTTCTTTTTTGTTTTTAGAGACTGTAATGATTGGAATGTTTGCTTCTATAGACATACTTTTATTTTATATTTTTTTTGAAGCAGTATTAATACCAATGTATCTAATCATAGGTATATGGGGAGGTAATAGAAGAATCTATGCTTCTTTTAAATTCTTTCTCTACACTCTTTTGGGGTCAGTACTCATGTTAATTGCTATTATTGTGATGTATAGAAATACAAGTTCAATGAGTATTGATTTCTTACAAGGTAATTATTTTGCCTATAATACTCAATTGTTTCTATGGCTTGCCTTCTTTGCTTCCTTTGCAGTTAAAATTCCTATGTGGCCGTTTCATACATGGTTGCCCGATGCTCATGTTGAAGCCCCAACGGCCGGATCTGTTATTTTAGCTGGAGTACTTTTAAAAATGGGTGGATATGGCTTTATCCGTTTTTCTTTAGGTATGCTTCCAGAAGCAACAGAGTTTTTTATTCCTTTAATTATGACATTAAGTATAGTTGCCATAGTATACACTTCTTTAGTAGCACTGGCACAAACTGATATTAAAAAACTAATTGCATATTCATCTGTTGCTCATATGGGAATTGTAACAATTGGAATTTTCTTAGTGAATCAACAAGGTTTAGAAGGAGCAATGATGCAAATGATTAGTCATGGACTAGTTTCAGCAGCTTTATTTTTATGCGTTGGTGTTATTTACGATCGAATGCATACTAGAGAAATTGAATTTTACGGAGGATTAGTTCAAAGAATGCCACTTTATGCAACAGTATTCATGATTTTTATGCTGGGATCAGTTGGATTACCTGGCACTAGTGGTTTTATTGGAGAATTTTTAGTTATTGTTGGCGCATTTAAATTTTCAAGTTACGTTGTTATTGGCGCGGCTTTTGGAATAATATTATCAGCTGTTTACATGCTATACCTTTATAAAAGAATTATTTTTGGCACCATAACTAATAATAAACTTGCAGATATATTAGATATAAACACAAGAGAGAAAATAATATTAATTCCTTTAGCAATTTCAGTAATATTACTAGGAATATTTCCAAATCTATTTTTAGATCCTATGAGATTATCACTTGAACTAATTATAACAAACTATGAAATAGCCAATGCTAAATAATATTTACAATATTTTTTTTATACCTGAAATTTTTTTAGCATGCTCTTCTTTTGTATGCTTACTTTTTGGTCTTTTTTTAAAAAAGAATGCCTTTAGGCAAACTTCTAATCTAGCAGTTTTCGTTTTATTATTAACCATTTTGCTTGTTTACTATGATAGTGAATCCAATTTTGCAAATTATAAAAGTTTATTTAGCCATTCTTCTTTTATAAATTTTTTTAAAATTTTAGCTCTATTTGGATCTATAGCTAGTATCATTATTTCTAAAGATTATTTCTTAGGCATTAAGCTTAAAAATTTTGAAATTCCTGTTTTATTTTTATTTTCAACACTTGGGATGATGTTAATGATTGCTTCAAATAATCTTATGTCCATGTATTTAGCAATAGAACTGCAAAGTTTATCTTTGTATGTTGCTGCAGCAATAAAAAGAGACTCAATTTCATCAGCTGAGTCAGGAGTAAAATACTTTATTTTAGGAGCATTATCTTCTGGTATATTATTGTATGGTTTCTCCTTAATTTATGGATTCACTGGTTCAATGAATTTTGATGATATAAGTTTCTATTTATCAAAATATGATAATTTAAATTTAGGTCTAATATTTGGTCTTGTATTTGTGATGGTAGGCTTGGCTTTTAAGGTTTCAGCCGTACCTTTCCATATGTGGACTCCCGATGTTTATGAAGGAGCGCCAAACTCAATTACGGGTTTTTTTGCTATTGTCCCTAAGATTGCTGCAGTAGCTTTAATTTATCGTTTTTGCTTAGTTCCATTTGAAAATTTTTACTTAGAATGGAGTCAAATAATTTTATTTTTATCAATAGCCTCTATGTTTCTTGGGGCTATCGCGGCTATAGCACAGTCAAATATTAAAAGATTATTAGCTTATAGTTCTATCGGACATATAGGTTATATATTAATAGCTTTAGTTGCCGCAAATGATGATGGAATTAAAGCGGCATCAATTTATATGTTTTCATACATGATAATGAATGTTGCTATTTTTGCTATTTTACTATCGTTAAAAGTTAAAAACGAATATTTAATTAATATAAGTGATTTAAAAGGGTTAAGTAAAAGTAATCCAATCGTCAGTCTTTCTATTTCAATAATAATGCTATCTATGGCTGGTATTCCACCTTTTATAGGATTTTTTGGAAAGTTTTATGTTTTCATTGCTGCAATTGAACAGGAATTATATGTACTTTCAGTTCTTGGCGTCCTAGCTAGTGTAATTTCTGCTTTTTATTATTTAAGAATTATTAAGATAATGTATTTTGATGAAAGTAAAAGTGAAGGTATAATCAATTTTCAAATTTCCCTTCAATCAAAAATTATTTTATCCTTAAGTTTATTTTTAATTATTTGTTTTATATTTTACCCGTCTTTATTGATTAATATATCAACAAATTTGACCATTTGATTAATGTCATTAGATAAAATTAAAAATTTATTAGATAAAAACAACTTTGATTTTCATTTTATTGAATCTGTAGATTCTACAATGTCAGAGGTTAAGAAACTTATTTATAATAGAAATATATGTTTGATGGCAAATGAACAAAAAAAAGGATTTGGAAGACGAGGAACAACTTGGGAAAGTCCAAAAAATAATGTCTATATTTCAATTTTATCTAAAAATATATTGCCAATAGAAAATCATTTTTTAAATAATGCTTTTATTACTAATATGATCTGTTCTGTAATTGAAAATATTTGTAATGTTAAAACTCAAATTAAATGGCCAAATGACATTTTAATTAATAACGAAAAAATTTCTGGAATAATTTCTGAAATATTTAGTATCAAAAGTGAAAAATATATAAATACTGGTTTTGGAGTTAACATAGTATCTTCTCCAAAAATAGAAAATTATCCTACAACTAATATTTATAAATACAATAAAGAAATTAATAATTTTTATTTTGTATATGAAATTATGGAAGAGTATTTTAATAATTTTAAAGAACTGCTAAATGATCATGAAAAAATTATGACTGAATATAAAAGTAGATTATTATATTTAGGAGGCAATATTAATTTAAAAATCGATGAACAAAATGTAAAACAAGGAATATTTCATAATCTTAACCCAGATGGTTCAATCACTTTAAAAAATAATATTAATTTTGAAAATATATATAATGCTAGAATAATTTAATGATTGTTATAGATGCAGGTAATACGAATATAGTTGTAGGTTTTTATACAAAAAATAAATTAATAAAAATTATTAGATTAAAAACTGAAAAAAAAATCAATATAACACAAAAAGAAATAAATAAATTTTTTAAATCTAACAAAACGTTGATTAATAATCTTAAAGATAGATTTTGTATCTTGTCCTCTGTTGTACCTTCTCTAAATTTAATTTTTAAAAATATTTTTCAAAAAAATAAATTCAAATTTTATGTAATTAATCCAAAAAAAATATCATTTAGAAATAGTATCAATTATAATTTAAAACAAATTGGAAGTGATCGAATAGCAAACTATGCCTATGTATATAGTAAGAAAATCAAAGACTGTATAATTGTCGACTTTGGTACAGCTACTACTTTTGACGTCATTAAAAATAATCAATATTTAGGTGGATTAATTTTTCCAGGTATAAATCTTTCAATGGATACACTTTTAAAAAAAGCTGAGTTATTAAAAACTTCAAAAATCTCAAAATCAAATAAAATTGTTAATAATAATACATCAGCTTCTATTCAATCTGGTTTCTATTTTGGTTATTTGCACGCAGTTAATGGCATATTAAAACAAATTATTAAGGAGAATAACTTTAAGCCCAAAGTCTATATTACGGGTGGTCTAGGTAAAATATTTAGGGATAAAATTATTTATAAACCTATATATATGGAACATTTGACATTAGAAGGAATAAAAGAAATCGGTAACAAATATTTTTATGAGTAATAATTTACAACTAAATGATTTTAATGAAGGACTACACTTTTTATCTCTCGGAGGTATTGGAGAAATAGGTGCAAATTGTTATCTTTACGGATGTGATGGAAAATGGATAATGATAGACTTAGGTCTTTCATTTGCAGATGAAAAGTTTCCTGGTGTAGATTTATTGGTACCAAAAATAGATCATATAGAAAGTTTAGAAGATAATCTCGAGGCTATTATTATCAGCCATGGTCATGAAGATCATGCAGGAGCTGTTGCGTTCTTAGCAAATAAAATTAAATGTCCTGTATATGCAAGTAAATTTGCAAAATTCCTTATCGAAAATCGGCTAAAAGAATTCAATAAAGTAGAAGGATTTACTTTAGAAGAGATAAATCTAGACAAGAAATTAATATTCAATAATTTTGATATAAGTTTTATTCCAACTACGCACTCAATTCCAGAACCAAGTGCAATAGTAATTAAAACAACATATGGATCATTACTTCATACTGCTGATTGGAAAATAGATCATTCACCTACTTTAGGAGACTCATTTTCAAAAGAAAAATTTGAAAAATTAGGAAATGATGGATTACTTGCCTTAATAGGTGACTCTACTAACGCAAATGTGCCTGGCAAATCAGAATCTGAAAGTGACGTTAGGGATGAACTGACAAGTATATTTTCAAGATTTTCTAATAGAATTGTTGTTACCTGTTTTTCTTCAAATATTGCAAGAATGAAAAATATTATTCATGCAGCAAAAAAAAATAAAAGAAAGGTCGCTCTTGTTGGTAGGAGTATGAAAAAAAATATCGAAGTAGCAAGAAAATGTGGTTATGTTGCAGATGATGAAATTTTTATCAGTGAAGATGAAGCTTCTTACATACCAAGAGAAAATTTAGTCATAATTTGTACTGGAAGTCAGGGTGAAAAAAGATCTGCGCTTTTCAGAATAGCTTATAATTCTCATCAACATTTACATTTAGAGCCTGAAGATGTAGTAATTTTTAGCTCTAGAGATATTCCTGGTAATGAAAAATCAATAAATAATTTAAAGAACTTACTTGTTAGACAAAGAGTTGAGATAGTAACAGCTGATGATGATTTAGTACATGTTTCAGGTCACGGTTATGCAGATGAAATAAAACAAATGTATAATTGGACAAAACCCTACCTATCTATTCCTGTTCATGGTGAACCCATGCATCTAGAAGCGCATAAACAATTATCTTACTCATCTCAAGTGCCATTTACTAAAATTTTAGAAAATGGAAAATGTCTCAAAATTGCACCAGGTGAACCTAAAATTTTAGAAAAATTTGAAACCGGAAAGTTAATTGTTGAGGGTAAAAATCTTTATGACTCTGAATCTGCATTTATTAAAGAGAGAAGGAAATATTCATTTGAGGGGCTAGTTTTAATTTCTTTAATTATCAATGATGATGACTATTCAATTAATAAAAATATGTTACTTACCTTAAAAGGATTGCCGGGAATAGATGAAGAAAATATTAAAAGTGATTTTAAAATACTTTTTATAGAAAACTTTACAAAACTTAACAAAGATCAAAAATCATCAGATCTTATAGTATCTGACTTAGTTAAAAGTAGTTTTAGAAAGATTATAAAAAATTCAATTCAAAAAAAACCAGAAATTGAAGTTCATTTAATACGATCTTAATGGCACTATTTACCCATGTTCTAATTTTTATCCTTGTTTGGTGGATTTTATTTTTCATACTCCTACCGATTAAGATAAAAGTACCTCAAAAAGTAGAATCTGGACATGCAAAAAGTGCTCCGAGTAAGCCATATCTTCTAATAAAATTTATAGCAACTTCATTAATATCAGCTTTAATTTTATTTTTTTTGATTTTATTTGGATTTGATTTATCAAATATATTTAATAAATGAAATATTCTAATTTTTTTCTTCCCACTATTAAAGATGCACCATCAGATGCTGAAATAATTTCACATAAATTAATGATCAGAGCAGGTATGATTAAGCAATCTAGTGCAGGTATTTATTCTTGGTTACCATTAGGTTTACTTGTATTAAAAAAAATTGAACAGATTGTCCGAGAAGAACAAAATAATGCAGGAGCAATAGAACTGCTTATGCCTACTATACAATCTTCTGATTTATGGATTAAATCAGGAAGATATGATGATTATGGAAAAGAAATGTTGAGGATTACAGATCGAAGTGGAAGAGATATGCTATACGGCCCAACAAATGAAGAATTAATTACTGATATATTTCAATCACATATTAATTCTTACAAAGATCTTCCAAAAAACCTTTATCATATTCAATGGAAATTCCGAGATGAAGTTAGGCCTAGGTTTGGAGTAATGCGAGGAAGAGAATTCTTAATGAAGGATAATTATTCATTTGATCTTGATGAAAACGAAGCAAAAAAATCTTATGACAATATGTTTAAAGCATACATAAAAACTTTTATTAGAATGGGTTTAACACCAATTTCCTTAAGAGCGGAAACTGGACCAATTGGCGGTAACTTAAGTCATGAATTTCAAATACTAGCTAAGACTGGTGAAAGTACACTTTATTATGATAAAAAATTAGAAACACTAAACCCTGAAACTATAGATCCAAATGAGTTGCAGTCATTTTATGCTGCAGTTGATGATCAACATGATGAAAAAAATTGCCCAATTTCAAATGAAGATTTAAAAATTTCTAAGGGCATTGAAGTAGGCCATATATTTTATTTTGGAACAAAATATTCTGAGAAATTAAACGCATTTGTTCAAGATAAAAGTGGGAAAAATGTTCCAGTACATATGGGATCATATGGCATTGGTGTTTCAAGACTTGTGGGTGCAATTATAGAAGCTTATCATGATGAAAAAGGAATTAGATGGCCATTAGAGGTTGCTCCATTTAAGGTTTCCATAGTTAACTTAATGCCAGAAGATCAAGATTGTGCCACAAAATCATCAGAATATTATGAATATTTTATGAAAAATAATATTGAAGTCATTTTAGATGATAGAATTTGCAGTATAGGAAAAAAATTATCTGATAATGAGTTAATTGGGACACCATATCAAATTATTATTGGCAAAAGAGATTTAAAAGATAATTTAGTAGAAATAAAAAATCGCCAAAATAATGAAAGTGAAAAAATTTCGTCCAGTAGTGTAATTGATTTTATTAATAATAAGTTAAAAAAATAGATGATTTCCAAATCAGAACGATTACTGATTTTTAGGTTTTTATTTTCTAAGAAATCAGATGGCTATGTGTCTATTTTTGCTTGGTTTTCAATAATAGGTATTAGTTTAGGAGTAGCAGCAATTATTATAGTAATGTCTGTTATGAATGGTTTTAGAATTGATCTAACTAATAGAATAATTGGACTTAATTCGCACCTTAATATCTATAGTTTTGATAATGAGATAACAAATAAGCAAGCTGATGAACTTATATTGAATATTGATAATTCTTTTTTTTACCAACACTACAAATCTATTGAAACAAATGGATTAATTATAAAATCAAATAACTCAAAAGGTGTGATGATCAAAGGCTATGATGCATATGATAAAAATCATTATTTGTTTAATTCAATTAATATGGGTGCATTAATTCAAAATCCAAAAAGTGAAATATTAATTGGAGATACCTTGGCGAACGAAATGAATTTAAGCGTGGGAGATAAGGTTAAAATTGCAATTCCAAAGACTGATAAAACAATATTAGGAAATATTCCAAGATTTAAAACATTGGAGGTAGTAGGTGTATTTGATCTAGGTTTATATGAATATGATTCAAATTTAATTTTTTTATCTTCAGAACTTGTTAGAAAATTACTCTTATATGATGATGATATATATAGCAAAATTGAATTCTTTACATCATCTCCTAATGAAATTGAATTATTTAAAAATAAAGTAGAATTAGAAACATCTAATCTTTTATTAAATTTTTATTCAATATCTTGGAAGGATCAAAACAAAACTTTAATAAATGCACTTAAAGTAGAAAAGAATGTTATGTTTATTATCCTTTCTTTAATCATCTTAGTTGCATCATTAAATATTATTTCAGGTTTAATTATTTTTGTAAAAGAAAAAAATAAGGATATTGGTATTTTAAAAACTATTGGAATGAGTAATAAAAGTATTATAAAAATATTTTTTACTATTGGAATCTCAATTGGCTTGATTGGCTCATTAATAGGATTAATAATTGGAATACTTTTCACAATAAATATTAAATCAATTCAAAGTTTTTTAGAATATTTACTTGGGACAAAGCTCTTTTCTGAAGAAGTCTATTATTTATCATCTTTACCTTCAAAGATTAGTATAAATGAAGTTGTCTACGTACTTTGCGTGGCTATAATCATATCAATTATCTCAACTATTTTTCCAGCTTTAAGTTCAGCCAGAATAGATCCTGTTAAGAGTTTAAGAAGTGAATAACAAATATTTATTAGAGATATCCAATTTAAGTAAACATTATTCTAATGAAAATAATTTAAAAATTGAGATAATTAAAAATCTGAATTTTAAATTAATGCAAAACACTAAAGTTGCGATTGTTGGGCCTTCAGGTTCAGGCAAAACTACTTTTCTTAATATTATTGGTTTACTTGACTCTGAATATGATGGAAAAGTTTATTTTAAGAATAAAGATGTTTCTTTATGCTCTAAAGATGAAACAAATAAAATTAGAGGATTATCAATTGGTTTTATTCATCAATTTTTTCATCTGATTCCTGAACTCACTGTTATCGAGAATGTTATGCTTCCATTATTGATAAATAAAAATGAAAAGAAAAGTTATGAAATATCTAAAAAACTACTTCTTGAATTTGGTTTAGAAGAAAGGATTAATTATAAACCTTTAAAGTTATCAGGAGGAGAACAACAAAGAGTCGCTATTGCAAGATCATTAGTTAACAATCCAGATTTAATTTTAGCTGATGAGATGACTGGAAATCTTGATGAAGATACTGCTAACAACATTTTTAAATTTTTTATAAATTATATCAAACAAAATAAAAAAACTTTAGTATATGTTACTCATAACAAAACATATTCTTTACTAGCTGATGAAATTTATTATTTTAAAAACAAGAATATACAATTAAAGAATGAATAATCCTTTTATTCATTTACGATCTTTATCTTCATATTCTTTATCTGAAAGTACTCTAAAAATTACTGACTTAGTAGATCTTGCTAAAAAAAATGACATGCCTGCAATTGCCATTACAGATAATAATAATATGTTTGGAGTCTTTGAGTTTTCAAAAGAATGCGTAAAAAATAATATTCAACCTATAATTGGAACTTCAATAAATTTATTAGATGTTGTTGTAAATAAACAAATTTCCCAAGTTACATTTTTAGTCAAAAATGAAATCGGGTATAGAAATCTATTAGAATTAAGCTCACTTTCTCATCTTAATGAAGGAAATTATGTTGGTATATACTTTTCACAATTAGAGAAATTTTCTGAAGGTTTATTCTGTTATGTAGGTGGTGAATTGAATCCTCTACTTTTATTAAGCAAAGAAAACAAAAAAAATGATATCATTCAATTAATAAGTAATTTTAAAAAAGTTTTTAAGCAAAATTTTCTTTTTGAAATTCAAAGAATTAATGATCAAAATATTGATGTTTTTGAAAAAGAATTTATTAATTTATCAAAAAAATTTGACATACCTCTAATTGGTTCAAATAATATTAAGTATGCTAATAAAGATGATTATTCAGCTCATGATGCATTACTATGTATTGCTCAAAAATCTACAATTAACAATTCTCAAAGAAATACCTCAAATGAAAATATTTATTTTAAGTCAAATGAAGAAATGTCTTCAAATTTTGAAGATATTCCTGAGATAATACTAAATAATTTTAATATTGCTTTATCTTGTAATTATTTTCCTGAGTCAACAAAACCACAATTACCTGAATTTAAAAATGATTTAAATTTATCAGCAGAAGATTTTTTATTAAAATCCTCAGAACTGGGACTCGAAAAAAAAATAAAAGAAAAGAATATTAAGAATATACAAGTTTATAGAGATAGATTGAAATATGAAAATGAAATAATAATTAGAATGGGTTTTGCAGGATACTTTTTAATAGTAGCAGATTTTGTTAATTGGGCTAAAGAGCAATCCATCCCTGTTGGTCCCGGAAGAGGATCAGGTGCTGGCAGTTTAGTAGCTTGGTGTTTAGGAATAACTGATCTTGATCCATTAGAATATGAATTATTATTTGAAAGATTCTTAAATCCAGAAAGAGTGTCAATGCCAGATTTTGACATAGATTTTTGTCAAACTAGAAGAGATGAAGTTATTGAATATGTAAATAATAAATATGGAAGTGAATGTGTTGCTCATATAATTACATTTGGTACTCTTGCATCAAGAGCTGCAGTAAGAGATATAGGAAGGGTTTTAGAAGTTCCGTATGGAGAAGTAGATTCTTTTGCTAAACTAATACCTTTTAATCCATCAAATCCGCTTACTTTAAGTGAGTCTATTAAATCTGAAAGAAGTTTGCAAGAAAGGATAAGCAGTGATGAAAGAATTTCAAATATTATTGATGTAAGTCTAAAAATTGAAGGAACTCACAGACACGCCTCAACCCATGCTGCTGGAGTTGTAATTGGTCATGAAAAGTTATCTAAAGTAGTTCCCTTATACAAAGATCAAAATACTAATACTAATGCTACACAATTTTCTATGAAGTATGTTGAAGAGGCAGGTTTAATAAAATTTGATTTTCTTGGTTTAACTACATTATCTATCATAGATGATTGCATAAAATTTATTGTTAAAGAAAATAAAAATTTTTTTATAAATAATATACCTCTTAATGATGCAAAAACCTATGATCAGTTAAGTAAGGGTGATACAGTCGGAATATTCCAATTAGAAAGTAATGGCATGGGTAGCGTCCTACGCCAATTACAACCTGATAGATTCGAAGAAATAATTGCTGTAGTTGCTCTGTTTAGACCTGGACCAATGGATAATATTCCATCTTTTTGTAATAGGAAGCATGGACGTGAAGAAATCAGATATCTTCATCCTATGTTACAAGATGTCTTAAAAGAAACTTTTGGAATTATTGTTTATCAGGAACAAGTAATGCAGATCGCACAAGTTTTATCAAATTATTCTTTAGGAGAAGCAGATTTATTAAGAAGAGCAATGGGGAAAAAGATACAAAAAGAAATGGATATGCAAAAATCAAGATTTATTGAAGGAGCTATTCAAAATAATATTGATAAAAAAGAAGCATCAAAAATTTTTGATTTAGTTGATAAGTTTGCAGGCTACGGTTTTAATAAAAGTCATGCTGCAGCATATGCTTTAATATCTTATCAAACTGCTTATTTAAAAGCAAACTTTCCTCATGAATTTCTTACGGCAACTTTAAACTATTCTATAGACAGAACAGAAAAAATTATTTTACTTAAACAAGAAATAGAAAGATTAAATATCAATTTTTTAAAACCAGATATAAATTTTTCTGACCCATTATTTTCAATCGAAAAGGACGAAAATTCAAAATCAATTAGATTTGGTCTAGCTGCAATTAAAGGAGTAGGGCTTAAATCCATATCGAGAATGGTAGAAGAAAGAAATAAAAATGGGAAATTTAAAAACATTATTGATTTTATGAACAGAGTTTCCAAGGAAGTAATAAATAAAAGACAACTTGAAAAGCTCATACAAGCTGGGGCATTCGATAGTATAGAAACTAATAGATCAAAATTATTTCATAATGTTACAAGATTCGTTGAATTATATGGTGCAGAAAAAGATCTTAACCAAAACATGCTTTTTGAAGATAACGAAATTTCTTTTGAGGATAATAATTTATTTAACCAAAATTATAAAAAATGGAATAATTCAGAAATCTTATCTAATGAACTAGATGTAATAGGTTTTTACTTTTCTGATCATCCATTAAATCATTATCCAAGAAAATTTTTCGAATTAGAAAATATTAATTCATTTAAAGATAATTCTGAAAATAACAATAATAACTTGATGAGAGTTTGCGGTGCAATTTTAGATATAAAAGAGAGATCAAACAAGGATGGTAAAAAATATGCATTTATTACAGTTTCAGAAATTAACTATCAGTTTGAATTAACAATATTTAGTGAAAATTTATATAAATACCGTCCTATTTTAAGAGAGGGTAATTTATTAGTATTCACAATTGATGTAGTAAAAAATAATTCAGATTCCCGTTTTATTATAAGAGATATAGCTTCCCTTGACTCTATTTTTTCAAAAAATAGGTATAAATTAAATATCTATTCTAATATGAGCAACATAGCTGAATTAAAGGATAATATTTTTGAAAAAAAACATAATAGTAATACAAATAACTTTGTTGAGCTTTTTATTACAGTAGATCAAAAATTAATTAACTTCGATTTTAATAAATACTCCATTAAATCATTCAAAAAACTTGATGAACTAAATAAATCAAAAATTCTAGATTATTCATTAGAAATTTCTTGAAAAAGAAATCTTTTGTAATAATAGAAGCTTTATATTAAATCTAGCACACAGAATAAACCGGTGTTTATGTTTCTGTGGAGGTTAAACCGGGAGTAAAAATGAATTTACCAGAAATTAAAATAGAAGACTTATTAGAGTCAGGTGTTCACTTTGGTCATAATGTAAGAAGATGGAATCCTAAAATGAAAGAATATATTTTTGGAGTAAGAAACAATATACATATTTTTGATTTAAGGATTACTTTGGATCTTTTAAATAATGCTTTAGTCAAAATTCATGAAACAGTATCAAAATCAGGAAAAATTCTTTTTGTAGGAACTAAAAAACAATGCTCTGATATAGTTAAAGATCTGGCCTTGATGAATAATAATTATTATGTAAATAAAAGATGGCTTGGCGGAACCTTAACAAATTGGAAAACAATATCCAATTCAATCAAAAGATTAGAAGATTTAGAATTATTTCTAAAAGATAACGAAATATCTAAAAATTTATCAAAAAAAGAATTATTAGATATCTCTAGAGAAAAACAAAAATTGGAACTAAATATTGGTGGTATAAGAAATTTAAATGGCAAACCTGATTTAGTAGTCATTTTTGATGTCGTTAAAGATAAAATTGCAGTTCGAGAAGCATTTAAATTAAATATTCCAATTGTCGCAATTGTAGATACTAATGCCGATCCTGAAAATATTGATTACGTTATACCTGGAAATGATGATGCTCTTAGATCTATTAATCTTTATAAAAAATATTTATCTGAAACTATTCAAGATGCTATTAGTTTTCAAAAAAATAACAATGATGAGAAAAATATAGAAGATCAGCAAGCCAAGGATAAGGAGTAAAATCAATGTCAGATTTAAATAAACTTATTAAAGAACTAAGAACAAAAACAGGCGCAGGTTTCTTAGACTGTAAAAAATCTTTGGAAGAAAATAACAATGATATTGAAAAATCAATAGAATCATTAAGAAAAAAAGGACTAGCAAAAGCATCTAAAAAAACAGATAGAGAAGCAAATGAAGGGGCCGTAGGAATATATTCTAATAATGAAATGATTGTTTTAATCAAAGTTAATAGTGAAACAGATTTTGCTGCAAAGAGTAAAACCTTCTTAGATTTTATTGATAGTCTAGGTAAAATAATTTTAGAATTAAATGATAAAAATCTTAATAAAGAAAAATTTTTAACTTCCAATTATAATGAAGGTACGATTAATGATTATTTTAATAGTATGATTTCAAAAATTGGAGAAAATTTAATTCTAAACAATCTTATTATAAAAGATATCAAAAATACTAATTTTGCTTATTATATACATAATGGTTATAAAGATAATGTAGGTAAAATTATATCGATGATTTTGTATTCAGTTGCTCAAAATGACGAAAAAATTAAAAGTATATCTAAAAATTTATGTATGCATATTGCTGCAATGAAACCCGAATCTTTAGATATAAATGATTTAGACCAAAATTTAATTGAAAAAGAAGAAAAAATACAAAAAGAATTAATATTAAGTTCAGGCAAACCAGAAAACATAGTTGATAAAATATTAGATGGTAAGATGAAAAAATTTTATTCAGAAGTAACTTTATTAAATCAAACATATATTTTGGATCAGGAAAAAACAGTCAAAACTTTTATTAGTGAATATGAAAATAAATTTGATTTTAACTTAAAATCATTTGATATTATCTCTTTGTAAATATGAGTAAAAGAATTCTTCTTAAGATATCTGGTGAATCCTTGATGGGAAATTTAAATTATGGAATTGATGTAAATACTATTAATAAAATTTCTAAAGAAATTAGGGCAGTTTACAAAAAAAATTATCAAATTTGTTTAATTATTGGAGGGGGTAATATATTCAGAGGCATAAAAGGTGCTGCTGAGGGAATAGACAGGTCTACTTCTGATTATATGGGCATGCTTGCAACAGTTATGAATGCTTTATCTCTTCAAAGTAGTCTAGAAACTTTAGATGTTCCTACCAGAGTTCAATCTGCAATTTCCATGTCCCAAGTAGCAGAACCTTACATTAAAAGAAGAGCAGTTAGGCATTTAGAAAAAAAAAGAATAGTTATTTTTGCAGCTGGAACGGGGAATCCTTTTTTTTCAACAGATACGGCAGCTTCATTAAGGGCATCAGAATTGGATTGTAAGCTTATTATAAAGGCAACAAAAGTAGATGGAATATATAATAGCGATCCAGAAAAAAATAAAAAAGCTAAATTAATTAAATTAATTTCTTATGATGAGGTTATCAAAAGAAACTTGAAAGTTATGGATATTACGGCAATAAGTTTAGCAAAAGATACAAAAATCCCAATTTTTGTAACAAATATTTTTAAAAAAAATTCACTAATTAATGTTTTGAATCATAAAGGGTCATATAGTAAAATAAGTTGATTTTATGAGTAATTTAGAAAATAAAATGGATTCAGCTTTATCGCATTACGAAAAAGAACTTAACACTCTTAGAACATCTAGAGCTAACCCTGCAATTTTAGATAACATAATGGTGAATGCATATGGTTCAAAAACACCTATTAATCAACTTGGTAATATTTCAATTCAAGATTCAAATAATATAACTATACAAGTTTGGGATAGTTCAATTACTAAGTTTATAGAAACCGCAATTAAAGAGTCAAACTTAGGAATTAATCCTCAAGTAGATGGTCAAATTATTAGATTACCTATTCCAAAATTAAGTGAAGAACGAAGAAAAGAAATAGTAAAAATTGCATCCGAATATGCAGAGAATTCAAAAGTTACTATTAGAAACATAAGGAGAGAATTCATTGAAAATTGTAAAAATGAGCAAAAAAATTCCAGCATCTCTGAAGATGAATTGAAAAAGAATATTGATGATATTCAAAAGGTTACAGATAAAAACGTAGAAAAAATAGATAAAATATTAGAAGCAAAGAAAATTGAAATTTTGAAAGTATAAGTTTGCAAAATCATTTAAACCACATTGCATTAATACTTGATGGCAATAAACGTTGGTCAAAAAAAAAGAAATTAAATGAGCTTACAGGTTATTCAGAGGGTTTTAAAAATTTAAGAAAAATAATCAATTTTTTGTTAACTTATAAGCTTGAACATTTGACTATATTTGCATTATCATCTGAGAATTTTAATAGAACTTCACTTAATCTAATATATGAAATTATTTATAAAAATTTTTCAAATTTATTAGAAAATTTAGTTAAAGATAATGAAGTAAAAATTAAAATTATAGGATCAAGAGAGGCACTTCCTCAAAAAATCGTCGACATTTTCAATGAAGCTGAAAAAATTTCAAAAAATAATTCTAAATTGCAAATAAACATAGCATTTAATTATGGATTTAAAGAAGAAATAAAAAAAATTATTAAAAAAATAATTGATTATAAA
>CACILT010000015.1 GCA_902587565.1 uncultured Alphaproteobacteria bacterium
TGTTAAAGCTGGTTTTTTTACTAGAAATGGTGGAGTATCTAAAAAAGAAAACTATTCATTAAACTGTAGCTTAAATAGCAAAGATACTAAAGTAAATGTAAATAAAAATATTAATATTTGTCTAAATAATTTAAATATTAAAAAAAAAATTAAATTTATTAGTCAAATACACTCCAATAAGATTGTAGAAATTAATAGAAGAAATGTAGGAAAAAAATATTCTGGAGATGGATTAATTACAGATAATAAACAAATAGCTTTAGGAGTTTTAACTGCAGATTGTTGTCCAATTTTTATTTTTGATAAAAATAAAAAATATATTTGTGCTCTTCATTCAGGTTGGAAAGGGGCATTAAAAAATATAGCCGCTAAAGGTATAGAATATTTTGTTAAACAAAAAATAATTAAAAAAAATATTGTTGTTCTTATTGGTCCTTGTTTGAGCTTTAAAAACTTTGAAGTATCAAAAGACTTTAAAATTAAGTTTACAACCAAAAATAAAAAATACTCTATTTTCTTCAAATACAAAAACAAAGACAAGGATCTATTTAATTTAAGAAAATTAATTAACTATCAATTTAAGGAATTGGGTATTAAAAATATATATAATATTAACAAAGATACATTCTCAAATAAGAGAGTTTTTTTTAGCCATCGCAGAGAATCACAAAAATTTAGAGATACTGGAAGAATGCTTAATATCATTGCATTTAATAATTAATTTTAGTTGATCTATTATTATTCTAATATACTAATTAAGTTGATTATATGAAAATAATCGCCTGTAATAGTAGCAAATCCCTAGCAGAAAAAATTTCTAAACATATTGATGTGCCATTAGCAGATGCGTCTGTCAGAACCTTTAATGATAGGGAAATATTTGTAGAAATAAATGAAAATATTAGAGGTGAAGATGTTTTTATTATTCAATCTACATCACATCCAGCAAATGACCATTTAATGGAACTGTTAATTACAATAGATGCTGCAAGAAGAGGTTCGGCAAAAAGGATTACTGCTGTTATCCCGTATTATGGATATGCAAGACAAGATAGAAAGACTGGACCAAGGACACCAATCACTGCAAAACTAGTTGCAAATTTAATTACATCTGCAGGTGCTGATAGGGTTTTAACTATGGATTTGCATGCTGGTCAGATACAAGGTTTTTTTGACATACCGTTAGATAATATTTTTTCAGTGAGACCTATAATAGAAGATATTAAAGATAAATTTAATGGTAATAAAGATTTAGTTGTAGCTTCACCAGATGTTGGTGGTGTTGTAAGGGCTAGAGCTTTTGCCAAGAGGTTAGATGCTGGACTAGCAATTGCTGATAAAAGAAGAGAAAAGGCTGGTGAATCTGAAGTAATGAATATTATCGGAGATGTAAAAGATAAAACTTGTATCTTGCTAGATGATATAGCTGACTCCGCGGGCACACTATGTAATGCTGCTGAAGCTCTAAGTAAAAATGGGGCTAAAGAAATTTATTCTTATATTGTTCACGGTGTACTATCCGGAAATGCGCTAAAAAAGATTGAAAATTCAAACATAAAAGAATTGGTGTTAACAGATACAATTGAGCCTTCTAAAGAGGTAAAAAGCACAAAAAACATTAGACATATTAGTATTGCTCCTTTAATGGGTGATGCGATTAAAAGGATTAACACTGATACTTCAGTGTCTGCCCTTTTCGATTAATTTTTTATTTTATGAGTAATTTTAAAGCAATAGAAAGAAATAAAGATATTGGTTCAAATCATAGTCTTTTGATGAAAGGAATGGTTCCTGGCATTATTTATGGCAAGGGAACTGAGCCTAAGAAAATTGCTCTAGAGGATAAAATACTCAAAAAATTAATGGGTACTGGTTCTTTTTATTCAACAATTATAGATCTTGATGTTGATGGAAAGCAGGAAAAAATACTTCCTAAACAATTACAATATCATCCTGTAAATGATCAACTTATACATTTTGATTTTCTAAGAGTTCAAGAAAATACAAAGGTAAACGTTGAAATTCCTGTTGAGTTTTTAAATCAAGATAAATGTCCTGGTTTGAAAAAAGGTGGAGTTTTAAATACTGTTAGAAGACTTGTTGAACTAACATGTAATGCAAATAATATACCCAGCAAACTAGAATATGATTTAATTGAAAGTGAAATAGGTGACGCAGTTAAAATTAGTAATATTCAGCTACCTGAGGGAGTTGCTCCTACTATTTCAGATAGAGATTTTGTAATAGCTACTTTAGTTCCGCCAACTGTAGAAGTTGAAACTAAAACTGAAGAAACAACTGAAGAAGGTGCAGCAGAAGGTGGTGAAGAGAAATCAGAGGAAAAGAAGGAAGAATCTTCTGATAATAAAGAAGAAAATAAAGAATCTAAGTAACTTTACTTTATATTTCATTGTATGTTTCTAATTTGTGGACTTGGGAACCCAGGTGTAAATTATATTAATACCAGACATAATGTAGGTTTCAATTTAGCGGATAATATAATCTCACATTTTAATTTGGATAAAATTAAAGAAGATAAAATAAAAGAATTATATTCAGGTGTAATTAATAAGCAAAAAATCTTTGTGTTAAAACCTCTTACATTCATGAATTTATCAGGAAAAGCTGTTTCAGAAATTGTAAATTTTTATAAAATAAAATTAGACCATACTTTTGTTATACATGATGACCTTGATTTAGAATTATCGAAAGTAAAAATAAAACAAGGTGGTGGAAATGGAGGTCATAATGGATTGGAAAGTATTGACCAATTTATAGGAGAAAATTATTTTAGAATCCGTATTGGAATTGATCATCCTGGGCATAAAGATTTAGTTTCAAGTTATGTTTTAAATAAATTTTCAAAATCAGAAGAAGAAATAATAAATAAAAAAATTGATAAAATGGTTAAAAATATAGAATTAATATTTTCAGATATTCCTCTATTTTTAACAAAAATAAGTGAGCAAAATTAATTATGGGATTTAAGTGTGGGATAGTTGGATTACCAAATGTTGGTAAATCCACTTTATTCAATGCGCTTACCCAATCAAATAAAGCAGAGGCGGCAAATTATCCATTTGCAACTATAGAACCAAATATAGGAAGAGTTGCAGTGCCCGATGACAGATTAGATAAACTTGCAATCATTGGAAAAAGTGAAAAAATAATCCCATCTTTCATGGATTTTGTTGATATTGCAGGATTAGTAAAAGGGGCATCACAAGGAGAAGGTTTAGGAAATAAATTTTTAGGACATGTAAGAGAAGTTGATGCAATAGCACATGTTGTTAGATGTTTTGAAGATACTAATATTACTCATGTATCATCAAAAATTGATCCATTAGATGATATTGAAACAATAAATTTAGAATTGCAATTAGCTGATCTTGAAAGCTTAAATAATAAAAAAACTAGTTTAGAAAAAAAATTAAAAGCAAACGATAAAGAAGCTAAACATCAATTTGAGATAATAAATAAAATCTTACAAATGCTAGATGCTAATAGTATCTTAAAAATTGAGGAATTTGCTAGTAATGAAATTGACTTTGTAAATAGTCTTAACTTAATTAGTCTAAAGCCAACTATGTACATATGTAATGTAGATGAAGAATCGATTCATACTGGAAACGAATTATCAAAAAAAGTCATTGAGTTTGCCAAAAAAAATAGTCATTCTGTAGTTTTAATCTCTGCATCAATAGAAGCACAAATAGCAGAATTAGATAATGAAGAAGAAAAACTTGAATTTCTTAAAGAACTTAATTTAGATCAAACAACATTGAATAAGGTTATAAAATCAGGATATGAACTTTTAGGTTTGATAAACTATTTTACATGTGGTCCAAAAGAAACAAGATCATGGACAATAAAAAAAGAAACACTTGCACCTCAAGCTGCTGGAAAAGTTCACACTGATTTTGAAAAAGGATTTATTAGAGCAGAGACTGTCTCTTATGAAGACTATATAGAAAATAATGGTGATGCTGGAAGTAGAGATTCAGGAAAGCTAAGACAAGAAGGTAAAGATTATATCGTCAGAGATGGTGATGTAATGAACTTTTTATTTAATGTCTAAGTGACGTCTCGCCAAAGTCTGTTTTTTGCTAAGTACACAATTGTTCCTAGAATAATAAAGAATAATATTACTTTGATTCCTAAATTTTTTCTTTCTTCCATTTCTGGTTCAGCAGCCCAGTGAAGAAAATGTGTTACATCAGCCGATAACTGTTCTGCATTATTATCAGTGCCATCATCATAATCTACACTTCCATCGGCTATAGGTGCTGGCATAGCTATTTGATTTCCAGCCATCCATTTATTGTACCACATTCCATTACCGACCTCCATTCCCTTTGGAGGTTCAACATAACCTAGAAGAAGGTTATAAATATAATCAACACCATATTTTCTAGCTTTTGTAATTACACTCAAATCTGGAGGATAAGCTCCATTATTATTTGCTCTTGCCTCGTTATCATTAGCATATGGATTGACAAATCTGTCTGCTGGTCTAGCCGGTCTTTCAAACATTTCACCATCATCATTTGGACCGTCTAATACAGTATATTCAGAAGCAATTACTTTTACTTGAGCCTCGGAAAAACCAACATCAATAAGATCTCTGTAATACAGAAGTTTCATTGAATGACATCCTGCACATACTTCTCTATAAACTTTATATCCCCTTTGAATTGCAGCTCTATCAAAAGTTCCCGTTACACCTTTAAAAGACCAATCATGTTTTGGCATTTTTTCAGTACTCATTTCTGCTGCAAATAAATTTGAAGAGAATAATAAAAAAATAATAAATAATAGGCGCATTATAGATTTGTATCTTTTTGCATTGCTGGTGAAGGAATTCCTTTTTCTCCTCCACCAATATTAGGAGCTATATTTTTAGCATAAACGTCACTAATACTGAGCGGAAGCTTACTTGGCTTCTCTATCCAACCAACAAAAGGTGTGATGATAAAGAAAAAACCAAAGTAGTAAAGTAAACCTACTCTAGCAATTAAAAGATATAAACCTTCAGCAGGAAGCATACCAACATAGCCTAATGCAAAGAAGTTAACAAAAAAGCCCATCATAAACCACTTATATATTGGTCTATAATTACAGCTTCTCACTTTTGATCTATCAAGCCAAGGTAGAACAAAGAGAATTACAATCGCACCAAACATTAGGAGAACTCCTCCTAATTTATCAGGTACTGCTCTTAAAATTGCATAAAAAGGTGCAAGATACCAGTTTGGAACAATGTGAGCTGGTGTAACAAGTGGATCTGCTGGAATATAATTATCAACTTCAGCCATAAGATTTGGTCCAAAGAATATTACTGCAGAAATAGCAACACCAAAAGCACACATAGCTACTGTATCTTTAATTAACATATATGGAAAAAAGTTTACTGAGTCATTGTTAGTTTTAATATCAATCCCATCAGGGTTATTTGAACCATGAACATGGACTGCAGCAACATGTAATCCTACAACACCAAAAATAACAAATGGTAAAACATAATGAAGAGCAAAGAAACGGTTTAAAGTAGCATTTCCAACATTGTAATCACCAAGAAGCCATGTCTTTAATCCCTCACCAATAAATGGAATTGCACTAAATAAATTTGTTATAACTGTAGCTCCCCAATAAGACATTTGTCCCCACGGTAATGTGTAACCAAGAAAAGAAGTTGCCATCATTAATAAAAATATAAATACACCTAAAATCCAATTAAGCTCTCTTGGATATTTGTAAGAACCAAAATACATTGCTCTTACTATATGAATGTAAACTATGATGAAGAAAAAGGCTGCACCATTGGAATGAATGTATCGCATTAACCAACCGTAATTGACATCTCGCATTATTCTTTCAACACTATCAAATGCCATATCAGTATGTGGTGTGTAATTCATTGCAAGAAAAATTCCGCTTACTATCATTGTAACAAGCGTAATTGTTGCTAAAGCACCAAAACTCCAAAAATAATTACAATTTTTAGGCATTGGATAATCACCGTATTCTTTTTTGAAGTAAGAAATAATTGGTAAACGAAACTCTATCCAATTAAGGACTGGATTTTTAAACTGATGTACTTTTCGATTCTTATCCATGTTATCCTATCTTTATAGTATTATCATTTAAAAAGGTATAGGGCGGAACGTCCAAGTTTTTGGGAGCTGGTCCCTTTCTTATCCTACCTGATGTATCGTAATGTGAACCATGACATGGGCAGTACCAACCATCGTACTCACCTTTCATATCAGAAACCTTCTGACCAAGTGGAACACAACCTAAGTGTGTACATACTCCCACTAAAACTAACCATTCTTCTTTTTGTACTCTATCAGCATCATCTTGTGGATCTCTTAAGTCAGAAGCTTGAACCATTTTAGCTGCATCAATCTCATCTTTTGTTCTTTTTTTTATGAAAACAGGTTTTCCACGCCACTTTATTGTTATACTTTGACCTTCTTCAATAGCACTAATATCTACTTCTGTTGATCCTGCAGCTAATGTGTCTTCTGCTGGACTCATACTTTTTAGAAAAGGCCATATAAAAGCAGCTGTTCCAACAGCACCAAGCGTTACGGTACTAAGTTGTAGGAAATCTCTTCTCTTATTTTTGGGTTTTTTAGCCATTTATTGTGAATTTCTTATATCTTAATTACTCAAAAAAATACTTTTTAAATATGTGCCAGCGTGACGCAAGTAATAAAATAATATAGTAAAAAAACATGAGAATTGCTCTATTTGAACCCGACATACCACAGAATGCAGGAAACATATTTAGACTAGGTGCCTGTCTTGGAATACCAGTAGATATAATAGAGCCAGCTGGCTTTGTGATTGATGATAAGAGACTAAAAAGAGCATCAATGGATTACTATGATTATCTAGAATTAAAAAAACATTTAAGTTGGGAAAAATTTTATGATTGGTCAAAAGATAATTCATATCGACTCGTTCTTCTAACAACAAAAAGTAAAAAAAGTTATTTCAATTATAAATTTCAATCAAATGATATTATTTTATTTGGCAGAGAAAGTGCTGGAGCGCCTGATTTTGTTCATAGCTCTGTCGATGAAAGATTAACAATACCAATGATAAAGGGGCCTAGATCGATTAATCTTAGTAGTTCAGTTGCTATTGTAGCTGGTGAAATGTTACGTCAATTAGCTTAAGCTAAGCTTCCCATCTTTCCTTCTTGATAGTCCATCATTGCTTGCTTGATTTCTCCTTCAGAATTTGCCACAAAAGGACCGTAACGTGCTACAGGTTCTTTAAGCGGCTTACCTGCTAAAACTAGGTAGGATCCTTTTTCTGATATCGATGTAAGTTGAATCTCATCACTTGACTGATCAAAGTAAATCATATCACCTTTATTAGCGATTTTATCATCCTCGTTAAATTGTAATTGACCATCGATAATATAGATCATAAGATTTTGTTCTTTATCAACATTAAACTTTGTCTTATCTGGTTTTGAAAATTGAATATCAAATATTGATACAGGTGAATATGTTTGAACTTTGGATTTGGTTCCATTTATTTCACCCACAAGAACTTTAATTTCTATATTTGCATTTTCAGATACTGTTGGAATAGTGTTTCTTTTAATATGTTGGTACCAAGGTTTCACTTTTTTATTTTTTTGTGGAAGGTTTACCCAAATTTGTAATCCTTGCATGATACCACCACTCTTCTTAAATTTTTCTGTTACTAATTCAGAGTGGATTAAACCTGATCCAGTTGTCATCCATTGTACATCACCAGTTTCAATTTCTGCTTGTCCTCCAAATGAATCTCTATGCTCTACTTCACCACCAAGCATATAAGTAATTGCCTCAAATCCACAATGAGGATGTGCTGGTACACCAGTTGCACCTCCTGGCTCATAATTAATTGGGCCGAAATGATCAAAAAGAAGAAATGGATCATTTTCTCTCATTCCGGGAACAGGGAAAGCTCTCGTTACAGGTATCCCGTCACCCTCAAAAGTCTTCATACACTCTTTAATTTCTATTATTTTTCTCATAAATTTGTTTAAATATTATTCAGATATAGATATAGGTATCATTATGAAAAATCAAAATCCAAACCCACCAAAGTGTGGTTGCAGTTGTAGCTGTTGCTGTACTTGTGAAGGTGGAGATTGCTGTTAATTAATTATTTTAAATTTAATAACTTAATGAGTGTGATTTGTTAGATTATTAATATCTGACTCCTCTATTTCTTCTATTGATTTTGCGACTCGCCAATTTTTCATTGATCCGTCTTCATTTCTTGCAGTAATTACAGTTTCAATTGGTGGACAATCAGGTTCATGACAACTGAGCTCAGCAATACTTATTATAGTATTTTCTGGTAATTTATATTTCTTGGAAATTAAATGTTTGAGATTTCTTATTTTTTCAACATTTTGAGTTTTACGATTAAACATATTTTCTCTCTTAATTGTCTGCCCATAAGGATGATAAAAGAATAGAACCTTTCATATCGCCAATTAATATTTGTGAGTTATCACTAGATATAGCTATTGTTGAAACTTCTGCACCTGTTGAACTTCTAATCATAATTGGTTTTTTACTTTCATCAATTTCTGCTAATAAAACTGACCCATCTGTAAAACCAGTGAAAACAGCTTTTTCTCCATTAAGTGCTTTAACAAATGTTGCAAGTTCTTTACCACCGTTTGCAACAACAATTGGCTTTCTCCCCATTGGTCCTTCTTTACCATCAAATGGCCAGCAAACTGCATCACTGGATCCAGATGTTACCAAATACGGTGTATCACCAACCCAAGTAAAACTTTTAATTTTTGATGGATAACCTCTCATTGCTAAATCCGCTTTGTCGTTTATGCGCCAACCATGAATTTGATTTTCTTGCATTGCAGTTACAATATATTTTGTATCTGGGCTAAACGTTACAGTTCCATGCGATCCTTTCCAGGTATAATTTGAGGCTGTCCATTTATTATTATTAAGTTTCCACACTGTTACTCCACCGTATCTTGAGACCGCAAGACGCTTACCTTTATTATCAAATGCTAATCCAGCAACAGTACTTTGATGCTCTAAAGTTTGTGGTTTATCTTTGTTTTTTGTCCAAATATAAACAGTCTTTCCTGATGAACAAACTTTAGTATCTTTGTGGGAAGCTACACAGTCAACCCACTTTGAACCAAAATTAAAAATTTCTTCAATATTTCCATCAGATGATATTTTTAGAAAACGTCCATCGTCTCCTCCCGTTAACACATGATCTTCATAATTTGTCATACTCAAAACTACACCCTTATGTGCTTTAACAGTTTTAGGATCAGATCCAGATTGAAAAAATCTTACAGTGCCGTCTCCAAATCCTACCGCTATTTGATCACGAGTTGTAACCGCTTCTGTAGCTGGGGCTCCAATATTAAAAATTGAACCTCTTCTTTCAAGTTCAGTTTTATTTGTTTCCTGAAGTTTTTCTAAATCAGCGTTCATGCTGATTTACAATTTTCAAAGCCTTCCTTAAGATTCATATTATCAAGATCACGACCAATAAATACTACTCGAGAACTTCTATTTTTTCCTTTGGGCCAAGGTCCCATTGGTGAGGCATCCATAAGCATATGCACTCCTTGAAATACATATCGCTCTTCTTCACCTTTAAAGTTCAAAATTCCTTTTGATCGAAGAATATCCTGACCCTTAGTCCTCAGTAAATTTCCAAACCAATCTTGAAACTTATCCATGTCTAATGGTGTATCAGATACAAAGGATAGACTAGTAACATCATCATCATGTTCATGATCATGATCTGATTCAAGAAAGTCAGGTTCAATATCTAATACTCTATCTAGACTAAATGCATTTAAGCCTACGATTTCATCAAGAGGTGCATCACAACGTGTTGTTTTAATAATCTTTGCAAAAGGGTTAATTTTTCTTATACGATCATTAACTTTCACAATGTCATTATCTTCAACAAGTTCAACTTTATTTAGTAAAATTACATCAGCAAAAGCAATTTGTTCTTCTGCTTCATGATGATCGACTAATTGAGAACTTAGATGAACAGCATCGGCAACTGTAACAATTGCATCTAATTTTGTACGATCAGCAACATCTTGATCAACAAAAAATGTCTGAGCAACTGGGGCTGGATCAGCTAAACCAGTTGTTTCAACTATAATTGCATCTAGTTTATCAGCACGTTTCATTAAACCACTTAGAATTCTAATTAAATCACCTCTAACAGTGCAACAAATGCACCCGTTATTCATTTCAAATACTTCTTCATCAGCATCAACAACAAGGTCATTATCAATTCCCTGCTCACCAAATTCATTAACAATGACAGCGTATTTCCGTCCATGTTGTTCAGTTAAAATTCGATTTAAAAGTGTTGTTTTTCCAGCTCCAAGAAAACCTGTTAAAACCGTAACTGGAACCTGAGAAGTATTTTCCATATCAATTTCCTTATAATTAGTTCTATAAATTCCACCTTCATGCAAGGTGGAATTTATTTAAATATTAAAAATTAACAGCCTTTAAGCTCGTCCCCAAGATTACTAATCAACGTAAAGTAAAGTGACTTACCAGCATCAATGTTAGCACCTAAAGGATCAAAAACTCCAGTTTTGATATTCATATCTTCAGCTATCGTTGTAATTATCTTTGGATTAAATTGAGGTTCAGAGAAGATACATTTTATTCCTCTATCCTTAATTACATCTTGAATATCAGCAATCTGTTTAGCACCAGGTAAAACATCAGTATTCAATGTTAAAGCTCCTGCAGCTCTTGCATCAAATCTTTCTTCAAAGTACTGGTAGGCGTCATGGAAAACGACAAATTTTGCATCGGAATTAATATCCTTGCTAACGTCATTTATCAATTGGTCTAAAGCTTTGATTGTTGCATCAGCATTTGCTTCATATTTCTCTTTATTGGCAGGATCTAAATCACTTAACTCATGAACAATTTCATGAACCATTTCTTTTGCATTCATTGGATCTAGCCAAATGTGAGCGTCGAATTCACCATGTGCATGACCGTGGTGATCGTGTCCACTGTGATCGTCATGGTCATCATGGTCGTCGTGATCATCATGGTCATCGTGATCATCGTGGTCGTCATGATCATCATGGTCGTCGTGATCATCATGGTCATCGTGATCATCATGGTCGTCATGATCATCGTGGTCATCGTGGTCGTCATGGTCATCATGATCATCGTGATCTTCAAAAATCGATTCTTCTCTAAACTTCAATTTATTAATACTTTCAACTTCCATGAACTCTACAACTTCTGCATTTTTGACAATTGACTCAAGAGGTCTTTCCATGAACGTTTCTATACTTTCACCAACCCAGAATATGATATCTGCTTCTTCTAAAAGTTTGGCATGAGAAGGTTTTAATGTAAAGCTATGGGGGGAAGTACTTCCTTCAATTATAAGTGCTGGCTCACCTACACCATCCATTACATTTGCAATTAGTGAATGAAGTGGTTTAATTGTAGTTACAACTTTTAATTCTGCTCTTACAGCTGAAGTTGCAACTAAAATTGATGAAAAGAAAAATACTTTCAAAAGCATCAAAAAAATGTTGTTTTGTCTCATAAAAAATGTTCCTATTAATAATTAAGTCTGTTAATGAACGTAATGTTATAATATTACATTTTAGATTGTAAATACAAAAATGAACGAAAATAATAATTTATTGGTAAGATTAAAAGATTGCGGTGTCCAAAAATCTTCAAAATGGATTGTAAAAGGTATCTCTCTTGAAATTCACAAGGGCAAAATTGTAACCTTGATTGGCCCAAATGGCTCAGGAAAAACAACTACCGCTAAGATGGCACTTAATATTCTAAAATCAGATGAAGGTTCAATTGAAAATTATTCAACAAAAATGGCATATGTTCCTCAAAAAATTAGTATTGATTGGACTATGCCACTTCGAGTTATAGATTTTATGAATCTAACAAGTCAAATTAATAAAGATGAAATTATTGAAGCTCTAGAATTAACAGGGGTTCAGCATTTAATATACAATGAGATTCATAACTTATCTGGTGGAGAATTTCAGAGAGTTTTAATCGCAAGAGCAATTGCTAAAAAACCAGATCTACTTGTTTTAGATGAACCTGTGCAGGGAGTAGATTTTAATGGAGAAATAGCTCTATACAATCTTATAAAAGAAATTTGTACCAAATTAAATTGTGGCATCCTTCTTATATCTCATGATCTCCATTTTGTTATGTCTGCAACAGATCATGTAATTTGTTTAAATGGTCACATTTGTTGTTCTGGATCACCTAAATCAATAGTAAAAAATTCTTCCTACATAGAATTATTTGGAGAACATAATGCTGCTACCCTATCGCTCTATCAACATGAACATGATCATTCACATCAGACAGATGGGAGTGTTAAAAATTAATGTTTGATGATTTTTTTATTCGTGCACTTGTTGCAGGGGTTGGTATAGCTATTGTTGCTGGACCACTTGGATGCTTAGTTATCTGGAGGAGGTTATCATATTTTGGTGACACCTTATCTCACTCAGCCCTTTTAGGAGTAACATTAGCATACTCGTTTAGTTTAAATATTACTTTTTCTGTGTTTGTAATATCAGCTGTTGTTGCTTTACTTCTTGTAAGCTTACAAAAAAGAACAAAACTAGCTGGAGATTCTTTACTTGGACTTCTTGCTCACTCAACACTTGCCATCGGTTTAGTATTGATTGGTTTTTTATCTTACATCCGATTTGATCTCATGGGATTATTATTTGGCGATATTCTTGCTGTGACAACTGCAGACATTGGTTTAGTTTGGATAGGTGGAAGCATAATATTAATTATCTTATATTTTATTTGGAAATCTTTATTTTCAGCAACTGTAAATTATGATTTGTCAGCTGCTGAAGGTATGCGGCCTGAATTTTCTAATTTTATATTTACCCTTTTATTGGCAGGAGTAATTGCTTTGTCTATAAAAATGATTGGGGCACTATTAATTACAGGTTTACTTTTAATTCCTGCAGCTATTGCCAGAAACATTAGCAACAGTCCTATACAAATGATTGTTATCGCAATCTTATCAGGTATTTTATCAGTAGTAGTTGGATTATTTGCTTCTTTAGAAATAAATACTTCTTCAGGGCCTTCGATAATAGTGGTGGCTTTAATACTTTTCATTATTTCATTGGTTCCTCTTGAAATTAAGGGTCAGTTGCAAAAACGATAGCAATTTGGTAATCTAGAATATGTCTTTAGAAACTTTAAACTTAACTAAAAATCAACAAACAGTTCTTGATATTTTAGAAAGCGCATCAGAACCTCTTAAGGCATATACAATCCTTTTTGATATTCAAAAAAAAGGAATTAAATCTCCTCTTCAAGTTTATAGAGCTTTAGATAAGCTTATAGAAATTGGCAAAGTACATAAAATAGAAAGTAGAAATTCATATGTTGCTTGTAAGCATGAAGGCTGTAATGCAAAAACTTCTACATCTTTTT
>CACILT010000016.1 GCA_902587565.1 uncultured Alphaproteobacteria bacterium
TAGCTGGAGAAAATGGTCGTATAATTTTACCTTGAATCATGGTTTCGTTCATATTTTATTAACTTTAATTATATTAAATATTATAATATAGTTAAATAAAATGAAATATAATTTAAACTGTCATTGTGGAGCTGTTCAATTAGAAGTTTTAACAGACTTAGAAGTCATTAAACAGTGTAACTGTTCTATTTGCATAAGAAAAAACGCTAAAATGTGTATGGTCTCTAAAGAGGCAATAAATATTATTAAAGGAAAAGAAAACTTAACTTCTTACAAATTTAATACAATGATTGCTGAACATTTTTTTTGTAAGATTTGTGGCATCTATACTCATCATCATAGGAGAAGTGATCCAAATGGGGCAGCAATTAATATTGGATGTATAGACTCAATAGATCCTTTTAAATATGATGCTGACTTTATTGATATGAAAAATAAATAATTTTATGTCGTTTGAATTTTTAATTTCAAAAATTCAAAAAAATAATTTTTTACTCATAGGCAGAGCTGGGATTGATATTTATCCTGATCCACCGGGAACTAAAACTGAAAACGCCAAATCCTTTGTTACTCATCTAGGAGGATCTTCCGCAAATATGGGTGTCCAATTAACTTTATTTGGAGGTAATTGTAATTTACTAACCAGAGTATCTGATGATGCTTTAGGTAAATTGGCTATTAATCAACTAAATCATTATGGCGTTAAAAACAAATTAGTAGAATTTGAAAAAAATGAATCAAGAATTTCTTTTGCTATTGTTGAAACGACAGTTAAAGATCATCAATCAATTATTTATAGACATAAAGCTTCTGATTTATTTTTAAATAAAGATGATGTTGAAAATGCTAATATACAAAATTTTGATTGTTTATTAATTACTGGAACTTCTTTAGCAGCTGAGCCTTCAAGAAGTGCTACTTTATATGCTTTAGATATAGCAAATAAAAATAATATTTCTGTAATTATGGACATTGATTATAGGCCATATACTTGGGAGTCATCAAGTAAAGCAAAAGAAGTTTATAATTTAGCAGCAAGTAAATGTAGTGGTATAATTGGAAATGATGATGAGTTTGGAGTATTAGCTGGTGATTACAACAATGGTTTGGATCATGCTAGACAATTAGCTAAAAATGTAAGCTTAATTATTTATAAAAAAGGTGAAAAAGGCTCTATTACTTTTGCAATGAACAAAGTAATTAAAAAGGGAATATTTCCCGTTAAGCCCTTGAAACCTACTGGAGCCGGTGATGCATTTATGGGATCATTAATTGGATCAATTTTAAAGAATAATGATTTAGAAAAATCTATAGAAATTGGTTCAGCAGCAGCAGCTATTGTAGTAACAAAAGTTGGTTGTGCTCCAGCAATGCCAAATTTAAATGAAATTTTAGAATTTATGAAATATAATAAGATTAATGAAGGAGAATAATATGCATATTCCACCATTTGATAATAAAAACAAGCCAATTGTAGATATTGAGGACAGCAGAGTTCCTTTAAATTATTTTAACATAGTTAAATTAAATAAAGATCAATCTTTTGAGTATCAAACCCCTGGTTATGAAACATGTATAGTACCTGCTACTGGAACAATTAATGTAGAAATTGAAGGAATAAAAGTTGAGTCATTAGGCACTAGAACAGTTGATGTGTGGGATGGGGAGCCAGAAGGTGTTTATGTTCCTTCTAATACAAAAGCTCAATTTACATCTTTAGTAGATAATTCAGAAATTTTTATTGCTGGTGCAAAGTATGATAAAACTCTTGAACCATTTGCTGTTAGAGCAAATGAAATTGATTTAGTTCAGTACGGATCTGATGATACGAAAACTCATAGAAAAATTAAACATATTTTAGGCGCTAAGCATCATGATAAAGTTGGAAGATTGCTTTGTAATGAACTTTATACTGTAGGGCAGGGAGGTTGGTCGGGGTTTCCACCTCATAAGCATGATACTGATCGTCTACCTGATGAAACTAGACATGATGAAACATATAATTACAGATTTAAACCTAATAATGGATTTGGTTTTCAGATGTTTCAGCAAGTTGAGGATAAAGTTGGTAAAGCTGAACATATAATTGATGGGTCAACCATTATGATTAGAACAGGCTATCATCCTTGTGTGGTGGCACCTGGGTATGAGATGTATTATTTTACTATTCTTGGAGGACTATCTCAAAGATCTCTAGTCCAATTTTTTCAACCTGAGCATGCTTATCAGGTAGAAACAATTCCAGGAATTAAAGATATGATTGCTAAATACAAATAAATGACAGCTGTAAATTTAAAAAAAATTTTAAATGATGCAAATAAAAATAATTATGCAGTAGCAGGTTTGGTTGTACTAGGTTGGGATGATGCCCTAGCTTTTACACAAGCCGCTGATGAAACTGGAATTCCGATTATATTGCAAGCTGGTCCTTCATGTAGAGCTCATACACCAATTCCTATATTAGGAAAAATGTTTAGATACTTAGCGAGTCAAACAAAAACGAATATTTGTTGTCATGTTGATCATGGATACACTCTAGATGAATGTTATGATGGGATTGATAGTGGCTTTACATCTGTAATGTTTGATGGTTCTAAGTTAACTTTAAAAGAAAATATAAAAATTAGTAAAAAAATTGCTTTAAGAGCTCACAAACATAATATTTCTGTTGAGGGGGAAATAGGTTTTGTAGGTTATGATAATGGTAAAATTTCAGAGGGTACTAATATTGAGGATGCAATAAATTTTGCAAACAAAAGTAATATTGATGCAATGGCAATTTCAGTTGGGAATACACATTTACAAACTTCAAAAAAAGCAAAAATTGATTTCAAAAAAATAAATTTAATTGAATCTCAAACAAAGATTCCATTAGTTCTTCATGGTAGCAGTGGTATTCCTATAGAGCAAAGAAAAAAACTAGCAAGAAAAACAAAAGTAGCAAAATTAAATATTGGTACTGAAATTAGAATGACATTTGGAAAAGCTTTAAGAAAAAATCTCAAAAATAATCCTAAAACATATGATAGATTACAATTACTAAAACCTACGATTAAAGATTTAACAAAAGTTACAAAAAAAATTATAAAACAAATTGGTCCAAATTAATGGGTCAAATTTTTATTGCAGCACTTAAAGAAGAAACTCCAAATCTTAGAGATTTTCACTATTCAGGTGTGGGAAAGATAAATGCTGCAATCAAAATTATGGAATTAATTTCGAAATTTCAACCTAATGAAATTATTAATTATGGAACAGCTGGATCAACGAAGCAAAACTTATCAGGATTAGTGGAATGCACAAAGTTTGTTCAAAGAGATATGGACGCAAGAGGTTTAATGAATTTTAGATTAGGTGAAACTCCTTTTGATCCTATATCAAAAATTACTTATTCTAATGAAGGGTATACATGCGCATCAGGAGATAGTTTTGTTCAATCATCAGTAGAAATAGATTGTGATATAGTTGATATGGAAGCTTACTCTTTTGCTAAAGTATGTAAATTACACAATATTAGATTTAGATGTTTTAAATATATTTCTGATTATGCAAACGAAAATTCAAATAATGATTGGATTGATAATTGTTCAAAAGGAGCTGATTTATTTTCAGAGATGTATCCCCAAACAAAAATATGATTCTTAAAATACTTGAAAAATTAGGAAGAAAAAAAATTGTATTAGACAGAGGTCCTTCACATCCAGAATTTTATAAGGCCAAACCATGGATGGAAAGATATTATTTGTTATTTAGAAAAAGACCAAAATGGTTTCCATTTAATATCTTAATTCATAAAATGTTAGATGATGATCATGGTGAAGGAGTTCATAATCATCTTTGTCCTTATATAACAATTATTTTAAAAGGGGGTTATTGGGAAACTACTAATAAAGGCAAATTTTGGAGGTCACCAGGTTACATTGGTTTTAGATCAGCAGATCATTTACATAGAGTTGATTTAAAACCAAATACAAATACCATGACATTATTTATTCCTGGTCCCTTTGGACTTAGAAAAACTAAAAGAGCTGATTATAAAACAAAAATTTAGCTATCTATGTAATTTAAATTATTCCGTCGTATATTAATTTACATCCACTCAAAAAAAGCAAAACATAAACAATATTAAAAAATAATTTTTCTGGAATTTTTTTTTGTACAAAGTAACCGATTAAAACACTAATCAAAGCTAGTGGAAGTAAATAGAGAGAAATCATAAGATTTGAAGGTGCTAATAATCCAACGTAATAATAAGGAATCAATTTGACAAGATTTATAACCATAAATGCCAATGTCATTGTGCCAATAAAGGAAATTTTATCTAACTTTAGAGGAAGCATATAAAAATTAATAGGGGGATTTCCTGCATGAATTAAAAAACTAGTATATCCAGCGATAGACGACCAAAAGTAACCTTTAACTTTAGTTGGTTTAAGCAAATAATTATTTTTCTGAATAAATGAAACTAGAACAAAAATAATTGATATAACACCAACCATTATTCTTATTTGATCTTCATTCGTAAACTCAAAGGTTAAAGTTCCAAATAAAATACCAATTATAGATGCTGGGATTATAATTTTTAAAATACTATTTATCCACTTTTTCCAATACAAATAGATTGCTGAAAAATCCATTATTATTAAAAGTGGCAATAAAATACCGGCAGCTTGTAAAGGACTCATCGCAAATGACATAACAGGAACAGCTAACATTGCTATTGGTCCAGGCACACCACCTTTAGATAAACCAAATACGAAAACTCCCAATGATGCAAAAATATAAAAATATAAGTCCATTAATTAAAAGTTTTTAATGCACTTTTTATATCTTGTATTTGATCATCAATATCTTCCAATCCACAATACAATCTAATTAAAGTTCCACTATTTCTGTTTTTAAACTCTCTTTTATCTAGTGGAGGAAAAGTAATAAGACTATCAAAGCCACCCCAACTGTATCCCAATTTAAATATTTTAAGTTTATTAAAAAACTTTTCAATTTGATTATTTGAATATTTCTTTTTTAGCATAAATGAAAATAAACCAGTGCTACCAGAGAAATCTCTTTTCCATATTTTATGATTTTTAGTATGCGGTAATGCTGGATGAAAAACATCAGATACAAGATCATGTTGTAATAAATATCTCGCCATTAATAATGCATTTTTTTCAATTTCTCTCATTCGAATTTCAAGTGTTGGCAATCCTCTAATTGCTAAATACACTTCTTCTGAACCAGGACATATGCCTAAAGTTTTTGAAGTTGATCTTATTTTTTTGGAATATTTTTTATTAGATGAAACGAATCCGATTAATACATCTGAGTGACCGTTTATATATTTAGTTCCTGCATCTATAATAATATCAATACCTAATTTAATTGGATTACAGAATAAAGGTGAGGCCCAAGTATTATCCATAACGGTTGGTATTTTATTTTTTTTAGCAATTTTTGTGATGAAAGGTATATCAATAATATCGAAAGTTGCTGTTCCTGGTGACTCTAAATAAATTAGCTTTGTTTTGCTGTTAATTAATTTCTGAAAATTTTTAATATTTTTTGTTGGATGAAAATATTTTATTTTAACATTATATTGTTTAAGAATATTCTCACAAAAAGTTTTAGTAGGACTATAAACACTATCATTTACTAAAACCTCGTCACCAGATTTTAAAAAGGTAAAAAAAGGAATAACTATAGAGGCTAATCCTGATGGTGATAGCACTGTATCATTGCAGTTATATAAAATAGAAATACTGTCTTCTAACTGCTTATGAAATGGATTTTTATTAATTCCATAATATGTTGTTCTATCATCAAAATTTTTAATATCTTTTAAGTAATCTTTAAATGTATTAAAGATCATTGTAGAACCCTTATAGGTACCAGGATTGATAAACCCTTTTTGATCAAGGGGATTTCTACCTATTTTGGTTAATTTTGTTTTTATTTTCATAAACAACTAAATATTGTATAAGCCAAAATCTTTATACACAATTTATAGTAGGTAATTTTAAGCTTAAAAAATCTATTATTGGGATTAACTTATTAATTTGTTATAGGGAAGCAATCTTTGAAAAAAGATATTTAAATAATTATTTAAACGGAGAAAATAATATGAAAAAACTATTATCTATCTTTGCAGTTGTAGCATTTGCTTTTTCAGCTCATGCTGGAACTCTTGATGATGTTAAAAATAGAGGTTTTCTAAAATGTGGAGTAACAACTGGTCTTGCTGGTTTTGCTGCTCCAGATGATAGCGGTGAATGGGCTGGTCTAGATGCAGATATGTGTCGTGCAGTTGCTGTAGCTGTTTTTGGAGACCGTTCAAAAGTAGAATTTATTACAACTACTGGTAAATCTCGTTTCCCAACATTAGCTTCTGGTGAAGTTGATATGTTAGCGAGAAATACAACTTGGACAATTAGCCGTGATGTTAATCTTGGTTTTGAGTTCGTAGGTGTAAACTTCTACGATGGACAAGGTTTCATGGTTCCATCTGCTCTTGGTGTATCAAGTGCAACTGAGCTTGATGGTGCTACTGTATGTATCCAAACTGGTACTACTACAGAGTTAAACCTTGCTGACTTCTTTAGATTAAATGGAATTAGCTACGAAGCACTTCCAATTGAAACTAATGATGAAGGTAAAGAAAACTTATTTGCTGGAAGATGTGATGTATACACAACTGACGCTTCAGGTCTTTCTTCAACAAGAGCTGCTGCTCCTAATCCTAACAAATGGTTAGTTTTACCAGAAATTATTTCAAAAGAACCACTTGGTCCGCTTGTAAGACATGGTGATCACCAGTGGGGTGACGTAGTTCGTTGGTCTTTAAATGCAATGATTATTGCTGAAGAACTAGGTGTAACATCTGAAAACGTTGATGCTCAAAAAAGTTCTAATGTTCCTGAAGTACTAAGACTTCTAGGTGTTGAAGGTAACTATGGAGAAATGCTTGAGCTAAGTAATGATTGGGCTTACCAAATTATTAAACAAATTGGTAACTACTCTGAATCTTACGAAGCAAACGTAGGTCCTGACACACCTCTAGAAATAGCAAGAGGTTTAAATGCTCTATGGACTCAAGGTGGTATTTTATACGCACCTCCATTCAGATAAATCTTAATTTAATTTAAAACGGGGGGTTTTAAACCCCCCGTTTTTTTTGTATATTATAGTTATGCGATCTAACTTAGGTTTCTTTTCTGATGAAAAATTTAGATCCATTTTTTTTCAAACTTTAGTCGTAGGTTTATTTGCCTTAGGTTTATTCTTTATAATTAGTACAACTTCTTACAACTTAGAAAAAAGAAATATAGCAACTGGTTGGAGCTTCCTTCAAAATCCAGCTGGCTTTGATATAAGTTTTTCACCTTTTTTAGAATTTAAATCTACTGATACTCACTTAAAAGTTTATTTTGTTGGAGTCTTAAATACTCTTTTAGTATCAATTACAGGTTGTATAGCCGCAACAATTTTAGGTTTTATATTGGGCATAGTAAGACTATCTTCAAATTGGTTATTAAGTCGACTAGTTTATATTTACGTTGAATTTTCAAGAAATGTACCCTTACTTCTTCAAATAATTTTATGGTATAGTATTTTAATTCAACTTCCTCGTGTTAAGCAATCATTACAAGTTCTTGATGTATTTTATATTTCTAACAGGGGATTGTATTCTCCAAGACCAATATTTGAAAGTGGATTTTCATATGTATTAATTGCAATTGTATTGGCTTTAATTTCAAGTTTCTTAATAAATAGATGGGCAAAAAAAAGACAAGATAAGACAGGTCAACAATTCCCAGTATTATCAAGTTCAATTGGATTAATATTCATTGTTCCATTAATTTTATTTTTTATTCTTGGCTCACCTTTGTCTTTTGAGCATCCAGAATTAAAAGGTTTTAATTTTAAAGGTGGTCTAGTTATCAGACCTGAATTTATAGCAATGTTTTTAGCTTTATCAATTTACACTGCAGCCTTCATTTCTGAAATTGTTAGAGCAGGTATAATGTCTGTCTCAAAAGGACAAAGAGAGGCCTCTGCTGCCATAGGATTAAAACAAACATGGATAATGAGACTAATAATTATACCCCAAGCTCTTAGAGTAATTGTCCCTCCATTAACAAGTCAGTATCTAAACTTAACTAAAAATTCTTCTTTAGGAATTGCTGTTGGATATGCAGACCTTGTTCACGGTTTTGGAGGAATAAGTCTCAATCAAACTGGGCAAGCTATTGAATGTATGGCAATTGTTATGGCAACTTATTTGTCAATTAGTCTTACAATATCTTTCTTTATGAACATTTATAATAGAAGTATACAATTTAAGGAAAAATAAATGAACGAAATGAATGAAGCTAGAAAACCACCAGTAGCTACAACAGGTATTATCGGTTGGTTACGAATTAATTTATTCTTCAATTGGACAAACTCATTAATAACTTTATTTGTTATTTATTGTTTGTATCAGTTTATTCCTTGGATTTTAGATTGGACAATATTTTCAGCTGATTTTAAATACAATTATCTTGGTGAACAAATTACCAATCAAGAAATGTGTTCAAGAAATTTAGATCCTGAAAACGGTGGAGCTTGTTGGGCAGTTATATATGTAAGATTTTATCAATTTATTTATGGTTTTTATCCAAAGGTTGAAGTTTGGAGAGTTAATGTAGCGTACGTAATGTTAACGTTAGCGCTGCTACCTCTTTTATATGCTAACCTTCCATATAGAAAATATTTCTTATACTTTACATATATCTTCCCTGTGATCGCATATTTTTTACTTAATGGCGGATTGGGTTTTACAGAAGTCTCTACTAACAAGTGGGGTGGTCTGCTAGTAACACTTGTGTTAGGCTGTACTGGAATTGCATTAGCTTTTCCTATTGGAATTATGTTGGCATTAGGCCGAAGATCTAAATTGCCAGTTATAAGCATGATGTGCACATTGTTTATTGAGTTTATTCGAGGTGTTCCTCTTATAACTTTATTATTCTTTGGAATGGTAATGCTTCCTTTATTTTTACCTGAAGGAATAGATATGGATGGTTTAGTAAGAGTTCTTGTTGCTGTTACATTATTTCAATCAGCTTATATGGCAGAGGTTATAAGAGGAGGACTACAGGCTATACCTCCTGGTCAATATGAAGCTGCTAAATCACTTGGGATGTCTTATTGGAGAATGAATTTATTAATCATTCTTCCTCAAGCAATTAGAATTTCTATACCCCCAATTGTCAACACATCTATAGGTTTATTTAAGGACACAACTTTAGTTATAATTGTAGGAATATTAGATTTATTAGGTATTGGGAGAGGTACTTTAGCAGATACTAATTGGTTAGGCCTATCCTATGAAATTTACTTTTTCGTTAGTTTGGTATTTTTTATATTCACATTTGGAATGTCTAGATACAGTTTGTATTTGGAAAAGAAATTAAAAACAGGTATTAATATGGGGGCTGATTAAAATGAGTGAAGAATCAATAATTTCATTAAAAAATGTTAACAAATGGTTTGGAGATTTTCATGTATTACAAGATGTCAATCTTGAAGTTAAGAAGAAAGAAAGAATTGTAGTTTGTGGCCCTTCTGGTTCTGGTAAATCTACAATGATCAGATGTATTAATAGATTGGAAGAGCACCAAGAAGGTTCAATTGTCGTTGATGGAATTGAGTTAACAGGAAATTTAAAAAATATTGATAATGTTAGAAAAGAAGTTGGAATGGTATTCCAGCAATTTAATTTATTCCCTCATTTATCTGTAAAAGAAAATATAACACTAGCTCCAATTTGGGTCAAAAAAATGCCAAAGGCGGAAGCAGAGGAACTGGCTATGAGACAGTTAGAAATAGTAAAAATTCCTGAACAAGCCAACAAGTATCCTGGTCAATTATCTGGTGGTCAACAACAAAGAGTAGCAATTGCTAGATCTCTTGCAATGAATCCTAACATTATGCTTTTTGATGAACCAACTTCAGCTCTTGATCCTGAAATGATCAAAGAAGTTTTAGATGTTATGGTTGATTTGGCAAACGGTGGAATGACTATGATTGTTGTTACTCACGAAATGGGTTTTGCTAAGACAGTAGCTGATAGAATGGTGTTTATGGATGAAGGTAAAATTGTTGAGGAAGCTAGCCCAGATAAGTTTTTTAATAATCCAGAGAGTGATCGTACAAAGTTATTTTTAAGTCAGATTCTTCATCAGTAATTTATGAAGATAACAATAAATTAACTCTTCTATTCATTTTACCTTTATTTTCTATTTTGCCTATTTGAATTTTACCAATCTCATTAGTTGATTTCACATGTGTACCACCACAAGGTTGTAAATCAATTTCACCAATTCTAATTAATCTTATTTTACCATCTACTTGAGGAGGTTTTACTGACATAGTTCTGACTAGCTCAGGTTTTTCTTCCAATATACTACTTTCAATTACTTCACTAGTAACGGTATGATTATCTTCAACCAACAAATTTATTTTTTCTTCTAATTCTTCTTTATTTATTTTTTTATCTGGATCATTAAAATCTAATCGACTTTTTTCATAACCAATTTGACCGCCAGTTACTCCTAAAGGGACTATAGAACACAACAAGTGCAGTGCAGTATGCATTCTCATATGCTTGTATCTTAAATCCCAATTTATTTTTCCAATTATGTCAGCATTCTCTTCAAGATCTTTGAGATCATCTACAATATTTATTATTTTATTATTTTCTTTAATAGTATCTAAAACTTGTATTTTTATACTTTCAGCTTCTATTTCACCTGTGTCCCCAGGTTGACCACCACTTTTTGCATAAAATGCTG
>CACILT010000017.1 GCA_902587565.1 uncultured Alphaproteobacteria bacterium
TTTCACTACCTCTTTTTACTAATCTTTTCTTTAATTCTAATTTAGATGGAGGAAGAATAAAAATATCTATTATTTTTTTTTTATCAATTTTTTTTCTAATTTTCCTTGCGCCCTTCCAATCTATATCAAATAAAAGATTTTTATTTTTTTTATTTGCTTTTCTAATATTTAAAAAAGGAGAACCATATAAATTGTCAAAATTTTTTGCAGTTTCGATAAAATAGTCTTTACTTTCTAAATTCTGAAATCTATTTTTTGAAATAAAAAAATAATCTTTTTTATTTATTTCATTAGGTCTTTTCTTTCTTGATGTGTAAGACACTGATAACAACAAATTATTCATTTTTTTTAATAAAAATTTACATATTGTAGTTTTTCCAGCTCCAGAAGGAGAAGAAATAATTATTAACTTATTTTTTATTTCTATATTCATTTAATTTTTTTTTATGTTCATGATAACTTTTAGAAAATATATGCTTTTTTAAAGTATTATCAAAAAAATAAAACAAATATTCTGATTGATAATTTTCATAAATTAAATTTAATGTATTCGGACTAACAAAAGATATTGGGTTTGGTGGGAGAGCGGATATTTTATAAGTATTATAAGGGTGATTAATTTTAAGATCTTTGAAAGTAAGTTTTCTTTTCAATTTGTATCTACCATTAGTTATTGCGTAAATAACTGTAGCATCAATCTGTAATCTCATATTTTTGTCTAATCTATTAGAAATCACTGAAAAAATTAGTTTTTTATCTTCATCATCAAAAGCTTCCTTTTCAATCATAGAGGCAATTGTAAATAATTCCCTAATATTAAATTTATTATTAAGTTGATTAAATTCAAATTGTTTAAAAAAATTATCTTTGTATTTTTTTAATTTATAAATAAAATCATCAAAGTTTTCATTTTTATTAAAATAATATGTGTCAGCTAAAATATCATCATAATTTAATTCATATGTTTCTTTAAAATATTTTTTCAATTCATTGTTTAAATCATTTTTTGACCATCCTTCAATGATAGTTATTTTATTTAAAACATTACTAGGTTTTGAAATGATTTTATAAAAATCATATAAAGAAATATTTTTAGATATATAAAAATCTCCAAAGTGAATAAATTGATTAAATAATAAATTATTAATTAAGTATAAAAACTCAAATGTTTTTCTTTCGATATAATTAATATTTTTGAAATTTGATGAAAGAATATTAATTATTTTTTGACCTTCTTTAATTTCTATATAATCTTTAGATATTATATTTTTTTTTGTTAAAATATAAAATGAAAATAAGAAATATAAAAAAATAATAAAGATTAATATCTTAAATATTTTTAAATAATAATGCAGTATTAGTACCCCCAAAACCAAATGAGTTACTCATTGCATAATTAACTTTAGCTTCGATAGGATTTTTTGCTACTAAATTAATATGATTAGACTCTATTGGATCTTCTAAGTTTAAAGTACCTGGTATAATATTATCTTTAATAGACATTATAGAAAATATTGCTTCAACACTACCTGCGGCGCCTAACAAATGCCCAATTGAAGACTTAGTAGAGCTGACATATACATTATTTTTAAATAAATTAGATATTGCATTAAGTTCAATTTCATCACCCTTAACAGTAGATGTGCCATGAGCATTAATGTAATTTATATCTTCATTATTTATTTCAGCCATTTTTATAGCTTCATTCATCGCTCTAAATCCTCCATCTCCATCTGCTGATGGTGCAGTTATATGATATGCATCACCGGACATTCCGTATCCAATAAGTTCAGCATAAATTTTAGCTCCTCTTTTTTTTGCAAAGTTCATTTCTTCCAATACCAAGACCCCAGAACCTTCACCCATAACAAATCCATCTCTATTTCTGTCCCAAGGTCTTGAGGCATTTTCCGGTTTGTCATTATAAGATGTGCTTAAACTTCTAGCAGCACAAAAACCGGCTACTCCAAGTTTACAGACTGCAGCCTCTGCTCCTCCTGCAATCATAACATCTGCAGCTCCTCTTTTAATCATTTCACTTGCATCACCAATTGAATGTGCGCCTGTAGCACAAGCTGTTACAACTGAGTGATTAGGTCCCTTTAAACCAAATTTAATTGATATTTGACCTGATAACAAATTTACTAGTGAAGATGGTATAAAAAAAGGAGATAACTTTTTAGGACTTTTTTCGTTAATTGTAATTGAACCTTCATAAATTGTTTCTAAGCCGCCAATGCCTGAACCAACAGAAACACCTGCTTTAAGTTTATTTTCTTCTGAAAGATTAGATAAACCAGCATCATCATAGGCCATTTTTGCAGCAACTAACCCATATTGAATAAATCTGTCATTTCTCTTAATATCTTTAGTTTCAATAAGTGATTCAGAATTAAAATAATTTTCATCTTCAGGATTATTAGAAATATAGCCCGCTATTTTACAAGGGAGCTCAGAAACATCAAAGTGATTAATTTTTTTTATTCCCGATTTGCCATCTATCAGGTTTGACCAAGTATCGTTTAAGTTATTTCCAATTGTAGATAGTAAACCAATACCAGTAACTACAACTCTTCTCATTAATCAAAAAACTATTTTTTACTTTCGATATAATCAATAGCGTTTTGAACTGTCTGAATTGTTTCTGCAGCGTCATCAGGTATTTCAATACCAAACTTTTCTTCAAACGCCATGACCAATTCAACAGTATCTAAACTATCAGCTCCTAGATCATCAATAAATTTCGCTTCAGGTACAACTTTTGAATCATCTATTCCAAGATGATCAACAACTATTTTTTTTACTTGATCTTGAATATCACTCATATTTTTCTCCTTATTTTCTTTTAAATTATTATCTCAAGACATGTCAACCTATTAAGGCATTAACATACCTCCATTTATGTTAAAATTTTGACCTGTAATGTATGAAGATTCATCAGAAGATAAAAAATAAACTAGGTTAGCCACATCTTTAGGTAAGCCAAATCTATTACTTGGTATTTTTGATAAAATTTCATTTTTTTGATTTTCAGTAAGCTTATCTGTCATGGGACTTCTTATAAACCCAGGTGATATAACATTTATATTTATATTACGTTTAGAGAATTCAAGAGCTAAAGATTTATATAAACCTAATAAACCAGATTTTGATGCTGCGTAATTTGACTGTCCTGCGTTTCCAGTTAATGCTATTACTGATGATATACCTATGACTTTTCCATATTTATTCGACATCATGTTTGGTAGTAAAGATTTTAAAATATAATAATTTGAACTTAGATTAGTAGTTATTACATCTTCCCATTGATTACTTTTCATTCTCAACAAAAGATTATCTTTGGTCAATCCAGCATTATTAATAATGATACTAATATCTTTGTGATTTTTAGAGATATCTAAAGTTGTATTTTCGACATTTTCTTTATTTAGTAGGTCAAGCTTATAGTAATGATTGTTTTCTCCATATCTTAATTTAAGTTTTTCAAGTTTTTCATCGGAAGAAGAAGTAAGAATTAATTTAAATTGTTTTGATTGATATAAGTCACAAATTGCTGTGCCTATTCCACCAGACCCTCCAGTGATTAATATTTTTTTATTCTCATTCATGGATATCATTAATTTTGTTATATGTTTTAATATCAAATTTGTCAGAGATTCTCTTTATTAATCCAGACAAAACTTTACCAGGACCTATTTCAATAATTTTGTTATCGTTTGTATTTTCAAGATTTTTAATACTTTCTGTCCATCTAACTCTGTTAGACATTTGGTTTTTAAGTGCCAATTTAATACTATTATTATCATTTGAAACTTCAGCATTAAAGTTGGATATTATTTTTATATTATTATTTTGAAATTTTAAATTTTCGATATCTTTATTTAATTCATTCTGAGCATTAATCATGTAACTACTATGAAAAGCAGAGGAAACATTCAATTTAATAAATTTTTTAACATTTTTACTTTTAAAACTATTTTCATATTTAATTAAGTCTTCAATTTTTCCTGATATCACAACTTGAATAGGAGAATTATCATTTGCAATTTGTAAATTCATATTATTTTTTTTTATTATTTTTTCAATTTCCAATACTGGCAAACCAATTAATGCAGCCATCCCATATTTGTTTTTCTCAAGAGCATTTTGCATTATTTCTCCTCTTTTTTTCAAAATAATACTTGCTTCTCTTATAGTAATTTTATTACTACAAGCTAAAGCTGAATATTCCCCTAAAGAATGTCCAAGCATAAAATTTATATCTGCAGTATTTATTAAATTTAAATTTAATAAGGTATTAAATATTGTAAGAGATGACGCAAAAATTGAAATTTGAGTGTATCGAGTTTGATTTAATATATTATCATCATCAGAAAAAATTAATTTTCTTAAATTTATGGAAGAATATTCTTCAATCTCTTGGAATGTATCTTTTGCAATTTGAAAATTATCATGAAAATCCCTGGTCATATTCAGATATTGACTACCTTGTCCAGGAAATACAAATGATGTCATTTATGCTTGATTTATTTGAATTTATTTATATATGCAACAATTACTTCTCTCGTTTATGTAAATATATACGAGAATAACCGTGGAGTAACATGAATAAATTTGAAGCCGTTTTGATATTTAATCCAGATCTAGCATCTAACATACTTAATTCCGAACTAGATAATTTTAAAAAAAAATTAGAGACTAGCTCTGGAAAAGTTATAAATGAAGAAAATTGGGGATTAAGAGATTTAAGTTATAATATAAATAAATTTAAGAAAGCTTTTTATAATTATCTTCAAATTGAGATAAATGGTGAAGCCTTAGATAATATTAAGAAAGAACTTAATCAGTCAGAAAACTTATTGAGATATATATTTATAAAAGTAAAAGAGCATCAAGAACTTCCAACAAAATTGAATAATGAAAAAAAATAAATTTAAGAATAAAAAAAGAGAAGATAAGCAAAATTCACCATTTGAAGCTAGAAATAAATTCTGTCCTTTCAGTCAACCTAACTCACCTACCATTGATTATAAAGATATTAAACTTTTATCGAGATACATAACAGAAAAAGGTAAAATAATCCCTAGTAGAATAACCGGTGTTTCGAGAAAGAAACAAAAAGAACTTTCAAGAGCGATAAAGAGAGCTCGTTTTTTATCACTTTTATCATATACAAATAAATTAGCACAACAATGAAAATAATTTTAACAACAAATATAAAGAAGCTTGGTAAAATTGGCGATCTTGTAAATGTTAAACCAGGTTATGCAAGAAATTATCTTTTTCCAAATAATATGGCTCTAAGAAATAATAAAAAAAATTTAGAGTATTATGAAAAAATAAAACATTCCATGAATGAAAAAGAGAGCTTAAAATTAGAAGAAGCAAATCAATTAATTGATAAAATTTCTAAAATTAAAATTATTTTTAATAAAGAGGCAGATGAAAAACAGCAACTTTATGGATCGATTTCCAAAAAAGAAATTTTAGACTTCCTTAGAAAAAATAGCATTATAATCAAATCAGATGATTTAATTATTAAAGATCAGATTAAATCAATCGGAGAGCATCAAATTGAAATTAATCCTTATATGGATATATCAAAAGAATTCACAGTAGTTGTAAATAAAAATTAATTTATTCACACTTTTAGATTTTTATTAACCAAAAAACTATTCTATTTCTTGTTCAATTATTGAAGTTAGTTTAATTTAAAATTGTGTCAGTTGAGCTTATTAATTCTAAAAAAGAAGAAAATATAGATGATAATTTATCAAATATTGATGCAGAATTAGCTCTAATAAGTTGTATTCTTTGGGATAACAAAAATTATGAAAAAGTGTCAGAATTTATTGATGAGACTCATTTCGTTGATGAGAATTATAAAATTATTTTTTCAACAATAAAAAAACTTTTAGATAAAAATATTTTAGTATCACCTATTACTCTCAAAAATTATCTTCCTGGTGATGAGAATAATTTAAATAAAATTAATTACCTTAATCAAATTAAAGATAGTTCTCCCTCCACTCAAAACACATATACTTATGCAAAAATAATATATGATTTATATGTTAAGAGAAATCTCTTAAGTATTGCGCACAATTTAATCCAAGATACTAACTCTAACCAAGAAGCTACAGCTGAAAATTTAATAGAAACCGCTGAGAATAATTTATATTTAATATCTGAAAGTGGTCAATCTGAAAGGTCTTTCTTAAAATTTACTGACGCACTTAAAGGAGCTGTTGATATTATCAGTGAAGCATACAAAAGAGATGGAAAAATTGCAGGAGTTCCAACTGGCTTCAAAGACTTAGATAACAAATTAGGTGGACTGCACAAATCAGATCTCATTATAATTGCTGGAAGACCCTCAATGGGCAAAACTGCATTAGGCACAAACATAGCATTTAATTGTGCAAATAAATATTTAGAGGAAAAAGATGAATTTGATAACAAAAAAATTATCGATGGAGGAAAAGTTGCTTTTTTTTCTTTAGAAATGTCTTCCGAACAATTAGCTACTAGGATCTTAGCGGAACAAACGAAAATTTCTGGAGATAAAATGAGAAAAGCTGAACTAAATAAAGGGGATTTTAATAAAATTGCAAAAATTTCATCACAATTAGAAAATTTAAACTTAATAATAGATGATAACCCCGTATTAACTATTCCAACTCTAAGAGCAAGAGCTAGAAGATTAAAAAGACTTCATGATATTAATTTAATTATCATTGATTATTTACAACTTATGAGTTCTGCTTCAACAAATAGAAATGATGGAAGGGTTCAGGAAATATCGGAAATAACTAGAGGTTTAAAATCTATTGCTAAAGAATTAAATATTCCGATTATTGCCTTATCTCAGCTTTCTAGGCAAGTTGAACAGAGAGAAGATAAAAGACCTCAGTTATCTGATTTAAGAGAAAGTGGAACTATTGAACAAGACTCTGATGTAGTAATGTTTATTTATAGAGAAAGTTATTATTTAGAAAGATTAGAACCAATTAGAAAGTCTGAAGAAGATGATATGAAATACAATGAAAGAGTTGCTCGATGGCAACAGTTAACGAATGAAAATTATAATAAGGCAGAAATAATTATTGCTAAACAAAGACATGGACCTATTGGTTCAATTAAAATGCACTTTGATGCAAATTATACAAAATTCAGTGACTTAACAACTAAAGACTATGATAATGTAATTGAGTGATTAACGAAAGTGGCATTTTAAATATAAATACAAAAAACTTAATTTATAATTACAATTTTTTTAAAAAACTTAAAAAGAACCTTATAGTAGCCCCAACAATAAAAGCTAATGCATATGGGTTAGGAGATAAAAAAATTTATAATCTTTTATTAAATCAAGGTTGTAAACATTTTTTTGTTGCTACATTAAATGAAGGATTAAAATTAAATAATAAAAATAAATTAATAAAAATATACGTTCTTAATGGTTTACAAAATTATAAATTTCATCAATTTACAAATGCAAATTTAATACCTGTAGTAAATACTCTTGAAGAATACAAAAGAATTAAAAATGCTAAAATTGATTGTGCTATTCATATAGATACAGGCATAAATAGACTGGGTATTTCACTTAAAGAAGTAGAGATATTAGATTTAAAAAATCATAATATTAAACTAATAATTAGTCATTTATCAAGCTCTGATGAATATAAGATTAAATACAATATGAAACAAAGAAAACTATTTAATACTTTTGTTGACAAAAAACCCAAAGGTGTTTTTTTTAGTTTAGCAAATGCTCATGGTTCAATTCTAGATAAATCATATTTATACGATATGATTAGACCCGGAATAGGCATTTATGGATGTTATGAAAATAAAAAATTAGAAGCAAAAATTAAAAACGTAATTAATCTTAAAGGAAAAATTATTCAAATTAAAGATTTACAAAAAAATCAGTTTGTCGGATATAACCGTACATTTAAAACAAAAACAAAAACAAAAATAGCAATAATTGGTCTTGGCTACGAAGATGGTATTCCTAGATCATTGAGTAATAAAGGTTTTGTTTATTTTAAAAAAGATAGATTTAAGATTATTGGAAGAATTTCAATGGATTCATTTACAATAGACATATCAAAATGTAGTCATGATTTAAAAGTAGGAATGTACATAGATATTATCAACGAAGAACACAAAGTAGATAAATTTGCTAAAAAATGCAAAACTATATCATACGAAGTTTTGACTTCTATTGGTAATAGAGTGTATAGAAATTATGAATAAAAAATTAAAATTCGTTTCATCAATCCTTCTTATCCTATCTTTATTTTTTGCAAGTTTCTATATAAAGGATTTTAGAATTGATGCGTCTTCAGATAGTCTGGTATCACAAGGAGATGAAGATTTTAAATATTTTTCTTATTATCAAGATTTATTTCCTACAAAAAATAGTCTTGTATTAGCTATAAAAAGTAATCATAAAATAGATAAATCATTATTAACAGAAATAGAAAAGATAAGCAAAAAATTATCGGCATTACCAGAAGTGTATTCTGTTTTTAATATTAATAAAGCCCCTATTCTTCTTTTAAATGAAACTAACCTTTTAGATTTAGCAAATAATAATTATGAAACTATAATAGATACTAATTTAGAAATTGAAGATGTTCTAAATGAGTTTGCAAAAAGTCCTATCTATAGTGATCAAATTATTAATGAGAATAAAAATATAACTTCTATTGTAATCTTCCTTAATGAAAACAATAAAGCACTTGATCTTAAAAAAAACAAAAATTTTTACCTATCTAAAGGAAAATATTACAGCGTAAAATCAGAAATAGACAAAGATAGAAATGAATTAATTAAAAAAATAAGAAATATTATTACTAATAGCAATAAAGATTTTACATACTATTTAGGTGGGGTAGAAATGATATCAAGCGATGTTATTTCTTATGTAAAAAATGATATTTTAACATTCAGTTTAATTGTACTTTTAATAATAATTTTAATTCTTTTCATAATTTTTAGAAGAGTCAAATGGGTATTTGCTATTTTATTTACCTCAATTAGTGCAGTTTATTTGTCAATAGGTTTAGCTGGTTATATTAATTTTGAAATTACAGCTGTTTCAGCAAACTTCTTATCCTTAATGTTTGTTTTATCTATTTCTATGAATGTTCATATAATGAATAATTATTTACAAAGGGATATAAAAATTATTGAAAATTTTAGAATGATGTTTTGACCTTGTTTTTATACGTTTCTAACTACAATTGTTGCTTTTGTATCGCTAGTAATATCAGACATTAAACCTGTAATTGATTTTGGAATTATAATGATAATAGCATTATTAATAGTTTTAATTTCATCATTTGTAATCTTACCTCTAATTGTTTCTTTCTTTTCAAGGGAGGAAAAAAGCTATTCTCTAAATTTAAGTTTTTTAAAAACTTTTTATCCTTTTGCATGTAAGAATAGTAAATATATTCTTGGATTAAACATTCTTATATTTTTCATATCTCTATATGGAATTACCAATCTGAATGTTGAAAACTCATTTATAAAATATTTTAAAAAAAATACAGAAATTTATAAAGGTATGAATCTTATAGATAATGAATTAGGAGGAACTACACCATTAGATATTATTCTTAAATTCAAAAATGATGATCAAATAATTGATACAATAATAAAAGCTGAAGAAGAGGATGATTTAGAAATTGAAGATGATTTTTTCTCAGATGATCTGTTTGGAGAAGAAAATACTATTTGGTTCACAAATGAAAAAATTGAAACAATCAAATTTGTTCATCAATATTTAGAAAGTAGAATAGAAATTGGGAAAGTTACTTCAATTTATTCACTTATAGATACTGCAAATCAAATAAACAAAAGTGATTTATCAATGTTTGAATTGTCAGTATTGTATAATGAAATACCTAATGATTATAAAACTGATTTAATTGATCCTTATCTAAATATTGAAAACAACATGATAAAAATTTCTACAAGAGTAAAAGATTCGAAAGATATTAAAAGAAATGATCTTATTAATGAAATTAATTCTTTTTTATTGAATGACTTCGATAACTTGGATGAATTTAAAGTTAACGGCCTATTAGTATTATATAATAACATGTTAAAATCTTTATTTAGCTCACAAATAAAATCTTTAGGTTTTGTAATTTTAGCTATTTTTATTATGTTTTTAATATTATTTAGATCCTTAAAATTAAGTATAATTGGAATAATTCCGAATATTTTTGCTTCAACTTTTATTCTTGGTTTAATTGGATTGCTTAAAATACCACTTGATATAATGACAATTACAATTGCAGTAATATCAATTGGTATAGCCGTTGATAATACAATACATTATATCTATCGTTACAAGGAAAATCTAAAGTTAGGCAGAAATCAAAGTGAAATGATTGAAAAAACACATTTAAGTGTAGGTAATGCAGTTTTAATTACATCTATTGCAATCACTGCTGGTTTCCTTACTCTTTGTCTATCTAACTTTGTTCCTACAGTTTATTTTGGTCTATTTACTAGTTTAGCAATGATATTTGCTATGATAGGAGTATTAATTACTTTACCATCAATATTGAAATATCAAAAATGACTTTTTTAAACTTTGAATTAATATTTTTCGATTATGTAGTATTAATTTTAACTGCAGTAATTATTATTTTTAGTTTCTGGAAAGGATTTATTAATTCTATATTAGGGCTATTAACATGGGTTGGATCTGTATTTGTAACCATA
>CACILT010000018.1 GCA_902587565.1 uncultured Alphaproteobacteria bacterium
GATTAAATCAATATAGAGATAATTAAATATGGCTGATTACGAAGATAAAAAAGTTAATGATAAACAGTTTACTCTATTCAACAATGAGAGTGGTAAATCGTATCAAATTCCACTTATTGAAAGTAAGGATGGTCCAAATGTTTTGGATATTCGTAAACTTTATCAAGAAACAGGTTTATTTACTTTTGATCCAGGTTTTACTTCAACTGCATCATGTGAGTCAGGAATAACTTACATAGATGGTGAAAAAGGAATTTTACGTCATAGAGGATATGATATTCATGACTTAGCTTCAAAAAGTGAATTTCTTGAAGTTTGTTATCTTTTATTACATGGTGAGTTACCATCTCCTGAAGATAAACAGAAATTTAAAGATGTAATCACTAATCATACAATGTTGCATGAGCAACTAGTAAATTTATATAGAGGTTTTCGAAGAGATGCTCATCCTATGGCAATTATGGTTGGGGTTGTTGGTGCGCTTTCAGCCTTCTATCATGATAGTACCGATTTTGCGGATATTAATCAAAGAATGATTGCGTGTCATAGATTAATAGCAAAAATTCCAACTATAGGTGCAATGGCTTATAAATATTCTATAGGTCAACCATTTGTGTATCCAAGAAATGATCTTTCTTATGCAGAAAATTTTTTGTATATGACATTTTCAGTACCATCAGAGGATTATAAAGTTAGCCCAAAAATTGTTAAGGCAATGGATAGATTTTTTACATTACATGCTGATCATGAACAAAATGCATCTACTTCAACAGTAAGATTAGCAGGTTCATCTGGTGCAAATCCTTTTGCATGTATTGCTGCTGGTATTGCGTCTTTATGGGGTCCAGCGCATGGCGGAGCTAATGAAGCAGTAATTAAAATGTTAGAAGAAATTGGTGATGTATCAAATATACAAAAATTTATTGATAAAGCTAAAGATAAAAATGACTCTTTTAGATTAATGGGTTTTGGGCATCGAGTTTATAAAAACTATGATCCTAGAGCCACAGTAATGAAAGAAAGTGCTCATGAGGTTTTAGAAGAACTAAATATGCAAGATGATCCATTACTTAAAATTGCACTAGAATTAGAAAAAATTGCGTTAAAAGATGAATATTTTATTAGTAAAAAATTATTCCCAAACGTAGATTTCTACTCTGGTATAATTCTTAAAGCATTAGGCTTTCCTACTAGCATGTTTACCGTGTTATTTGCAATTGGCAGAACTGTTGGATGGATATCTCAATGGAAAGAAATGATTGAAGATCCGATAAATAAAATTGGCAGACCACGTCAATTATACACTGGGTATAAGGCCAGACCGTATCAAGTTGAATCTTCTAGAGAGAAAAAATCAATTTTTAATTGGCTTTGGAAGAAGGATTAATCAACTTATTTATACGATTAACACTAGCATCATAAGGGCTAAATTCATTAACAATTTCTTTAAGATAAATATTAATTAAGTTAATCTGTTTTTCTTGTTTTTTGGTATCATTAAATAAATTTAAAAAATTATTTAATAATATATTTTCATTTAAATTAGAGTTAACAACTTCAGGAATAATCATTTGATTACTTATTATATTTATAAGATTTGCATATTTTACTCTTACAAAAGGCTTGATTAAAATTTCTGTAAAATAGTTAAGTTTATAAATTACTATTTGAGGAATATTTCTTTTTGCAATTTCTAATGAAGCAGTACCAGAACAAGTTATACTTATGTAAACATCTTTATAATATTCATCAAATTTATTTATATCAGTTGAGATTATTGTCTCAGTATTCCATTGTTTTGTATTTTCTTTAATTAAAGAAGCAAGATGTGGCAATGTTGGGATAAATATTTTATATTTTAGATTATTTTTAAATATATATTGCTCAAGATAACTGAAATATTTTAAAAGTTTTAATACTTCATTTTGTCTGCTACCTGGTAAAAAAGATATGTATTTATAATTTTTTTTATTCTCTCTTTTTTTTATATGGAATATGGGATGTCCAATAAATGTATTTTTTAAATTATCAAAATTGAAATATTTTTTTTCAAAATTGAACAAAAGAAAAATTTCATCAAAAATATTAGCAAATTTTCTTGCTCTATATGACCTCCAAGCCCAAACAGTTGGAGCAACTACATGTATTATTTTATTCTTGTAGTTTGATTTTCTTAATTGGTTTACTAAATTAAAATTAAAATCTGGTGAGTCTATTGTTAAAACTAAATCATAATCATTTTTAATAATATAGTTTTTTAATCTTTTTATCATTTTTAAATATTTTGAAATTGAAAGTATAATTTCGAATAAACCTATAGATTTAAATTCTGATAAATCATAAATTTTATTAGAGATATATTTTTCAGATTGCTTTCCACAAACACCATCAAATTGGTATCTATCTATATTCATTCTTGATAAAATATTTGAACAAATATTTTCACCAGATTGCTCTGTACAACAAACAAAGATTTTTATTTTTTTCAATTTAAATCAACTGATGAGATAAATAAATTATTTTGATTAGCATAATCAATAATTTTTTTCTTATCTAAAATTAAACATTTATTTTTTTGCAAATAAACACCTTCATAATTGTATTTTTTTAAATTTTTTATTGTCTCCAAACCAATTAAAGGAATATCAATTAGATTACTCTGGTTTTGTTTAGCAAATTTTACTAGTACGCCATTATCTTCTTTTCTCTTATATTCTTTACATCTTTTTAATAATTCATCTGTACCTTCTATTGCTTCTAAGCCTAAAACTAATTGATTTTGTATTATGATTGCCTGACCAACATCCAATTTTTTAAAAATTTGATAAGTTGATTTTGCTTTTTTTAAATTTAAAATAGCATTTTTAGAAGGTTTAAGCTTTGTTAAATTCATTTCAGTTGAGAATAATTCTTTACAATATTTGGTCCAATTAAAGAAAATATATCCTTTAGTTTCAAAGTACTTTTTCAAACTCATTAAGAGATTGTTGTCTCCTTTTTTTTCTAATAAAAGACTTTTAGCAAGTAATAAAGTTGGCAAATCAAAGCCCAAATCTTTAATGCCTGGTCGTTTTATACTTCCAGCAAAAATAATATATTTAATTTTATTTGAATTTAAAACTTTGAAAATTTTTTTTATTGACAGGATATCAATATCTATAACATTGTGATTTTTATAAAATTTATTATTTTTATTATTTAAAGATAAAAACGTAACATCGTAATTTTTACTTGATAGTGATTTACCAATATATAGAGGCAAATTTCCATCCCCAGCAATTATTCCTATTTTAGTCATTTTCAAAAGTGGCAATACCTCTTTTAGAATTTGATTTTAGAAAATCAATTACTTCCTTAATTTCTAAAATTTCAGATTTTTCAACAAAATTATTTTTTATATTATTTTCAATTGTATCTTTTTTGTTAAAAATTAAATTGATTAGACTTTTAATCTCATTGATATCATTAGAAGTTAAACCCTTTCTTTTTAATCCAATAAGATTTAGACTTTTTAAATTTTCTCTAATTCCTGTGTACAAACCATATGGAATTATATCTTTTTCTACACCACTCATACCACCAATCATTGCGTATTTCCCTATTCTAACAAATTGATGTATTGCTGAGTTACCTCCTAATATTGCATTATTATCAATTTCGACATGACCAGCAAGAGTAGCATTATTTGCTAGGATGACATTTGATTGAATTTTACAGTCATGTGCAACATGCGAACCTACCATAAGCAAACAATTGTCAGCTATTACTGTACTCAACCCTCCTCCAGAAGTGCCTGGATTTATAGTAACATTTTCTCTAAATTTATTATTATTTCCAATTTTTAAATATGATTTTTCTCTATTGTATTTTAAATCTTGAGGCTCAGAACCAATTGAACAAAATGGGAAAAAAGTATTATTATTTTCTATAGTTGTATCTCCAACAATAGAAACATGTGAAATTAAATTGTTATTTTCTCCAATTTTTACACCATCTCCAATTACACAGTATGGACCAATATATGTTGTTTCATGAATTTCTACATTTTTTGCAATAATGGCTGAAGGATGAATCATATTTGTATCTCTATTAAATTATCAAAATGCATCTTCAAATAAATAATATATTTCTGATTATTACTTGTACGTAATCATAGCTGAAAACTCAGCTTCACAAACTTTTATATCTCCTTTATAGCATGCACCTTCGAATTTATAAACATCTCTAACACTATTAATAAATTTTACTTCAAATGACACTTTTTCGTCTGGACGAATAGGTTTTCTAAATTTAGCTTTATTTACACTCATAAATAAAACTGATTTTTCTTTAAATTCTTTTAGTTTGTATGAAACTACTATACCAGCTGTTTGAGCCATTGCTTCTATAATAATTACTCCAGGAACTATTGGGTTATCTGGAAAATGTCCTTTAAAAAAATACTCGTTTTGTGAAAATAATTTTTCAGATTTACCATGCTCACCAGGAATTATAACTTCACATTTATCAATAAATAAAAAGGGGTCTCTATGTGGAATTAATTCCTTGATATTTTCTATAGATAATATCATTATCGTATTGTATTTTTAATAATTTCTTTTTTCCACAAAATTATATCTTTGGCAGGAAACCCGGCTACAATTTTATTATTTTTAATATTTTTTGTTACCCCACTTTTTGCTGCAATTGTAACATTATTTCCTATTTCTAGATGACCAGATATGCCAGCTTGACCACCTATCTTTACAAAATTACCAATTTTTGTACTTCCTGCTATCCCAACTTGTGCTGCAACAATGGCATGATCACCAATTTCAACATTATGTGCTACCTGTACTAAATTATCAATTTGAGAATACTGACCAATTTTAGTACTTTCAAAAACAGCACGATCAATTGTTGTATTAGATCCTATATTACAATTATTACCAATTAATACATTCCCAGTATGTGTTATTTTTTTCTTTGTTTTTTCTTCAAAACCAAAACCCTGCCCTCCAATTCTTGCACCAGATTGTATTATACAATCGTGCATAATAATTGCATTTGATATTGATACATTATCTTGAATTTGAACATTATTATGGATAGTAACATTGGGACCAATCCTTGAATTTGAACCAATAATCACATTATTAAATATCTCTGAATTAAATTCTATGAAAGAAAATGGATCAATTTGAACATTTTGATGAATAATTGCTTTTTTATTTATAATTGAAGTTTCAGAAATTATACCATTAGATACTTTTTTTTTATCATTAAATAAATTAGTTAATATAGATAAACATAAATACGGATCTTCTACTATTATTGGTGTGCAATTTTTAGGTAGATAATTTACAAATTGATTTTGTATTAAACATGCTTTTGCTTTATTTTCTTTAAGATCTTTAAGGTATTTTTTATTGGAAAAAAAAGTTAAATCATTAATATCAGCACTCTTGATTGTATTTAACTTATTGAAATGCATATCTGTATCAATTTTATTGTTGATATAAATATTATTTTTTTCTAATTCAGATAAAATCTGAGAAAATTTAATTGTTTGCAAATTCTTCAAAATTCAAATCTATTTTTAATTTGTTTAATTCTGTATTTATAGCTTCTGTTATATCTAATGCATTAGAAGCAATCAAGTAACTAGTGGAGTCTAAAATTAATTCAATATTTTGATCTAATGCATATTTTTCTAACAATTTAATTATTTCCCTAAGAATTTGATTTTTAATATTAAGCAATTGATTTTGATAATGATCATTAAATTTATCAATTAATTCAGTAAATGATGCTAATTCTTTATTGTATTCGAAGATAGCTTTATTAGTTTCTTCTTCATTCAAAATTAATTTAGATGAGTCCAACTCATCTAACATATTTTGTAACTTATTTTCAATTTTATTAAAATCTTTGAGATATTTTTCCTGACTTTTTTCTATATTTTTAACGACTTCAATATAACTGTTATTGTTTTCAATTAGTATATCAATATTTACAACACCTATTTTAGAAGCATATATTACATTAGGGAAAATTAATAAAACTAATATGTAAAGATAATTTATTTTTCTCAATCTATATTTCCTATTGAAAATAAAAACATTCTTTTAATATCATAATCTTCATCTAATAAAGGATAACCCCACGAAAATCCTATAGGACCGATAGGTGAATAATATTTAATTCCAAAACCTGCTGATGCTCTTAAACTATTTTTATTATTTGTAGGTTTTGTTTTGTTTTCCCATAATAATCCATAATCATTAAATAGGTTTATAAAAACAGGAAAGTTTGAATCTTTAATAATCTCTCTTGAGAAGTCTAATTTAAGCGCTACTACATTATTACCACCAACATAGGATGTTCTAGAATTTCTTGGCCCTACTCCATAGTTATCAAAACCTCTTAACCATCTTCCACCGAGAGAAAATTTGTCATCAGATAGTATATCATTATTATTCAATGATATTACATTTCCTAACTTTGCTTGTAGAGAAAATATATTTCTGTCAGACATATTTGTATAATTCTTATAAGTAAAAGTATTCCTAAAGTATCCATTTGAAGAACTCGTTGGAGTTTCTATTGTGTTATTATAATTAAAATAATAACCTTCTTTTGGAATAAAACCTTTATTTAATGTTGAATATCTAAAATTATTTTTAATAAGAAAGCTGACATTTTCTCCAGATGAATTAGCAACTGATGATGCGACCGTTGAATTGTTGGTAATTTCATAATCTTTCAAAAGATATTCAATATTAAAATTATGAAATAAATTATTATTAATTTTGTATCCAATACCTACACCAGATTTAAATGTATTCAGTTTGTAGGAACTAGATTGAGAAAGATCTTGTTCTTCATAATTTAGATTATAACTTAATTGCCCATCTTCCAGGGGTGTAAATCTATCACTAGTAATTAATGTTAATTCTCTACTGTTATCAGAAGTATTTAACAAAAATTCCAAGGAGCGGCCCGTTCCATAAAAGTTTCTCTCTTTTAATCCACCTAATATTGAAAAACCTTCAAGAGTACCGACTGATACTCCAGCACTAACCGTTCCTGTTTGTTGTTCCTCTACATCTATGATTAAATCTACTATGTTATCTTCTATAATTTTTTCAGATACTTTTACTGATTTAAATAAACCTAGTGAACGTAATTTATTTGTAATATCATTTATTTGATTTGGATAAATTGCATCTCCTTCAACTATATCCAATTCTCTTCTTATAACATGATCATAAGTTCTAGAATTACCTACTATGTTAATTTGATTCGTATA
>CACILT010000019.1 GCA_902587565.1 uncultured Alphaproteobacteria bacterium
ACTATTGTTTAATTTATCAATAATGAAAATACCTTCCGGACCACACGAAAGGTTGAAGTTACCAATTTTAGGAATTTGTAAATCTAATAAAATTGTATTTTTTTTTATAGATAACTCGTAATAACGTCCAATTTGCTTAGTTATTTCACCTCCTGATATAGATTTTATTGAATAAACTAATGAGAAACACAATTTTAAATTTGGATCTACTAATTTATCATCAAGAATAATTTTTAATTTATTTTCATTTGTAAAAGATATATTAATTTGATTAGTCATAACTAGTAATTATATGAGTTTTAAAGATATATTTAATATAGACGCAGAAGTAAAGGAAAGTGCTCATGCAAGAGTAAATTTAATTGGTGAACATACCGATTATACTGGTGGATATGTTATGCCTACACTTTTATCTTTTAAAAATACCATTGAGATATCTCAAAATAATTCTAATGAATTCACAGTTTATTCTCAACATTTTAAAGAGAAAAAAACATTCAATGATTTCAAAAAATCAATCAACAATGAGTGGGTTGATTATATAAAAGGTTGTTTGCATATTTTTTTTGATGAAAATAAGATTTCATCTAGATTTTTAAGCATTTTTATTTCATCTGATATACCTTTAGAAAGAGGTATTTCATCATCTTCAGCATTGTGTGTTGCTACATTAAAAGCACTAAATACTTTTTTTGAAACAAAAATCAAAGATCCAGAAATTGCAAAATTAGCAAAGAAAGTAGAATTCAACTATATAGGTGTTTCTGGTGGAATAATGGATCAAATGGTTTCTTCTATTGGTATTCATGGTAAAGCATTTTTTATGAATTGTAAGAATTTAGAATACGAACTTATTAATTTTCCAGAAAATTGGAAATTTTGTTTGATTGACTCTGAAGTACAACGAAATTTAAGAGATAGCTCTTATAATGTAAGATTTACTGAACTCCAAGAGGCTGAAAAAAACCTTGGTGTAGAATATTTGGGTGAAGTTAAAAAAGAGAATTTTCAAACAAATAAATTTGACAATAATACTATAGCAAAAAGAGCAAAGCATGTAGTTTTTGAAAATGATAGAGTGATTAATGCGAAAAAAAATTTAATAGAAAATAATATTCAGGAGTTTGGAAAATTAATGAATGAAAGTCACGAATCATATTCTAAAGATTTTGAAGCATCTACTTTAGATGTTGATTTAATTGTTCAGATATCAGTTGAATGTGGTGCTTTAGGCGCAAGATTGACTGGCGGTGGATTTGGTGGTTTTACAGTTTCATTAATTGAAAGAAATAATTTTAGTAATTGGTATAGTAAAATATTAAATTTTTATCCTGCTGAAAAGATCTTCGAAGTCAATTAGGGTTTTAATAACCTTCTAAGCTTACCCTCAGTGACATCATGATCAATATAACATCCTTGTAGATGTCTAAAACCAGTATTTGGATCAAATTTAGTTCTTCCATGTAATAATCTCAGGTTATCAAACATTGCAATCATTCCTTTAGATAATCTAAATTTAATTTTGAAATCATCAGAGTTACAAAGTTTGAACATATATTTTCTAGCCTTATAAAAGAGATCAAGATTATATTCCTCTAATAATGGAACATAATCAAGTCTTCCACTAAATCGTATTTGTCTAAAGTTATTATTATGGTCTAGTTCAATTAATTTTGCTTCATCAACTAAAATAGTATCAATATCTGTAAATTTAAAAGTAACATTAGTTTCAGTTAATACTTTATAAAATTCAGGTTGGTTATGTTTTAAAAAATTTGCAACACTAAAACCATCAACTAAACTTGAGTCTCCTCCCATAGATTCATTAGCAATACAATGAAGTAATTGAATTCCAGGAACAGGCTTTCTATATGGGTTATCTGAATGCGATGTTAACTCTAATGCAGTATAGGCAAGATCATTTGGATTTGGCTTAGAGACAACGTTAAATAATTTTCCAAAATTTGTTGCTCGAACTGGGCCTAATTTTTCAGCAAAATTTATAACTTCATTTTCTTCTGCTTTTGTATTTTCGATTATTACATAACCGTATTGATAAAATACTTTAAGCATATTGATAAGTTCCTTTTTATTCTCAAAGATTTTATTATTATCAAAAATTTCTAAATTTTGTTCACTGACATTCCATATTTTTTTTTCAGGTATGACATCAATATTATTGATTTCATTATAAAGATCATCGATATTAAAAGATCCTTTTGCTCCATCACTAAATTCAACATTTAATATATTTTCGTTAACATTATGAGAATTTATAAATAGATTATCATCTAAAAGGCTTGGTTCATATAAACGTTGTAGATTATTTTGGTCTACAAATTCACTCCCATTTAATCTTTCACGAAGCCAAATACTATGAAGTTTAAACTCTGATAATTTTCCTTCATTAATAGAAATTATTTTTTTTCCCATTTTTAATTTATTAATTAATATTTAAATTTGTGTAAATTATAAAATATAGTTAAAAATTAAAAAAATGGTTGAGAAATAAATGATTAATTATTCTCCTAGTAGAGAATCATCCAAAACTCTAGTTTCATATGCTGAATAAGAATGCCAGCCATGTACTGTTTGATCAAAATCAATTACACTACCTGTCATTAATCCAGATTCTTCTGAGCACATAAAAGCTAATCCCTTTGCTACATCAATAGGTTTAATCAATCTGTTAAAAGGAACTTTTTTTTCTTCATCTTGTAACCAATTAGGATTTTTTTTATGAACTCTTGTTTGAATATCATGTTCAGCAGGAGTATCCGTCCATCCAATATTTAAGGCGTTTACTCTTATTTGATAACTAGCGACGGAATTTGCAATATTTTTTGTCATTGTAGCTAAAGCAGCTTTTGATCCACTATAAGCAACAATAAATGGCATACCACTATACATTGCCATCGATAATACATTTGCAATTGTTCCTTTATTCTTATCTCTAATCATTATTTTAATTGTCTCTTGCATTAATATGAAAGGTGCACGGGTATTAATATTATAATTATTTTCATAATTTTCTAGAGTAGCACTTAGAATTGTTCCTCTTTCTGTGTATCCTGCAACATTAATTAAAGAATTTATTGTTCCAAATTTTTTATCAGTCTCCAAAACAATTTTTTTGCAATCATCAATATTTTTAAGGTCTGCTTTTATATACAAACACTCAGTGCCTAATTTTTCAATCTGATTTTTAACTTCAAGACCTTTATTTTCTTGTCTCCCACAAATTGTAATTGCTTTAGCACCTCTGCTAGCTAATAATCTCGCTGTTTCAGCACCACTACCTTGTGTACTACCTGTAACTATAATGACCTTATCTTTAAATTGTTCATTCATAGAATTTATCTATAACTAAAATTTTGGTTTTACAACTTTATTTAATTTTACTGATTTAGTAGCTGAATTCGCAAGAATTAAAGCATTCTTTCCATCCTCAAAAGTGATTGATGTATTTTTTTTATTTTTTATTGATTTAATAAATTGATCTAATTGTATTTGATAAGCATCTTTGTATCTTTCGATAAAAAAATTTTTAATAGGTTTTTTTGCAAATGATAAATTTTGATTATAGTAATTGATATCATTATTTGGAACATTATCAGAAATTAACATTCCATTACTTCCAAATACTTCGAGTCTTTGATCATAACCATAGACGGCTCTTCTTGAATTATTTATATGAACTAAAACCCCTTTTTTTGATTTCATAATACACATAGTTGTATCATAATCATTCGTTACCTTAAAATCATTTGAGACATTTACAGAACCTTGTGCAAAAACTTCTACAATTGGATCGTTACTAAGAATAAATCTTGCTAAATCAAAATCATGAATTGAACAATCTCTAAAAATTCCCCCTGATTGTTTTAAATAATCAATACCAGGTGGAGAGGGATCTCTACTTGTGATTACAATCATTTCAATTTTTCCAATCTTCCCTGATAGAACCTCACTTTGAACTTTATTATGATTAGGATCAAATCTACGATTAAAACCGATTTGGATAGTTGGTTTATATTTTTTAATTTTTTGCCAACATTTATTTACTTTATTTATATCTAAATCAATTGGCTTTTCACATAATATAGCTTTATTACACTCTGCTCCTAGAGCAATATAATCTGTATGAGTTGGGGTGGCAGATGCAATTAAAATAGCATTTATTTGATCTGATGAAATTGCTTCCTTTGCAGTCTTTGCGACTTCACAACTATATTTTTTTGCAATTTTTTTAGCAGAAGTTGTGTCAATATCATAAACGTATTTAAGGCTCGCTTCTGGATGAGCATTTATGATTGATGCATGTAATTTCCCAATTCTTCCTGTTCCCAATAAGGCAAAATTAATCATTTTAGATTTTTATCCACTTTGAATTTAAATTAGAAGATTTTTTTGCTGCATATATAAATTTAATACCAGCTACACCATCATCAATAGTTGGAAATGAAGATTTTTTATTTTTATTATGAATATGATCAGCGAATTCTGAATAAATATTTGCAAAAGCTTCAAAAAAACCTTCCGGGTGACCAGCAGCAATTCTTGAAGATGATAGTGAAAATTTAGATACTAATTTACTTGCTCTTGTTATAACTTTCATTGGTTTATCGAGTTCTGTAAACTTTAGATTATTTGGATCGTCCTGTAACCACTCTATTGAACCTTTTGTTCCATACACCCTAATTTTTAAACCATTTTCTCCACCGGTAGCAGCAGACGATACCCAGATTATACCTCTTGCCTTATTACGCATTCTTAATAAAACAAAAGCATTATCATCGACTGAAATTTCTGAAGATAATGAATTTACTTCTGCAGATATTTCATTTGCTTCTAATCCAGTCACATATCTCAACAAATGATACGCGTGGGTTCCAATTTCAGATAATATCATTGAGGGCCCAGATTGTTTTTTATCTAATCTCCATTTTAATGTTGCTTTTTCGTCTTTCTTTTTTAAGCCGACTGTATAACCTTGGGGGTACTCAACATTTATCAAATTGATTTTTCCTAATTTTTGATTTGAAATAATATTTTTTGCCTCTCTTAGCATTGGGTAGCTTGAGTAATTGTGTGTTAATGCAAACACAATCTTATTTTTAAAAATGAGTTTTTTTAATTTAACAGCATCTTCAACTGTTGCAGTTAAAGGTTTGTCACAAATAATATGTATACCTTTATCAATAAAAGCCTTTGCTATCTTGTAATGATCTCCAGATGGAGTCATTATTCCAAGAGCTTGAATACCGTCATTTCTTTTTGATTCTGCTGATGCCATAGCCTTATAATCACTGTAACAACGATCATCAGCCAATCCCAATGATAAACCAAAAGATTTAGATTTTTTTTTATCTTTTGAAAATATTCCTGCAACAAATTCAAATTTATTATCAAATCTAGCTGATAACCTATGTGTGTATCCAATAAATGAGTTAGGACCTCCACCAATAAAGCCAATTCGAATTTTACTTTTATTATTTAAAGTATCATTTCTGAGTAAATCTAGTCTACCGAAAGCAATTTTGGATTTTTTTTTCATTAATTAACTATGCCACCATCAATTACATAATTTTGTGCAGTACAACCGGAACTTTGATCAGATGCAAAAAACAAAACTGGCTTTGATATATCTTCAGGCATAAGCATTCTCTTAATACATTGTCTCTCAAGTTGAGTTTTTTTAATTTCTGGAGTAAGCCATAATTTTTTTTGCCTTTCCGTAATGATCCAGCCAGGAACAATACAATTTACTCTGATATTATAAACACCTAAATCCCTTGCTAAAGTTCTTGTTAAACCCATAATAGCAGATTTTGCAGTGGTATATCCAGGCATGCCACCTTGAGAAATCATCCATGAAAAACTTCCAATGTTTACTACAGAACCTTTGCCTAAATCTTTCATGTCTTTATAGACAGCTTGAGTTGCAAAAAAATAATGTCTCAAATTAATATTCATTCTATCATCCCAATATTCAGGGGTGACACTATCTAGATCATGTCTCTCATCATTTGCTGCATTATTTACTAGAATTGAAATTGGCCCAATTTCTTTTTTTACTTTTTCTAATGAACTTTTAAGTTGTTCTATATTTTTTAAATCACATTTTACAAATAGACTATCAATATCATATTTGTTTTTAATTTTTTTTGATAATTCATTACCTAACTCATCATTTATATCTAAAAATGCAACTTTTGATTTTTGAGAAGCAAATTGTTCGACAATACTTTCCCCAATTCCTGA
>CACILT010000020.1 GCA_902587565.1 uncultured Alphaproteobacteria bacterium
AAAATACTCAGGATAAATATCAAGGAGATTGGTTAAAGTTTATAGATTATTGCAAAAATAAATACAATTGCAGTCCTCTAGATGTTGATGATCTAGATAGTGCTTACTCATTAACAGCCAATTATATGGACTGGCTACATGAAGATCCAGAAGCGAAAATACTCAAAGGATCGAGCAACATACCGGGTAGAGAAAATGTAAATAACAACCCCTACTCCTCTACTGCCTATAAAGCTTCCACTATACAAAGAATCTTAGCATCTATTACATATAAATATAGAGTTAACGGATTTCAATTTGATAGAAAAAATCCAAATATTTCCGAAACAATTAGTGCAATTGTAAGAGATGAAAAAAATAATAAATCTGGTCAAGCAAGAGAGTTGTTAAAAGCAGATATTGAAAAAATTATTGATAAAATTCCAAATGATAACGATGATTTTAGAAATATAAGAGATAGAGCTCTTATTTTAATTGGTTTTTATAGTTTTTGTAGAAGATCTGAGCTTTTAGGCATGAAATATGAACATCTAAATTTTGAAGAAGATGGTGTTCAAGTATTAATACCTTTTTCTAAGACTGATCAAAAAGGTGAAGGAAGAATGATCTACTTACCTAAAAATAATTCATCTTATTGTCCCGTATCTGCGTTAAAGAATTGGTTAGAGGTAGCGCTAATTGATTCAGGTCCACTCTTTTATAAAATTAACAAAGCTAATAATATAGAAAAATATATTCTTAATAATAAGAATCAAAAAGTAAGTTTGACTGACACAAGTTTTGTTTTAATTTTAAAGAAAAGAGCTGAGGACGCAGGTATAGAAAATTGTGATAAAATTTCTGGTCACAGCTTAAGAATAGGTTCGATTACTCAAGCTAGAATGAATGGAGTACCTACTCATGAAATTATGGCTCAAAGCGGTCATAAGACAACGCAAATGATAGATAGATATACAAAGCTAACAAATATAAAAGAAACTAGTGCAGCAAAAAAATTATAAATTAATAAAATGCAATTGCTGCTGCAATTAAAACTATTACTAACAGCCCTCTTCCGCTCATTGTAGCTATTTTCATTATAGATTTGTTAGGTGGTAAATTATTTTTAGAGCAATTATAAACGTGAAAATTTACATAAGCAGATAGACCTAAAAGAAAACCTGCAGCAATTATTTTGATTGTAAATGCACTATTAACAATAAAGCCTCCATATAAATTAATTGAAAGAATAATTCCTGATATCCATAAGATAATAAGAGATATCAAACCTATGTAACCAAGTAATTTTAATATCTTTGCTGTATTTAAATCAGGAATTTGATTTGCTTTAGCATAAACAGACTGTATTACGCCGCCACCAACCAAAACACCGCTTGAAAAAACTATTGCAAGATAATGTATGAACTTTAGTATAATTATTATTGTCATTAAAATTTAATATTAACTTATTATTTTTATCGTATTAATATCATGTATGAAAATAAAAAAAGGAGATAAATTAGAAGAAATTACTCTACCCCGACATGATGGTAATCAATTTAATTTATCAGATACTAAAGGAAAAAAAGTTTTATTGACTTTTTATAGAGTTGCTGGATGCACTTTTTGTAATTTAAGACTACTTGAGTTTAATAAAAGATTTAATGAATTTGGTCCAAATTTCACCCACGTAGGAATTTTTCATTCAAATGTTAACCTTTTGAAATCAAATATGAAGAAGCACGGCCCTATTCCATTTACAGTTTTAGCTGATGAAGAATTTAAATATTTTCAAAAATATTCAATAGAGCGTAGTTGGTTAAAGTTATTTTTAGCAGGAATTTATAAAACATTTGCAATCTTTCCGGCATTAATAAGAGGATTTATGCCTATTCCTCTTGGAGGATATTTTAATACTGCAGTAACAGATATAATGATTAATGAAGAAGGTATTGTAGAAGAAGTTTTATATGCAAAAAAACATGCCGCGGATCATTTTGCATTTAATAAAGTAAAAGAATTTTCTTTAAATTGATAAAAGCTGGGAATTGAATCCCAGCTTTTTGTTACATATAAATTATATCTGACATATTATATATAAGATATATTGATACAAATAAAAATACATGCCCTATTATTTCATCAGCGACATCACTTTTTGCATCCGGGTCTATAAATTTTAATCTTTGGGCCCAACTTAAAATAACTTGAGCAAAAGAAAGTAAAAATCCGTTTACAAAAAATATCCAGCAAGATTGAGGTCCGTTTTCTCTAAATAATATCCAAATTCCAATTATTACTATTGGCAAAATAAATGTTCCTATGATTCTTACAATTGGCAAAGCCTTTTCTCCTAAATCATATCTTGTAACAAGTGAATTTGGTGAAAATATAGTTAGGAAACCATAGTAAGATATGCCTAATAAATTAATTAAAAATAAAATTAGATTTAAAGTACCTCCAAAATTTTCAACCATAACTACTCCTTTTATAATTATTATAGATAAATTTTATCAGATAAACCATAAATTATAATTAAGTTTAGTACTAGAACAACTGCTGATACAATTGGCTGTTCTATTGTCGAATTAACCTTATCTCTTCCAAAAAGGAAGGCTATTTTAAAATGAAAACAAAAATTGTAGACAGTTGCCATCGCAAAGACAATAACATTAATTATAAAGAAAGGCCAAGTACCTTCGGGTCCAGTAAATAAAATATAAAGACCAACAAAGAAAAAAGCAGTAACCCAAAAAATTCCAAAATTCGCTGCAGGTGCTGCACTTGAATCTGTGTTATATTTTGCGAATTCTTTTTCTTTATTAAATAAAAATGTAAATGAATAATAACCAGCTAATGCAATGTTAATTATGTATAAAATTAAATAAAAAATACCATTAAAATTTTCAACCATAAATACTCCTAAATTTATAATATAATATTTTATCTAGATTCTCTGACTTAAGTTGAAACATTTTAGTAGAAATAATATTTAAAATTAGTTAAAAAATATATATGAATTCTGATAGAAAATTAGCGACTATTCTTGCAACTGATTGTGTAAATTTTAGCAAACATATGGAAGAAAGCGAAGAAAAAACTCTTCGAAATTTAAATGAATGTCGTAAAATAATAGATGCTAAAATCATAGAATTTGGAGGAAGAATATTTAAAACTGAGGGTGATAGTGTTGTGTGTGAGTTTGCTTCACCTGTAAATTGCTTAAAAGCAGCAATAGAATTTCAAAATGAAATTTATAAAAGAAATGATCATTCTATTACAGAATTAAAATTAGAATGGCGAGTTGGAATACATGTAGATGATGTAATAGTTGAAGGTGATAATATAATGGGCTCAGGAGTCAATGTATCAGCTAGACTGGAAAGCGAATGTGAACCAGGAGGAATTTTAATTTCTACTATTGTTAAGGATCAGGTTAATAAAAGGTTAGATGCTAAAATTGAAAATGACGGCACGAGAAATTTAAAAAATATAAGTGAAAGTTTTGAAGTTTATAAAATTTCTAATTTACTTATTCATGCAGATGATTTTTTAACAGAAGAAGAAAAACCAACAAACGATAATATTAAAGAACCAATAGCTCAAACTAAAATCAATAAAGCAAAAAAAATTAAACTAGCAATTCTTCCTTTTGAAAATTTAAGTAAAGATGAAGATTCAGAGTTTTTAGTAGAAGGAGTGTTTAGAGATTTAATACAAGAATTTTCGCGAATGCAAGAATTTGAAATACTTTCACATCAAACATCGATGGATTTTAAAAAAAGTGATGAAGACGCACTTGGTTTTGCAAAAAAACACTTAGTTGATTATTTAATTGGTGGCAATATTAGATCTGCAGGTAAGAGAATAAGAGTTAGTGTTGACTTAACTGATGCTAGCGATGGTTCCAATTTATGGGGTGAAAAATACGATAGAGTAATAGAAGATATTTTTGATTTACAAGATGAAATCGTAATGAAAATGTCTCGACAATTACTTGGTAATATTGAAATAAGTAGCTTACAAAGGATTAAAAGAAAACCATCAGAAAATTTAAATTCTTATGAATGGTTAATAAAAGGCACTTATCATCATGTTCGATCTGGAAAAGAAAATAATTTAAAAGCTATTGAAGCACTTGACAAGGCAATTGAAACCGATGAAACGAATGCAAGAGCTCACGCCCTTAAAGCTTGTACTATTGGTGGTGGATACGGCAAAGGTTATTATGAGGACCCAGATAAGATGATGGATATGGGTCTTGAACACGTCAAGAAAAGTCTTGAGGCTGATGAAAATGATTTTGAAGTATTAAGAATTTCTTCTGCAATTGCGCAAAGTAATAAAGATTTTAATAAATCAATTGAGCATGCCAAGAAAGGACATTCAATTAATCCTAATGATCCTAGGATTTTAGATAGATATGGTACTTGCTTAGTTAAACTTGATAGTGTTGATGAAGGATTAAAGCATCTTCACAAAGCATTAGAACTTGATCCAATTCCTCAAGGTGCTGCAACATCATGTTCTCGCTACGATGCATTAACAATAGGTTATTTTTGTAAAGAAGATTTTGAAAAATGCATCTCTTGGGGAGAAAAAATACAATACATGAGTGCTTCAACTTGGTTAACAATTTTATATTCTATTTCTAAAAATGATGACATTAGTAAAGTTAAAGAACATAACATTTACAAAAAATATGAAAGTGATTTTAAAGAAACAAATTGGGAAAAAACAATACATAATATGCATTTTAGACCTGAAGATACAAAACATACTAATCTTTTAGAATTTTCTAATAAAATGTTTCCTAATATAAAAATTGTAGAAAAAACTGCTTAATCCTATTTTCTTTTTCTCTCCGTAAAAGCACTAGCCAATATACCTGCTGGTAAAGCAACCGCCCCTATTCCAAATAATGCAGTACATATTGCAGCAAATCTTCCTAAAAATGTAATAGGTGTATAATCACCATAACCGGTGGACAATAAAGCAGCAGAACTAACCCATAAAGCTCTTGGAATGGATCCAAAAGCTTCTGGCTGTAAATCCCCTTCTACAACATAAAGTAAAGTTGCAGACAATAACATTAAACTTAAAGTGATCAAAAGTGAGAATATTAATTCATGCCTTCTGTCATATATCGCATGAAGTATAAAATCTACTGACTCACTAAAACGCCCAAAACGAAGAATGCTAAAAATTCTTATAGCTCTTAACAAACGTACTAAGAAACCTTCATTAATACCAATTAAAAATAATGGAATTAGTGCAATTGCATCAATTAGAGCAGGTACAGTAAAAATATACTTTATCTTGCCATTTAAACCTTTAAATTTATCAATTTGATCTACGGCAATTAATCTACAAATATACTCAATTAAAAATACTATACCAAAAAAAAGTTTTGCTGAGTCAAAGAGTTGATTATATTGATCATAAATCAATTTTTCTGACTCAATAACAACAAAAACACAGTTTAATATAATGAGAAAGAATATAATTTTTTCAATAAGTGTAAAATCCTTCTCTTCAAGACCAAAATGTAAGTGTTCGAATAAATACTTTGAAAATGAATTCATTTTTATATAAATTCTTTATAGCAAAAATTACAAAATGAAAATTAACATTTTTTACCTACTGTCCAAGATTACTATAATTTTAATAAGCTTGTTATGTATTTTATCTATTCTGTTATTTTATAATAATGTAGTTACTTTAAATTCTTTATTTA
>CACILT010000021.1 GCA_902587565.1 uncultured Alphaproteobacteria bacterium
TATCTATCTAAACCATTTGAGCCCGAAGAATTATTTTTACGAATTAAAAAATTATTGAAATTATTTGAAAATCTTAAAAATAAAAAAATTAAAATTACCTTTGGAGAATTCACTTTTGATACATCAAATTTTAAATTACAGAAAAATGATAAATTAATTTATTTAACTGAAGGAGAGAATAATTTACTTGTTAAGTTAATAAATAAAAAAAATGATATTGTTTTAAGAGAAGAACTCGCAGATCAAGAATTTGATGAAAGTGAACTTAGAAAAGTAGATGTGCAGGTTACAAGATTAAGGCAAAAAATAGAAATAAATGCGAAACAACCTCAATTTATAAAGACTATTAGAGGGAAGGGATATAAATTAATTTGTAATGAAATTTAATGATTAAAAAAATAATACCTTCTACACTAATTGGAAGATCAATAATTATCATCTTTGTACCTATAATTGTTATAGTCCTACTTACTTCTTTTGTTTTCTATCAAACTTCATGGAGTATTATTTCTAAAAGACTAACGGAGTCTGTTGCAGCAGATATTAATGTTTTAGTAAAATTAATTAATAGTGATCTTACTAATAATGCAGTTGATATAGCAAATCAGGATTTTAAAATGAAAATCAAAATTATTAATGATAAAAAATTATTGTCCTCAAAATCTAGTTTTAATTCAGGAATATTATCTAGTAGATTAAATCAATCCTTAAGTAATTTGAAAAAAAATTTTGATTATGATTTGTCTAATCTTGAAAAAGGAGTTCTAATATATATTCAAATTGAGGAAGATATTTTAGAAATTAATGTTGATAAAGATAGACTATATAGTGAGTCAGCTTTCGTCTTTCTGCTTTGGATGATTTTTGCATCTATTATTCTTTTTTTTATGTCTTACTTTTTAATGAGTAGACAATTAAGGCCACTTAAAAGACTGGCGATAATTGCTGAGACATTTGGAAGAGGTTTAGATGCCCCAGATATTAAGACTGCGGGTGCATATGAAATAAGGCAAACGGCCAATGCTTTCAATCAGATGAGGACAAGAATTAAAAGATTTTTAAAACAAAGAACAGAAATGCTAGCTGGAGTTAGCCATGATCTTAGAACTCCTTTGACAAGAATGAAATTGCAAATTTCATTGATGAAAGATGAGAAAGCTAAATCTGAACTAGAGGTAGATATTAATGAAATGACTTCAATGTTAGATAGTTATGTTAGTTTTGTAAAAACAGAATCGCCTGAACCAATAGAAACAATTATAATAAATGAATTAATTGGTGATATTGTAAAAACCGTTGAAAAAAGTGGTGTTGAGTTAGCTATAAAAGAGAAAAACACTATTCAAACTTCTGGTAGACAAGTCCAACTTAAAAGAGCTTTCAATAACATAATTGATAATTCACAAAGATATGCAAAAAAAATTGAAGTAATTCTTTATACAAATGAAAAAGACTGTGTCATTGAATTTAATGACGATGGTGAGGGCATACCAAAAGATAAATATGAAGATGTATTTAAACCATTTTTTACTTTAGATCCATCAAGAAACAAACTTAAAGGAGAAAGTGGTTTAGGATTAACTATTACGAGAGATATTATTAGATCACATGGAGGTGATGTGAAATTATCTGAATCAAATCTAGGAGGTCTTAAACTGAAAGTTTTACTTCCTCTTTGATTTTAAAATAATTTACCTCCATTATTTACAGGTTTATCTGGAGACAATAAAACTGGTTCATTTTCTAAATCTGGCACACCAAGGACTAATACTTCTGAAATAATTTTACCAATTTGTTTAGGTTCAAAGTTTATAACAGCAATAACTTGCTTATTAATTAATTCATCACTTTTATAATTTTTTTGTAATTGTGCGGAAGTTTTTTTTATACCAATTTTTTTACCAAAATCTATTTTCAAAATTATAGATGGTTTTTTAAGTTCGTTATATTCATAGGCTGCAATTACTGTTCCTATTCTTATATCTACATTTTCAAATTCTTTGTAATTGATAAAATTGTGAAAGGTCATGAAAATTTTATAACTTTTTCAATATTGTTTAAATATTTATCTAAGACACTCATTGTTTTTTCTAAACTTACATTTTCATCATTATACCAAGTAAATAGGGTTATATAATAAAGTGCAAAAATAATTTTTATTTTTATAACACCCTGAATACCGCTAGGATTAATATTTGCAAAAGTAGTAATTAAAATTTTGCTCTCAATTAGTTTAGGCATAAGTTTTAATACTCCTTTTGGTCTAGACATAAAATGATTAATTATATTTTTTACTGAAGCTCTATATTCATTTAATATATCATAACGTGCCATCATAATTTCAAATAACATATCTCTTTGTGATGACTTTTCTATATTAACAAGATTTTTTTTTAATTGAAAATCAAAGAAGTCATTAACATTTAAGATTAAATCAATTTTATTATTCATATTTGATATTTTACTATCAGGTAAAAAATTTTTAAGATTAATGTCTCTTAATTTTTTTTTCTCTAAATATTGTAAAGTCTTTTTTGCTAGAGATATTTTATTTTGATTCACTTACCTTCACCTTGTTGTTTTGCTCTTTTGTATGCTGCCTTAAAAACTTGATTAAAAATACTATCCACCTTATTTATTTTCATTTTCTTGATACCTGCTTCGGTTGTACCTCCTTTAGTTGCAACAGTTTCAACCATTTTTTCAGCAGAAATATTATTAGATTTTAATAGATTTAAAGCACCGCTAAAAGTTTCATTAATTAAAATTTTAGATGTTTTTTTTGAAAAACCTAAATTAATTGCAGATTTTTCCATAATATCAATTAAGTGAAATATGAAGCCCGGACCACTCCCTGATACTGCTGTTGCCTTGTCTATAAAAGTTTCACTATTAAAAAAAAGAGTTTTGCCACTCAAAGAGAACAATTTATCAATCTCTTTAATTTCTTTTTTATTAATAGATTTATTCGTATAAATGCAATGAACACCTTCTCCGATTAATGCAGGCATGTTTGGCATTACTCTTACAATTTTGCAAATATTTAATAGATTATTTTTATAAATTTCTGTTTTCTTTCCTGCTATTACACTTATCGCTATAGATTTTTTGTTAAAATTTACATTTTTTAATTCTTTAAAAACATTTGTTAATTCAAGAGGCCGAGTTGCAAATATTATAAAATCAAAATTGTTATGATCGTTTATATCATTAATTGATTTAAAAAATTTTATTTTCTTACTTCTATTTCTTTTTTTAAGAATTGAATATTTTTTTTTATCTATAACACTGATGGTGTAATTCTTAGAATTAGACCAACCAGACATTAAAGATCTTCCCATGTGACCACATCCAATTAATAAGATATTTTTCATCAATTTATAATATAGCAGTTTTATTATAAAAATTAAGCTCTACCAATAACTTCAAAATTAGAGAATTTTATAGCTTCTTTAGGGGAGATATCATCAAAGAGAACTTGTTGAAAACTTGGATAAAATTTTTCACATTCATAAATTCCAATATCGACAAGATCCTCAAATTTTTTGTGCAATGTTTCTGTTGAATTATTTGATAATAAAGTATGTCTAAAAGCTGGGATACCATTTTTACTGGTTATATCAAAATGTCCAATCCATAAGTTCTCATTTATAAGTCCTAGTAGTTCATACGCCTTATTAAGTTTAGTTTCAGGAAACTTAATATCAAAAGTTATTGAAAAACTTAGGGCATTAATATTTTCAGACCATGTGAAATATAATCTGTATGCGCACCACTGGGATGCAATCTCAGCAACTAATTCATGATCAGCAGCTCTGCTGAAATTCCATTTTTTTTGATGAATAACATCTTCAATGATATCTATGGGATTTAACAATATATTCTCATTTTCCATACACTATGTAGTCATAGCACATATAATTAGTACTATATCTTGATTACAAAATTGAACTCGTATTTTGCAAGGCAAAATCAATAAAAAATGTGAATTAGTTGAGGATTCCTACCTTTTTGATTTCTTTTTAATAGTTTTTTTCTTTTTTACTGTTCTTTTCTTAGATTTTTGTGATCTTGATGATGTTTTTTTTAATTTTTCATTTTCCATCATTACTTTTTGCACCATTTTTTTCAGCACATCAAATTCATCTTTTTTAACAAGATTCATTTTTTTTATTATTTTGTTAACTCTTAAAGATACAATTGTTTCAATTTCTTCTTTAACTCCTGAAAAAGTGCTCATAGCATCAACTGCGAATTTTGATAAATCGGAAAGTATTTTGTTTCTATCAACCATGTTAATATATTAAATATAGATAAATGAATTTTATTCAACCATCAATAGATCCTGTCATCTTATCAATCGGTTTCATTGAGATAAGATGGTACAGTTTAGCATATATATTAGGATTTTTATTAGGGATTTATATTATTAAAAGATTAAACGTAATTTATGGAAATCAATACAGTAATAAAAATATAGATAGCTTTCTTATTTGGGCAGTATTAGGTGTAATAATCGGAGGACGAACAGGTTATGTAATTTTTTATCAATTTAATAAATTTTTAACTAATCCTTTTTACCTATTTGAAATTTGGAATGGAGGTATGTCATTTCATGGTGGATTGACGGGTATAATCATAAGTACCTTAATATTTGCAAAAATTAATGGAAAAAGTTTTTTCTACCTATCTGATTTAGTTTCAATTGTTGCTCCTATTGGATTATTCTTAGGAAGGATTGCAAACTTTATTAATACAGAGCTTATAGGTAGACCAACCGATTTTTATATATCAGTTATTTATCCATCAATAGATAATATACCAAGACATCCTTCACAAATATATGAAGCTATTCTTGAGGGAATTATTTTATTTCTAATATTATTGATCTATTTTTATAAGATAAAAAAATACAATATTTATGGAATAATTAGCGGTCTATTTTTAGTATTTTACTCCATATTTAGATTTTTAATTGAATACATCAGAGAACCAGATTTGCACCTAGGATTGTTTTTAAATTTTATTTCAATGGGTCAAATACTGTGTATACCTTTTTTTATTTTTGGAATATTGATAATTCAAAATGTTAGGCAAAACAAAAATTAACAATATAAAACTTCTTAACAATAAAAAAAATTTTCGTTTAGATAAATTTATTGAATTGGCTCTTTACGCAAGTAATGGTTATTACTCAAGTAAGAAACCTATAGGAAGAAAATTTGACTTTATTACATCTCCAGAGATTTCACAAATGTTTGGAGAAATTATTGGTGTGTATTTACTTTATAATTGGAAAGAAAAAATTAACTCAAAATTTAATTTAATTGAATTAGGTCCAGGTAATGGAACCTTATTTAAAGATATCGAAAGAACCGCAAAGATAGTACCAAATTTTTTTGAAAGTGCTAATGTGAATTTAATAGAAATAAATAAAGAATTAAGAAAAATACAAGAAAAAAATTTAAATTATTTTGGAAAATCGAA
>CACILT010000022.1 GCA_902587565.1 uncultured Alphaproteobacteria bacterium
AGAGCAGCTCTTATTTCTGAAGCATGCTTTTCTTTATCTAATTTAACACCTAAATATTTTTGACTTGCAAGTTTAGTGGCTAATTTTCCAACAACACCACCAACTTTTGCATATCTGGTAAGTTGTTTTGTTAGAGATTTTGCTTCTTTATCTTTCATAAATTTTATTCTTCTAATTGGTCAATCAAATTCTCAATAACATTAACTCCTTTTTGCCAGAAATCTCTCTTCTTCGGATTTAATCCAAAAGGCTTCAATAATTTATCATATGTATCATTACCACCGCTCTCTAACAAAGTAATGTATTTGTCTTCAAATTTAGGGAGATTACTCTCGTAAACACTATAAAGAGAATTAACAAGACAATCACCAAAAGCATACGCATAAACATAAAATGGCGAATGAATAAAGTGCGGTATATAGCTCCAAAAATATCTGTAATCATCATTAAATTTTATTGATGGTCCTAAACTTTTCTTTTGAACATCAATCCAAATTTCACAAATTTCGTTAACACTTAATTCTTTGATTTTTCTTTGATCATGAATCTTTTTTTCAAATTCAAAAAATGCAATCTGCCTCACAACAGTGTTAAGCATATCTTCAACTTTATTTGCTAAAAGCCCTTTACGTTCATTTTCTTTTGTAGTTATAGACAAAAGAGATTTAAAAGTTAACATCTCGCCAAAGACACTAGCTGTTTCAGCAAGAGTTAACGGTGTAGAAGAGTTAAAATAAGTTTGTTTTCGTCCTGCTAAATATTGATGAATTCCGTGTCCTAATTCATGAGCAAGAGTTGCTATATCTCTTGCTTTACCCTGATAATTAACAAGTATAAAAGGATGAACTGATGGAACAGTAGAAGAGCTAGATTATGAAAGAGAAAAAAAATTAATGGCTGTATTTAGAAATATATTTTCAAATATAAATTTTGTGCATGTTCCAAAAACCTATGATAAATTATCTACAAAGAGATTGCTAACTATGAGCTGGCTAGAGGGTGAGCCTATTTTAAACTTTAAAAAATCTCCTAAAGAAACAAGAAATACACTAGCGGCTAATATGTATAAAGCGTGGTATAAACCATTCTTTGAATTTGGAGTGCTACATGGAGATCCACATTTAGGAAATTATTCTGTGCAAAAAAAAGACCTTAGTATTAATATATATGACTTTGGTTGTATGAGAATTTTTAATGGTAATTTCATTCAAGGTGTAATTGATTTATATTTTGCTCTTCAAGAAAAAGACAATTCAAAAGCAGTTCATGCATATGAGCAATGGGGCTTTACAGATATTACCAAAGAGAAATTAAAAGTATTAAATAAATGGGCAGGATTTTTATATTCACCTTTGATGGAAGATAAAATTCAAAAAATACAAGAAAGTGATAGTGGTATATATGGAGCTCAAATTGCATCTGAAGTTCATCAAGAACTTAAAAAACTAGGTGGTGTTAAACCTCCAAAAGAATTTGTCTTTATGGATAGAGCAGCAGTAGGACTAGGTTCAGTATTTATGCATTTAAAAGCTGAAGTTAATTGGTATAGAATATTCCATGAACTCATTGAAGATTTTAACTCAGAAAAATTAATGAAAAACCAACAAAAAGCTTTAAATTTGGCAAACCTATCAATATAAGAACCCATGCTCTTATCTGCTATTAAAGAAAATGATAACAATGAGACAAGAGTCTCTATCTCCCCTGAATCTGTAAAGCTTTTTTCCAGACTAGGCTTTGAAGTTATAATTGAAAATGGAGCTGGAGAAACCTCAGGATATCAAAATTCAAACTATGAAGAAGCTGGAGCAAAAATTGTTACTAGATCAGAGTGTTTAAAAGCTGACGTTTGTTTGTGTGTCAGAATGCCAAGTACTGATGATATAAATAACTTAAAAAGTAATTCATTACTTATTGGAATTTTAAATCCATACGAAAATAAATCTGAATTTTCTAATTTAAACAAAAACAAAATATCATCATGCTGTATGGAATTAATTCCTAGAATAAGTAGAGCACAAAGTATGGATGTTCTATCATCCCAAGCTAACTTAGCGGGGTATAGAAGTGTAATTGATGCAGCGGAGCAATTTGGAAAGGCTTTTCCAATGATGATGACTGCTGCTGGAAGAGTAAATCCAGCAAAAGTTATGATACTTGGTGTAGGAGTTGCTGGTTTACAGGCAATTGCAACAGCAAAAAGACTTGGCGCAGTAGTGTCTGCCACTGATGTAAGAGCAGCAACTAAGGAACAAGTTGAAAGTCTTGGTGGAAAATTCATAATGGTTGAAGATGATGAAGCTGAAAATGCTGAAACCGCAGGTGGTTATGCAAAGGAAATGAGTGAAGATTATAAGAAAAAACAAGCTCAATTGATAGCTGATACAGTTTCAAAACAAGACATAGTAATTTGTACAGCTCTTATTCCTGGCAAAAAAGCTCCAGTTTTAATCACAGAAGAAATGGTTTCTTCGATGATACCAGGTTCAGTAGTAATTGATTTGGCTGTGGAAGCTGGTGGTAATTGCCCTTTAAGTAAAATGAATGAAATAGTAGTGCATAATGGAGTAAAAATCGTTGGTTATGGAAATGTTCCTGGAAGAGTGGCTAAAGATGCTTCAGCACTGTATGCTAAAAATATCTTTAACTTCTTAAGTTTATTAATAGACAAAGAAAATAAAAAAATAAATTTTGATTTTGACGACGAAATAATTAATTCTGTTTTGCTAACGCATGACGGGGATGTAAGATTGGAGCAATTTAAGTAATATGGAAGCACATTCTTCAGAAGTTTTTGTTATAGGACTAACAGTATTTTTCCTAGCTTGTATTATTGGCTATTATGTAGTTTGGTCTGTTACTCCTGCTTTACATAGTCCATTGATGGGTGTGACAAATGCAATATCAAGCGTAATTATCGTTGGGGCAATATTGGCAGCCGGTCCTCAAGGTTTTGATACTTCAAAAATTTTTGGATTAATAGGTGTTGTATTAGCTTCAGTTAATATTTTTGGAGGTTTCTTAGTAACATATCGAATGCTCTCGATGTTTAAGAAAAAAACAAAAAAAACAAAGGAAAAAGAATAATGTCTTCTAATATGGTTGCGATATTATATTTAATTTCTGCGTTATTATTTATCTTTGCTTTAAGAGGTTTATCTCACCCTGAAACTTCAAGAATGGGTAACATTTTTGGTGTTATTGGTATGATTATAGCGGTGTTCACAACGCTAATGTTCAAATCAGTTCTTAGTTATTATGAAATTGGTGCCGCGATACTTATTGGCGGTGCTATAGGTTCATTTATTGCTCTAAGAATTGAGATGACCGCATTACCTCAGTTGGTAGCTGCTTTTCATAGCTTAGTAGGTTTAGCTGCAGTATTTGTTGCTGCTGCTGCATTCTATGATCCCGTAGCTTTTAGTATTGGAAAAGTTGGTTCGATTAAAACTGCTAGTTTAGTTGAAATGAGTATTGGAACATTTATTGGTGCTATCACTTTCTCTGGTTCAGTTTTAGCTTTTGGAAAATTACAAGGTACAATTTCAGGAAAGCCAATAGTATTTAAGTTCCAGCATCTTATAAATGCATTAATTTTCCTCTTAATTATTTTCTTGATTGTATTATTTGTAATTAATCAATCTCCAACAATCTTTTGGACAATAGTTATTGTTTCAATATTACTAGGATTTCTTGTTGTAATTCCTATCGGTGGTGCTGACATGCCTGTTGTCGTTTCTATGTTAAACTCTTATTCAGGTTGGGCAGCTTGTGGCATAGGATTTACCCTAAGTAATAATCTCTTAATTATAACTGGTGCTCTTGTTGGAGCGTCTGGTGCAATATTGAGTTATATAATGAGTAAAGGGATGAACAGATCCATTATTAATGTTGTTTTAGGAGGTTTTGGTGGTGAGCAAGACACTAGTGCTAGTAAGGATAACTCAGACAAAATTGTTAAACAAGGTAATGCAGAGGATGCGGCATATATAATGAAAAACGCAGACTCTGTAATTATTGTACCAGGATATGGAATGGCTGTAGCACAAGCTCAACATGCTTTAAGAGAAATGGGTGACATATTAAAAAAAGAAGGAATAGAAGTAAGATATGCAATACATCCAGTCGCTGGAAGAATGCCAGGTCATATGAATGTTTTACTAGCTGAAGCTAATGTTCCTTATGAAGAAGTCTTGGAGCTAGATGAAATTAATCATGATTTTCCTATGACAGAGGTTTCTTTTGTTATTGGAGCAAATGATGTAACAAATCCAGCTGCAAAAACAGATGAGTCATCTCCTATTTTTGGTATGCCTATTTTAGATGTAGAAAAATCTCAAAGTGTTCTATTTGTAAAACGTTCAATGGCAACTGGTTATTCTGGTGTTGATAATGAGTTATTTTATAGAGATAATACAACTATGCTATTTGGAGATGCTAAAAAAATGTGTGAGGATATCGTAAAGAGTCTTTCTGCTTAATCGTTATTTCTTTTTGCAGACTTTCGAGCTCTTCTAATGTTCTCTTCTTTCATTCTTGCACGTTTCAAACAGGGTTTTTCATAGTGTTTACGAAGTTTCATTTCTTTATATAAACCTTCACGCTGCATTTTCTTTTTTAAAGATCTAATCGCTTGTTCAACATTATTATCTTTTACGTTTACAAAAAGTGTCATTGATGAGGGCTAGTAACATAAACTGTTATTTTTTGCAAACGGATATATTGAATTAATCTATTGGTATATAAGAAAAAATACTTATATTTATAATGTGTCTATTCTTAAAATATCAAAAATTGGTCATCCAATCTTGCTTAAAGAATGTTCTGAGATAAACGAGTTCTCATCTGATTCTTTAAAAAAAATAGTTTATGATATGTCTGAAACAATGCTTGACTATAATGGTATAGGTTTAGCAGCACCTCAAGTACATATTTCAAAACAAATAATAGTATTTCGTAATCCTGATAACGAAGATAAAGATAAAATTGAGATAACACCTTTAATAAATCCTATTTTTACACCTATTGGAAAAGAAACTGAGGATGATTGGGAAGGTTGTTTGTCTATTCCTGGTATGCAAGGTTTAGTAAGAAGATTTAAGAAAATTAAATACTCTGGATTTGATATTGATGGTAAAGTGATTGAAAATGAAGTTGAAGGCTTACATGCAAGGGTGGTAC
>CACILT010000023.1 GCA_902587565.1 uncultured Alphaproteobacteria bacterium
ATGGTGTGACCATACTCTCTATGCGTGGAACGTTTTACTACACCTTTCAAATTTTTTGTTACTAATTGCATTCCATAGCAAATTGCTAAAACTGGTTTTTTCATTTTTAAAATTTCTTGATTTAATTTAGGAGCATTTTTGTCTAATACTGATCTAGGCCCTCCAGATAATATAAATGCCGATGGTTTGAGTTCATTTAAAATTTTTTTCGTAATTTTATTAAAAGGATAGACAAGACAAAAAACTTCTAACTCTCTTATTCTTCTTGCTATTAATTGTGTGTATTGAGATCCATAATCTACAATTAAAATGGTTTCTAATTTACTCTTCATTTACTATAAATCCTCTTGATATTATAAATATTTCACTTGATTCTTGTCTTGATGATTTTGGCTTAAAATACTCAACCTTATCAAAAATTTTTTTAAGCATCTTTATAATTTCTTTTTCTTCCTCTCCCTTCCAAATTTTGAATATAAATGATCCTTGTTTTTTTAATATTATTTCTAATCTGTTTATAACTTCATATATTAATTGACTTATCCTGAGATGATCTGTTGATTGATGACCAGTTGTATTAGGAGCTACATCTGATAAAACTAAATCAAATTTATTTTTTAAATTAGTAAAATTATATTTTAAAAAATCTTCTCTATAGAAAGCTATACGTTGATTATTTATTTTCATATCTAATAAATCAAAACAGGTTATATTAGTCTTTCGATTGTAATTTAAGATGACTTGAGTCCAACCTCCTGGAGAAGACCCAAGTTCTAGTATTTCTTTAGAATATTCAATTATTTTATATTTTTGCTCAATCTCTTCTAGTTTAAAAGCAGCTCGATTGATATACCCTAACTGTTTAGCTTTCTTTACAAACTGATCATTTTTTTGTCTATTAACCCAGTTTTTTGATTTCATAAAAGATAATAAAGCTAACAAAAAATTGTTTTTTAGTAACTTTAATATATATTACATGTACGATATTTAATGAAAAGATCAATATTTATAGCTTTCATAATACTTGCCGCTGTTATCGGATGGATTGGCTCTGGTCAATTTTCAAACAATGTTGTTGCACAAGACGATAATACAGAAACTAGTACTGAAACAGAAACTTCATCTTCTCAAGATACAGAAAATAATGATAATGAAGAATTTATATTTTCTGTTGAAACAAAGGTATTTACTTCAAGTTTAATTGATCAATCTATTGAATTACAAGGTCAAACTATTCATAATAAAAAAATTGATGTTAAATCTGAAACATCTGGCAACATAGATAATATTGAATTTTCAAGAGGAGATAGAGTATCTCAGAATGCTGAAATGATTACAATCTCACTAGAGGATAGAAATGAAAAGCTTTCTAGTGCCAAAAAAGATTTAGAAAGACTTAATAAAGAACTAATTTTAAATGAAAAAAACAGAGATAATCTACTTAGACAAAATGTTGAAAGAATTGAATTGTATGAAATCGAATATGCATCTGCAAAACAACTTATTGATAAAGGATTAAGTTCAAAATCAAAATTAAGTTTAGCATCTTTTAATCTTGCCAATGCTCAAGCTGATAGAGAAGATATTAAAATAAAATTTGAATCTACCTTAGCAAACCTTGAAGCTCAAATTTCTAACGTAAAATCAATTTTAAAAAATATAAAACTAGATATAGAAAAGACTACTATCAAGGCACCATTTGATGGAATTATTTCAGAGAAAATGGTTGAGGAAACTGAATTCATCTCAATTGGTACTCCTCTATTTACTATAATTGATTTAGACCCTATCAAGATTGAAGGTTATTTATCTGAATTTGATGTAAATAAAGTAAGTGTTGGTACTAAAGCTTTAATCGAAGATAGTAATGGTATTAAAAAAAATGGAATAATATCTTTTATTTCTCCATCAGCTGAAACTAGTACTAGAACATTCGAAATTACGATTAAAGCTGATAACAAAGATCTCTCTTATAAAAGTGGTATAACAACTAAAATTGTTATCAAAGGTTCAGAACTTAAGGCTCACAAAATACCACCATCTATATTAACTTTATTAGACGATGGAACTGTAGGCGTTAAAGCTGTAGATAATGATAATAAAGTTACTTTCTATCCAACCAAAACAATTAAAGATACAATAGATGGCATGTGGGTTTCTGGATTACCCGAGACAGTAAATTTAATTGTAAGTGGTCAAGAATATATAAGTATTGGTGAAAAAATAAACTAATCTAAATGAAAATTAATATTATAGACTATGCAATTAGCCATTCACGAGTATTCATGGGAATACTTATTTTTATTATTTTTTCAGGCGCATCTACTTACATTACAATGCCGAAAGAATCATCGCCTGATGTAAGTATACCAATAGTTTATATTTCATTAAGTCAAAATGGTATTTCTGCACAAGATTCAGAAAGGCTTTTAGTTAAACCAATTGAAGACGAAGTTAAAACTGTTGAAGGAGTAAGAGAAGTAAGATCGACAGCTTATTCAGGTGGAGGAAATGTTTTATTAGAATTTGATGCTGGATTTAATTCTGATCAAGCTATGGTTGATATCAGAGATAAAGTTGATAGAGCTAAAGGAGATCTGCCTAGTGAAGCAGACGAACCAACAGTTAACGAAGTTAACATAAGTACATTTCCTATACTATCCATATCTTTGAGTGGAGATGTACCCAATAGAACTCTTCAAGATTTAGCTGATATTTTGCAAGATGATATAGAAACAATTCCTAGTGTATTAGAGGCTAAAATAGGTGGCAAAAGAAATGAGCAAGTTGACATACTAATTAATCCAACTGCAGTTGATAGCTATGGCATCAATCTTGAAAGTCTAATTAATATTGTTAGAGAAAATAATAAAATGGTATCAGCTGGTGGTCAAGACACTGGTGACGGAAGCTTTGATATTAAAGTTCCAGGTTTATACGAAACTATTGAAGATGTATTAAATACTCCTGTTAAAACTAATGGAGATTCAGTTATTACTTTCAGAGATATTGCTGAAGTTAAAAGAACATTCGAAGATAGGCAATCTTATGCAAATGTAAATGGATCCAATTCAATAACTATTGATGTTTCTAAAAGAATTGGTGAAAATATCATTAATACTATTGAAGAAGTAAAAAGAATAACTGCAATTACCGCTAAAAGTTTTCCTGAAAATGTTGAAATTTCTTTTGGAAATGATCAATCAAAAGGCATTAAAACTATGTTAAATAGTCTGCAAAATAATGTCATAGCAGCTATAATACTTGTTTTAATCATTATTTTAGGAGCATTAGGCGTTAGGTCCGGTTTATTAGTTGGTGTATCTATTCCAGGATCATTTTTATCAGGTTTATTAGCTCTGTCTGTAATGGGTTTTACTATTAATATAGTAGTATTATTTGCTCTAATTTTATCTGTTGGATTATTAGTCGATGGAGCAATTGTTGTTGTTGAATATGCAGATAGAAAAATGAAAGAAGGTCTCGGTGTAAAAGATGCTTTTGCAAACGCATCAAAAAAAATGTCACTACCAATTATATCTTCGACTGCAACTACCCTGGCTGCCTTTTTACCATTAATATTCTGGCCTGGCATAGCTGGTGAATTTATGAAATATTTACCAATAACACTTATATGTGTTCTTATTTCTTCTTTGTTTATGGCACTACTGTTTGTCCCAGTTTTAGGATCTATTCTAAATACTGTATCAAGAATACTTCTACAATTTATTGTACCATTACTAATATCATTAATTTTTTACAATCTGTTATC
>CACILT010000024.1 GCA_902587565.1 uncultured Alphaproteobacteria bacterium
AGTAAATTTAGGAATTACAAAATACTCCCTATTACTAAAATAATAAAATGAGATAAGATAAAGAATAAATAATAATAATAATAATAATAAAGAATATTTTAAAATGTAATTATTTTTTCTTTTAAAAATAATTCTTTTAATCATTACATTGTTTCAGGTGCGCTTATATCAATAATTGAAAATATATCTTTTAAAACAACTCTAAATGACTCCAACCAAAATATTTTTGAAATTGTCTTTTCTACATTCTTTTCATCTATAAAACGAAGTGATTCATTATCTTTACCTTTATTCCAAATTGAATGAAAATCAGAGGATATTTCTTCTAAGTAATTAATTAGTCTATGTGGTTCATTATAATATGATGATTGATACAACAAATAAGGATAACAAATTAACTTTTTGATTAATTTTACCTCCTCATCAGATAGATTTTGTATTGCAGTAAAATTATAATCATTTTTAATTTTTATACCTAATTCGTTTGCTTTATTAATTACTGATGAAGCTCTAGCGTGTGCATATTGACAGTAAAAAACTTTATTATCTTTATTTTTTTCAACAACAGCATCTAAATCAAAATCAATTGCTGTCTCATTTTTAGTAGAAATCATGTAGTACCTTATAGGATCTTTTCCAACCTTAGAATGAACATTAGCCAATGTCACAAAATTTCCAGATCTTTTGGACATTTTAATTTTTTGTTTATTTTGAATTAGACTTACAATCTGACAAGTTAAAATATTTAAATAAGTTTCATCATCTTTAATAGCCTTAATTAACGAGTTCATTCTTGGAATATAACCAATATGATCAGAACCCCAGATATTGACTAACCTATCAAAATTTCTTTTACATTTATCTAAATGATATGCTGCATCATTTGCAAAATAGGTCCATTCACCATTTGATTTTTTTAATGCTCGATCTTCATTGTCTAGTAATTTAGAGGATCTAAATAATAATTGCTCTCTTGGCTCCCAATCAGAATCATCACCCTTTGGTTTCTCTAAAATACCTTCATATAGTAATTTTTTTTCATCCAAGATTGAAAAAAGTTCGTCAATAATTTTACTTTTTTCTATTTCAGTTTCATGAGTAAATTTATCAAATCTTATGTTTATTAATTCTAAATCTGATTTTATGCTTAAAAGTATATTTTTTAATGCGAAATTTTTAAAATATTGCATAGTTTCTTCTTGCTCAAAGTTTAGCCACTTTTCACCATCTTCATTTTTAATTTTTTTGGCAATATCTATTAAGTATTCACCAGGATACTCATCTTCTTCTAACTCAATTTTTTTATCAAATAATTGTAAATATCGTTTCAAAAGAGAGTTTGATAATTTATCAATTTGAGAACCTGCATCGTTAACGTAATACTCTCTAGTAACATCAAAACCTGTTTTAGTATAAAGAGAGCTTAATACATCTCCAAATACAGCACCTCTTATATGAGCTATATGCAATGGTCCAGTTGGATTAGCTGAAACAAATTCGATATTTATTTTTCTATCTGCACCATAATTAACATCATTTAAAAAATTTTTACTATAAATTTCTTTTAAACTTCTTAATACAAATTCATCTTTTAGAAAAAAATTTATAAAACCATTTTTTGAAACCTCAAAATGATCAATAAATTCGATTGATTTAATTCTATCATTTAGTTCTTTTTCAATATTAAAATTTTCATTAATAATTTTTCTTCTAACAATTAAATAAAAGTTCGTTGCCAAATCACCTTGTTTATTATTTGAAGAATAATCGATGCTAATCTGTTTTTTATTGATTGGAGATATGAATTTATTACTCTCTAAAAAATCTGTAAAATCAAATAAAAAATCTGAAAGGTCTTTTATAAAATTATTCACTAATCTCCTTATACAAATTTAGAGCAAATCTATCAGTCATTCCTGAAATATAATCACAAATTAATCTTTCAATTTCAATATTTTGATTTCTCCAATCTACTGGTAGTTTATTATTATTTTTTACGAAATAAGTAAACAAAGTAGATATTACCTTTTTTGAATACTGTCTCTTATCTGATAAATGACTGTGATTATAAACTTTATCAAATAAGAATTTTTTAATTATGTCACAATTTTTCTTCATTTCATTTGAAAATGAAACAACAAAATTATTTTTTTTACGTATATCATCAATAGAATTGATATTATTTTCAATTAAATTTTTTTTTGTAGTTTCATATATATCATTTATCATATTTGATATTGAGTTTCTTAAAACTTGATATACTAGAAGTTTATTTGGAATATCTTTGTAGTGATCCTTTAAATTAATTATAATTTTTTCAAAAAAACTTAACTCTGCAATATCATCTAATGATATTAAGTTTGCTCTAATAGCATCCTCTACATCGTGATTATTATAAGCGATATCATCAGAAATACTTGCTATCTGTGATTCTAAATAAGGTTGATCAGTTAGATTTAGATTGTGTAATTTTGAATAATTATCTAAGTGATAAGGTAAATGATCATTCAAAATTCCATTATGTTTTATTATTCCCTCTAAGCTCTCCCATGTTAGATTTAATCCATCAAAATCAGGGTGTCTTTTTTCTATAAATGTTAAAACTCTCAAGGTTTGATCATTATGATTAAAACCTCCAAACTTTTTCATTGAATTATCAAGTGCATCTTCACCAATATGACCAAAAGGAGGATGACCTAAATCATGTGCGAGAGCAACTGTTTCACCTAGATCTTCATCTAATTCAAGTAATCTACAAATTGATCTTGATATTTGGGCAACTTCCAAAGAATGAGTTAGTCTAGTCCTAAAATAATCACTCTCACTTTCAATAAAAACTTGGGTTTTGTGTTTTAATTTTCTAAAAGAATTAGAGTGAATAACTCTAGCTCTATCTCTTTCAAATGGATTTCTCAAATCATCATCTAGCTCATTATATAATCTTCCATTTGAATTATCTGGATTGGAAGCTAAATGTTTGAACATAAGAAAATTTATATTATAGTTGTAAAAAAATAACTAATAACAATATTTAGATAAATGGACAATATAATTGAAGTAACAGAAAGTGCCCAAAAACATATCAACAAGATACTTCTCTCTGAAAAATCTAAATATTTTAGAATTACCGTATTAGGTGGTGGTTGTGCTGGATTTCAATATAAATTTGATTTTTCTGATAAACCAAATGATGATGATTTAATCTTTAATTATAAAAATGCTGATGTATTGATAGATAAAACTTCAATTGAATTAATAAAAGGATCGAAAATTGATTATGTTAATGAATTAATTGGATCATCATTTAAAATTTCTAATCCACTAGCATCTTCATCATGTGGGTGTGGTACTTCTTTTTCAATATAAATGAAAATTACTACATGGAATGTAAATTCAGTTAATGCAAGAATAGAACATTTAATAAAATTTATAAAAAAAGATCAATCAGATTTATATTTAATTCAAGAATTAAAATGCACAAATGAAAGTTTTCCCAAAGAGGAATTAGAAAAAATTAATTATAAATGTTATGTAAATGGGCAAAAGGCCTGGAATGGAGTAGCAATACTCAGTAAAGAAAGTATTGAAATTTCAAACTTAAAAATTCCTAATTACCAAGATGTAAATTCCAGATTTATTGAAACAGAAATATCCTTAAAAAATATAAAAAATAAAATTAAATTAATAAATATTTATCTTCCAAATGGAAATCCAATTGAAACAGAAAAATTTGATTACAAAATTGATTGGATGATAAATTTT
>CACILT010000025.1 GCA_902587565.1 uncultured Alphaproteobacteria bacterium
AGTAAGTATTAAAAAATGGGTACTTATATTTATTTCTTTTTTTGGCATTATTTTGTTAGGTTTTGATCCATTGATAAGAAATGAAATTTTTGCATTAATCTTAATAACGTTAATGGCATTCTTCTATGCTAGTGCACAAGTATTTTCCAGGTACCTAAAAGATTTAGAAGTTACTCTCACAAATGCAGTAATGGGACTAGTTGGATTTGTATTACTAATTATTTCATCATCAATATTTGAAGGACAAACGATAAACGAAATAAAAAATATTAGTTTTCAGTCATGGTTATTAATATTGCATTCAGGTATCTTTGTCTCAATTGCTGCACACATGTCGATGTTCTATTTATATAGGATGTATCCTGTAAATAGAGTATTTCCATTTTATGCTCTATTTCCTGTATTTGGTGTGTTGTTAACGTTTATAATTTTTTATGAAATACCAACTTTAATTACTTTTATTGGTGGTATAATTGTAATCGTAGCAACTTATTTTATTAATAAGGAAAATTAGCTACTTTAAAACATCTAATCCATCAGATAAATTGATATGTCCTGTTTGACGAGCTTTATTAAACTCTTTAATTCTGTCAAATATATTGATTCCAATTTGTCTATAAATATCAAGTAAATCAATTAAGACCCAATTTTCTCTAATCAAACCATTTTCTAGCCTCCAGAAATCAAGACTTCTCATTTCTAGTGCTTGATTTGATGGAGCAATACCCATCCAGCCATCATTGGTTATTGTTAATCTCATATTAGGCCAACCTGTTTCACACACATAATTTCCTTCATGTATCCAGTGTGTTTGCAAATCTTCCATGCCATCGGTGGCTAATTTTTCATTTGATGAACCACCTTTTCTATCTGGCATTGCTCTTAAAAATGGGATTTGATGCCAATGTCTGAAACCTGCTATACCTCTACCTGTTCCAATTCCGGCTGGTCCGTACCAATTAAGATTTGGGTGCCAATATTTTTCTAGATTCATAATTTTTGGATCTGGATTTTTAGGATGTAAGGATAAATCATTTAACATATCTATAACATGATCAAAATTTTCTTTCTTTTCTCCATTTATTGACAAGCCATCTCCAGTCATAGGAGCTGGGGTACACAGAAATGCACCAAGTTGAGGAGACATTGGCCATGCATTTGCTTGCATCATAATTTCAGGTAAGTCCCAAATAGATTGTACTTCAGTAATTTTATTTTCCTCTATTTTAAAAAACTCATGATAGCGCATATGAATTAAATTGCCTGTTGGTGGAATATCTAAGTATGGTTTTATAAAAGTTCCCATATAATTACCCATTGTACCTATCCATTTTTGCCCTTCAGGGGTTTTTCCCGCCATAATAATCATATCTCTTCTTTCTAGATCAGGGATACTATCCAATAATGGCAAAATACATTTAGAAAGAAAATTATTTAAACCTTTAAAAGTTCCAAAAGGATGGCAAAAATTAAATAAAGATTCTTTTGTAAAATAATTGCTTAATGATTTTTCAATTGTCTTTTTGTTAAATGTTTGAGTTGCAATCTGATAGTTGGCAAAAAAATTTTTTAATTCTCTAGAAATCATTATTTAGCAGTCCATCCTCCATCAATTACTAATGAAGAGCCAGTTATCATCGATGCAGCATCAGAAGCAAGATACACTACTGCACTAGCAATATCACTTTCTGTTGCTACTTTTCCTAAAGGTATATTTTCAATAACAGATTTTTTAAAATTTTTATCTTTGAAAAATTTTTTAACCATAGGAGTTTCAACAAATGTAGGGCAAACTGAATTAACTCTAATGTTGTGTTTTGCTAAATCGATAGCCATTCCTTTAGTTAGACCTTCAACGCCAAACTTGGTCATATTGTAAACACTTCTAAGAGGAGCTCCAACTTTACCTAACTGAGATGAAATATTTATAATTGATCCACCACTTTTTTTTCTATTTGTTGATTTTAGCATAATTTTTGTTGCTAATTGAGCAATATCAAATGATGCTTTAATATTAAGATCAACCACTTCACTCATATCTTTTCTTTTAATTTTAGTAAAATATTCTGGCCTATTTGTTCCAGCGTTATTTACTAATATGTCTAATTTTGGAATTTTAGAAAATATTTTTTTTATTTCTTTTAAATTTGTTACATCACAAACAAAGTAGTTGCATTTTCTTTTAATTTTTTTAATTTGGTTTTTAACAGCTATAAGATCTTTTTCTGTTCTACTTATAATTATTAAATTTGCTCCAGCTTCTGCCAGTGCGATTGCAGATGCTTTACCAATCCCTTTACCTGCACCTGTAACAAGCGCAGTCTTATCTTTTACTTCGAATTTTTTTAGAAACATTTATGCGTATAATTTACAATGAAAAAATGGTTTGATCTAATAAATTCATTTTTTTGATGCACATATCAAATTTATCTTCTTTGTGAAAATCACCTGGAAATGCAATACATTTAACACTTGCATTAACAGCGGCATTACTACTTTCCTCTGTATCTTCAATTGCAAGACATTCTTCAGGTTTTAAATTTAATTTTTCTAGTGTTACTTTATATATCTCTGGATGAGGTTTTTCATTGTTAACAAATGATCTATTTCCAATAAAATCAAAATCCGCTTTTGAAATTTGATTAGAAAGACTTTCAAATACAGCTTCTACATTATTTACAGTTGTAGAAGTTGAGAATGCAAGTTTAATATTATTATCTTTAGTATATCTAATCATTTCATAAACACTTTCTCTTAATTTTTGTTTGTTTTGAATAATGAATGAACTAAATAATTCTGTTTTTCTATCTCTAATTTGTGATGCATTAACATTGATATTATTTTTTTCTGCAAAATCTTCTACTCTCTTAGTGCCACCTGATTTTTTTAATAAAATTCTATAATCTTGCTCGTCCCAATACCAATCTAAACCAGCTTCTTTAAAGGCTTCGTTAAATGAATTACGTTGGATATTAGAAGATTCAATCAGTGTTCCAATTGATCCAAAAAGTAATGCTTTGTATTTCATCTTATAATTTTAATAAATAATTATCATATTATTGTTAACCCTTTACTGCACCTTGAGTTAAACCAGACACTATTTGTTTTTGGAAAAACATCACTAACAAAAACAATGGTGCGGTAATTGATGCAGCAGCAGCAATTGACTCAACTAAATCTGTCATTTTAGTTTCCATATTAAAATATTGCATAATTGCTGGAACCATAGTTTGTGATTGTCCATCTAATAATAATGCTGCAACAAGATAATCATTATAAGCTAACAAGAAAGAAAATAATCCTGTTGTAATTACACCTGGCCACATTAAAGGCATCACAACTTTCCAGAAAGCTTGAAAAGGATTACATCCATCAATTTGAGCAGCTTCATCTAAATCTTGAGGTATATTCATAAAAAATGATCTCAGCATCCATATTGTAAAAGGTTGGTTAATAGCTACTAACAAAACAATAACAGCAATTTTTTTTCCATATAATCCATAATTTATAAAAGGTTCTAAATAACCTGTAACCAAAACAGAATGAGGTAAGGCTCTAAAAATTAAAGCAAAAATTAAAAGCCAAAAGGCAATCATAGAATTACTTCTTGCTAATCCATAACCAG
>CACILT010000026.1 GCA_902587565.1 uncultured Alphaproteobacteria bacterium
TCCAGAGACAACTCTATTTAAAGCACTTGCATTAACAGAAGGTTGATTAAAGGTTACACTATTTTGTGCCCCAATATCAAAACTCGTCCATTCAATAATTGATTGTTCGGAAGACTGGGTAATTGTCATGGAATTTTGTGATGAACTGACAGAAATATCCCCGGAGATAATATTTTCCCCGCTTGGAAGAGAGGAAGCGTAGACGAATTGTGTTTCTAGAAAGAGAAAAGTGAGAAGAAAAATAAATGCATTTTTCATAAATGCTTATAGACTTTGAAAACCTAAACCTTCAGTATTTGGAGTAGATTGTATGTTGGCTTCTCTTGCTAATTGAAGGGACATATTTGATCCAACTATAGCGTCTACAGATACGAAAGGAACAATTTTGTTAATGTCTCCAATCATGTTTTCCACAATTTCTGTTTGATCATTACTGGTCACTTCTACATTATTATTTTCGATTGAAGAACTGCTCGAACTTGTCCCAGTTATAGCTGCTGTGACACTCTCGGTAATAGCAGTACTACTTGTATCTGTCACATCCATCGTGCTACTTAAATAGCCACTGAGATCATAGTCCACTGTTGCATCTTTTGCTGCACCAATAGTTGCTGATGTGAATGCGGCTGTATTGACAAGTGCTAAGTCACTTCCAACTAACGTTAATCCTGAAACAGATCCCGTTGTAGCAACTGTTGCTGACGTTGTGCCATCGTGCGCTTTATCACTGACAGCTGCTCCCGAACCACTAAAGTTGGCTGATTGCAGTGTTCCTGTAGTAGCGGTAATAGTGGCAAGTTCAATGTTCCCCATACTGGCATTACTCACACCACTGCCGTTATTAAGTGTTATATCTAAATCACTTGCCGATAAACTTATAGATGTTGTTCCATCACTTTCATAGGCTGCCAAGATATCGCCGGTCCCACTATCACGCTGCGCACTCACGACATTATTAGCACTCGTGTCACTGGCAATAATTGCTAAATTGCCAGAAGTACTAATTGACTTATTAATATCAACATCACGTCCAGCATGCAGACTTAATGTTCCTGTGCCAGTTGTTGTAATGGGCGCGTTAATTATAATATCGGTGTTCGCTTGAAGTGTCACATTCACATTGGTATCAAGAAGAGCTTCAAGCGCTTCCACACTAATTGTAATATCACTACTGGAATCTTCAGTATAGGTTGTACCATCAAGATAATTAGATGACGTCAATAATTCTACACCTCCACTTGTATATCCTAAAGCAAGGTTGGAACCATCAGAACTTAAAGCCATTTTTTGTACATCTGCACCATTCAAAGCATAAAATGAGGAAATTAATGTTGGGTTTGAAAAACTTGTATCACTAAAACCGTACGCTTTAATTATATAATCACCACTTGTGTTAGATGATATTAAAAGAGTGCGTCCGTCTCCACTTAACGCATGAGCACGAACGCCACGATTTCCACCAGCAGGGGCATCGAAGCTAATATTATTATTACCAGTACACGATGAGCAATCATGTGCAAATTGAAGAGCAAGTGAAGGATTAGAAAAATTATTATCTGAGAAAGTAACTATATTATTTTCAGAACCTGTAAACGAAAGAGCTGTGGCATCATCGGTTAAATTCAAATTATATGGTATATTATTACCTAATGTATGGTAATTAATACTCGTTATGGGGAAAGTAGAATTATATGAATATGGTGTACTTCTACTCTCCGCCCAGAGTACCCTTGTTATTGTGGGAGATGTAAAATTTGTATCACTAAATGAAATTAAATGAATACCTTCAAGCACTGCTACTGCCATTCTTGATCCATCAGAATTAAGAGCGATCCCACCTCCAAATCCCTGGTTAAATAAATCTAATAGTTGTAAATTTTGACTGTAGGCTGCATTAGGAGTCTCGGAGATATGCCCAACAATGGTTGGATTAGTAAAATTAGTATCGTCAAATTTAATAGTATAGACAGAACCCGCTTTACCGGGGGCGTTATGTATTGGTGCTCCTAATACCAGACGATCACCATCATAATCTAAATCAAACTGAACCGGATAAGGATCATTTGATGGAAATTCAAAATCTAAACTGCCAGGATGAGTACCTGATAAAGCATCATAACCTTTACCTATAATACCTCTAAGAGTTGGATTGGAAAAGTTTGTGTCACTAAACTGAAATAAATAAAGAGCTGGATAATTATTGCTACTATCATTATAGCCATCGTCCAACCGTGAAAGTACACCAAGTTTTGTTCCATCTCCGCTTAATCTTACACCGGACATTCCAAATTGATCATCATTTGCCATATTAAAACTAGTCAAGTCGACTGCACTATTAGCAGAACTATCTATTATTGATTGATATGTCCAATTTTTTGAGGTGCCAACATCCCCGATAGTAATATTTTTAGGATCTAAAAGTAAATGACCACCAGCACTAATTGAAATATCATTTAGTCCAATATGACGAAGTGTATCCTTTGATGATATTTCAACTGACCCGCCTATTGTTCCTGTTGCAAGAATTTTTCCCAGCATCGTTGTTTCTTGATCACTCCAAATGATTGCTGTGCCTGCATCACCATTACTAGAAGCAACGTCAATGATAGCGCCTTTGTTTATAAAAACAAATTGTGCATTTTTCATACTTGGAAGAATTCCCCAACGATTAATAAATGTTTCTTCTTGTGCTGTTGTCCGTGTTAGATCATTACTTCCTTGAAACGCACCACCAATTCTTACTAAACCACCTCTACTAGTACCACTCGCATCAAGGTTTGATGTATAAAGGGTTGCTTTACTGCTTGCTTCAATATCAATTCGTCCTCCCACACCATTCAAACCTGCAGCTATAATATTTCCTGATGTTTCAAAATTTTTTGCACTAATATTTATGTCTCCTCCTTCTGTTCCAGAGGCATCTAAAGTGCTATTCGATGTTTGTATAATTTTATTTGATGACGAAAGAGTAATATTACCTCCTTGTACCACTGTTGATGATGCATCAATGGATCCATCAAGATAGATATTACCTATCGATGCAAAGTTAGCATTACCTGAATCTTCACCTGATACATCTACCTTTCCAGTAAAAGAGATTAAACCCGCATCAATATTAACGAGACCTTCCTTTGCAGTCATGTTTCCTAAAACATTAATAGGCGCCGTACTTCCTCCAAGAGTAATAACACCATTTTCTTGTGAAGCTGTTGTGGCAACAAGATTACCAGGAATGAACACGGCGTTGTTTAATGCTGTTTTAGCTGATCCAATATCAATATCTATAGTGTGAGCATTAGAAGATCCAGCATGTTGAATGAGAGCTTTAACATCGTTATTTTCGTCATCAAGAATAGTCGTGGCCAATTCTATTGGCACCGCTACTTGTAAAAATTTGTCTCCACTTAAATCTAAGGTGATTTCTTTTCCCGCGCCAAGACCAAGTTTTCCAAGGTTGGCATTAATGGTCCCTTCATTATTGATCGCACCGCCTAGTAGAGCAGTAAAGCCTCCATCTAATGTCGTGATCGATCCCTTATTAATAATTGATTGAAGGGATGATTGATTTGAAGAATTAAAAGAA
>CACILT010000027.1 GCA_902587565.1 uncultured Alphaproteobacteria bacterium
CTTATTTTTTTTAAATCGTAGAGGATACTCACCATTAACCTTGTGTAATAGTTGTGGATTTAGATATGAATGTGATCAATGTTCATCATGGATGGTAATGCATCAACACAAAAAAGTTTTCTTATGCCATCAATGTGGAACTATAAAAAAATTAAATTTAGATTGTCCTCAATGTAATGAAAAAGATAGTATAAAATTTGTTGGTCCCGGTGTTGAGAGAGTTGCAGAGGAACTAAGAGAATTTTTTCCTGGAAAGAATATTTCTATCATGTCTAGCGACAACGTTAACACACCAAATAAAATTAAAAAATTTATTACTGATATAAACAACAAAGATATAGATATAATTGTAGCTACACAAATTATGGCAAAAGGATATGATTTTCCAAATTTGTCATTAGTAGGAATCGTTGATGCGGACGCAGGTTTATTTGGTGGTGATCCTAGAGCTATAGAAAAAACTTTTAACCTACTTCAGCAAGTTGGAGGAAGAGCTGGTAGAGGAAAAAAAATTGGTAAAGTTTTTCTTCAAACATATTTTCCAGATCAAGAAATAATTAAGTCGATTCAACTTCGAGAAAGAGAAGCTTTTATTGAAAGAGCTTTAGAAGAGAGAAAGAATTTTAATATTCCTCCTTTTGGTTTTATGACTTCAATAATTCTTTCTAGTCATACAAAAGCTTTAGTTCTGAAACAAGCTTCAAGACTTGCTCAACAAGATCAAAATAGTGAAAATATTAAAATTCTAGGTCCAGTCGAAGCTCCAATTTTTTTGCTTAGAGGACAATACCGATACAGAATATTATTGAAGAGCAATAGTAGAAAAAATCTGAATAAATTCACAAAAAAAATTGTCGAAAAGACTAAATTACCTTCTTCTGTAAAGTTAATTATTGATGTCGATCCATACTCATTTATGTAATTTACCCACAATTTTAAAAATATCTTCGATTTAACTCATTTGACGCACAAACTGACAGTTTACCTACTTTTTCTGATGTGTTAATAGCCTATTTCAAAACTTCTTATGAATTTAATTTATGGCATCTAATACATTGTCTGGAGACCTAATATCTGAAAGGTATGGAGCAGCTCTTTATGATCTTGCTTCTGAAAAAAAATGTATTGATGATATTCTAAATGACTTTGAACTAGTGCAAAAAGCATTGAAAGAAAGTTCAGAATTAAGACAGGTTATTAAAAGTCCATTAGTAAATTCAGATGAGAAACTTAATATTTTATTAAAATTATTTTCTGAAGCAAATTTACATAATCTTACGACAACTTTTTTAAAAGTTCTTGATAACAATAAAAGAATTTCAAATATCGCTTCTATTATTTTACAATTTAAAAAAATAAACTCTGAAAAAAGAGGTGATATTACTGCTGACATAACATCAGCAAACATATTATCTGATGATGAAAAAAATAATATTACAAATCAACTTAAAAAATCTTTAGGTGAAAAATTATCTTTAAATTTTGATGTCGATGAAGACATTATTGGTGGTTTAATTGTTAAGGTTGGTTCCAAAATGATTGATACATCTATAGCGAATAAAATTAATAAACTTAAAATTGCAATGAAGGGGGCATAATGGAAATTAAAGCTGCAGAAATATCGTCTGTAATTAAAGACCAAATAGCAAATTTTGAAACTAAAGCGGATGTTGCTGAAGTTGGAACAGTACTAAGCGTTGGAGATGGAATTGCACGTGTGTATGGTCTTGATCAAGTACAAGCTGGAGAGATGGTAGAATTCCCAGGCGGCATTAAAGGTATGGCCCTCAACCTTGAAATGGATAATGTTGGTGTTTCAATCTTCGGCGATGATACTGGAATTAAAGAAGGTGACACAGTTAAACGTACAGGAGAAATTGTTGACGTTCCTGTAGGAAAAGAATTGTTAGGACGTGTTGTTGATGGTTTAGGAAATCCTATTGATGGTAAAGGACCTATTCAATCTTCTGAAAAGAGAAGAATTGAATTAAAAGCTCCAGGCATTATTCCTCGTCAAAGTGTATCTGAACCAATGCAGACAGGTATTAAAGCGCTTGATGCCCTTGTTCCAGTTGGAAGGGGACAACGTGAATTAATAATTGGTGATAGACAAACAGGGAAAACTGCTGTTGCTATTGATACAATCTTAAATCAAAAATCTGTAAATCAATCAAACAATGAAAAAGAAAAGTTATATTGTATCTACGTTGCGATTGGTCAGAAAAGATCAACAGTTGCTCAAATTGTAAAAACGCTAGAAGATAATGGCGCAATGGAATATACAATTGTTGTATCTGCAACTGCATCAGAACCTGCACCGTTGCAATTTTTATCTGCTTATACTGGTTGTACAATGGGTGAGTATTTTAGAGATAATGGTATGCATGCATTAATTGTTTATGATGATTTATCAAAGCAAGCTGTTGCTTACAGACAGATGTCTCTATTATTAAGAAGACCTCCAGGACGTGAAGCATATCCCGGAGATGTATTTTACATCCATAGTCGTCTTTTAGAAAGAGCTGCCAAAATGAGTGATGAACACGGTGGTGGAAGTTTGACCGCCCTGCCAATTATTGAAACTCAAGCAGGAGATTTATCTGCTTATATTCCAACAAATGTTATTTCCATTACTGATGGACAAATATTTTTAGAAACAAACTTATTTTTTGCTGGTATTCGTCCTGCGATTAACGTTGGTCTTTCCGTAAGTCGTGTTGGTTCTGCAGCTCAAACAAAAGCAATGAAAAAAATTGCTGGTCCTGTAAAACTTGAATTAGCTCAATATCGTGAGATGGCTGCTTTTGCACAGTTTGCATCAGACTTAGACGCTTCAACGAAACAATTACTTGATCGTGGTGCAAGACTAGTTGAAATCTTAAAACAAGGTCAGTATTCACCACTAACGGTTTCAGAGCAAGTTGTATCTATTTATGCTGGTGTGCGCGGATATCTTGATAAAGTTGCAGTAGGCGATGTAGTCAAGTTTGAAGCAGAAGTTTTAAATGAGATTAGAACTAAGCATAGTGATTTATTAGATGCAATTGCTAATGAAAAAGAATTATCTAAAGAAAATGATGATAAATTAAAATCAATCTTAGATGATTTGGTTGGAAAGTTTGCAAGTAACTAACCTATGCCAAGTTTAAAAGATATCAAAACTCAGATCAATTCAGTTGGATCTACAAAAAAAATTACATCAGCAATGAAAATGGTTGCTGCAAGTAAGTTACGTAGATCACAAGAAAAAGCTGAAGCAGCAAGACCATATTCATCAAGACTAGAGGAGATGCTTTCCTCTCTTGCATCATCTGCTGCATCTGGGGAAGGTATAATTAAACTCTTAACAGGTACTGGCAATGATCAGAATTATATCGTAGTTCCAGTAAGTGCTGATAGAGGTTTATGTGGTGGATTTAACAGCAGCATAAATAGAGAAACTTTTAAGTTAGTTAAATCACTTGAGGGTAATGGAAAAAAAGTTCAACTAATGCCAGT
>CACILT010000028.1 GCA_902587565.1 uncultured Alphaproteobacteria bacterium
ATTTATAACATTCTATTTCTTTTATTAAAGATAAATTTTAAAGTCAAAATCTCTAGACTTTTTACAATATAAAAACTAATTATGTTATTTATGTATAACGATGTAGATACAAAAAATATTGATAAACTTGCACACCTATCTATTAAAAGAGGGGTTGCACTTCAGAAAGGTCAAAACCTTTTAATAACAGCACCGTTAGAATCATTACCCTTGGTTAGAAAAATAGCTGAACATGCTTACAAAGAAGGCGCCGGACTTGTAACCCCACTTTTCAATGATTCTGACATAACATTGTCTCGATTTAAGTATGGAAATGATGAATCTTTCAATATTGCAGCAAATTGGCTTTATAATGGGATGGGTGAAGCGTTTGATAACAATACAGCTAGAATGGCTATTGCTGGTGATGACCCAATGCTATTATCTGAGATTGATCCCGATAAAGTTTCGCGTGCAAATAAAGCTAATGCTCTTGCATACAAACCAGCAAGAGAAAGAATTACTGAATTTAAAATTAATTGGAATATAATTTCTTGGCCAGGAAAAGCATGGGCAAAAAGAGTATTCCCAGATCTTGATGATAGTGAAGCAATCAAAAAATTAGGAGATGCAATATTTCATGCTTCAAGAGTTATCAATGATGACCCTGTAGCTGAATGGGATCAACATAATAAAAATTTAAGAGATAAAACAGATTGGTTAAATTCTAAAAATTTTCATTCTTTAAAATACTCTGGTCCTGGAACATCTTTAACTGTAGGTCTTGCTGATGACCATGAATGGATGGGCGGAGCTTCAGAAGCCCAAAATGGTATTATTTGTAATCCAAATATTCCATCTGAAGAAGTATTCACAACTCCTCACGCAAGTCGTGTAAGTGGTGAAGTCCGTTCAACTAAACCGCTATCTTATCAAGGCACACTGATTGAAGATATTAACGTTCGCTTTGAAGAGGGTAAAATTGTTGATGCAAAATCTTCTAAAGGACAAGATGTTTTATTAAAAGTACTTGATTCAGATGAAGGCTCAAGAAGACTCGGTGAAGTAGCCTTAGTCCCTAATAGTTCACCTATTTCGCAATTAGGAATAACTTTTTATAACACTCTTTTTGATGAAAATGCTGCCTCTCATATTGCTTTAGGACAGTGTTACTCAAAATGTTTCAAATCCAAAAAAGACTTATCAAAAGAAGAGATTACTCAAAGAGGTGGTAATTCAAGCATGATACATATTGATTGGATGATTGGCTCAGGTGAAATTGATGTCGAGGGTGTTGATAAGGATGGCGCTGCTACGCCAATATTTAAACAAGGAGAATGGTGTAACTAGTTTTTCTATTATTTTAAATAAGGTCCAAAGCTAAGATCTAAACCTACACCAACTCTTGCCAATGAATAAATAATAACTAAGAAAAAAATTACTATAATTAAGTTTCGTATAATCTTTTTTTCATCCATAAAATTACGCTGTTTGTATAATTGTATTAGATAATGGTTTTTCTCTAATTGGTAAATGGATTATTGCAGAAAAGGCACCAACTCCTATACCAACCCACCATACTATATCATAACTTCCATAAATATCATAAAACAGACCACCCAACCAAACACCTACAAAAGATCCTAGCTGATGAGAAAAAAATACAATGCCATACAATGTACCCATAAATTTTAATCCATAAATATGACCTATAATTCCTGAAGTTAAAGGAACTGTTGCTAACCATAAAGCACCCATAACTATTGAAAATATTGCAATAGATGTTGGTGTAATAGGGAGTAAGATAAATAAAATTGCTGCAATAGTCCTTCCAGTATAAATTAAAGATAAAAGATATTTTTTATAATGCCCCTTTCCTAAGGCTCCAGCAATCAAACAACCAATTATATTAAACAATCCTATAAGAGCCATAGATAATGCCCCTAAACCTTCTACAGAACTACAAACCAAACTTATTAAACTTCCTTCTATAATTGGACTACTAGACTCAACAATAAATGCTGGAAAATGAGCAGTAATAAATGCTAACTGAAAGCCGCAAGAAAAAAAACCAAAGAACAACATTGAATATGTTGGATCCTTTAGTGCAACAAATATAGCGTCAGAAATTTTTTCATTTTCATTATTAATATTTGTATTTGATAATTCTGTTTTTAAAATTGGAACAAGGATCAGTGTTATTAATAATATAATTGAAAAGATTTCAAACACTGAAGACCAAGGCAAAAATGATAATAGAATAGAAGCAAGTGGTGGACCAACCACTTGTCCAGCCGATCCTGCAGCAGTTGTAATACCTAGTGCTAAAGATCTTTTTTCTGGAGATGTGGCTCTTCCAACTACTGCTAAAATTGGACCAAAACCACTACCAGCTATACCAAAACCAATTAATAGGTTTAAAGTTTGATGCGCCTCTGGAGTCGTAGCAGTACTACTTATGAAAATTCCAATTGCATAAAGAATTAAGCCTAGCGCTATTGCTTTTCTATCACCATATTTTTCGGCAAAAGCACTAAATAGTGGAGTGCCTACGCCCCAAGCTAAATTTTGAATAGCAATGGCAAGAGAAAATTCTGAACGGTTCCATAAGAAATCAGAAGCTATAGGGATTTGAAATAGGCCAAATGTTGAACGAATTGCAAAACTTATTAAAAGAATTAAACTTCCTCCAATTAGAATTAATTCTCTCATCTTTCATATTTAATTATGATAACAGGAAGAATTTTTATTTCTAGAATTTTTATTATTATTAAATCGTATTATTTAATTCTGTCTTTTCGTTTTCTTCTTTTTCAGGAACAACATATGCAACAGCACAATGATCTAAACAATAAGGCTTATCTTCAAACCTATCTTTGCCACAAAAACGAAAGTCTGCTTCATCAGGATGACCTTCAGGCCATTCACAACCTCTCTTTGGAGCTGCAGTGAATATATTTTTAACAACCGGTTGGAAAACAGCAGGCTCTTTAGAGACAATCTCTGGTTCTTTGGTGCTTTCAAAATTTAATTTTGGCATTACAGGGGATCTAGCTTTTTTTCGATCAGGCTTAACAGCTGTTCTTCTTATAGGTGATGGTCTTCTCTCGAGTCCAATTCTATGAGCTTTTCCAACAACTGCGTTTTTGGTGAAACCTAATAATTTTCCAATTTGAGCTGTAGGTAGACCTTGGTCCCATAAATCTCTAAGTTTTGCTACATTATTATCATCCCAAGGCATAATCAAACTCCATTACTACATTTAGTAGCTTAAAAAAGG
>CACILT010000029.1 GCA_902587565.1 uncultured Alphaproteobacteria bacterium
TAGGTATATGAAATTTTGATACTCTGAACCAAGGTTCTGGAAAGTTAATTGTAATAGATTTAATATTTTTTTTTATAAAAATTTTTTTATTTAAAATTAATCCTCCTTGTATTACTCTTTGTGAATAACTACAAACTGGCCAAAACTTAATGAAATTTGGAAATTTAATTATTGCATTTCCTAAATCTGATCTTTTAAAATTATTATTTAATTTTTTAGAAAATTTACTACCATACAATTCAATAAATCCTCTCTCAATATTCCAAATATCTTGATTAGCTGACCCTCCATTTTTTGCAAGTAAAGCTGACTGTACCCCTGCTTGAGAAGCAAACCCTATATGAAAAGCCTTTATGTCTGTGCCGAATTGCTGTTTTAATCCAGATGAAAAACTTGTTGCAATAGAAATTGCATTTGCCATTTGATCTGCATTTAATTTTAACACTTTAGATACTGCTGCAGCAGTTCCAATCACGCCTATTGTATTTGCTGAATGCCATCCTTTATAATAATGATCATAGCTAAGTGCTTGTCCTAATTTTATTATTAATTCATATCCTACTAACCACCCCTGATATATTTCCTCAATTGAGATTTTTTTCATTTGAGCAATAGATATAAGAGCTGAAAAAATTGGCGCACTAGGATGAGATCCTGCAACATATTCGTAATCATCAAAGTCTATAGATGCTGATCTGACTCCATGTAAAAAACATGCTGCAGAAATAGATAATTTTTTTCCTCCTCCAAAAACCATAATTTTTCCTGAATTATTATTTTCTAAACAATATTTTAAAGCAACCTTTGATTGTTTTTCTTTAACACCTGATAATATACAAGCTAGGGTATCTATGAATGCATTTTCTGCTCTTTTATAAGTTATCTTATTGATATTAATTTTTTTTTGTGATGCCCAATTACAAAATTTTTTATGAAAACTCATTTTTTATATTTTGCAATCATTGTAATTTCTTGTTTTTCATTAAGAATTCTTCCAATAATTTCATCATCTTGATTTTCACCAATTTCTACAAAAAAATTATTGTTATATACAAGAGGAGCTGTCGCTTTATATTCAAAAGAATTAAACTCAATCTCATTTTTTCTTGCAAGATTTAAAAGATAAGTTGCTTGAAGAGGTGCATGGACTAATAATCCCATATGGCCCTCATAATTTTTTGTATAATCATTATCATAATGAATCTTATGTCCATTAAAAGTTAAAGCAGAATATCTAAATAGCAAAGTTGATGAACTAAAAATTTCTACTCTATCAATTAATTTTAGTTCATCTTTTATTTTAGGAGTAATGGAGTTTTTATTTATTTTTTCTCTATAAACAGCAGTTTGATCTTCTGATATTATTAATTTATTTTTATTTAAATATTCATGATTCATATTAACAAAACATAGATTGCCTGATCTACCTTCTTTAAATTCAATATTTGAAATTGTTGAATTTTTTTTAATTTCAGATCCAATTTCAAATTCATTAAATATTTTTATTTTACCCCCAGCCCACATTCTAATTTTATAAGGTAACTCAGGTAAGAAAATTCCTAATTTTGTATTTCCATCTTTATCTAGATCATTTATTGAAGCTACATCTGTGCATATGCATAAAAAAATTCCCTCAGGTACAGTTTGATCACTTAGACAGTTTTGATCGATTGTTTTTTTTAAATGATCAACTAATCGAGGAGTAATAATCTCACTTCTTGAAATTTTCTTTCCAATCCAATCTTTGTAATTATTCATATTTAATATACTCGAGTTTACTTATAAATTAATAATTAGTATAATTTATATTTTTAAAAATGAAAAAAACATTTGATTATATAATTGCAGGTGGAGGTTCTGCTGGCTGTACTTTAGCCTCAAGATTATCTGAAAATAAAGATATAAAGGTACTACTAATAGAAGCAGGAGGGTCAGGAAAAAGTTTATTCACTCAAATGCCTGGTGGTAACGGATATATTTTTGGAAACCCTAAATTTGATTGGGGTTTTGAGTCAATACCTCAACCTTCTTTAAATTATAGAAAAATTTTATATCCTAGAGGTAAAGGACTAGGAGGATCATCTCTTTTAAATGGTATGATTTACATGAGAGGTGCTCCAGGTGATTTTAATAGGTGGAGACAAAAGGGCTTAGAGGGTTGGTCATATAATGATGTATTACCATATTTCAAAAGATCTGCCTCAGCTTTTCATAGAGAAAAAAATGAATATCACTCACATTCAGGTCCTTTAAAACTTACACCAGCTGGAAATTTCAATTCTATTGATAAAGCATTTATTGATGCATGTGTTGAGGCTGGGGCAGAAATTAATAATGATTTTTATAGTGGCAATCTAAATGGAGTAGGCCGATATGATGTTAAAGTATGGAAGGGAAAAAGACAATCATCTTCAGAAGCTTATTTGAAATTTAAACCTAGCAACTTAACAATTTATAAAAATACATCTGTAATAAAAATTTTAATTGAGAAAAATAAAGCTAAAGGATTACTTTTATCAAATGGTGAAGTTTATGCATCATCAGAGGTAATATTATCTTTAGGAGCATTCGGTAGTCCCAAATGTTTAATGTTGTCAGGTATTGGTCCAGAAGAACATTTAAAAGAAAAAAATATAGAATTATTAATTAACTTACCTGGAGTAGGTGAAAACCTTCACGATCATCCTGTTATGCCAATGAATTGGGCTTTTCAAAACAACAATTTAAGTTTCTCTAAATATCAAAGGATCGATAGAGCTATTATTGTTGGATTAAAATATATTTTATTTAAACAAGGATTAGCCGCAGCTCCTTTTTGGTCTACAAATTTATTTCATGCAATAAGAGAAAAAGATATGCCTGAAATACAAGTGTTCATGACACCTATGTGTTTTAAAGAAGAAAAAGATAACTGGTCTATGAGTTTAGATAATTTATTAAATTTTGGTTCATTATTTTTTTCTAGAGGTAAAAAAGCTTTTCCAGGATTACACTTTCAAGTTAATTTATTAAGACCAAAGAGCACAGGAAGTGTAAAACTTAAAAGCTCAAATCCTAATGATGAGCTTAATATAAATCCAAATTGGTTCATCGATCCATCTGATA
>CACILT010000030.1 GCA_902587565.1 uncultured Alphaproteobacteria bacterium
TTTTTAATAATATCATTTTCGGTTAAAATAAACCTGTCATTTATATCTAAGTTTGGAATTTTATAAAAATTGTTTTTTAAATTAGAATTTAAAAGAAAATCGTAATAAGAATTTTTTTTTGTAAATAAGTTTTTGTTGTACTTATTATCCTCTAAAATTACTATCAAAAATTCTTTGGGATGATAAGCTACAAAAGGTAATTTGTTACTCCTGATAAATTTAATTATTGCATTATTGTCAAAATTTATTTTTATTTTTGAGTAGTAGTTATTGTTTACAATTTTTTCTTCTGTAAATATTATATTTTTAATAAAAGTATTGATTATATCCTCATTTATTTTTTTGTTGATAATCAAATAATCATTTTCTAGTAAAATATCTTTAAAAATTTTATTTATGCTTTCAAATTTTATTTTTTTTATTTCTGATATTTTATCATTTTCAATATTAAATGAATTAAATTTTATTTCATAATATTGAGTTTCAAATATTGAAATTGCTAAAGATGGCCAACTTGAAATTATTATAAAAAAAATAATTATGATTTGTTTCATTAAAATATTGTCAAAATTAAAATATAGTTTAGTTATAAATCATGGATTATAATAAAGATAATATAGCAAAAGATAAGGCACAAACATGGAAAACATTTAATAGATTAACTATCTATACAATAGCTTTTGTTGCTGTAATTCTTATTATTATATTTTCTCTTTTTTAATTAACCAATTATTTCATCTTTTTGAAAAAAAAAATCTATCTCTATTTTAGCATTTTCATCAGAGTCAGAACCATGAACAGAGTTTTCTTGCACGTTCAAAGCATGCTTTTTTCTTATAGTGCCATCTTTGGCATTATCTGGATTTGTAGCACCCATAATATCTCTATATTTTTGAACTGCATTTTTACCTTCCAAAACTTGCACAACTACAGGTCCAGATGTCATATAATTAATTAATTCATTAAAGAATGGTTTTTCTTTGTGAATTGAATAAAAGTTTTTTGCTTGATTATTAGATAGCAGAATTCTCTTTTGAGCAATAATTCTCAAATTATTTTCTTCTATGATTTTATTTATATCACCAGTTATATTTCTTTTTGTTGCATCTGGTTTAATTATTGAGAAAGTTTTGTCCATTTTTTTTCCTTGTTTTTAAAATATATTTCAATCTTTATAATTTGTTTTTATATTAAAAATACACTAATATAATAAGTAACAAAAAAATATAATCAATAGGCTAATTGAAAATAATATTTACTTATTACTTAAGATCACAAGCTAATTTTTATGTATAAGATTGATAATTATATTCTTAAACAAATAATTAAATATTTTAGTTTAATTTTTTTTATTTTTTTATCAATATCATGGTTACTTCAATTAACTAGGCTTTTTACAATATCAAATTTTATTCAAATTGATATTTTAAGCATATTAGTTTTATCAATTTATTTAATACCAAACATATTAACTATTATATTACCGCTTATTTTAATATTTGGCGTGCTTCTTTGTTTTTTAAAACTTTATAAAGATAAAGAATTGATATCAATTTTTAGTTTAGGATTAGATTTAAAACCTATTAGAAATTCATTAACTATATTTACAATAATTATATTATTCATTTATGGAAGTTTAAGTTTTTTTATTTCACCAAAAATATATGAGATATATAAATATAAAGAATTTGAATTAAGAAATACTATAGATTTTGATAGTATGTTATTTTCTAATTTTATTAATATAAATGAAAACACAATATTAGATTTCAATAAAAAAAATAATATTTATGAAGATATATTAATAAGCTTTGACGATACAAAAGAAAATATCATATACGCTAAGAGAGGTGTTATAAAAAATAAAAATAACAACTATGTATTTCAATTATCTGATGGTTTTAAGATAAGTATAGAAGAAAATAATCATTTAGAAAAATTAGAATTTGAAAATTATGTATTTAATGTCGACAATAATAATGATGTAAATTTAAAAATAGACGATCAAAATACGTTAACAATATTTGATAATTTTTTTTTAAAGGATTATAAAAGCGTATGTTTTAAATTAATTGATACAATTATTTTATTATTAATTATTTATTTTTTTTATGTTAACAATGTTAAAAGTGTTAATTTTTACGCATCTAATAATATATACTTTACTGTAAATTGTTTATTTTTTATTATTAGTAATCAAATCCTTAAAAATTCAGAAATTTATCTGTATCAATATGTTTTTATTATAATTTTTATTTTGGCAACATTATTAGTTATATTCGTATTAAAGAAAAGACATGGGCAAAATTAATCTTTATTTATATAGTTTAACAAATAAATATTTTTTGATAAACCTCATTATTATATCTGTTTTAATTTTATTTGTTAATTTTATTGAATTATCAAGAATATTACCTCAAGATAAAAAAAGTCTTTTTAATTTCTTATATTTAAGTTTTTTAAAGTTTCCATCTATACTTAATGAAATAATTCCTTTTGTAGCAATTATTAGTATAGCATTTTTGACCAGAAATTTAGTTAATAATAATGAATTAATATCTATGAGAAATATAGGTTATTCTATTTTTGATATTTTTACTCCAATTGCATTAAGTATTTTTCTTATAGGAGTTTTTTTTCTTTTTATAATAAATCCACTCTCTGCAAACCTAGAAAGTAAATATGATAAAATTTTAAATCAGAATCAAAATGATTTATATTCAATCAAGATAACTAAAAAACAAATGTGGATTAAAAATGAAATTGATAGCAAAAATTATAGTTTTATAAATATTAAAGATATAAATTTAAAGGACATGAAAGCAAATAAAATTAATATTTTATTAGTAAATGATTTAGCAAAAAAATTTATTCGAGCTGAAACTGGAAAATTTCAAGATAATTTATTTTTACTCAACAATGTTCATTTTTATGACTTTAAAAATGAAAATTATGAAAATTTGGATAGTTTAAATTTAATTATAAATTTTAATGAAGAAAATTTAATTAATTCCTTGAGCAAATATAAACTTATCCCATTTTATAAATATTTAGATCATTCTAAAACTTT
>CACILT010000031.1 GCA_902587565.1 uncultured Alphaproteobacteria bacterium
AGAGAAGTGGTAACCAGTATTTTTTTTCAGGAATTCTAAATCCCCAAAAAGGCAAAAGACATATGAAAACCACTAACATTCTTAAACTTCCCATTAATAATGGGGGTACATTTTCATTAAAAATAACTTTCTGAACAGGGTAGGCACTTCCAAATAAAAAAGTGATTATTAAAATTAAAAAGTAATGTCTTAAAAGCATTCGAGCTAAAATTTATTTTCTAATTAGTTATTTGCAGCAACTACAGCTGCCATAATTGACGCAAGTTTAGAATTTTTACTATCTGCTCTGCTAGGGACTACAACTGGTACTTTACCACCAATTACTATTCCTGCCGCACAAGCATTCATAAAATAAACCATTATTTTGGACAAAGAATTTCCAGTTTCTAAATTAGGTACTAATAATACATCAGCATCACCAGCAATATCATTATTTATTCCTTTTATTTTAGCTGCTTCCTTAGAAACAGCATTATCAAAAGCAAGCGGTCCATGAACAAAAGCATTAATTTTTTCTTCTAACGCAAGTTCCATAACTTTTTTGGCATCAACTGAACTTGGCATACTGTCAATTGGATCTTCTGTACCTGATAAAATTGCAACTTTTGGTTTAGTAATATTTAATTTATTACAAAATTGAACAGCATTTTTAAGAATTTGTAATTTTATATCAACTCTTGGTAAAACATTTAAGGCGCCATCAGTAATAAAAAGGGGTTTTTTAAGCTGCGGTGTAGTCATATGCCAAATATGACTTAATCTTCTACCATCAAGTAAATTAAATTCTTTTTTTAAATAAGAGCGCATTAAAATATCAGTATGAAGATTCCCTTTAATTATGATTTTACTTTTATTTTCATTAGAAATTTGACAAGCAATTGATGCACTATCCTCTTCATTTTTAGCCTCTACAATATTAAAATTAGAAATATCCAAACTTAATTTTTTCGCTGTTTCAGCAATTAAACTTTTATTTCCAATTAAAGTTGGATCGATGAGGTTCATATTCTTACCTTCAATTACAGCTGATAATATGCTTTCTTGATTGGGGCACACAACTGCTGCTGGTATGTTAGGAGTCTCTAAAGCTTTACTTTTAAGATCTTCTGGTAATGTGCTCATATTTGGTATTCTCTCTATACCACTGCTACAATTTTTCCTATGATATTTCTTTATTGTGTAAGAAATATTCTTTGATTTATCGATAATTTCATATACTCAATCTCTAATAAGGAAAAAAATGGACTTAGAAAAAAGAACTGAAATACCTAATTCATTAGAAGAACATTGGATGCCATTTACATCTAATAGAGATTATAAAAATAGTCCAAGATTAATGGTTAAGGCAGAAGGTGTTTATTATACTGATCATTATGGAAATAAATTAATTGATGCTAGCTCAGGGCTATTTTGTAGTCCAGCGGGTCATTCAAGACCAGAAATAAGAGAAGCAGTATCAAAACAATTAGAGCAATTAGATTATGTTCAACCATTTCAACAAGGTTTTGGTGGTTCATTTGATTTAGCTAGAAAAGTTTCAAAACACACACCTGAAGATTTAAATAAAATATTTTTTACTATTTGTGGTTCATCAGCTGTTGAAACAGCAATTAAAACAGCCATAGCATATTTTAAAGCAAAAGGAGAAGGTCATAGATCTCACATAGTAGGAAGAGAAAGGGGTTATCATGGAATGAATATTGGAGGAATTTCTGTTGGCGGAATGATTGCTAATAGAAAAACTTTCTCAAATATTCTTATGCCAAATGTACATCATCTAAGACATACTCATTTACCTGAAAATTTATTTGTTAAAGGCGAACCTGAAACAGGTGCTGATCTAGCAGATGATCTTGAAAGAATTGCTGGTAACATAGGTGCTGAAAATATTGCAGCATGTATTGTAGAGCCAGTTGCAGGATCAACAGGAACTTTAGTTCCACCAAAAGGATATTTAAAAAGATTAAGAGAAATTTGTGACAAACACGGAATTCTTTTAATTTTTGATGAAGTTATTACTGGTTGGGGAAGAATGGGTGCTCCATTTGCAGCACAAGCTTTTGATGTTTGTCCTGATATTATGACAATGGCTAAAGCAATTACTAATGGTGTTGTACCTTTAGGAGCAGTAGCTTCACGTGATCATATCTATGACACTATTGTTGATGCTTCACCTACAGGAGCTATAGAATTTTTTCATGGTTATACTTATTCTGCTATACCTGTTTCAATGGCAGCAGGTTTAGCAATGCAAGATATAATCGAGAAAGAAGATTTATTTAATAGAGCAAAAGATATGTCTCCATATTTCTTAGATGGTTTATTTACTTTGAAAGACTTAGATATCATTACTGATATAAGAGGATATGGAATGATGGGAGGAATTGATATTAAAATGGATGAGCGTTTAGGCAAAGCTGGGTATGCTTGTTTTAAAAAATTATTTGAAGCAGGATTAAGCTTGAAAGCAACAGGTGATTGTTTAATTGTTGCCCCTCCATTTACTTGTGAAAAAAAACATATTGATGAGATAATTGAAAAATTAAGAACAGGTATCTCAAACTATATGCATGACAGATAATGAAAATAGGTGTTCCCTCTGAGATTAAAGCTCAGGAGTCTAGGGTTGGGCTTACTCCGCAAAGTGTTAAAGAATTAGTAAATAATAAACATACAGTACTAATTCAAAAAGATGCTGGTAACGGTGCCGGATTTTCAAATAGTGATTATGAATTATCAGGCGCAAAAATTGTAAACTCAGCAGAGGATATTTTCAATGATTCTGAAATGATTGTAAAAGTTAAAGAACCTCTAATGAATGAAGTAGCAATGATAAGAGAAAACCAAATTTTGTTCACTTATTTACATCTTTCAGCAGCTCCAGAATTGA
>CACILT010000032.1 GCA_902587565.1 uncultured Alphaproteobacteria bacterium
AGAATACCAATATCAATTATTGAAAGTATAGGTGGCACATCCCAAGGAACTAATCCAAATATTGTCATTAAGCCTAATGGGTCTGGCGCAGATAGATCATGAATCCATCCATAAAAAGGAGCGTGATACATCTCTATCGTAACAAACAACACTTTATACAAAGAGAAGAAAATTGGTATTTGTACTAAAATTGGTAGACAACCCGCAACAGGATTAGCTCCCTCTCTTTTATACAAGGCCATTAGTTCTTGCTGCATTTTTTGTCTGTCATTTGGATATGTTTCTTTTAATCTTTGCATATCAGGCTGAAGTTTTTTCATCTTTGCCATAGATTTAAAAGATGCTTGTGCCAGTGGGAATAAAATTAAACGCATTAAAATGGTAAAGGCAATTATTGCTAGACCAAAATTACCTGCATAACCAAAAAACCAATTAATGGCATATGAAACAGGTTTAGTTAAAAAACTAAACCAGCCCCAGTCAATTGCATCAGTAAATCTTGGTATAGAGAGATTTTCATCATAAGCACTTAAGACATTTAATTTTTTTGCACCCACAAATAATTTTCCGCCGTAAGATATATTTTCACCCGAGTTAATTTTATATATCTGACCAACATAACCTGCCCTATAGCTATCACGTCCATTATTACCATACCTATAATTGACGTTAATGGATTGGTCAGCATCAGGAATTAAAGCAGACATCCAATATTTGTCTGTAAAACCTAACCAACCACCTTGTGTTTTATTATCGCAAAACTCTTTTTTTGTTTGCATTGATGAATTACAATCATCGGCAATATCATCATAATTTTTTTCCAATAATTCGTCGTTTATTAGACTAATTAAACCCTCGTGAAGTATAAAAAAATTAATTGTATCTGGTGTGTTTATTCTTTTGATTAATCTGTATGGAAAAACTTCAATATCTTCACCACTCTTATTTTCTATTTCCTGTGTAATTGTAAACATATACTCATCATCAACTTGATAGTTGATTTTGAAAGTTATATTTTTATTATTCGTCCAACTAAGTGTAACAGGGCTTGAGGGGCTTAGAGTGGTAGAGTTAGTTTTCCAATTTGTTTCTAAATTAGGTAATTCAATGTTAGAATTTTTTAGCTCTTTCCAACCTGTTTCAATATAATATGGATTAGCAGTCCCATCAGGTAACAAAAGCTGTATATTAGTCGAATCAGGTTCTAAGCTAGTTTTATATTTTGATAATATGAGATCATCTAAAATTGCTCCTTTTAAATTTATAGAACCTTTAATAGATGCATTTTCAAAAATAACTCTGTCGGTTTGAATTAAAGCTTCATCTCTACTTTGTATTTCTGAAACAACTTGGCTGCTTTGTCCGTCAATGGATGTTGCAGGCTCTAATACTTCATCTTCTTCAAAGGATGTTGTTTGAATTGGTTGAGTTGGAAATAATAATTGAAAAAAAATAATTATCGCAATTGAAATACCAATAGCCAAATATAAATTTCTTTGCTCGTTCATTTATTTAACTCAGATTTTTTTGGTACTGGATCAAATCCGTGGGAACCCCAGGGATGACATTTTGAAACTCTTTTCACCGATAAAATTGATCCTTTAAATAACCCATGTTCCTTTAATGCTTTAATAGAATACTCAGAGCAGGTTGGTAAATACCGACAATTCTGCCCAAGTATTGGGGAAATCAATAACTGGTATAATCTAATTATTATGATTAAAGGTAATGAAATATATTTACTAACCATTTATCTTTCCCTTAAGTTCTAATAAAAGTTTATCAAATTTCTCTTCGAGCAATGACGTTTTAGCTATTAACACATAATATGAATTAATTTTACCATTAATAATAATTTTTCTAGCTAATTCTCTCATTATTCTCTTTGCTCTATTTCTTTTTACTGCGTTGCCAATTTTTTTGGAAGCTGTGTATCCTACACCTATAGAATTTTCTAGATCTTGATTGTGTAAAATTTGGATATTCATATTTTTACCTTTTATAAATTCTCCCTGGTTTCGTATCATAACGAAAGTCGATCTTTTCTTAATTGTAAATAATGTTTGGGCCATTTGGCCTTTTTAAGCGCTTAATTGAGCTCTTCCTTTTGCACGTCTTCTATTAATGATTTGACGACCTGCTTTAGTTGCCATTCTAGCCCTAAAACCGTGTCTTCTTTTTCTAATTACTCTACTAGGTTGGTAAGTGCGTTTCATAATAAATCTCTGGGCCTAATACGAATTCATTATATATAAGTCAAATATTTACTTATGTAATCGATGAAAATTTTCAAAAAAGCTAGTGAATTAGAGCCAAATTTAGTTTCAATCAAAGACAAGGGTCAGTCTATTGGTTTAGTTTTAACAATGGGAAACTTACACGATGGACATTTATCTCTCATTAGAGAAGCACAATTACATAACGAATTTGTGATTTGTTCAATATTTATTAATCCTACTCAATTTAACAATGAAAATGATTTCAATTCTTATCCAAAGACAATTGATGAAGATATTTCTAAATTAGAAAATATTGGTTGTAATGCACTCTTCTTACCTGACATTCAAGAGATATACCCTAAAGGATTGGCAAAGAAAAAAATTGTAAACAATTTTAGAAATATTTTATGTGATAAATTTCGACCTGGCCATTTTGATGGAGTTACTACTGTTGTGGATCTTTTTTTTAATATGATTAAACCAACGAATAGTTATTTTGGTGAGAAGGATTTTCAGCAAGTAAAAATAATACAAGATTTAGTAAAAATTAATCATCACAATATTAAAATAATTCAATGCCCATCTGTACGAGATAAAAC
>CACILT010000033.1 GCA_902587565.1 uncultured Alphaproteobacteria bacterium
TCTGGTAATAAAAGAATTCTATTACAATTACCAGGAGTCAAAGATCCTGAAAGAATAAAAGATTTATTAGGTAAGACAGCTAAACTTACTTTTCATATAGTAGATGATGAAAATATATCAGCTTTACAAAATAATTTAGCCCCATTTGGTAAAATTATCGTTTCAGATATTTATGATGAAAATATTAAATATTTATTAGATAAAAGATCTGTTGTGGGTGGGGAGAATTTAGTGGATGCTAAAGGTTCATTTGATCAAACAGAAGGTCATGCTGTATCTTTTCGTTTTGATACAGAAGGTGCTCAAAAATTTGGTAAAGTAACAACGAATAATATTGGCAAAAGAATGGCGGTGCTTTTAGATGGTGTTGTTATTACAGCACCTAGAATTAATAGCGCAATAACAGGTGGGTCAGGAATCATTACTGGTAACTTTAATGCCCAAGAAGCAGCAGATCTCGCAGTACTTTTAAGAGCCGGCGCATTGCCTGCACCACTAGAAATAGTTGAAGAAAGATCAGTAGGTGCCGGTTTAGGAGCTGATTCAATAGCAGCAGGTCAAATAGCTGCTATTATTGGTATGGTATTAGTCTGTATATTTATGATACTCATATATGGAACTTTTGGCGCCCTAGCTAATGTTTCATTAATTGTAAATTTATTTATAATTATTTCATTATTAGGAACAATTGGCGCAACATTAACATTGCCTGGTATAGCTGGAATTGTATTAACAATTGGAATGGCAGTAGACGCAAATGTTTTAATTTTTGAAAGAATTAAAGAAGAGAGTTTAAAAAAAACAAAAGTTTTTCAAATTGTAAAAAATGGTTTTGATAGAGCCATGTCAACTATACTTGATGCCAATATTACTACATTAATTGCTGCAGTTTTACTTTTTGCATTTGGATCTGGTCCAATCAGAGGCTTTTCCATTACATTATCTTTGGGTGTAATAGCCTCAATGTTCACTGCTTTAATGCTTACAAATTTTTTAGTATATATGTACTTATCATTTACAAATAAAAAGGAATTAAAACTATAATGTTTCGTTTAAATAAAATTATTCCTGTTGAACCAAGTATTAATTTTTTAGGTTTAAGAAGAAATTTCTTAATTTTCTCTATATTAGCAATGCTAATTTCAATTGTTTTATTAAGTATAAAAGGTTTAAATCTAGGGATCGATTTTAAAGGAGGTACTTTAATTGAGGTAAGTACAAAAAATACTTCAATTGGAGAACTAAGAGAAATTTTATCTTCTTCTTATAGTGATGTTTCTTTACAGGAATTTGGTAATGAGAATATTATTTTAATAAGACTTCAAAATAAAAGTAATCAAGAAAGTATTGAAACAGTTAATTCTGTAAAAAATTTAATTCAAGACAAGGTTGTTGAATTTAGAAGATCTGAATTCGTTGGCCCCACTATAAGTTCTGAACTTTTGTTTAGAGGATTTCAAGCTGTCTCTTTTGCATTAATTGCTATTTTAATTTACATTTGGCTGCGTTTTGAATGGCAATTTGGTTTTGGTGCAGTTGTTGCATTAACGCATGATGTCTTATTTACTTTGGGTTTGCTATCTATTCTTAACGTTGAATTTTCTCTCGCTACAATAGCAGCAATTCTGACAATTGCTGGCTATTCTATTAACGACACAGTTGTGATATTTGATAGGGTTCGTGAAAATTTAAGAAAATATAAAAAGCTTGAGTTAGTTGATCTATTTAACTTATCAGTTAATAATACTTTATCTAGAACTATAATGACAAGTTTAACAACGCTTCTTGCGTTATTGTCTTTATTTATATTTGGTGGAGAGGTTATTAGACCTTTCGCTTTAACAATGATTATAGGTGTAATAATTGGTACTTATTCATCTGTTTTTATTGCGGTCCCAACTTTATTAATTTTTAAGTTTAGACCGCAAGATGAAGATAATTAAGCGTTATTAAGGTTTTCTGTAACTTTTTCCCAATTAACTAAATTATCTATAAAAGCTTTTAAATAATCAGGTCTTCTGTTTCTATAATCAACATAATATGAGTGTTCCCAAACATCACATCCAAGTAGGGGAGTCTGTCCATGTACGATTGGGTTTTCTCCATTTGGTGTTTTTGTAATTTCTAGTTTTCCACTATTTAATACTAACCAACACCAACCTGATCCAAATTGACCAATGCCTGCATTTATAAAATCTTCTTTCATTTTTTCAACTGAACCAATATCTGCAACTATCTTATTTTCGAGTTCAGAAGGAATTTTTCCATCTGGATTATTTTTCATTACTTCCCAAAAATGAACATGATTTATATGTTGTGCCACATTGTTGAATACAGGAGCATTTTTTTGATAGGAGTTGATAACTATATCATTAACGTTATCGTCTGCTATATTTTGTTCTTTAATAAATTTATTTCCATTAGTAATGTAAGCCATATGATGCTTATCATGATGCAACTCTAAAGTTTCAGCCGACATATACGGCATTAGAGCATCTTTACTGTAGGGTAGATCTGGTAACTCTAGATTTATCATTTTATTTCCTTTGATTTATAAAATTTTCTTTAAAAATTCACCTGTAAAGCTTTTTTTATTATTTGCAATATCTTCGGGGGTGCCAGTTCCAACAATTTGACCACCTTTTACACCTCCTAGAGGACCCAGATCAATTATATAATCAGCTGTTTTAATAACATCAAGATTATGCTCAATAACGATTACAGTATTACCTTCATCAACAAGTGTATGAAGAATTTTAAGTAATTTTTTAACATCATCAAAATGAAGACCAGTTGTTGGTTCATCTAATATATAT
>CACILT010000034.1 GCA_902587565.1 uncultured Alphaproteobacteria bacterium
ACTATTCCATTTCTAGTAGGGCTATATCAAATAATTAAAATAGAAAATGATTAGTTTTTGCAAAAAAGTATTAATTTATAAATATTTAATTATTTTCATAACTTTAATTCCAAACTTTAATAATGCAAAGGAAATTTTAATTTATGCTGACAACATAAGTTACGATGAGGAGCAAAATATTATTGCTAGAGGAAATGCTAAAATTTTTAAAAAAAATCAATTAATTATTTCTGATTTGATTATTTATAATGTCGATAAAAAAGAAATCGTATTGCCTGGTAATTTTACATTTAAAGATAGTTTAAATAATTTTTATAATGGTGAAAATGGTTTTTTTTCATTAGATTTAAATAATGCCGAATTTGAAAAACCAATGATTAAATTAAACGATGGATCTAGATTAATTGGTAAAAAAATTAAAAGAGAAGGCAGTATAGATATAATTTCTAAAGGTGTTTACACTCCTTGTGTATCAAGAATAAAAGTAGGAAATTTTGTATGCCCAACATGGCAATTAGAAGGAGAAAAAATTTTACATGATAATAAAAATTTATTTTTATATCAAAAACATTCAAAAATGCGCGTAATCAATACACCTGTTTTTTACATACCATATATTGTAACACCTTCACCTTTAAGAAAAGATAGGAAAACTGGTTTTTTAACTCCATCAATATCATTAAATTTCTTTGATACAAAAACATCTCAATCATTAGCTTTTCCTTATTATTTTAATATTTCAATGGACAAAGAATTATTATTTACACCAGTCTTAAATTATGGTGGAGGCGTAGATACTTCTCAAAGATTTATTTTTGATTACAATCAATTATTATCAGGTGGTAAATTACAAACAAATTTAAGTTTTGATTCAAATTTTGAGAAATCTAATAATAATAATTGGTTAACAAATGCTAGTTTAATTAATAATTATGAAAAAAATTTAAATACAAATTATAGGGTGAAGATTGATTCAGCACTTCAAACATCTGAAAATTATATTCAAATAACAAAACCAAATGATGAGCTTAGTTATACAACATCCTTGTCTACTAAAATTAATCTAGAGGGTTTTAATTTAAATAAAAAAGACGATTACTTTAAAGGGAATATTAGTTTTTATCAGAGTAATCAAGAAAATGAAGATAACAAGACAATTCCTATGGTTTTGCCAAATTTAAAATATTATAGTGGTTTAAGTAAGAATGATAATTTTAATTCATCTATAAACTATGAATTTTATAATATTTTAAGAGAAAAAAATACTAGAATTCATTCAAAACAACAACAAAAATTATCTCATAAATATTTTCTAAAAAAAAATTTACTCAACTTTAATTCTCAAATCTCAATAAGTGCAGAAATATATAATCAGTTATTTAATACTGAAAATAAATTAGTTAATTCTGAAAGGCTTCATAATGGAGCATTGTATAGATTTTTTCCTATATTCAGTATTTATAGCGAGACACCATTTAAATTTAAAAAATTAAAATACGACCTTATATTTAAACCAATCACTCAAATAGTCATAAGCCCAGGAAGTTCAAATAGTAGTAAATTATCTAATGAAGATTCAACAAACAATAATTTTACTATTGAAAATGCTTACACTTTAAATAGATACAGTGGAAATGACAAGATAGATAATTCCAAAAGATTTAATTATGGGATAGATATATACAACGAAAACTTAAAATTAAATATCTTTCAAACATACGAGTTTACAGACAATAGTAATTTTCATCAAGAACAAGGTAATGATAATAATTTGAGTGATTTACTTGGCTCTTTAGAATACAATAATATTAATAAAGTAAATTATAATTTTAGATATGATTTAAACTCAGAATATTTAAAAAATCAAAGTGCTAACATAAAAACTAAAACTAAAATTGGTGACTTAGAATTATATTATCTTGACCAACAAAGCAAAGTAGATGGCATAGTAACTAAAGATGCGGAAACAATAAATTATAAATTTCAAACCAAAAAGTTTGCAAAATTTTCTAAAATAGAATTTCAAGGACTTTATGATCTTAAAAAAGAAATTAGTAGTGAATATAGTATCGGATATAGTTACTTTGATGAATGTTTTGGTATTAATTTAGATTTTATAAGAAAATCATATTATGAAAATGAATTAAAACCACAAGATATTCTTACAATTATGTTTTCCTTCAAGAATATTGGAAGCTATAAATCAAATAATCTTGTTGTTTCAGAAGGTAATCAGCAGGATGTTAAATGGGAAAATATAAGTATAGATAATAGGCTATTTGAAAATAATGAGTAATAATAGAAATTATATAAAATATTTTTTTTTATTTGGGTTAATAATTTTATTTTGCAATAATTTAGATGCAGAAAACACTAAAATTTTGTTTAAAATAAATAATAAAGTATACACTTCCGTTGATTATGAAAATAGAATAAAATATTTAGATTTTATTGGTGATAATAATAATATTTCTGAAAAAATAATTTTAGATGATTATGTATCTTCGATATTATTTTTTGAATTTTATAAAAATATGAAGTCAGAAA
>CACILT010000035.1 GCA_902587565.1 uncultured Alphaproteobacteria bacterium
TGATAATTTTTTTGTTTCATATTTTACTATTTCGATATAGGTCTAATATCATAGCTTTGTAGGGAGGAAAGAAAGCATGATTGTTAATTTTGACGAATTTAATAGCATACCGGGTATATTTTATCATCAAGCAAATGATCTGAAAGATCAACCATATTTATGGAAGAAAGAGAATGATAAATATGTTTCTTTAAGTTGGTCACAAGTAAAAGAACAAGTAGAAAGTTTAGCAACATACTTAAAAGATCTGGGAATTTTAGAAGGAGATAGAGTATTAATTTTATCTGAAAATAGACCTGAATGGCAAATCACTGATTTAGCAATAATGTCCATAGGTGCAATTTCAGTGCCTGCTTATACAACGAGCACAACCAATGACTATAAATATATTATTGAGCATTCTGGTGCTAGATGTGCCATCGTATCATCGCACGAGTTAATGAAAAAAGTTCTACCTGCAATAGAAAAAATTTCACATTGTCAAAATGTAATAAAAATTAATGATGATAATGAAACTTATACAGAAGTTGTAAATATCTTATCATACAATAAAATTATAAATGACAATTTAGAAAAAAGTAAAAATTCTAATGAAATAGAAGAATTATCAAATAAATTTAAAAGAAAAGATACAGCATGTATTATTTATACATCAGGTACTGGGGGCAATCCTAAGGGAGTGATGTTAAGTCATGGAGCCATGCTAAGAAATTGTGCTTCCTGTGATAAATTACTTGAGAGTCTTACAAGTGATTTAACAAAAGAAATTAGATATTTATCATGGTTGCCATTATCTCATTCATATGAACATACTTTACAATTTTTAGAAATGGGGCAAGGCGCACAAATCTATTACGCTGAAAGTATAGATAAATTATTAGTAAATATGGCTGAGGCAGCCCCACATTTTATGACAGCTGTTCCAAGGTTTTATGACTCTTTACACACACGTATTTCACAAGGTCTAAAAAACCAAAGTAAATTAAGTCAACGCTTCTTTGCAATTACATTAAGTCTAGGAAAGAAAAAATATTTTGGTGAGCATATGAGCTTCTCTGAAAAATTGATGAATGGATTGATGGATAGGATAGTAAGAAAAAAAGTTAAGAAAAGATTTGGTGGAAGTCTCAGAGCATTGATATCAGGAGGTGCAGCACTTAATTTTGAAGTTGGATTATACCTAAGCGCCCTTGGCCTTCCACTACTTCAAGGCTACGGGCAAACTGAAACTGCTCCTGTTATTTCTGCAAACCCTCCCGAAAAAATTAAATTAGATACTGTCGGAAAAGTTCTTCAAGGAAATGAAGTGAAAATTTCTGAAGATGGAGAAATTTTAGCTCGTGGAGAACTAATTATGAATGGTTATTGGAATGATCCCGAGTCAACGAATAAAACTATAATTGATGGGTGGGTTCATACAGGTGATATTGGTGAATTTGATGAAGAAAATTATTTAAAGATAACGGATAGGAAAAAAGATATTATTGTAAATGCTGGTGGAGATAACATTTCACCTTCAAGAATAGAGGCAAAGCTAGATATTGAACCTGAAATTGCTCAATCAATGTTATATGGGGATTTCAAAAATTACCTAGTTGCAATCCTGGTGCCTAATAAAGATTTAGCTTTAGAATGGTCAAAAGAAAATAATGTTGAGGGTGATTTAAATAAAATAATTCAAGATTCTTCATTTAATAAAAGAATGAAAGATGTTGTAGATAAAGTCAATAAAGGCCTTTCTAGTATTGAACAAATAAGAAAATTTATTTTAATTGATCACGAGTTTACAATTGAAAACAATATGATGACTCCTTCCATGAAAGTAAGAAGATTTAAAGTAAAAGAGATGTATGGAGAAAATTTAGAGAAACTATATTAAGTTTTTCCTTTATCAAACTTTTCTTTTTGTTCAGGGGTGATTTCTTTTTGAAATTTTGTTTTCCAGTCCGAGTATGGCATACCATAGATCATTTCTCGTGCTTCATCGTATGAAATAGAAATATTTTTCTTTTCTGCAGCACTAACATACCATTTTGAAAGACAGTTTCTGCAAAAACCTGTTAAATTCATTAAATCAATATTTTGTACATCTGTTCTATTTTTTAAATGATGAATCAATCTTTCTGCAACATCAGCAAGTAAATCTCTATCAAAGTTTTTGGTCATATTACGTAATTAATTTATATAAATCTTTTTTTGTGCTATATATATATAATAATTAATGAAACGTAACAGAAAAGCTAAAATTTTAGCTACACTAGGGCCATCATCATCAGATAAAAAAATAATCGAAGATTTATTTGTTGGTGGCTGCGATGTTTTTAGATTAAATTTTTCACATGGTAACTTAGAAACTCATAGAAAAAATTATGAAACCATTAGATCTCTCGAAGAAAAACATAATCATGCATCATGCATATTAGCTGACTTACAAGGACCCAAGTTAAGAGTGGGTACATTTAAGAATACAAAAGAAAATTTAGTCAAAGGTCAAAAATTTGTATTAGATCTTTTAACGGATCCTGGAG
>CACILT010000036.1 GCA_902587565.1 uncultured Alphaproteobacteria bacterium
CTAAATCAATTTCTAATATTACAAACTAGATATAGATTTTCACGTGTAATAAAATACTGTATATAGTGTATCAAATGGAACAATTACCGCAGATTTCAGCTGATTCCCAGATCTTTGTATTAACGGGTGCTGGTATAAGTAAGGAGTCTGGGATTGAAACTTTTAGAGACTCTGATGGACTTTGGAATAACCATAGAATTGAGGATGTTGCCAGTCCTGAAGGATTTTACAGAAACCCTACTCTTGTCTATGATTTTTATAATAAACGTCGAAAAGAACTAAATTCAGGAATTAAGCCAAATAGGGCTCATATTTTACTTCATGAATTAGAAAAAACATATAAAATTCATATAGTTACACAAAATATCGATAATTTACATGAGATTGGAGGTTCATCATCAATAATTCATATGCATGGTGAGCTAAATAAGGCAAGATGTATAATGAATGATAATCATGTATTTGAATGGCTAGAGGACCTAAATGAGACTCATAAATGCCCTAAATGTAACTCTCAATTAAGACCTCATATCGTTTGGTTTGGAGAAATGCCACTTCAGATGGATGAAATTCATGATCTGGCAGAGCAATCTACCCTCTTCGTCTCCATTGGTACTTCAGGTGAAGTTTATCCTGCAGCGGGCTTCGTTACAATGTTCAAAGATATGAGTAAACCAACAGTTGAATTAAATTTAGAACCGTCACGTAATGAAGATCAATTTGATTTTGCTATTCATAAGCCAGCAACACTCGCCGTTGAAGAATTTAAAAACTTACTTTTAAACAATTTAAAAAACTAATTTATTCACATTATTAAATTTTTTTTAACAAAAAAATTTTTCTAGAACTTTCTTTATAAAGAATCATTCGCATTAATGTTTTTATGACAAAAAAACGTCCTGATTACACTGAAGCACGTAATTATTATATAAAAGGAGAGGGAAATGAGTACCCTACTCTTCAAGATATCGCTACAGAATTCAATTATTCTTTATCAACTTTAAGAAAACAAGCAGCTAATGAAGGATGGCTAACAAAAAGAAAAGAAAGAATTGATCTTAAAGAAACAATAAAGATGAGAAAAGAATTTATGGGTAAAGCTTCTAAACTCACTAATGTTTCTTTTAATGCAATTAGTGCTGCAGAATATATTATTAATAAAATTCAAGAAGAGCAAAAAGAAATTGAACTAGGAAACAAAAGTTTTGATGTAAATATTGCTACAAAGCAAATTTGGGCTTTAAATAATGCTATTAAACTTGTGGAAAGAGGCCAACAGACACTTGATGCAATTGAAAATGGTCATATGTCCCCTATTGATGATATTGGTTTTATTTAATATGTTTGTAATCGTTATAAAAAAATTTTTTTAATCATCGTCAGAGAATAAATCTGCTATATTTAATTAAAATGTCTGCTATATTATTTGCAAAATTCTTACTAATAATTTGTAAACCATTTTTTTTTGGGTGTTTTCCATCAGATTGATTTAATTCTGGTATAAGTGCTACTCCTTCTAAAAGAAATGGTTAAAAAGAAATAATTAACGAGCTTCAACTAAACCTGGAACTTCAATTAAGATGATTTCTGTATCAGGATGACATTCAAGTGATATTTCTTCTTCATTTTTTATGGCTATACCATCTCCTTTTGAAGCTTCAATATCGCCAATCTTAATATTTCCTTTAGAAACAAGAAGATATCCTTGTCCTTTAATAAGATGCTTAAGTGTTGTGTTATCTTTAAACATACCAGTGTATATTCTTGCATCTTGATGAATTTGAAGGGGTGCATCATTATTTCCAGATACTAATAATTTTAGTTTATCTGTTGTAGAGCTAGTTGGAAATTCTGCACTTCCCCATTTTGGCTCAATATCTCTTGATTTAGGTATGATCCAAATTTGAAAGATATTCGTCTCTTCATTTTCGTGATTAAACTCAGAATGCATAATTCCTGTTCCGGCGCTCATTACTTGAACATTACCTGCAGTAGTTCTCCCTTTGTTACCTTGACTATCTTCATGACTAATAGCCCCTTTTCGAACAAA